>CALKBI010000026.1 GCA_937990185.1 uncultured Neomegalonema sp. | reverse complement strand
CCCGACTTCCGCGTGCTCTCCAAGGGCTCCGAGATCGGCGCAGGCTGGACCCGCCGCGCCAAAAGTTCCGGCAAAGACTACGTCTCGCTAAGCCTCGCTCAACCCGAGTTCGGACCCCGCCGCCTCTACGCCAATCTGGGCCGCGCCGCAGGAGCTGAAGACGACGACACCTTCGCCCTCATCTGGAACCCTCAGGACTGAGGCTAAGCCTCCACGAAAAGCGGCCTCGCGAGCAATCGCGGGCCGCTCTTGCTTCGCTCCGGCGGCGTCCAGTGCTTTCTTCACATCGCGTCACAAGTTGGACGTAGGAAACCTTCCGCGCGACGATTGCAGCCATGTCGAAGCGCCACCGATAGTCAATCACACGGGACCCAGCTAACAAAAAGGGTCGAGCACCTAATGAGATGTTTCGTCCGCATCGGATTCTGGCAAGCTTTCAAGATGACTTGCTTCCCTATCAGCCTCAAGTTCCACATGGTCTGCGGCAAGCGCAGCCGTCTCCGGCGTACTCGTCCGCGCCAACGGCGCGGCGCGGAATTTGCCTTTATCGTCAACGGCGACCGGAGCCGAGCGCTTGAGCCGGACAAGGGTGTAAAAAAGCATAAGAATATGAGAGATTCCGATGATTGCGAATAGGCTCTGCGGCCCGAAACCCGTCATGGCAAATCCCGCGATCGTAGGACCAAAAATTGCTCCAACACCAAACACGAGCAGAAGACCGCCGCTGACCTGAATAAATGTTCCGGCCGGAGCATGGTCGTTCGCGTGGGCAACAATAACCGGATACATTGAAAAGATTGCGGCGCCGAAAAGAGCTCCACACGCCATGATGGCCCACCAGCTTGCAAGATCGCCATAGAGAAACGTGGCATCTGCAATCAATGCTACCAGTATTACACCAATCAGCACCAACCGCCGGTCACATCTATCCGAAACAATCCCCACGGGTATTTGCATTGCTGCAGCCGAAAGAATTGGCAGGCTGGCAAAAAGCGCGACATCGCTGATCGATAGACCAATCTTGGCGGCGTAAACGGCACTGAGAGTCCCAAACGAGCCGTTTGCGACTCCGACCATTAGGACGGCAAAGACTGCAATCGGCGAGTTTTTCCACAACCCCCGAATATCGAGCGTTACTGTGGTCAGGGGTGTAGGTGTCGTGGTTGCTGTGATCGCAGTTGGAAGAAGCGCTAAGGAATAGACAATCGCCGCGAGCACGAAGAAAAAATATCCGCGAGCGTCACCTAGCGTCAATACCATCTGACCGGCTGTCGTCGCCGCCAGATTGACCATCGTATAGATCCCGAAGACACGTCCACGAGACGCCGTATCTGCACGCTCATTAAGCCAGCTTTCTACGATCATCGCTGCGGCGGCAAAACAGAATCCGGACACCGCGCGAAGGGGTATCCACACCAGCGGCGTCATCATAATGAGAGACAGAAGAACAGCGATGCCTGCAATGGCACACATCGCACCAAACGCTCGAATATGTCCTACCCGGGCGACCATAGCGGGGGTTCTGACGCAACCCAGGACATACCCAATTGCCCAACCAGTTCCAAGAAGACCAAGCGATGCGGATGTAAAACCTTCGATCTCGCCTCGAACTGGCAGGATTAACCCGTTCACTCCACCAGCAAACAAGAGAAAGCCCGACCCTGCAAGCAAGGCTGCTAGAGGAAGAAGGTTGTGTATCATTGCTGAATCAGCGCGTTGACCGAGTGCATGTCGCCCATTTGATACTCTATGACCAAAAAATCAATCTCGGCTCACTGCAGCCACTTGGTCAACGCCACGACGAGACAGCGGGAATGGGCTCGGCTTACCGCAGTGCTCAGCCCACTGCTGCATGAGCCTCGTCCGCCGCTCTAGAAAATCGGTCCGGCGATAGGCCCTTTCGACCTCCGATCCGGTGGTATGGGCGAGGCAGGCTTCCGCGGCCTCCCTCGGTACATCCGTCTCCTCGGCACACCAGTCGCGGAAAGATGAGCGAAAGCCGTGCGGACGGTAATCCAAACCACGACGGCGCATCAGCATTCCCATCGCCATATCCGACACGCAGCCCTTTCGCTGAGACGGAAAGACCAAGCCGCCGCGCGCATAAGGACGAACACGGTCCAGGACTTCGATGGCCTTGGGAACCAACGGCACCCGGTGCTCTTTCTGCGCTTTCATTCGATCAGCGGGGATCGTCCAAAGACTCGAAGTTAAATCGATCTCATCCCAAGTCGCCGCGCGAACTTCTCCCGATCGACAGGCTGTCAGGATAAGAAAAATCAGACACTGCTCGACCATTCCACCATCTTTCAGCGAGCGAACAAAATCCGGAACCTCGTGCCACGGCATCGATGGAATATGCTTTGACTGTTTCCTTTGGGCACCCAAAAGTGCCTTGGCTTTGGTCGTTGCCTGCATATCGACCGGCAATCCCATCGCGGCCCCATGCCGGAAGACAATGGTCAAACGGTTCATCGCCTTCCGAGCCGTCTCAGCTTTCCTGTGCCAGATGGGCGCGAGCACATCCTTCAGGTCGTTTTGCGTGACCTCCTCAATCGGGACATCACCGATCTTCGGCATGACGTGGAGTTCGAGGGGCGAGTACCACCGACCAGCCATCCCATCGCCTTTCAAGTCTGCCTTGCGTGCTTCGAAACACGCCTTGGCGACCGCCTCAAGAGTCGGTTTGGCGACTTCCGCCTCTCGGCGCTCGCGATCACGTTGGCGAATTGCATCTTTGCCAGCGGCGACCAGCCTACGCCAACGCTCGACTTCACCCCTCGCCTCCTTCAGGGAAACGAAGCGGATCGAGCCCAATCCCATCTCCCGGCGTTTACCCTTGATCGCATATCGATAGATCCACTTACCGCCACCATCGTCGCGCTTTACAAGCCACAGCCCCCCACCGTCTGCATGCTTACCAGCAGGAAGACTCTTGACGGATAGGGCGGAAAGGCGGTTGATGGCTCGCATAGATGTTCACCTTATGAATTGAAACATACCAAGAACACACAGCCCACCCTATAGCCCACCTTTCGAGACGCGCAAGGGCAAGAACATATATGAAACAACAAGTGATGAACTGAAAAATGAACCGAGATCTATGTCTCTGTTCGATATAGATTATTGTAGTTTTCCGCATTACTGAGAAGCGGCATGATACGTCGCTAGACGCTCCCCCCGGGCACCATTCCAGTGATTATAACAGCAACTATTCAGATGGATGGCGCGCGGGAACGTTTGTCTTGAGGCGGAATTTCGCAAAGAACACAGACTTAAAGCACTGTCTAAGACACGAAGTTCAGTTCATTCAGATGAGCAGCGACGCCTTTTTCGAGATAGGTTTCGTCAATTCCAATCGAGATCATATCCGCGCCCAATCCTGCCAGCATGTTGGCGTGTTCTGGCGTCAAAGCAAAAGCTGTCGCACGCTTTCCAGCGGATTTTGCTGCTGAAATAATGGTTTTTACAGCGTCGATTGAATCCGGCCCGTATGCGTCGGGTATGCGGTTTTGGCGTATCGAAATAGACAAATCACCGGGACCAATCAGTACGCCATCAATCCCGTCGACAGCGAGGATTTCATCCACAGCAGCCACTGCTTCTCGGGTTTCGATCATCGCCAATGCGAGTGACGCCCCATCTATACCATCCAGATAATCAGGAACGCTCACACCGTAAGTCGCGGCGGCATGGCTAGGCCCGAACGAGCGCTCTCCGCGCGGGACATACTTCATTGACTTTGCGAAAGCCTCGGCATCCTCCGCCCTGTTGATCATCGGAGCGATAACGCCCAACGCACCAAAATCCATTACCCGCGACGCAGTATCCCAACGTCCAACTGGAATACGAACGAGGGGCGCTTTGCCTTTGGCAGCGACCGTTGCAATGCCATTTTGCACGCTCGTTTCATCGAAAAATCCGTGCTGCATATCCAACAGTACGGCATCGAATGCGTATCCAGCGATCATTTCCAGATAGCGTGGGTCGGTTAACCCGCTCCATGCAAATGGAACAGGCCCGCCCGAAGATAACCGATTTAAAAGCCGCTTCATGTCCTAGCCTCGCACACGTCAGCACATCTATTTTGTGCCGAAACCATCGCCAAAACCATCGGCCCATAGCGACAAAGCCTTCTCAGCCTGAGCGGCTTTTAATGTTTCCCAAATGGCAACATCTTCGTCTTTTTCGAACTGAGCCGAGAGACGTTCAGCCAGCAATCGCGAACTGTGATCACCTCCCGCAGCGGCAAGCGTTGCCAACAGCAAAGCATGACCATAATTTCGCGATGCCCCGCGCCCATTCGCGTATTGCCGTGCTGCATTACGAAGCGAAGCAACATCCGCCGTCGGTTCGATTAAACCATCCACCCTGCTCGCTTGAAGATCTAAGATAGTCTCCAAATCCAAATCTGACTCGATACGGTCGAGAATATTGCGCGCCCCCGTTTCACCTGCCTCGCCTGCAGCAAGTGCATAGGTATAAGCCGCGCTCATATCGTCACCTTGCCCATGCAAAAGGCTGGCGTAATTCAGAGCAGCTTCCGAGTTACCACCCTCAGCCAGTGGTAGAAGCAATGCAGCAGCCTTAGCTGCCGAACGGGGAGCGCCCTCGCCGGATGCAAGTGCCTTAGCCACGCGGAGTTGGTCATTCGGGCTTAAATCTTCTGGGGCCGCCAATGCCCTCTTCAACATTTCGGATGAGATCAAGTTATCAGCACCAACAAGCGCCGAAGAAAAAACAGGTTTTAGCAACTCAACCAGGTCTTCAGGTCCATCCGTTCCTATGAATTCGTTGAATGAAACCGCAACGCCCTGACCGGAACGTAAAGTTACTGAACCGCCATCCTCAATGACGCGGGCAAGCTCCGTATTGGCTGAATCAATTAAAGCACGCTCTGCATCTGAAATGCCCCCTTCAGATAAAACACCCCCCATAGCTCCGGTAGCCATTGCCACCGGATCAGCATCCAATCCAAAAATCGGTAAAAGCGCGCGCAAGGCCTCGGTATCTTGGAGCGTTACTTCGATCTGAGTGACTTCGCCATGCGGTATTGGCTCACCGCGGTTGTCGAGTTCAAAATGCAGACCTTCCAGCTGCGTGTTGATCGAAATTGAGCCGGCAGCAGCGGTTTCAAGCAACACTGAATACTCGAGTGAAGAGTGCCCGATGCGATAACTCGTCGTCGCCGAGTAATGCGTCACATTCATCGCATCCGGCCCAAGCATTGACTGAATAATGGCACTTTGCTCACCTGCGCATGCCGGATTGACCTCGATTCCATCGCCTTCGGACGCGAATGACAAGCTGTCAGGACGATCAAGCCCTATCACCGTCATCGCATCAACTTTGACTGTGCAACCGGGTACGCCAGCCACCTCCGGCAACGTGACCTCAATACCTCGGATGCTGAAATCACCTGTCCGGTCATTCAGCACCAAATCGTCATAGGTCATATCCATGACGGACCGCATGCTCATGACGCTTACCTGAGCCACACCGCGCGCAATGCGTTCGCTGTCTAAATCACCACCCGCTGCGAACAAGGCTACAGGCGCCACGGAACTCATCATGAATGACATCATCATCGGTGCAATAAACAATGCAGATTCCATTTTAGCCCTCCCACAAACTCAACAAAGCAAGAGGCTATCCCTCCAGCACAGCAACGCCGGGTAGCGTTTTACCCTCGAGCCATTCAAGAAAAGCACCACCAGCAGTAGAAACATAACTAAATCGCTCTCCTGATCCAGAGGCATTTAAAGCTGCGACAGTATCGCCGCCTCCAGCCACGGAGAGAAGAGCACCGGATTCGGTTAAATCAGCGGCAGCTTTTGCAGCCGCATTGGTCGCCATATCAAACGGTTCAATCTCAAAAGCACCGAGCGGGCCATTCCAAACGAGGGTTTTCGACGCCTTAAATCGCTCAATGATAGTGGCAACACTCACGGGGCCAGCATCGAGGATCATCATATCTTCCGGACAAGCATTGGCAGAGACAGTTTTATTAGGCGCGTTCGCAGCAAACGCTTCGGCTACGACAACATCAGACGGCAGGATAAGATCACACTTCGCCGCTTCAGCGCGTCCCATGATTTCACGGGCTGTATCGAGCATGTCATGCTCACAAAGAGACTTACCAACCGAATGGCCCTGAGCCGCAAGGAAAGTATTCGCCATACCGCCACCGATCACAACAGCATCGACCTTCTCAAGCAAGTTACCGATCAAATCGAGTTTCGTCGAAACCTTTGCGCCGCCAACAACCGCAACGACAGGTCGCACTGGAGTCGAAAGTGCATTCTCCAAAGCAGATAATTCTGCCGCCATCCCCAGCCCGGCAACTGTTGGCAAATGATCAGCAAGACCGACAGTCGACGCATGTGCACGATGTGCCGCTGAGAAAGCGTCGCTTACGAAAACATCACCATTCGCCGCCAATTGTTTTGCAAACTCCGCATCATTTTTCTCATCGCCCGCATGATAGCGTGTATTTTCAAGAAGTAAGATCTCGCCATCGCCAAGCGCAGAAACCGCCTGCGCCGCCGCCTCACCGATACAATCTTCTGCAAATTTAACCGCGCGTCCCGAGGCATTCGCGAGAGCATCAACGACAATAGCCAAGGACATCTCCGCGACACGCTGACCTTTTGGGCGACCGAAATGCGCCAACAGAATGGGTTTTCCACCCGCTTCAACCACGGCTTCGACAGTCGGTAGAATACGGCGGATGCGGGTGTCATCCGTCACACGGTTTCCATCGACAGGCACATTGAGATCAACGCGGATCAAGACGCGCTTTTGGAACAGGTCAACATCGGCGAGGCTGCGGTGTGTCATAGGGATTCCGGTATTTGCATAGAGATGCGTTTGCCATACCGGATACCTACAGCCCTGCCAAGAGATAGGCACGCGCGGTGGTATCAACCTCGCCGTTCACCTAAGCGAAGTCAGTAATTCAGATAAGTATTTACGTTTCCGATTAATCCGTCACGACTTGAATATCAGTGACGGCTGGAGCGGCCCAGCGATCGAGGATCTGCTTTGCTTCGGCGCGAGCAACCGCATCAGATTGTTCGAGGCAAGCGAGGTACTGGTTCATCGTCGCGATATAAGCATCTATTTGTGCCGTCACCGCATTGCGTGTGGCTGCATCAAGGTTGCTTTTATCAGGCACTCCGGGAGGGGCTGGTTTCAAACAGCCTTGCGCTGCCACCGATGACGAAATCAATGCGGCGGTCAGCGCAAAAGGTGCGCCTCGGCTTAATCGGTTAAAAACCATCCTCTAAGCTCCCACGGTCACAGTGCGATAACACTGCCGCCGGAAAAAAGCGAACGCCCTTCTCCAGCGACAATCTGCAAAGTTCTTGCGAAAGATTTCGGGCAAATTTACGACAATTTACCCATCGCAACAGCGGTATCGCTCATGCGGTTAGAGAAGCCCCATTCATTATCATACCAAGACAGTACCCGAACAAGGCGACCATCAAGCACTTTCGTTTGCGGCAATGCGAACGACGACGAATGCGGATCATGATTAAAATCAATGCTGACAAGTGGCTCATCATTGACTTGCAAAATGCCCTTCATCGCTCCGTTCGATGCGGCAATCATCGCTTGGTTAATTTCTTCAACTGTTGTTTCACGCGAAGCAATGATTTTAAGATCGACGACTGACACGTTCGGCGTCGGAACACGAATCGCCGTACCGTCTAGCTTTCCATCCAGCTCAGGCAAAACCAGACCAACGGCTTTCGCTGCCCCCGTTGATGTCGGGATCATAGAAACAGCTGCTGCCCGGCCCCGATAAGGGTCAGAGTGCATTGTATCAAGCGTTGGTTGGTCGCCGGTATAAGCGTGAATTGTCGTCATAAAGCCGCTTTCGATACCAACAGTATCGTTCAGCACTTTGGCGACAGGCGCGAGACAATTTGTTGTACACGAAGCGTTAGAAACGATCAGATCATCATCTGCCAGCGTCTCATGGTTCACACCATAAACAATCGTCTTCGAAGCACCTTTTGCCGGGGCAGACACTAGAACACGGCGCGCACCAGCTTTTAGGTGCATTGAAGCCTTCTCAGCGTCGGTAAAAATACCAGTACATTCCAGAGCGATATCGACGCCCTGTTCCTTCCAAGGCAATTCCTCAGGATTGCGCACAGCGGTGACTTTGATCGCATTGCGCCCCAAATTGATCGAATCGCCATCAACTTTGATCGAGCCGGGGAATTTCCCGTGGACGGAGTCGTAGCGCAAAAGATGCGCATTTGTTTCCACTGGACCGAGGTCATTGATCGCGACCACCTCGATATCCGTGCGCCCGCTCTCGTAAATTGCACGGAGGACGTTCCGGCCAATCCGCCCAAAGCCATTGATTGCAACACGCACCGTCATCACTGTCTCCTAAAGTTTATAAAGAAATTCGAGCACCACCCGATGGCGATGCGGTTAGCATGAGAATGCCGATGTGCAAAGGGTCTGCTGATTTCTCTTTGCGGCAGGCGCAGACTGTCGCATGATAAAGATAAATGATGTATTTATAAAGTGACCTTCAAGTGGCATAAGACCACGCGGTTGTGTTACGCAACCTTAGGGAAGAATCGAATGCGGGGATCGGATCATGTCAGCAAGTAAGCTGGAAATGTCTGTCGAACGCTTCAATGCTGCGCTGGCGTCATTGAAGGAATCAGCTGACAAGGTCAAACGTGCACAGCCGTTGACGGAACAAGAAAGATCAGTTGCAGTCGAACGAATTGATCAAGCAATTGGTGCCCTGCAGCGCGTTCTTGGTGACGGAGGTGTCAATGCCGCAGGTCAACGTTGAAATTAACGGACGCGCCTACCGCTTAAGTTGCGGTCCAGGTGAAGAAGAGCATGTGATCGCTTTATCGCGCCGTATCGACTCGCACGCCGTGAAAGTTGGGAAAGCGTCTACGCCTTCGGCTGAAGCGCAAATGCTTGTAATGTCTGCCTTAATGCTTGCTGATGAGCTTCAAGAAAGCGAAGCAAAAGTCACAGCATTGACGACCGAAGTCACGAAACTCAAAGAGTCAGGCGTCGGCGGTGCACCCGACGAGCGCATCGCAGAGATGGAACATGCAGTATCCGACATGTTGGATAAGGCTGCCGCAGAAATTGAAGCGGTCGCTGTCGATCTTGAGAGAGCCGTATAAAAAGAAGGTGTTGGCCCACAGCCGCTGGCCAACCAAATACAAGCTTGGAGCAAAACACGGCCGGCCCAAGCATCCACCGCGATTCAGGTGTACCTATCAATCAATTAGTTGAATCGATAGGTACACCTGAATCGCGGCTTTTTCCCTCGAAAGCTGCAATATTCCTTCGAAAATCATGTTTGAGAAGAAATAGCCCTAAATTTCACCAAGCATAAACGCCGTAAACTTTATTCAGATTGCCTCTGTCGCTGCGAACGTTATTGTCTCCACAAAAGACAATATGATGAGGCGGATCGGATTTTGACGGTCAATCAAGCCCAAATGCTAAATGCATGGGCGGCGTCACGCGCCGCTATGGTTGGTATCGCTCTGTTTGCTAGCGGGTGTAACTCAATCTCTGACACTCCCGGATTCTCTGGTCTGTTTGGCCCGGAAAACCCTGAACTAGCCGGAGATCCAACCGCGCAAGCTGGGATCGACTATGAGATCGCAGTGCGGGGCTTAGGTGTTGGAGATAGTCCCGAAGAAACCGCAGAAAACCAAAGAATGCTGGAGATCGTCAAATCTCAGGCACGGGTTTATAAACTTCAAGACAATCCACCTCCCTCAGTCGCTCTGCTGAAGCGCCGAGCCACTGCCGATGTGGCACTGGTCGAACGTGCGCTGAAATCTGAGGGCTATTACGAAGGCATGGCGGTTATCACCGTCGATGAGTTCGAGAAAGAAGTCCCGGGATCAGAGGCTGCGCGTAAGGCTGAGGAACTCGCCAATTCGCTTGAAGCGGGTAATGATGACGATCCTGTTTTTGTCGACATTGCCGATCCAGTCACACAACCCGTCGTCAACATTTTTGTCCGTAAAGGCCCGCGCTATTCATTGGCCAGACAAGGCGTGATTATTGAACCCGCGGTCGCTTCTGATGTTCAAGAACGGGTTCAAGAAGCAGCAGCAATTAATGTAGGCGGACCAGCCCAAGGTCGCGCTGTTGTTGACGCGGAACAAGCCGCGCTTGGTGCATTGAACCGAGTTGGGCGACCTTACGCCAAGAAGGGCAAACGCAGAGCTGAAGCAAACTTTGACTTCGACACCCTTGATGTCATTACAAAACTTGATGCTGGTCCGTTCACTGTCTACGGCGACACTGAAATTGTCGGTTTACGAGATGTCGAAGAAAAATACATACGCGACTTCATAACGTGGAAAAAAGGCGACCCTGTATCGCGCGGAACCTTACGCGACGCCCAACGCGCGCTTTCTGGCACACAATTATTCGATTCTCTCACGGTCGAAATCCCTTCTGCGCCACCGGAAGATCATCCTGACGATGAACCTTATGTAGCACCGGTCCTTATCACTGCTGAAGAAGGCAAACACCGAACGATCTCTGGCGGCGTTAGCTTTTCAACGTCTGATGGGGCTGGAGTAACAGCTAAATGGGAACATCGGAATTTACTTGGTCAAAACGAACAACTCACCTTAGCGACGGAAATCGATCAGGATCGTCAAAGCGCCGGGATTAACTACGTCAAACCGCGTTTTGGAAAACCTTCCCGCGATCTCGTTGGTAATTTTGAAGTATTTCGTGAACAGGATGAAGCCTTCGATGTCTTGGGAGCAACAGGCACGATTGGCATAGAAGAACAAATTACCGAGCACCTAAAAGGGTCAATCGGGCTAGGTTTAGAGGCCGCGCAAACAAGAGAGAACGGCCAAACTCTTGACAGTTATCTTTTCGGATTGCCCCTTACGCTTGCATACGACAACACAGATGACCTGTTAGATCCAACCGAAGGCTTACGCGGGTCTGCCGTTGTCGCACCTTGGGCAGGGCTTTTTGATGAACAGGAAGCTGGTTTCGTTATCGTCGATCTTAGCGGATCGACCTATATCCCATTCGACCGCAAGAGAAATTACGTCTTAGCGACACGCGCTCGCACCGCTGCAGTCTTCGCAGAAAGCCGCGACCGCGTTCCCGCGAACAGGCGGCTTTTCTCTGGCGGTGGCGGTTCTGTTCGCGCGTTTGAAAACCGCTTTGCAGGACCGCTTGATGATGAAGACGATCCAACCGGCGGCTTAACCGCTGCGGAATTAAGCGTTGAATTACGCTTGCGTTACGGATCATTCGGCGTTGTCCCGTTTGTCGATGCGGGTATCGTCAGTGAAGAACTCTTCAGCGAATACGATCAAATCCGCTATGGCGCAGGCCTCGGATTGCGGTATTTCAGCCCAGTCGGGCCGATCAGGGTTGACGTAGCCGTTCCAATTAATCGCAGGGACGCCGACCGACCCTTCCAGTTTTACATTGGCATTGGGCAGGCTTTTTGATGACAAGTTTTGTAGTCCGATGGTGCAAAAAAACCTTACTGGCAAGCACTTTGGCGCTCGGCTTAGGCAGCGCTGCAACGCCAGCTCACGCTTTTCTTGATTCTGAAAAAGCTTGGAATGATCTCCTTCAATTCGCGGTCCGCCAGATCAATGCGCCGGGTGAATTCGAAATTGAGCTAGGCAAGGTTACGAAACCACAAGATGGGTTTGCTTTAATCTCATCACTGAAGATTCGGGATGCGGACGGGGTGTGGCTCGACGCCAACGGGCTGTTGGTCGATTGGAATCCAACATCACTGCTACGTGGCCGCTTTGTTTTCGAGACTCTTTCAGCGGATGAAATCAACGTCTTACGCGCTCCTATTGGACGCGGCGATCCTCCGGGTGAAGAAGCACAAATCGACTTTGCATGGCCGCGACCTCCGGTGACAATGGTCGTAGAGACCATGTTGATAAAGCGCATGGTCATCGCTGGCGGCTTACTACCACAAGATATCGAAGCCCGTATTGAAGGTCGGTTTTCAGACAAAGGCGACATTCAAGAAACAACACTCGGGGTCAAGCGCCTTGACCGTCCCGGAGACTCGATTGATCTGGGTACGCGCATTGACTTCGACGACCTCGATATTTCGTTCTCGCTTGAGGCGGCAGAAGCCCCCGGCGGTTTGGTTTCAGAAATTGCAGGATTACCCGAAACCGAAGCGCTCGAAATCACGGCGGCGGCGTCAGGTAATCCTGAATCGCTTCCCTTCTCAATTTATGCAGATATCGGTCAAATCGGCATCGCAGACGGCGAAGGCGTCGCGCAATGGAAAGACAAAATCGCGGTCACATTTGATGGCGAAGTCAGTCCCGGAGATAAGACCGCCGGACGCTGGCGCGACGCGCTCGGGGATGCTGCTCGATTGAAACTCGATGCGGAGCAAACGGATTCAGGCGGCTATCTGCTCAATCAATTCCAAATTGACAGCGAAGCCTTCGGGTTTCAGGGCGAAGGCGCTGTCGATCCAACGGCCAACACAATTGATCTTGCATTTGATTGGTCGGCAAAGAAAATTGACGCCCTCAACGCTGTCATAGCGCCTGCTCGCATAGGAGCACTCACCGGCAAAGCGACCGCTATTGGAGCGCTGAACGCGCCAAAAGTAGATGTAGACGCCCTCGTTCGCGACTTGACCGCTGGCTTCGGCTCAGTAGATGCAATGGATTTGCGGATAAATTCGCAGCCACAAAGCGACACGTCCTCGCAAACACAACGATTTTCATTTGAGGCCAAAACCGGCGGCCTTGCATTGAAAGACGCCGCTTTGCAAGAGGCGCTCGGCGCAACACCGTCGTTTTCAGGCAATGGCGCATTTTTTGGGGCGGAGAACCGTGTTGCACTTGAGACGGTGGAAGTCGCGGCAGAGACCGTCGATCTCGAAGGCAATGCTGATTATGACTTATCAGATGGATCGCTCGACGCAGAGCTTACCGGCGCAGCGACACGCCTAGGACCATTCATGCGCGCTGCCGGCCTGCCGGTAGATGGTGCAGCAGATCTAGCGTTGAAAATCAAAAACCTGACCAGCGAGAGTGTTGAGCGGCTGTTCTTAAACGCACAACTTTCGCAGCTTTCATCTGAAGACCCAAACTATGCGGCAATTATTGGTGAAACAGCGGTTTTAGAAGCTCTATTGGTAGAAGCCGACCCCGGCGTCGTGAAAATCGAACGCGGATTTTTCGAAAGCGCGACGGTCCGCACTGAAGCCAAAGGGCAGTTCTCCATTCCTTCAGACACTGTCGATTTAGAATTGGATTGGCGTTTAAAAGATACGGAACGGCTCACGCCGGTAATCAAGCCAACCACGCTTGGCGGAGCCGAAGGTAAGGCAATCCTGAAAGGCACATTGTCCGAACCGAAAGTTGACATCGAAGCGGTTGCGACAGATATCGACTCTGAGGGATACGGCGCATCCCGCGCTGAAGTCACCTCAAGCCTACAAATGCGTAAAGATTTGCGCGCGCCATTTTCGATGACATCAAAGCTTGAAGGCTTCCGCGCTCCTGATCCGACATTAGCCGCACTCGTTGGGCCAGAAGCAGAAATCAAAGCAACCGGCATATACGACACCGCAACGTCACTCCTGACCTTATCAGACTCCGCAGCAGAAATCGCAGCAGGGGATTTCACTCTGAAGGGCGATGTTCACCTCCGCAAACAAACACTCGACGCAGCCTACACTCTCAAATCACGTGACCTCGCCGCATTGGGTGCAGCAGCCGACGTTGAGATGAGCGGCATCATTGATGCTGAAGGTACGGCGACCGGTCCCTTCACTGCACCATTGATTTCTACGCGTGCCGATATCCGTAATCTTGATCTCTATGGATACTCAGTCGATGCAATGGACCTCGATCTGACGACTGAACCTGCGAACGAAGACGGCGATGTACCGTTCCAGATAGATATGGCCGCGAGCAATCCGTCATTGGGTGATGCAGATCTTGATGCTTTGATCGGAGGCGCCCCGAAAATTGTTGGATCGGGCACGTTCAACCCTGTCAAAAAACGTGCATCCCTTGAGTCTTTTTCCGCTGAGCTCAGCACGATCAACGCGACAGCGAGCGGCGATGTTGATGTCTTGAACAGTAATCTCGACCTGAACTTTGATCTCGATGCTAGTGATCTCAGCGGATTGAGTGGTTTAATCGGCACAGAAATGACGGGCGCTATAAAAGCGGGCGGCAGCGCGAAAGGTTCATTTTTCTCGCCGGAAATTGACATTGATCTAGACGGTAATCAGCTTCGTTACGGCGATTATAGTGTTGGCGAAATTACTGGTCGCCTTGATGTCAAACAAGCACTCATCGGCTATGCACCTTTTGATATCGATGTGATTGCGCGCGATGTTGACCTCGGTGATCCATCACTCAATGATTTGATCGGCCCTCGCGCTGAAATCAAAGCAAAAGGTGAGTTCAATCAACTCGCAAAGGCACTGCGCTTGGAAAGCGCCCGTTTTGATGTCGCAGCGGCTAAAGGAACCGCCTCTGGCTCTGTCGATCTATCAAACGAAACCCTAGATCTCACCTATGATATCGACGTGGACAAACTGCAGCCTATTGGTGACGTAGTAGGGGTAGACCTCGCGGGTTCAGTCGCAGCAAGAGGCAGCGCAAAAGGCAGTTTTACCGCACCACAAGTCGACACGACGATCCAAGGTGAAAAAGTGCGATACGAAAATTACGCGGTTGATGCCGTGAATGGCACGATTGATATCAAACAATCCCCGAGTGGATTTGCGCCGTTCAATATTGACTTTGAAGCAACCGGCGTTGATCTTGGTGATCCATCCTTGAATGCCCTCGTCGGACCACGCGCCGAAGTAACGGCCAAGGGCGCGTTCAATCAATCAGAAAAAGCACTGCGTCTCGAGAGTGCTCGGTTTGATATCGCTGCGGGCAATGGAACGGCTTCCGGCTCTGTTAATTTGGCAGAGCAAACGATGGATATGGTCTACGACGTTGATGTCAGTGAATTGGAACCGATTGGAGATCTCGCCGGGGTCGATCTCGCCGGTGCATTTGCTGCAAAGGGTAGTGCAAAAGGGACGTTCACTGCGCCTGAAATCGATACAACACTTCAGGGTCGTGGCTTGCGCTACGAAAACTACGTTGTCGATGCCATCAATGGCACTATTGATATCAAACAATCTCCCACTGGATTTGCACCATTCAACATCGACGTTGAGGCAACAGGCGTTGATCTTGGTGATCCATCCCTGAATGCCCTCGTTGGACCACGCGCCGAAGTAACGGCCAAGGGCGCGTTCAATCAATCAGAAAAAGCACTGCGTCTTGAGAGTGCTCGGTTTGATATCGCTGCGGGCAATGGAACGGCTTCCGGCTCTGTTAATTTGGCAGAGCAAACGATGGATATGATCTACGACGTTGATGTCAGTGAATTGGAACCGATTGGGGATATCGCCGGAGTCGATCTCGCCGGTGCATTTGCTGCAAAGGGTAGTGCAAAAGGGACGTTCACTGCGCCTGAAATCGA
>CALKBI010000025.1 GCA_937990185.1 uncultured Neomegalonema sp. | reverse complement strand
CCGGTTCGGGCGTTCCGAATTTCGTTCACCGGCGAGCTGTCTTACGAGTTTGCCGTGCCGCTATCGTTTGGTCTGTCGCTGTGGGAGAAACTGCACGCCAAGGCCGAAGAACTGGGCGGCGGGGTCTATGGCACTGAGGCGCAGCACATCTTGCGTGCTGAAAAAGGGTTCGTGGTTATCGGCGATGAAACCGATGGTACGGTCACAGCACATGACGTTGGCATGTCTTGGGCGGTCTCAAAAAAGAAAGAAGACTTCATCGGCAAGCGTGCGATGGAGCGTTCTGACCTGACACGTCCTGACCGCAAACAGCTCGTTGGTTTGTTGACTGAAGACCCGAATGAAGTGCTACCCGATGGGGCGCATGGTGTTGAGAATGGCAAAGCCATCGGGCATGTCACCTCGACTTATTTTTCGCCAACGTTGAAACGCTCGATTGCAATGGCGCTGATCAATGGCGGTCGTGCGCGGTTTGGTGAAGTCATCCAAATCTCAACGGCAAAGAAAAAGACGGTACGCGCGGTCATTTGTGATCCTGTCTTTTATGACAAAAAAGGGGAGCGTCAGGATGTCTGAGCTTGATCTAAGTCTAGCGCGCCCAATCCTTGAAGGTGTCAGTGATACGGGGGCAAATGGGCTGAAACTCTCTGTGCAGCCGTTGCGTGGCATGGTGACCCTGCGCGCTGACCTGTCGAATCCGACTGTAGCGGCTGCTGTCAAAGGCGCTGTCGGCTCTGATATGCCGGATGTCCGAAAGGCAACGGACAGCGTGCTTTGGATGTCTACAGACGAGCTGTTGTTGTTGATGCCATACGGGGAAGGCGGTGCGGTGGCTGCAAAACTTGATGAAGCCTTGGCTGGTGAGCATCATCTTGCTGTTGACGTATCTGACGCCCGATCCCTGTTTAAACTTGAAGGCGGCGCGGCGCGCGAAGTTATTGCCAAAGGTGCTCCGGTTGATTTGGCGCGGGATAAATTTACGGTCGGTGACCTACGTCGCACCCGTATCAGCCATATCGCGGCAGCATTCTGGCAATCAGACGCGGAACCAGATGTCTTTGAGATCATCTGTTTCCGATCATACGCAAACTATATGTGGGAATGGCTCGAAGAATCCTCACGCGAAGGGTCAATGCCAGGGATTTTGTAAGCGATAAAATTGTGGCGCAGACTACTCTTGGCGGGCAAAGCTACCTCACGGAAGTGTCCTGTTCGCGACATTGATGTCGCTTTGAACGCTTGCCAGTTGCATAGAGGTCTGGCAATCTGTTTCAAAATAACAAGTTGAGGCGATATGCGTAAGCGCCCAATAGATATGAATTTTTCGCGGTTTTTCTGCCGATTGGCTGCCGTGCGACCGACGCTTTCAGCGGAAGCGCCTTCTCACCCAAGGCAGGCCCCTCCTCGAATTTTCTGATCTCACTTTCCCTTCCAGAAAACCGAGGCTTATCATGTCAACAGAAACTAAAAACCGCTCTTCCCGCCGTGCCGGAGGCCGTGAGGCCCGTAAAGCATTGCGCGCTGCGCCGCTTGCAGAAGATAGCCGCCCCATTCGCGCGGGTATGACCGGAGGCCGTTACAAACCGCTCAGCGATGCTGAAGTCCAACGCATTCACGAAACCGTCCTGCAGATTCTCGATGAGATCGGGCTGTCGCTTGCACCCGAAAGCGGCATCGCGGCGATGACAGCGTATGGCGCGGTTTATAGTGAGGATGATGAACGTATTCGCTTTCCACGCGCTGTAGTCGAAAAGGCATTGAAAGATGCAAACCGTAATCTGACTTTACATGGCCGTGACCCGAAGCATGACCTGCACCCCGGCGGGCATCGCGTTCATTATGGAACGGCGGGCGCAGCGGTGCATGTCGCGAATATCGAAACCGGCGAATATGATGAAAGCACACTCGCAGATTTATTCTCTGCCGCGAAGATCACCGATCACCTCGACAATGTTCATTTCTTTCAACGCTGCATGGTTGCCCGTGACCTGACTGATAATCGCGAGATGGATATCAATACCCTTTATGCGTCGATTATGGGGACGACAAAGCATATTGGGACGTCTTTCACGGAAGAGGTTTTTGCCGCCGAGTGCATCGAGATGTTGCATGTCATTGCAGGGGGCGAAGAGGCATGGCGGGCGCGGCCTTTTGTTTCGAATTCGAATTGCTTTGTTGTGCCTCCGCTGAAATTTGCCACCGAGTCGTGCGAAGTTATGGAAACCTGCATTCGCGCCGGTATGCCGGTCTTGCTTCTGTCAGCAGGACAGGCGGGAGCAACGGCTCCTGCGCCGTTGGCGGCGACAGTTGCACAAGCGGTTGCTGAGTGTCTTGCCGGGTTGGTCTATGTGCAGTCCATTCAACCGGGTGCGCCTGCAATCTTTGGGACATGGCCTTTCGTGTCAGACCTTCGTACCGGCGCAATGTGTGGCGGCTCCGGCGAGCAAGCGTTGTTAACGGCGGCATGTGCTCAGATGGGTCGACATTATGATCTGCCAACAGGCGCAGCGGGCGGTATGGCGGATGCGAAGTTCCCCGACGCTCAATCTGGTGCAGAGCATGGTGTGACCAGTGTGATGGCAGGACTTGCGGGCCTGAATATGGTCTATGAAAGCGCAGGGATGTACGCCTCATTACTCGGGTTTTCGCTGGAGGGATTGATCCTCGACAATGATATGCTGGGTCAGTGCTTGCGCTGTGTCCGGGGCATCGAGGTGACGGATGACAATCTCGATATTGAGAGAATTAAAGCGGTTTGTATCGGAGGGCCGGGACATTATCTGGGATCGGATCAAACCTTGAGCATGATGCAAACCGAGTATTTTTATCCTGACATGAGTGATCGTAGTTCGCCCAAAGAATGGTTGGAACTCGGCAAGCCTGACTTGATCAAAAATGCGATTGCCAAGAAATATGAAATTCTCTCTATGCCAACAAAGGCTGCGTTATCGCCGGAAATCGACGAGGCCGTGCGCGCACGCTTTCCGATTCGGTTGCCCAAGGAACAATGACGCTCAAACTTCACTGGTCGCCGGATAGCGCGAACTTACCGGTTCGAATTGCGCTGGAAATGTTCGGCTTGCCCTTTGAGGCCATTCGCGTGAACCGTGCCGCGGGAGAGCATCGTTCCGAGGCATACCGGGAGAAAAATCCGCAAGGATTAATCCCGGTACTGGAGGATGGCGATCTCGTATTATTCGAGACAGGAGCCATCCTGTGGCATCTGGCTGAAAAGGCGGGGCGGTTAGGGCCGAAAGGTCCGAACTTCAGTGATCATGAAGCGCGAACCGCAGCGCTGAAGTGGATGTTTTACATCTCAAATACGGTCCATGCCGATCTTCGCATTGCGTTTTATACGGATCGTTACATTGGAGGAGATGGTATTCATGCGCTACGCGAAGGAATTGCCCGCCGCATTTCGGAACATTTCGATCTCGTCGAGGCTTATGTTTATAATCGCGTAATCGGACATCCGATCATTTTACCGGACATATATTTTTCTGCCCTTGTGCGTTGGGCGCAGCTTTATCCTGCGGGTGGTCAACCGCTGCTCGCGAATATTGACCGATGGCCGACTATTCAAGCGATGGGTGCGCGTGTCGAGACCCATCCGGGTGCTGTTCGTGCTTTTCTGGCTGAAAAAATCCCGCCGGAGCAGGCGATTACTGTCCCAAGACCACCAGAGATACCGCCCTCTGAAGTGCTTGGTACTTAGAGCCTTCTGAATTCTGAATGAATCAAAGGGCATCAATATTCACACATCTCTTGGTGGGAATGTTGATCCGAATAAAATTCAGAATGCTCTAGCGCAGCATCTGCGTGGTTTCGAAAGCCATCATCAATGTCCCGGCTTTCTAATCACACATTGCCCTCATTGTTGCACTGCAATACCGTTGAGGTCGGCGAAGGCAGTAGATTTATCATGTGGGGCCTCCGGCCATGTGCCATCGCTCGCAGGTAGGTCAATGAGTGGAGTGGTGACATGGAACTTTCCAGCCGAATGGTGCTGTTCGCTCGGGTCGTTGACGAGGGCAGTTTATCCGCTGCCGCACGGACATTGAATCAATCCCCATCTGCGGTCAGCAAGCAAGTCTCGCATCTGGAAGATCATGTTGGCGTGCGACTTCTTAATCGGTCGTCCAGCGGCATAACGCTGACCGATGAGGGAGAGCAATTTTATAAACGATGCGCTGAAATTACCCGTAACGTAACCGAAGCCGAAGATATGATCGTCTCGCTGAGCGGTAAACCGCAAGGGCGTCTGCACATTTTATCGACGGTTGCGTTCGGCAAGGCGCAACTGATGCCGGTGCTGCCTGCATTTCTAAAGAAATATCCTGATGTGCAGATGAGTGTCGATTTTACAGATACGAAGCGCGATTTTACAGAGGATCGTATTGATCTTGGTATTCAGTTCAGCGAGCAAATTGAGGACCAAACGCTTGTCGCGCGTAAGTTGGCTCATAACAAACGCATAATCTGTGCGTCGCCGGAATACCTCGTTGAGCATGGAACGCCGAAATCTATCGCGGACATGACAAACCATAACTACCTGCGACTTTCGACGGTCGAAAGTTGGAATGATTGGCATGTGACTGAGGTTGATGGTCGCCCAACACGTCTACCAAGTAATATGGAAGTGAACAGTGCAGATGCTGTGTATCATGCCGCGCTCGCAGGTATTGGTATTGCGCGGTTATCTGAATATCTGATTGCGCCTGATCTTGCCTCAGGTCGCCTTGTGCGGATTATGCCTGAGCATGAGGATAACAGTTCCAGCGTCTATGCCGTTTATTCCAGCCGCCGAAACTTATCCCCTAAGGTCCGCGCACTCATCGACTTTCTCGTCGAAGCGTACGGACCCGTTCCACCTTGGGAGCGGTGATTTATTCGAGATACCCTTGGGTGATTTCCGCCATCCGCTCCGGTGAAAGGATAGGAGGCATCATTGACTTTACGTCGCCATCGGCTCCGAGCAGATAAATAAAGCTGCCATGAGCATAGATTGGCCCTTCGATGTCTTCACCGATCAGCTTGCTTTCAACCTTATAAGATTTTTGAGCGACTGCGAGCGCTTCATCACTGCCGGTGAGGGCCACGAGGTTTTTGTGAACCTTAGGGGCTGAGATCTTCAACGCTTCCGGTGTGTCCCGCTTTGGATCGACTGTGATAAGAATGGGCTGAACATCAACACCATTCTCGGCCAGTAAATCTACGGTTTCGGCCATATGCGGTAAAGCTACCGTGCAGATTGCCTGACATTCGGCGTATCCGAAAAATAGCAATGCTGGTTTTCCGTGAAAACTTTTGTCAGTGCGCGTTTCGCCCGTTTGGTCGATTAATTCAAACGGTCCACCGACATCAAATGGCAAAGGTGATGCGGCGAAGGCTGGCGCTGCGAACAGCGCCAGTGCGAGCGTTAGACTCCGCATTAATAGAAGTCCTTGATGAAGGCGATGTCTTCATCATGCCCCAAACCAAGATAACCGTTGGTTTCGATCTCAGCTTTCACGCGAGGGTCGCGGCGGAACCACGGACCTTTGCCCTTAGCATCTGGGTTTTTCTTGGCCCAGTCTTTCGTCCACTTGCTGGCTTTTTGCCACTTGCCGCCTGCGGCCCGTATCCATTGAACTTGATACAGTTGAGCCGCGCCCTTTAGCGTTTCTTCATCGCCAACTAACCAACCGCGCACATCGATGGTTTTGCCACAATGCGGCAGAAGATCCGCGACTGCGCCATTGAATGATTGTTGAAGGTTCTTTTGAGGATAGACGAGTTTGCCTGTGTCAGCACGAAGCAGGCCAAGTTGCCGGCCTCCGTCGCCACAATTCTTCGCGCAATCTCCAGCAACTTCGCAGAGTAAATCGACGACCTTTGCAGAGAAACATTCTTTCTTCTGGCCCGAAAGTCCCCAGCTTTTTGCTTCGCATTCTTCAGCAGCTGAAGCTGGCGTTGGCATGGAGATGTAGAAAGGAGCTACGAGTAACGCAGCGAATAAAGCAATCCGTTTCATCGTTATTCTCCCAGCACTTTTTTGCGGACTTTTTTGGGAATCGTGAACCCTGGAACGACACCATAATCTTCATGGGTCAGGTTTGCGATGCCGTTGTTAGAAGTCACTTCGGAAACAACGAGATATTTCAATCCATCACGCTCGTAAACCATGCCTTCGGCTTCGATTGTGTCATTCGTCAATTCGACAAACGTATCACCACCGGCTGAATTGTCATCATCGGGCAGTTTGAGGATCATATAGACGTCGCCATCTTCACCGAGCATCCCAACCGGAATACCACCAGCCGCGCACCAAATCGCGCATGTGTGGTGTGCTGAACCAATGACGGATTCGGGAGCGCCCATCACGCCCGAGAAATAGCACCAAGTATCAATCAACTCGCCCTTAAGCGAAACTCTTTTGCCCTCTGTCGCAGCATTCGCCCCTACTGGAGCGAGAGCAACAAGTGCGGCGAGCAATGCAATCCGCATAGTTTAATCTCCCTTTTTGTATGGTTTAACGTGGCCGAAATCAGCTCTACTGTCACATCACGTTTTTTGGAAGAGCAATGCGCATGGGTGCTCTAAAAGGCGCAATATAGCCTCGTTGCCGTCATTCTTACTATTTAACTGTCCAACGCTCTTGGAGCAGATCGCGTGCCGTTGCGTCACGCAAAATCCTACCACGAGCTAATAGCGCTCGCAGTAGAATAATAAAAAAAATAGAAGTTTAACTGCGCATCCGCGAGCCATTTGGATCGAAGAGCGGTGTTTCTTCGATACGTGCTTTGCGGCGTTTGCCGAGGATTTCGATCTCAAAACCATCGTCGGCAGTGTCCCCAGCTACATCCTTATTTACGTAGCCCATCGCCACCGATTTGCCTGCTGCATGAGCGAAACCACCTGATGTAACCCAACCCACCGCTGTGTCACTGCCATTGTGATAAATTGGCTCATCGCCAATAGGGTCAGCATCTTCTGCTTCGACAACAAAGGCTTTCAAACGGAGTTTTCCGCCGTCAGCTTTTGCTTTTTCGAAAGCAGCCCGTCCAATGTAATCGGCCTCTTTTTTGGTCGAACAAAAGCGATCTAGTCCACATTCTACTGGCGAATAGATAGGACGGTATTCGCGGCCCCATGTGCCAAACTTTTTCTCTAGTCGCAGGGAAAGAAATGCCCGCAAACCAACGTTCCGGATGCCATGATCTTTGCCGTGTTCGTGCAGCAGATCATAAATTGTACGCTGGTATTCTGGTTTCATCCAGATTTCATACCCAAGGTCACCCGTAAAGCTGACCCGCCCAACAATACAAGGGATGCCGTCGAGCGTCATATCGCGGATATCCATGAACTTCATGGCGTCGTGCGATACATCTTCATCCGCCAGCGCCGCTAGCAAATCGCGTGATTTCGGACCGGAAATTGAAAGACCGCACATAGCAAGGCCCAGCGCGTCGATTTGAACCGACCCATCATCTGGCAAATGCTTGAGGAACCAACGCATGTGATACGTCTCGGCATTGCCCGCGCCAAGGATCAGGAAGCGTGGGCCTTCATCCGCTGCGGTAAGCGGGTTGCCGTCACCAATCGCGGCGCTTCCTTCAGATGAACCGGCTTTCGGTTTGGTAAGGTTCGCGAGCGAGAAATCACCAATGACATTGCCGTCTTCTTTCAGCATGGGTGCGAGGGTCATGCGGCCCGGCTTTGGAATACGGCAAGCGAGCATCTTATCGAGCCATGCTTCGGCGCCTGCTCCGGTGATGATGTATTTCGCGAAGCCTGATGCTTCGACAAGGCCGACGCCCTCGCGCAGTGCGGTGCATTCTTTGCCAACATGTTCGAAATCGGCAGAGCGGCGGAAGCTGTGTTCGTCTTTGATACCTTCTGGTGCATACCATAGCGGCACTTCAAGCCCCCAAGAATCGCCCATTTGCGCGCCTTCTGCTAACAGCTTGTCATAAATTGGCGTTGTTTTGCCGGGGCGTGCAGCCCAGAGTTCTTCGTTCGGGAATTTGATCTGGAAGCGGCGGGAATAGTTCTCGCGCACTTTCTTGTTGGCGTATTTCATCGTGGTCCAGTCGCCATAGCGCGCGATATCCATTGCCCAGATATCCGCACCCGGATCACCGTGAATCATCCAGTTTGCAAGCGAAAGACCGACGCCGCCGCCTTGCGAGAAACCAGCCATAATTGCGACGGCACACCAGTAACCCGGCATACCCCGCATTGGGCCGATCATCGGGTTGCCGTCTGGCCCGAAGACAAAAGGTCCATTCACGGCCTGACGCACACCCGCTTCAGCATAGGCAGGGAAGTGTTCGAAGATTTTTTCAAGGCTTGGCATGATCCGGTCGTAATCAGGTTCAAGCAGTTCTGAGCCAAAGTTCCACGGCGTTTCAGAGGGCATCCATGGCTGGCAGTTTTTCTCATAAGTTCCGATCAACACGCCGTCACGTTCTTGGCGGGTGTAAAGCTCGGCGGAGAAATCAACAGCGTGACCGACTTCGCGGCCTGTGCGGTCATTGAATTCTTTCACACCCGGAATTGCGTCAGTCAGGAGATAATGGTGCTCCATTGCAAGGATCGGTAGTTCCAGTCCGGCCATCCGGCCTACTTCACGCGCCCAGAGACCGCCTGCGTTGACGACGTTCTCCGTATGGATATTGCCTTGATTGGTGACCACAGTCCATGTGCCGTCGCCGTTGGGATAGGTATCTTCAACCTTCACCTTCTCATGAATGGCAGCGCCGAGCTTTTTGGCGGATTTGGCGTAAGCATGAGTGACGCCATAAGGATCAAGGTGTCCATCGAGCGGATCATAAATCGCGCCGACAAATTTTGATTTATCGAAGAACGGGTTTACTTCGGCGGCTTCATCAAGGCTCATTTCCCGCAGGTCGAGGCCGAGATACTTACCCCGCGCAAGCGACATGCGAAGCCATTCCATGCGTTGTTCGTCAGCAGCAAGCATCACGCCGCCGGTTTGGTGAACACCGCAGGATTGCCCCGAAAGCTCTTCGATCTCTTTATAAAGGTCGATGGTGTATTTCTGGAGTTTGGCAACGTTGGGATCGCCATTGATCGTATGGAATCCCCCGGCAGCGTGCCACGAAGAGCCACACGTTAGGACATCGCGCTCAAGCAGCATGATGTCAGTCATCCCGCCTTTTGCGAGGTGGTAAAGGACCGAACACCCGACAACGCCGCCGCCGATCACAACTGCCTGAGCCGTATTTTTCATGAGAGCACTCCGCTAAATCTTTGAGATCAGGTGAACCCACTGCCTCAGACCTAGCAACCCCCAAAGCGACCTGTTTTTGTCGCGGATGTCCCCTTGCCGTGATCCTATGAGGAAACGTTATGAAGTTTGCGGTGCATTATTGCGAGATTGTCCACGCCAGAGCAGCAGTAAGGCTACGATTTTGATTAGGCATGGAATCGTAGCGTAAGCGAGACTGAGCGCGATCAAGGCTGTCCGATCATTATCACCTGCTGGTACGAACCCAATCGCTCCTAGAATCGGGAAAACAATCGCGGAACCCAGCGCAAGCGCCGCTTTTGCCTCGAAGGCCAACACGCCGAAATGAGCCGCCGCGCGATCTTCGCGGGTTTCTGCTTGCAGGCGGTCAGCCAGAATTGACGGTGGCAAGACCAAATCAGCCCCAAAGCAAACTCCTGATAGCGCGCAGATAATGACAAACGGCACGATATCGCCAGCGCCCAAAAGGGATGCGGAGATAAAGCTGACAATAGCCAAAGCCATAGATATCGCCCAAGCACGGGTCTTGCCGGTTTTCGTACTGACCCAGCGCCAGATTGCCGTGCCGATGGCTCCGGCGATAAAATAGGTCAGCAGGAACAGCCCGGCATATGCTTCAGCGTCGAGTCTGTCGCGGATGAAAAACAGCACCAACAATGCGGGAATTGAAGAGGCCAATATACTGACCCCGTAAACCAAAAAGAACCACCGCGTTTCGGCAGAAGCTGTCTTGAGAATTTGCCATAAAGAACCGCTCGATGTGTTCGGTTGACTACCGAGTGGGGTGCGCTTTTTCCACCATGCAAAAGGAGTCATCGCAAAGATCATGAAAGCCATGAGCATAACACTGACCCAGAAAAAGGCGCTGGGAGCAGACATTGATTGCGTCAAGACACCGGGTGCCGTGACCGCCAACATTAGACCGATCAGTCCGAAAGCCTCGCGGATGCTGACGATCCGAGTTTTTTCATGCTCATCCGAAGACCAAACCGCTCCGTCGGCATTCAGTGAGATGCTCAGAACACTATAAGCCGATGTCGCAAGCAGCATCATGATACAAAACCACAAAAGCGGCGGGCCGAGCGGCTGAAACAACGCTGCGAAAGCGATAATCAATACCGCACTGGCAGCGATCATAATTTTCAGGCGGTGGGCAGCAAATCTATCGCTAAGCGTTCCGATCAACGGGTCTTGCACAGCGTCAAATAATCTGAGCGCCAACAGGACAACGCCGATGGCTCCGAGGGACACACCAAACTCTGTTGCATAATAGTCGGGCGCGTGAATATAGAGCGGCAAGCCCGCAAACGCGACGGGCAGGGCCAATCCGCCATAGGCAAATAAATCCTTTTTCGGCAGATGCTCGGTCATAAGCGGTCCTTGCGTCGTTATCTGTGCAAAGATGTATCGCCAGCCACTCGTATCAACTGCCCTATTGCGATCCTTCTGCTGTATTGTATGCCCTTGGAATGTCTCTGTTCACGCCCTCTCGCGAAATCTCTGCACAAACGCTCGTCAAAGGCTCGCGCTTTATTGCGCATCTGATCCCCTTGGCAGAATGGGAGAGACGGCTTGCCGAGTTGGGCGAAGAACACCGGAAGGCAAGCCACATATGCACGGCGACCCGCGAAGTTGCGTCCGATAATTCGATTAATGATCGTGCGCGCGATGATGGCGAGCCGGGCGGTACGGCAGGGCGGCCTATTCTTGCGGTTCTTGTGGGAGCGAAGATTGTCGATGCCGGTGTCGCCGTGGTGCGGTACTTTGGCGGAACGAAACTCGGAACCGGCGGCTTGGCCCGCGCCTATGGCGGTGCAGCAGCGGAAGCGGTGGCGGTTGCACGATTGGTGGAATGGCATCGCATTGCCACGCGGCGGCTTCATGCGGGTTTTTCTGATGCAAGCACGCTGGAGCAATTGGTCGCCGCTCTGCCATTGACCGTTACGGACCGGCTTTATGACGAGACGGGGACTGCGCTGATTGTGGAGGGGCCGGAGGCCGCGTTAAATGATCCGGCGTTGGCGGCGTTCACCGCCAGTAAAAAACTGTAGTCCCAATTTCTTTCAAATATAACTCTAGCAGGAATTGTCATACCCCGCGCAGGCAGGGCCTCCACAGATTACTTTAGACTGTCACGTCAAACTGTGGGGTAGGTTGTCCGCCTACGCGGACAATGACTAAGTTATTTTAGCGCATCTTCTTCGACCATAATTCCGAATCCCGCCCTTGTCGTTCCGTCATACTCCGCGAATGCGGAGTATCCACTCATCAATTGAGAAAGTCAGAACCAACTGCGGAGTGGATTGTTCCCCTACGCTGACAATGACTGGGGTTGAGGCCATCTCAAATCAGGCTGTCATAGAGATCGTCCCAGTTCGGATTATCGCGTTCGATCAAATTCATCTTCCATTCGCGGTTCCATTTTTTGAGCCGCTTTTCCCGCCGAATAGCATTTTCCGGGTTATCGAAAATTTCGAAATGAACGAGTCTGGTAACGTTGTACTTTGCCGTGAAAGAGCTTTGGGTGATGTGCTTGCGATGTTGATAAACCCGACCGATCAAGTCGCTTGTAATCCCGACATACAAGGTTCCGTTTTGACCACTGGCAAGGATGTAAACGAAATATTGTTTGCCGGTCACACCGTATCTCACAATCCGCTATATGTCATACTCCGCGAATGCGGAGTATCCACTCATCAATTGAGAAAGTCAGAACCAACTGCGGAGTGGATTGTCCCCCTACGCCGATAATGACAAAGCTATTTCACCACATCTTTTTCTTACTCTTTTCCCGATAACTCCACACCAACAGGCCCCCTCGGACCGATCCGAGACGACTAAAACAGACACGACCAAAAAGCAGTGTTCCGGGTGGCGGCTTGATCTTCGGCACGATGCCGTTCGGCACCAGTGAACACGCAGGTGCATCGGAAGACAGATCCCATGCAGGCCGCACCATCGCTTCTTTAGGGCAGAGCCGCCACAGCAACCGTCGCCCCGCCCGCGGCAAGTCTTTCAACAATTGCCGCAAGGCCCGCATCCGGCGCAACAGCGCAGAGGTAGATGGAACCTTGCCTTGAGGATCGCAGGTCGATGCGACAGGTGCATCCTTCTGAAAATCAGGCAAAGTCTCCGCCGCCTGAAGCCGCGCCGACACCTGCACCATATAATGTGCGGCCAGTTCGGCACGCGTCACAACATCCGACAGAAACGCACGAAACCATCGCGGCATCGGCATAGCGAGCGGCGCAACAGACATCAACGCCACAAGCCCGAACCACCCCGTCAAAAGACGAAGCAACCGGACCCGCTGCACTTCCAATGCCCGTTCCAAATCCACTGTCGCTGCTTTCTCCATAAAGAACAATAAGTAAACAAATAGCCTTGGAAATTCTGCCCTGTCAAGAAAATAAGCACCGCGCGCAGGGATCATTTACATCAGCAATCGCGATGTATCGAAGCCCGCGAATGCCTCGCAAAGCAGATCAAGCGACTGACGAACGGGCGCGTGTCGGGGTCAAAAGTATTGTGCAGTGGCACCGCCTGTAAAAACCGTAGTCCCAGTTTTCTAAAATATAACTCTAGCAGGAATTGTCATACCCCGCGCAGGCGGGATATCCACTGATTACCTGAGACTATCACGTCAAACTGCAGAATGGATTGTCCGCCTACGCGGACAATGACAAAGCTATTTTAGCGCGTCTTCTTCGGCCATAATTCCGAATCCCGCCCTTGTCGTTCCGTCATACTCCGCGCAGGCGGAGTATCCATTCCCCGGTACGCGAAGTCTGGATATTTGGAGAGATGGATTGTCCGCCTGCGCGGACAATGACCAGCTAATAAGCATCAGAGTAGAGCGTCATAGAGATCGTCCCAGTTCGGATTATCGCGTTCGATCAAATTCATCTTCCATTCGCGATTCCATTTTTTGAGTCGCTTTTCTCGCCGAATAGCATTTTCCGGGTTATCGAAAATTTCGAAATGGACGAGCCTGGTAACGTTGTACTTTGCCGTGAAAGAGCTTGGGTTGATGTGCTTGCGATGTTGATAAACCCGACCGATCAAGTCGCTTGTAATCCCGACATACAAGGTTCCGTTTTGGGCGCTGGCAAGGATGTAAACGAAATATTGTTTGCCGGTCACACCGTATCTCACAATCCGCTATATGTCATACTCCGCGCAGGCGGAGTATCCTCTCATCAATTGAGAAAGTCAGAACCAATTGCGGAATGGGTTGTCCGCCCACGCGCACAATAACAAACTTACTTTACCGCATCTTCTTCTTGCTCTTCCCCTTATAACTCCGCGTGCCGCCTTTGCCTGCTGTTGAGCGCCCCGCGTTCCATGCGGCGTCTTCTTCGGCCAATCTAATCGCGTTTTGTCTTGCCATCGGGTCGCCCGCAACGGTGAGTTCCACCGCTTCCAGACGGCGTACTTCGTCTCTGATCCGCGCGGCCTCTTCGAATTCCAAATTCTCGGCGGCTTTGATCATCTCTTTGCGCAAGTGATCGAGATGCGCTTTCATATTCTCGCCGACGAGTTCTTTCGTGCCGCGGCCCGACTTGATCTTCACCGTCACGCGGTCTTTTTCGTAGATCGAGTCCATAATGTCAGAGATGTTTTTCTTCACGCTGGCAGGCGTGATGCCATGTGCTTCATTATAGGCGATTTGCTTGGCACGGCGACGGTCTGTCTCGGCCATGGCGCGTTCCATGCTGCCGGTGATCCGGTCGGCGTAGAGGATGACTTTCGAGTCCACATTACGCGCGGCACGGCCAATCGTTTGCACGAGTGAAGTCTCTGACCGCAGAAAGCCTTCTTTATCCGCATCCAGAATTGCGACGAGCGCACATTCGGGAATGTCCAATCCTTCGCGCAGCAGGTTGATGCCGATCAGCGCGTCGAACGCTCCGAGGCGCAGGTCGCGGATAATCTCGATCCGCTCTACGGTGTCGATGTCAGAGTGCATATAGCGCACGCGGATGCCTTGCTCGTGCAGGTATTCCGTCAGGTCTTCGGCCATGCGTTTTGTCAGCGTCGTGACCAGCGTGCGATAGCCGTTCAACGTGGTCTGTTTGATCTCATCAACCAGATCGTCAACTTGCATTTTCACAGGACGGATTTCGACCGGAGGATCGGTCAGACCCGTTGGGCGAATGACTTGCTCGGTAAAGATACCGCCCGTGCGCTCCATCTCCCACTTGCTGGGGGTGGCGGAGACGAACACGGATTGCGGGCGCATAGCGTCCCATTCCTCGAACTTGAGCGGGCGGTTATCCATACAAGACGGCAGACGGAATCCATGATCCGCGAGCGTAAATTTGCGGCGGTAATCGCCCTTATACATCGCGCCGATTTGCGGCACGGAGACATGGCTCTCATCGGCAAAGACAATCGCGTTATCGGGGATGTATTCGAACAGGGTCGGGGGCGGCTCGCCGGGGGCGCGGCCCGTCAAATAGCGCGAGTAATTCTCGATGCCTTGGCAAACGCCGGTGGCTTCCAACATTTCGACATCGAAGTTACAGCGTTGCTCGATGCGTTGGGCTTCCAGTAATTTCCCCTCGGCCTCGAATTTTTTCAGCGTGACCGCGAGTTCTTCTTTGATGGATTTTATTGCCTGATTCAGCGTCGGGCGCGGCGTGACATAGTGGCTGTTCGCATAGATGCGGACTTTTTCCATGTCTTGAAAAGTCTCGCCGGTCAGCGGATCAAACTCGGTGATTTTCTCCAGATCATCGCCGAAGAAATTGAGCCTGATCGCGCGGTCTTCCATGTGCGCGGGCCAAATCTCAAGGCTATCGCCCCGGACCCGGAACATGCCGCGCGCAAAGCCTGCATCGTTGCGCTTGTAGGCTTGGGCAATCAGGTTCCGCATGACCTCGCGTTGGTCATAGACATTGCCGGAGAGCAAATCTTGGGTCATCGCGCCATAAGTTTCGACCGAGCCGATACCGTAGATGCAAGAGACTGAGGCGACGATAATCACATCATCCCGTTCCAGCAGCGCCCGCGTTGCAGAGTGCCGCATCCGGTCGATGTTCTCGTTAATCTGGGATTCTTTTTCGATATATGTGTCCGTGCGCGGAACATAAGCCTCGGGCTGATAATAGTCATAGTAGGAGACGAAATACTCGACCGCATTATTAGGGAAGAACGACTTGAACTCGCCATAGAGCTGGGCGGCGAGAGTCTTGTTCGGAGCAAGGATGATCGCGGGGCGCTGAGTCGCCTCGATCACTTTGGCCATGGTGAAAGTCTTACCCGTGCCGGTCGCGCCAAGCAGAACCTGGTCCTGCTCACCTTGGTTTACGGCTTCCGCGATTTCGGCAATAGCGGTGGGTTGATCCCCCGCTGGAGTAAATTCCGAGACCATTTCAAACCGAATACCGCCTTCCAGCTTTTCACGGTCCGGGCGGACAACTTCAGGCAAAATGATCGGTTCGGGGGTATCCATAGCGCGGTTCTCCTTGAACGGAGAAGATAGGGCGTCGGGGACGAATTGTCATTCCCGAGAATAGCGCAAGCATAGTGCTGCGTACAGGGATCTGCTTTGATGCCAGAGCGAACTGATGAATAGATTTCCGCCTGAATGGGCATAACGGTGGAGGAATGCGGTTGTCTGGTGGATAAGCGGGTGGCTTTGGGTGTGTGTATTCGTGCTACCATCCGAACGAAAAATAATGCGCTTCATACGATTACGCTATCGCAGTTTTAATTAAGCATCCGAAGCGCTCGGGGCGTTTGGACCCAACCCGGGCAGACCGTCTCTGGTGCTAGCAGGCCAAGAGGCAATCCGAAAAGCTCGATAAAAGCTGCAACCCCAAATGGGATCATTGCAAAGCAAATGCGTCGTTGGGCTTGTTTTTGAAGTCGTTGACCTCGCTCATCTGGCTCCCAATAAAATTTCTCACCAAAGCTCATGCCTGTCGTCTGATTGGATTTATGAGCATTGAAAAGAAAGCCTGACACAGTTGCGGAAACAAGGAGGCCGACAAATATCCATGTGCTCAATCCGTAAAGGATACAGCCGATCATTCTAATGGCCTCCATTCGTTATATAATTGGATCGCAGTTTTATCGCAGCGCACGGCCTGATACCATTCGTTCTTGCGTATCAATGCACAGAACATCTTGGACTTGGGGGAACAATGTGCGCGGCGCTCATCCGAGGGCAATCGGAGGTGGGGTGTGACTTAGAGCACCGCGCGCATTATGCTGTTCGAGTTAATGTTGCCAGCACGTCTATCAACCAAAAGGCGTATAATTTATCTACCAGATACGGTTACGTAGGTAGTTAAAGACTCGGTTGCCCTGTTGACCAAAACTTAAATTCGCACCTAGCTGGACCCATAACAATTTTAGGGAGAACGATATGCTCAAGAAACTTGTGAGCGCATCATGCGTTTCAGCTCTATTTCTTGGCTTCGGGGTTGCGACCGCCTCAGCCGAAACTTTCGTCACAATCGGAACCGGCGGTCAAACTGGTGTGTATTACCAAGTTGGCGGTGCGATTTGCCGCTTGGTCAACAGGGGCAGCAAAGACCACGACATTAAGTGTACCCACACAACGGGCGGCTCGGTTGCTAATATCAATGGTCTGCGTAATGGCGACATCAATATGGGTGTTGCTCAGTCTGACTGGCAGTATCATGCGTATAATGGAACCGCGCCTGACAAGTTCCCTGACGGTGCTTATGAAGACCTTCGGGCTGTATTCTCTGTTCACCCAGAGCCTTTCACAGTTGTTGCCCGTGCCGATTCTGGTATTGAATCCTTTGAAGATCTGAAAGGAAAACGGGTCAATCTCGGCAACCCCGGTTCAGGTGCTCGCGCGACTTTTGAAGTTGTGATGGATAAAATGGGCTGGTCTACGTCTGATTTTTCGCTGGCTGCGGAACTTAAATCATCGGAACAAGCTGCCGCACTTTGTGACGATAAGATTGACGCAATTGTCTTCACTGTTGGACACCCATCAGGGACGATCAAAGAAGCCACGACATCGTGCGAGTCCAAGTTGATTAATGTCGATAACGACACGATCAAAGAACTTGCCGCTGACAATGACTTCTATGCGATGGCAACGATCAAAGGCGGTACGTATCGCGGTACGGATGATGACGTCACGACATTCGGTGTTGGTGCGACGTTCGTGACCTCGACGGATACGTCAGAAGAAGTTGTCTACGAAATGGTCAAGGCTGTGTTCGATAACTTCCGCCGCTTCAAGAAAATGCACCCTGCATTTGCGAATCTCGAAGAAGCGAACATGATCAAAAATAACCTGTCTGCACCTCTGCATCCGGGCGCGATCAAATACTACAAAGAGCAAGGCTGGCTCTAACGCTACCAGTCCAGCGAGTCCCGCTCATTTGTGGGACTCGTGCTCTCTTGCAAGAGGGATTAGTCAAGCAAAGACGGGATCAGACATAGCGGGGGATATAATATGGCATCGCAAGATCAGCCAACCGGCAAGGCATTAAGCGACGCGGAACTCGAAGATATGGTCGCCTCCAGTGACACAGGGGGCCGTAACCCGAGCAATCGAAAATTATATCTCCTTATGGCAGGCTTGGCGCTGGCTTGGTCGCTTTTCCAACTTTGGTTTGCTTCACCAATTCCGTCGATCCTTTCGCAATATGATTCGACGCGCTGGATCGCGAATATGACGGCCTTCAATTCTGGTGAAGCCCGTTCGATTCATTTGGCTTTTGCGATTCTCCTTTGTTTCCTGAGTTACCCCGCGTTCAAAGATTCTCCGCGCGGGTTTGTGCCTGTCCCTGATTGGATATTGGGCATCTTGGGTGCGTTTTGCGCGTTCTATCTATTCTTGTTTAGCCGCGAATATATGGGCTGGGTTTTCGGAACGACATTATCTGACCGTCCTGCCAATCCGAATTGGTTCGATGTCTCCGTCGCGGTTGCGGGCATATTAATTTTGCTCGAAGCGACGCGGCGTTCGCTCGGTCCACCGCTTGCTATCGTGGCGCTTGTCTTCCTTTGCTATACCTTTTTAGGGCCATACGCTCCCGGTTTGTTGGCATGGAAAGGCGCGAGCTTTGGTGCGGTCGCCGATCACCAATGGTTATCAACCGAGGGTGTGTTCGGGATTGCGCTTGGCGTTTCGACCGATCTTGTCTTTTTGTTTGTGCTCTTTGGAGCCTTGTTAGAAAAAGCGGGCGCAGGCAATTACTTCATCAAAGTTGCGTTCTCGTTGATGGGGCATTTGCGAGGCGGCCCTGCTAAAGCAGCCGTTGTTGCCTCTGCGATGACGGGGCTGATCTCCGGTTCATCCATCGCGAACGTGGTGACAACGGGAACATTTACAATTCCAATGATGCGCCGCGTCGGGTTCTCTTCGGAGAAAGCCGGAGCCGTAGAAGTTGCGTCATCAGTGAATGGCCAGATCATGCCCCCGGTTATGGGTGCGGCGGCTTTTCTCATGGTCGAATATGTCGGCATTAGCTATTTCGAGGTGGTCAAACACGCTTTCGTCCCGGCGGTGATCTCATACATCGCGCTTGTCTACATTGTTCACTTGGAAGCAATGAAAGCGGACATGCAGGGCTTGCCGCGCTCGGGTGAAAGTAAACCTGCGAAATGGGCATTGATTGCGTTCCTGACAACAATCGCTGCATTCTTTGCGATCGCCGGGGCCATCGGTTGGGCAGTGTCAACCTTCTCGTCGATCACTGATCCGGTGATGCAAGCGGTTGTTGCCTTAGCTGTCCTTGCGGTTGTTTTTGTTATTCACCGTCTGATTCATAATCGCCTAACGCCGGACAGCCGGTGGCGCTATGTCTCGATGGGCGCTCTTGTGCTCGGGTATGCGGTACTTGGCGCGATTGTCCTCTATTATGTTCTCGGTGGATTGAGAGCCTTTGCTGGCGACTCGACAGTTTGGGTGATCTCGGCAGGACTGGCGCTCGTTTATGTCCTGTTGCTCCGTCATGGTTCTAACTATCCAGCACTTGAGCTGGATGATCCGAATGCGCCGATCACAGAGCTTCCACAGCCCAGCCCAACCATCAATGCGGGGCTGTTCTATCTGTTGCCCGTGCTGTTGTTGATTTGGTGTTTGATGGTCGAAAGATTGTCCCCGACCCTATCGGCATTTTACGCAACGTTGTTGATGATCTTCATTCTGCTGACTCAGAACTTCCTGATGGCAATCTATCGCGGTGAAAGTACCAAAGGCATGTTTGCGTTGGGCTTTAGCGAGATGATTGACGGCCTGATTACAGGCGCACGGAATATGATCGGTATCGGTATCGCAACGGCGACCGCCGGGATTATTGTTGGTGCTGTCAGTCAAACGGGTGTGGGTGCTGTTCTTGCGGCATTGGTCGAATTCTTGAGCCAAGGCAACATTCTTGCGATCCTTGTGCTAACCGGCATCCTGAGTTTGATCCTCGGGATGGGACTGCCAACGACAGCAAACTATATCGTCGTGTCGTCTTTGTTGGCGCCTGTGATCGTGACGCTGGGTCAACAAAACGGCCTCATTGTTCCGTTGATCGCGGTTCACCTTTTTGTCTTCTATTTTGGCATCATGGCTGATGTGACGCCTCCCGTAGGGTTAGCATCTTTTGCAGCAGCGGCGGTTTCTGGTGGTGATCCGATCAAGACAGGTTTTGTTGCGTTCTTCTACAGTATGCGGACGGCGCTTTTGCCATTCCTGTTTATCTTCAACACAGACCTCATTCTTTATAATGTTGGCGCAGTTGAAGCCATTCCGATCTTTATCATTGCGACGCTTGCGATGCTGATCTTTACGGCTGGAATGCAAGGGTACTTCTTCGCGAAAAGCAGAATTTGGGAATCTCTGGCACTTATTATCATTGCCTTCACCCTGTTCCGCCCCGGCTTCTGGATGGATTACCTCGTGCCTCCTTATAAGGTACTAGCGCCTACGGAATTGGCGCAAGCGGTTGGCGATGCAGAGCCTGGTTCTGAAGTTCGGCTTAAGGCAGATGGTTTGGATGATGTTGGTGATCCGGTTTCACTGACGTTGATTATCAAAGTGCCTGAAGGGGAAACGGGCGAAGATCGGCTTGCTGAATTTGGCGCTGACTTCCTAGAGGAAGATGGCGGAGTAATTGTGGACGGCGCTGCCTTTGACTCGCCTGCGGAAAAAGCCGGCTTTGATTTTGACCAAGTTATCAAAGAAGTTCTCGTGCCCGCTAATCAACCGCCGAGGCAGTTGTTCTTTATTCCTGCGTTGCTGTTACTCGGCTTCATCTATTTGCTGCAGAAAGGTCGGTTGGCACGTACTTCGCCGTCTGTTGAGCGGCGAGAAGACGGAGTATCCCATGTTTAAATCAATTTTAGTGCCGCTTGACCTCGGCGATGAAGCAGAAGCCAAATCATTATTTGCTTCTGCTCAAGATTTTGCAGAGGGTATGGGCGCAAAATTGAATGTGCTCACAGTGGTACCGAGTTTTTCAATGCCAATGGTGGCGTCGTTTTTTCCAGCTGATTTCGAAAAGAAAGCTTTGAAAACAGGCTTTGAAGAACTAACAACGTTTGTCGCTAACCATGGTGGCTCTGACATTGTGGAAAAAACTTTAGTTGGCCACGGTTCCGTCTATAAAGAGATTATTGGTGCTGCGGAAGAGATTGAAGCGGATGCCATTATACTTGGTCCAGGCAGCGCGGAAACAGGTGATTATCTGCTTGGCCACAACGCGGCGCGTGTAATGCGGCACGCTCCGTGCTCGGTGGTTTTACTCCGAAGTTGATGCGTCAATTGGGTGCGATACATGTCAGACCCTGTTGTTTTTTTGGTAGATGACGATCCTGCAATCCGTAAGGCATTGCCGCGCGCGTTAAAGATGCGTGGTTACGAGGTCGAGGCTTTTGCCAGCGCACAAGCGTTTCTCGACTCTTACGAGGTTCATAGGCCGGGCTGTCTTGTTCTTGATCTTAGCATGCCTGAAATTGATGGTCTGGAACTACAAAAACGCCTTGCGAAACAAGCGCCTGATTTGCCGATTATTTTTATCACTGGTCACGGGAATATTCCGCAATCAGTACAGGCATTGCGGGCGGGCGCGCTCGACTTTTTAGAGAAGCCCTTCCGTCAAGATGCCTTGCTCAACCGAATTGACGAGGCATTTGCAAGTCAAAAAGTTCGAATTGATCTCAACAAAGACCCGGCGACCATTCGCGAACGTGCAGCGCGTCTGACGGATCGGGAAGTTGATGTGCTGCGACTTCTGGCGACGGCAGATTCCAAATTGTCTAACAAAGCGATCGGAAGAGAACTTGATATTAGCCATCGAACCGTTGAGCATCACCGTGCGCGCGGAATGGATAAGTTAGGCGCGGCGACACTGCAAGAATTGATAGAGATGTCGAAACTCATCGGGTGGTGACCCGGTCATTTTATCTCTGAATCTCAAGAGGCTTTTCGTATTTCATTTGGCAGCATGATGCGGAAGCGTGCCCCTTTGGTGACGTCGGCATCCGCGATGAGCTGTCCATTATGCGCTTCGACAATTGAGCGACTGATAGATAATCCCATTCCCATGCCTTCGGGTTTGCTTGTTTCAAATGGCTTGAAGGCGTGATTGATAGATTTCAGGCCGGGGCCAGAGTCTTCGACGGTGATTTCGGCACTGTCGTTCAGTATTCGTGTCCGAACGGTAATGATGCGCTCCTCGCTTCCGTTGGAGGCAATGGCTTCAACACTATTTCTCAGCAGATTGACGAGGACTTGGGCAATCTGAACCCGGTTGATCATGATCTCAGGAGTATGCTCCTCGGTGTCTACCATGATTTCAATGTTTTGCTCACGGGCTTGGGGTTCAATGAGACGGATTGTTTGTGCGACAAGCTCACTTAGATCGACCAGCTCAGCATCCGTTTCGCCTTTACGAATGAATTGCCTTAACTGGCGAATGATCTCTCCAGCACGAAAGGCTTCATCTTGCATTTCTTCAATGCATTCCATGACTTCATGATCAGAGGGTGCATTGGTTTTACCGGCACTCAATAGAGCGTCACAATATTGGGTAATAGCAGTCAAGGGCTGGTTTAATTCATGCGCGAGGCTTGCTGCCATCTCGCCGGTGGTACTAAATCGAGCGACATGAGCGAGTTCGTTCTGGAGCTGCTGACTCTGCGCCTCTGCGCGTTTACGATCTGCAATTTCAGCATGAAGATCCTCAACTTGAACCTCGAGTTTTTTCGCAGATGCCACCAACTCTTTGTTCATTTCGGTATTCTGAGTTTTATAATCGGCCAACCATCGTGTCATGCGACGGAATGCAATTGATACATGCTTAAGCTCAACGAAATTTTCGGGCAAATGATCGGTATCCGCATTTTCTCCGCGTGCGATTTGGTCGGCACATTGAGACAATGAGGTGAGCGGTGATGTTATGAGGCGTGCAATGAACCAGCCTAGAATAACCGTGAGGCAGCCAATCGAAATTGCGATTGCAATATTCAAGGTTCGACCTTCAACAATCGAGCCAAGGAAGTCATTTTCAGGGACGTAAATTGCGATTGTCCATTCTAAGTTCCCGATATTGAACGGCGTAAAGACTGCATCGTAGATCTGATTGCCGACATCGACGCGCGCAAACTGATCAACGGAAAAGTCGATATCTCCCTTGGAGGAGGAAATTTTTTTCACGATCGCGCTTGCGATTGGATCATCGATCTCGTCGATTTTCGCGAATCTTAAACCTGTTTCACCGTTCTCTTTGAGTTTCTTGATTATAGTGGAATCGGGGTGGGCAATAACATCGCCGGTTTGCCCCAGAATAAATGCAATGCCAGATTTCCCGATACTAAGATTACCAAGAAAACTCGATATGGCCGCAATTTCCATATCGATTCCAACAGCACCAATTATCGTTCCATCGTTACCATAAACCGGTGCGGCAATCGTAATGCCGGGTTTTTTGGATGTGTAAAAAATGTAGGGAGGCGTCCAGGTTATTTCTCTCTTGGAGAGGACCTCTTTATACCATGGGCGTTCTCTTGGATCGTAAAGATCATCAGGATCAAAATCAGAGCGGATGTTTTTGAATGCACTGTTATGGTATGTCAGTTCTGCGCCATCGCCGGGAGATGAGATTTTTTTCGTCCGGAAATTAACGTCGGTAATATCAACGGTGCGGTTAACATAGATAAAGCTGCCTTTAGCGTCGCCATAATAAAGACCGCTGATATTTGGCGACGCTCTCAATTGTTCAAAAAAGAAGAGTTCCAGATCTGACCGATCCGGTGCAGTGAAGAAGCCTTCTTGTAACAATCCTTGCGAGAGATTGACGGCAAGGTCAGCGTGTCGAAGGAAGCTCTGAGTATGGCGTATCGTATTTTTAGCTGTCTCAACCGTTAGTCGTTCTGCTTGGCGCAATACGGCTGTTTCAGATGTGACGAACGACGATGAGATAATGATCCCTGCAGCAATAAGCTGAAGGCCAACAAGCACGGCGAGTATCGTTGTTTTGATCGAGAATAACATGTGTGTAAGCCTGTCGAAAATTCGCTGGCTCTGCAAGGCCTCACTTGTCTAATCAGGCCATAAACTCAGGGATTTCTTACTCCATTTCCCGCATTGCTCTTGCTTTGACCCTGCGGATAAACATCCAAACGAGGATGAGTACGGGTACGACGACGGCAGCTTTTGTCCAATCGGATGAAAGGCCAATCTTTTTGCTCAATGGTGCGATGAGCAATGCGACCAAACTGACAGCGTAATAGCTGATAGCAACAACAGAGAAACCTTCGACGGTTTCTTGCAGGCGTAACTGTGTTGCGCTGCGGGCATTCATAGAGGCAAGGAGTTCGCGGTTTTGCTCTTCCAGTGCCACGTCGATGCGCGTTCTCAGCAGGGTCGCGACTCGCGTTGCACGTTCAGAAAGGGTGGCAAGGCGTGCGCGGGTTGCTTCGCAGCTATTCATTGCGGGGGCATATCGCCTCATCATGAATGCTTTAAGATCTATCAGCCCGATGATGGGTTGTGCTGATAAGACGTCAATCCTGCGCCAGACAATAGCGGAATAGGCGCGTGCTGCATCGAGACGGAATGAATTTGCTGCGGTGATTTGTTCGATTTCAGCGGACAATTCTGTGATGCTGTCAAGAATTTGGCGTTCTGCTTCGGATTCATTGCCGCCAATGCTGCCAGTTGCTTCGGCTAATGCATTGTCGATCTCGTTGAGCCGTGGCCATACACCGCGCGCATCTGTCACCGCTAACATCGACGCAGCACGATAAGTCTCAACTTCAATGAGGCGTTGGATCAATCGGCCCAGTAACGCTTCTTCGAAACTGGCATCGCATTGTACGGCGAAGCGCATGAAGCCATCTTCATGAATACGGAAATCGCCCCAAAACCGAGCCTGATCTCCAAAAACGCTGCCCCCGATGAGGCTTTGCTTATGGAAGTGAGGGCCGATGTGGCGTGGAACCATCTTATCTTCAAGATCGAAGCCTTCATTACGTGTTTCGCAATGGACATGGACAGCTGCGAGAACAGAGCCGGGAATTTGTGCAACCCAATCCTTAGGAAGCAAATTTAATGCTGGCGCGTCAAAGGGCACGCTGCTTTCATCAGCGGGTCCGGTCATTATCGTCAGAGCGACAAATTCGGTATGCTGTTCCCACTTAATCTGAAACCTTCCAAAGTCCGCGAGCAGTTGCGGCGCGTTTTCAGCAGGGTGAGGGGTTCCAAATCTATCGCAAAGGGCAAGGAGGTGCGCGCGCATTGCCGCGACTTGATCCGGTGCACATGTCATCGCCAGTGACGATACTCGACAGGGGGGCTTTAACAGAGCAAAGGGGCGGGCGTGCAGTTCGTTGGCCAGTGCGATGCGCTGCGCGTGATCGGTCGGCGTCCGCGACATAAACCCTCCGGTAGAATGCTTTTGCCTCTTTCTCGTAACCTAGCTCGAAATTTGATTCATCAAAATCCTGAAATACTGCACCGAGATTTTATGTCACTTAATAGGCTTTTAATCGGGCGATGATGCCGGGTTATAACCGCCCAAGCCGCGTTTCTAATGCTTTGAGGCGCGCGTAGACTGGATCAATGTCGTAATCAGGTCCGACAACATGTCCTTGCCCGGTGAGTGCGAGCTGTTCGATTGCGCCGACTTTTCCACGAAGAGCCGCGTGCGCACGTTGGCTTTCGTTGGCCCATGTGGGGTCTTGTGTGCCATAGGCGAGAACCATGGCGTAATCGCTCCATGCGCGGGGAATTATGCGTCCGCCAAGAGCGCCCGGCATCGTAACCAATCCTCGAAAAGCTTCAGGCGCAGCGCGAGCGAAGGTGAAAGCGGCGCGCCCGCCATTGCTAACGCCCGAAATCAAACCGCGCCCTTCGATGGGTTCCGCCGCAGTAATTGCTGAGATCATCTCGCGTGCTTCTCGGTTGGTGAATTGAAAAAAGCGTCGACGGGGAGGTCCGATAGGTAAAATGATGTGGTGATCTTGGTAGACGCTTTCGGGCGTGTAGACCTGATCGTAATATTCCGCGATGCCTTGATTTGCATCTCCTCCGCCAAAACAGAGCAGCATGGGGGCTTTGGCAGTGCCCGCTAACCGGCTGAGATAACGGACACGTTTTGATCCGACGCGAACAGATTTGAGCGGCAGGTTTTCCTGAGCATGCAAAGGCATGGCGGCGAAGGCCGCGAGGCCGGCAAGGGATGTGCGGCGGGTGATCATGACAAACTCCTGAACTTCTCAATCTAATCGTGGACACAAGCGGCTGCGGGGTCAAATATCCTTTTATCAAACGGGAGTGACCACCATGACGATTAAAGCCTGCGTTTTCGATGCGTATGGAACTCTATTCGATGTAGCTGCCGCTGCGCGCGAAGCAGCGAAAGCACCGGGTGGAGAGCGCCTTGCCGAATGTTGGCCTCAGCTTGCCGAGATTTGGCGGTTGAAACAGCTTGAGTATTCATGGCTTCGCGCAGTGGCCGATGATTACAAACCGTTTTGGGAAGTGACTCAGGACGGGTTGGATTATGCTTTGGCAGTGTTGAAAATCGACGATCCGGCAATGCGGGAGACATTGCTTGGTCTTTATCAAAAACTTTCCGCTTATCCCGAAGTCCCGGCGATGTTGGCGGCGCTTAAAACCGCTGGGTACAGCACTGCGATCCTCTCGAACGGGTCGGATGATATGCTTAACGCGGCGATCAACAGTGCGAAAATCGGAAACGTGCTTGATGCGAGCATCTCAGTTGAGGCGGTCGGTGTCTTTAAACCGCATCGTAAAGTTTATGATCTTGTCGGCGCGCGGATGGATGTGCAACCCGCCGAGGTCGCCTTCTTTTCCTCGAATTGCTGGGATGCGACCCATGCGAGCGCCTATGGCTTTCAGACGATCTGGGTAAATCGCGCTGGCGCACCGCTTGATTATGTTGGGTCGGCTCCTGCTCATATCGTCAGTGATTTGACCGAGGCGGCAGCGCTGGTTGAAGGTATGTGATTACAGAATAACCGGCGTTTTAAGCGCTTGCCCCAACCCCACAATGGGCATCGACGACATTTTGAACCATCGGAGCAAAATGGGCGAAGGGCGGAGTTTCTAGTCCGGCGACTTTGCCTTCATCGTCCAAATAGCGAACCTTTACGATGGCTTTGGCATTTGGGTTTGTTTCAAACTCTGCGACCTCTTCAGTGTTCATCGGGCCGCCCTGAAGGTTCAGGGAATGGATCGAGGCTTCTGATAGGCGGTCAAAATATTCGGGCCGCGCGGCGCAGAGATAGCGCTTGGCGGCAACATGCAGGCGAACACAATCAGTTACTATAGGCGGGAAAAACCGTTCTAATATCTTTGCCCCCGCTTCTTCGTGATAGCGGTCCTCGGTATCATCCATCGAAAACATACCGAACTCAGAGGTGAAATGACCGATATCATGCAGCAATGCTGCGACGATGATTTGTTCATCTTCCCCGCTTTGCTCGGCGAAATATGCCCCTTGCAGCATGTGTTCGGCCATTGTCACTTGTTCCCCGAGATATTCCTCGCCGCCGCGCCGTTCGAAAATATCGGCGAGAAATGGTACGATGGTCTCACGTGTGAGATCGGTCTTCATGCCGCCTCCAACGCTGAGAGGGTCGAGAGCAAGCCGTCTTTGTCTGCATAACACCCTTGCAACCACCGTGATCCACCAGTGGCGGCATATCCTTTACGGCCATGCAAAACGCGTGTGTTATCAACAATGAAGCACTCGCCGGGTTCGAGTTTAAAGGTCACAGCCATTGTGGGGTCTTCGATAATATCTCCGAAAAGGCGATAGGCGGTGTAGTAATCCGCCATGTCGTCATAGGGAATATCTGTCAGCGGGGCCGTGCTTCGGTTGTTGAAGCGGATGGCGGTTAATTCACCATCGGCGGAGACTTCGATCATCGGACGGCGGGAGTATAGATGCACACCCGCAGACCCGCGATATTCGAACCGGGCGGCATAGCGGGACAGTAAATCGAACCCGCGCGGGCTTTCGCGCCGCAGGCGCTCGGCAGCGGCGAACCCGTCAACCACTAGGCTTTCGCCGCCCTCTGCTGAATTCTCAAGGCAGTAAAGAATTTGCAGTGTTGGCACAGGGTCGCGGTATGGGTTGTCGGTATGCGCCTGTAATCCGAGTCCGGTATAGGCGAGGTTGCTCGGATTGACCTCTGTGCGGACTTCAAACCATTTCCCGTAATTTGTCTCACGGACATAGCCGAATAGGTCGGCCACCCGCAGCAAAGCGCCGTTTTCCACTGGACCCCCTGAGAGCGTGGCAAAGCCATAACGATTGACGCTGGCAAGCCAGTCCCGACGGGCTGTTGGTGATGTCTCAACGGCGGCGAAATCGCCGGAGATATCGGTAAGATCGAGCGTCCCATTCCAAGGTTTGATACCGGGGGCCATCCGGCCTAGGGGCAGAGCGTCACTGCGATCATAGGCATGCGCGCGCAACCAATCGAGCGGAAAGCTGGTTTGTTTGCCTTCCGGGGCGAAGCGGATATCGAGGGCGGTATCGGTGATTTTGGCTTCGCCAATGCGGGTTTCGGCAGGAATATCTTGTAAGGTAATGAGGCGCTGGCCATTGGTTGCGGAGCGCGTCTGTTCATCAAGGGCATTATCGCGCAACCACACCGCATGAAATCGCGCATCGCCGCCCGGCCATGCAACCTGTATCGCAGCACCATCATCGAGCAATTTGACGCTTGTTTGATTGGTCATTCCCGGCCTCGTTCCGCTGTGTAATGCATGTTACATCAGAGGCAGTATGCCGTGACTTTCACAGTAGGTCGAGATCGGGTTGGCGTTTGCTCGCTTAATAAGGAATGTAATGACGTCAAATGCGTATAAGAATCATAAGATGATTATTCGATGGGCGCGGCTTTTATGACGCCAAGACCTGAACGCAACGGCTTGGCGATTTTGCTCATGATCGCGTCGATGTTTGGCTTCGCGCTTGCCGATACGCTGATTAAATGGTCCTCGGAAACAGGATCGGGCGGTGCGGGGCCGGGGCAGATTATTCTCTATCTCGGTTTGAGTGGATTGGTCCTCTTCGGCGGGATGATGCTTTATTCCGGCCAACATTTGACCCGAGCGACAGTGCTGGATCGCGTTGTTGTCCTGCGGACGGTTGGGGATCTCATCGGTGTTGTCGGATTTACATCTGCGCTCACGAAGATGCCGGTCGGCGATGCATCGGCAATTCTACAAATCCAACCGATCATCGTGATGCTCGGTGCGGCGGTATTTTTGAGAGAGAAAGTGACTTTACGTCGATGGGTTGCCGTTGGGATAGCGTTCGTGGGGGTTATGATCATTGTAAGGCCCGGACTTGCCTCGTTTCATCCTGCCTCGCCTCTGGTTTTGATGGCTGTTATCGGTTTGTCGATTCGCGACGTTGCCACGAGAGTTCTTGATCCAAGCCATTCTTCGGCGGCGGTTTCTTTGATTGCCTGCATATTGTTGTTGCCGCTCGGTTGGTTAATCCAAAACATGCTAGATGTTCCTTTCGATTTCGGTCTTGAGACAAATATTGTGTTGATTGCGTCGAGCGTCTGCGGGGCGGTGGCCTATTATGCCATTACGCAGGCCATGCGACTAGGCGAAGTGTCCGCAGTCGCGCCGTTTCGATACTCACGGTTGGTTGCGGCTTTTCTGGTGGCGTATCTGTTGTTAGGGGAAAAACCGGATCAATGGACAATCCTTGGGTCCTTGATCGTCGTTGCCACCGGAATTTGGATGCTGACCGGCGAACGGAAAACGCCGTAAGTCGCAAATCGTCCGTGCTCGGTCGCTGAAAATCTTCCCTTGTTGCGGCGCATCCTTCATTCTCTGCTCAAACTTGATCAAGGGTATTGGCGATGAAGACTCATGCACGGGCGGTGGTTGTTGGTGGCGGTGTGGTCGGCTGTTCGATTGCCTATCATTTGGCAAAGGCAGGTTGGTCGGACACGGTGTTGCTCGAACGCGATGAGCTGACCGCCGGATCAACATGGCATGCAGCGGGTTTGTTGCCTTATTTCAACATGAGCTATGCGACGACGCATATCCACGACTATTCGATCAAGCTCTATAAAGCGCTGGAAGAAGAAACCGGCTTGAATGCTGGCTTTTCAGTCGTTGGCAATTTGCGGATGGCTCAAACACAAGAGCGCATGGACGAATATATGATCTATGCGACCACGGCTGAGACCTGTGACGTCCCCTACGAATGGTTGACGCCTGAACAGATCAAATCACGCTGGCCTTTGGTCCGTACGGAAGACCTCAAGGGTGCGATCTATCACCCGACTGATGGTTATATAAACCCTGCCGATGTTTCTCAGGCGATGGCTAAAGGCGCACGGATGAACGGCGTCGAGATTGTCCGCCGTGCTCAGGTGGATGGCTATCGTCGTGAGGGCGATGAATGGGTCGTGATGGGCCGGATTATGGCCGAGCGCGGAAATTCGCTGATCGGAACGGAAGAGACTTTCGAAATCCGCTGTGAGCATATCATTACTGCGACAGGCAATCACGCTCAACGCACTGCTTCGATGGTCAATACGTATATTCCGGCGATTCCGGTGGAACACCAGTATATCGTGACCGAACCTGACAAAGCTCTGCAGGAATGGCGCAAAGACAATGGCGAGCATCCGGTTCTGCGGGATGCCGATGCAAAATGGTATGTGCGTGAGGAACGCGGTGGTTGGATTCTCGGCCCTTACGAACGCAATGCACCGGCTTGGGCAACATGGGGTGTGCCTGAAAACTTCCGTGCTGATTTGCTGCAACTCGATCTGGAACGGATCGAGGAAGAATATGCATCCTTTATCCACCGCATCCCTTCCTCTGAAGACTGCGGCTTGAAGGACGATTTCAACGGCCCGATTTGCTACACGCCGGACGGTAATCCGCTGATTGGTCCCGCGCCGAATGTGGAGAATTTCTGGTTCGCGGAAGGGTTCTCGTTCGGGATTACGGCTGCGGGTGGTGCAGGGCATTACCTGACGCAGCTTATCACTGAGGGCGAAGCTGAGATTGATATGTGGTCGCTAGACCCGCGCAGGTTCGGGAAGTGGGTTAACCGCAATTATACGGTCAAAAAGAACGAAGAGAGCTACGAGCACGTTTATATCCTGCACCATCCAGACGAAGAACGTCCCGCGGCGCGGCCTCTTCGAACGGCTCCGGCTTATGATCGCATGAAGGCTGAGGGTGCGCAGTTTGGTCAAGCGAATGGCTGGGAGCGTCCCAACTATTTCGGACCAAAGGACGCGCCTGATAGCTTTGATCATGACTCTCGCTCATTCCGGCGCGGCGGTTGGTGGGAATATGCCAAAGCAGAGGCCGATGCAGTGCGCGGCGGGGTCGGGTTGTTTGATGCAACAGCCTTTACCAAACATATGGTCAAAGGTCCGGGCGCGACTGCCTTTCTTGACTGGCTGACCTGTAACAAGCTGCCGAAGATTGGCCGTATCAACCTGACATATGCTTTGACGGTTGCCGGGACCGTGCGGACGGAATTCACCATCGTTCGATTGTCTGATGACGAGTATTACTGCGTGTCTGCGGGTGCGGCGCAGGAATACGACAGTGATTACCTCCGTAAGATGGCGGCGTCCAAGCGCGATGAATTGGGCTGGATTGAGATTCAGGATGTCTCGACTCAATGGGGTGTCTTTGCGCTGGCTGGACCAAAATCGCGCGATTTGATGGAAGCCATTGTTTACGCCGAGAATCCGAAAGCCGAGTTTACGAACAAAGCCTTCCCTTGGTTATCCGCCAAGAAAATCGACCTTGGTATGTGCCCGACTCATGCGATCCGCGTTGCCTATACTGGTGAGCTGGGTTGGGAACTGCACCATCCTATCGAGATGCAGAACTATCTGTATGACCGCATCACTGCGGCAGGCGAGCCGCTGGGTTTGAAACTTTGTGGTGGTCGAGCGCAAAACTGGCTCCGTATCGAGAAATCCTATCGTGCGTTCGGAACTGATCTAGGGCGCGATGCGACTCCTTTAGAAGCGGGTCTTGATCGCTTTGTTGATCTGTCGAAAGACTTCAAAGGCAAGGAAGCGATGGAAAAAACAGGCATTCGCAGCAAATGCGTGACCCTGTTGATTGATGGCCCATCCGATGCCGATCCATGGGGACGTGAGGCGCTGTATCTGCCTGATGGCACGACCCGCGTGGGACGGCTTACGTCTGGTGGATATTCCGTGCATTTCGGCAAGCAAATAGGTCTGGGTTACGTGAAGCCGGAACACGAGGCGGTGGGCACAAAACTGAAACTGCGGATGCTCAACGACCTGTGGGATTGCGAAGTCGTGGAGGACAGCCCCTACGATCCGAAGAACGCGACTATTCGGGTGAATGCGCCCGAGGCGAAAGGGTCAAGTGGACTAAATTTAGGGGCGTTCGTCGGTAAAAAATAACCGGACGGATTGGATCTTAACCGCTTATGGTTGCGTGTCGCTCCGTTGGCAACGCTCTTTTGGTCTATTTTGACGTGCGGAAGGCAGATGTCTTTTGATGTAAATCTGTCCGTTATCTGATCATTTCGATGTATCTAAGCGGATGGCCCGCGTGTCTTATTTTTAAGGCAGAAGTCTTATGTATCTAATTGAAAATTATGCATAAAAATCATGAAAACTGAAAAAAGTTGCACTTAGAAATTTTAAAAAATCGATTGTGTAGGCACAAAAATCTAACGTATCCGTGTTTTTGCCTAAAAAGATGTGCCAATTTGGTGCGGGCAAAAGATGAAGGGTACTTGCGACGTGCTGCGGTCCCTGCGTACTTTGCTGATTACGCGCTTTAAGCTGATACTAAATGGTCTTCAAATTTCTGGGGGCAATGTTCGGGGCGAACGAAGGGGACATTAGAAAATGACGACATTTCTTATGATTGTTTATGTTGTGGCTGTCGCACTCGGTGGCGCAATTTTGGGCTGGCTTGCCCGCGCGAACCAATTTGGATTCGGGAATGACATTGAATTGATCGATCGGGGCGAGGTCGGCGATCCGAAATAACGGGAACTGACACCATGATAAAATTTGCGATGCTGCTGCTCACACTTTTTACTGTGCTGGGAGGTATGATCCTTGGCTGGTTGGCCAGACGCTTTTGGCTTGGGGGTGAATGGTGCGGTTCTCTTGAGACGCATCCAATGCCGGAAGATGCATCAGACCGTGGCGGTTTGGCGACAGGTGCAATCGGTACGCTCGCGGCAGGAACCGCCGCAATGCGTTACGCTAATAACGACAGCGATGCTGAAAGCGGGCAGGACAACGCGCGCTCAAGTCTTTTAGACAGTGAAAAAACAGCTGGTCGTTCCGGTGTAAGCGGCGCAAATCATGCTGGTACGACGAGCGATGCGTCTGGAAGTGCCGGTCAATCCGATGCGTCTACCGGAGCAACGACATCTGCGTCAGGTGCAACTGGCAGTCAATCTTCGGGAAGTGGTGTAGCGAAAGATTCAGATACCACGTCGGCGAATCTAGGCGGAGGAACGACCGGATCTTCCTCTGATACGAAGCGTGACGGTTCTGACATGGGAACTTCGGCGCAGACCAGCTCTACGGCGCCTTTGGCATCGGGTCGCTCAGATACAAAAACGAGCGCTCCTGATGATCGTGCAGCTTCCCAAAATGATAAGGCAAGCGGTGCTGATGCTGCGAGCTTCATGTCGGACGGTGGTGCATCAGGAACGTCTGGTTCTGCAGAAAATAAGGACTTAAGTGCCGGCACTGGTACTTCTGGGTCGGGTAGCGGAGCATCTGCGTCAAGTGCTGCTGCGACGGATAAAAATTCTTTCGGTTCGAATGATGGCACTGACAATAAAAGTGCAACGACAGGGGCGGTAGCTTCTTCCTCTGAGAAAACGACTGATACAACATCCCGTAATGACGCGTCAGGATCAACGGACGCAGGTGCTGGCACAGGCAGTTCAGGTGCGGCTAGTGCCGGGGTCGGAGGCGCAGCCCTTGCGGGCGCGGCGGCGGCTTCAACGACAGGAACATCACCTGCAGGAGAAGCACCCAGCGCAGAGTTAGAGGCTTCGCGTGCAGAAGTTCGTGCGCTACGCAAACGTCTGGGTCTGAGTGATGATGCTGTTTCAGACGAAAGCGGCATGACGGCTGATCAAAAACTGGCCGCATCACGGGAAGAAGCCAGTAAGTTACGTCAGGACTTATGGTCAAAAGAACAAGCTGCTGAGAATGCCTCTGATCAAAAAGGCGCTGACATAGCAGAGGCTGCCGATACAGATTTTGGTGGGTTAAGCAGTGAAGAATCCGAAGCGGAACGCTTGTTGGCTTCGGGTACAATCCCGAAGGGTCCATCCAACAAACTCGATGCACCGACGCCCGGTTATGATAACGACGATCTCACCAAGATCAACGGCATCGGCAAACCTACACAAGCGCGCCTAAACCGTCATGGGATCTATTACTATGATCAGATTGCTGGATTTACCGGGCCGGATATTGCGTGGGCTGATCGGACGTTGAATCTTGAAGGTCGGGTTGTGAGCGACCGTTGGATTCCTCAAGCAAAACTGCTCGCAGGCGATATCAGGCAAAGCGCCCCTGCCAATGAGGGTGGCGCTGACGGTGATGACTCCGCGTTGTTGGTCGATGTCCCGAGCGAATTGTCCGCCGAAGAGGTCGAGGCTGAACGCTTGCTTGCCTCCGGTGAAGAAATTGCTGCACCTGCCAGCCGATTGGAGGCTCCGCGTTCAGGAAAGTCTCCTGATGATCTGACAAAGATCAAAGGGATTGGTCCTAAGATCAACGGTAAGCTCAATGATCAGGGTATTTATTACTACGATCAGATTGCTGGATTCTCCGGTTCCGATCTTGCTTGGGCAGATCGCGAGTTGGACTTTAAAGGCCGCGCCGTTCGTGACCGTTGGGTTCCTCAAGCGCAAGGTTTGATGGATGCTGCGGCTGCATCAGGGACGGGTGACACCGAACCTACCGTCGCTGCTCCTGCTGGTCTGCTGTCGAAGCCCATCGAAGGGCGCGATCCGGATGATCTGACCGCTATCAAAGGTGTTGGTCACGTTCTACAAAAGCAACTGAACGACAAAGGCATCTATTACTACGAACAGATAGCTGATTTTAGCGATAGCGATCAGGAATGGGCCAACCAGACACTCGGGTTTCCAGGGAGAGTCGAGCGCGATAATTGGATTCCGCAAGCCCGGGATTTGATGAACTCTCCGTCTGCCGGAGGGCGCGCAGCCCGTGTCGGGGCGCTCGCAGATGCAGGGCGTGAACTTGACACGATGTCTGAAAGTGACGAAGCCGCTGAGATGTCAGCCGGAGAGGCCGAGGCAATGCGCCTTATTGAGTCCGGCGAGTTTGTTGCTGATGACAGCAACCGACCTGCAGGATTGCTGAGTTCAGCGTCACAAGGCGCAAAAGACGATTTGCAAAGAATCAAAGGTGTCGGACCAAAACTGGAAGATTTGCTGAACAGTCTCGGTATCTATTATTTTGGTCAGATCAGCGACTTTTCTTCTACCGATATTGCATGGGTCGATAGCAAGTTGCGCTTTAAGGGGCGGATTGTTCGCGACCGTTGGGTCGATCAGGCAAAACGGCTTTCCTGAAGCAGGTCCAAGCCTAGCTTATAAAACGATCCTGCCAATCCGTTGGCGGGATCATACATGTCTCAGTTTTTCCAAATAATTGATAACGGTTGCGCGCGATCCGGCGATAGAGCCATCCGGAAAGTGGTTCCGGTATCCAGCGAACAATTTTAAGCCATTGATAGGGGTACGGGAGTCGCGCCATCGCATGGGCGAAGGCGTCCAATTCTCCCCAAGCGTTGCCATCCACTATCACGATGTTTGTTTCAAAATTCGTCGTGTCGAGATCGAAATACCGATAGAGTGCCTGTCCGAGTTCGCCTTGTGCGGTGGTGAAATAAAAGTTTCGATCCGGGTCGTGCTCAATCACGAAACGGGCAAACCGACTGCATAAAACGCATACGCCATCGAAAACGATTAAAGGCCCATCGGGTAGGCTTGGCAGTGTGTTTTCGCTATCAGCAAGCAGCTTCATTGCGGGACTATTCCCATACTCAGGATGTGATGATTCCTTGGTTCTCTCCGATTTGACCACGGTGCAAGAGAACGTGGTCGAGGATCACACATGCGGCCATTGCTTCGCCCACGGGAACGGCGCGAATGCCAACGCAAGGGTCGTGGCGGCCTTTGGTAACGATTTCGACTTCCTTGCCGAACCGATCAATAGATTTGCGCGGTGTCAGAATGGATGAGGTCGGTTTGACTGCAAAGCGGACCACGAGATCTTGCCCCGATGAAATGCCGCCCAAGATACCCCCGGCGTGATTAGAGCCAAAGCGCGGACCGTCATTTCCCATGCTTATTTCATCGGCATTTTCAGATCCGCGCAGGGCGGCGGCGGCAAACCCGTCTCCAATTTCTACGCCTTTGACCGCATTGATAGACATCATTGCAGCAGCGAGGTCGGTGTCGAGCTTGGCATATATCGGAGCGCCAAGACCTGTCGGAACACCTTCAGCCACGATTTCGATTACAGCACCGACCGAGTCGTGGTCTTTGCGGATATCATCGAGATAAGTTTCCCATTCGGTCGCCGCGATGCTGTCAGGACACCAGAACGGGTTTTCACCAACTTGAGACCAATCCCACCGGCTACGGTCGATACTTTGCTCGCCGATTTGAACCATCGCTCCACGCAATGTCAGGGCAGGCAGCATCGTGGCGAGCGCAGCCCTTGCAATACCTCCGGCGGCGACACGCGCCGCTGTCTCGCGTGCTGAAGAACGACCGCCACCACGATAGTCTCGGAGGCCGTATTTGGTGAAATAGGTATAATCGGCGTGGCCGGGACGAAATTGGTCTTTAATATCGCCATAGTCTTTTGACCGTTGATCTGCGTTCTCGATCATCAACTGAATGGGCGTGCCGGTCGTTTGACCCTCAAAGACACCGGAGAGAATTTTAACCTGATCGGGTTCCCGCCGTTGGGTGACGTATTTGCTGGTCCCCGGTTTTCTGAGATCAAGCCAATGTTGCAAGCCGGCTTCATCAATCGCAATTCCTGGAGGACAGCCATCCACGGTACAGCCGAGCGCCGGGCCGTGGCTCTCGCCCCAAGTCGTAACGCGGAAAAGATGGCCGAAAGTATTGAAGGACATGAGAACTCCGTCAGAAATCAACGCTGACTTATAGGACGGTGTGCTCCCAAAAGGGAAGATGCTGCCTGTATTCTATTCGGGAGGGTCTAACCGCAACAACCGTCCACCTTTACCGTCCTCGAGCACGTAAAGCATCCCGTCCGGGCCTTGCTCGACCTCGCGGATGCGTTTTCCCCATTTAATGCGCTCGGCTTCGGTTGCGCCTGTTGCAGTAGGAATGATGCGGAGCAATGCACGCCCTGATAATCCTCCCATCAGGATATTGCCTTTCCAATCCGGGAAATCATCGCCGTCATAGATGATGAGTCCGGAGGGGCTTATCGAGGGAACCCAAGCAATTGCTGGCTTTTTATGGCTGGCATTGGTGCTGTGCGACGCGATTGGAATGCCGCTGTAATGGCTGCCTTCTGACACTTCGGGATAACCGTAGTTTGCGGCTCGAACGATTTGGTTCAGCTCGTCGCCACCACGCGGACCCATCTCATGCGCCCAAAGCTGTCCATCTTTCGCAAAAGCAATGCCCAGAGGATTGCGATGGCCAAGGCTCCAGACTTCTGCCGCTACGCCGCCTTGCGCGGCAAACGGATTATCCGCCGGAATACCGCCAGTATCAGTTAAGCGGATGATTTTACCGAGATTCATCGACATATCTTGCGCGGGGTCGAATTTTTGCCGCTCGCCAGAGGTGATGAACAAATGACCATCCGGTGCGAAAGCCATGCGATGCCCGAAATGACCGCTTCCTGTGACCTTGGGAACTTGCCGCCAGATGATTTCTGAATTCGTCAGATTGCCATTGGCTTCGGTCAGGGAAAGTTTGGCGCGGACCACCGCAGCTCCGCTGAGCGAAGAATCATCCGCATCAGGCTCAACGTAAGACAGATAGACAATATTGTTCGTTGCATAATCGGGATGCAAAATAATATCGCCTAGACCCCCTTGGCCCCTTACTTTGGCACTTGGAACGCCAGAAATACGGCCAAATTTTTTGCCGTTTTGACCGACGAGCCATAACGTGCCGCCTTTTTCTGTCACCAAGGCGCGACCATCGGGTAAAAACGTCATTGCCCAAGGCTTTGAAAAAGTTTCCAGCACGGTTTTTTTGACTGAGTCGCTTTTTGCGCCGACTATATCGACTGTGTAGGCCGCAGCAGAAAGCGAGACGAGAACGACAGCAGCAATGTGGATAAAACGGCGGGGCATGTTCATCTCCGGTCAGGAAACTGTTTTTTGAGTCTACCCGATAAGATGTTTTTTGGTCTTACCGACGGTCTTTATTCTATTATGCTGACGCAATCTCGACAGTCACGTCACGGCCTTGTGTAAGCGAGCCAATCCGTTTGCGGGCTTTATCAACATGCGTGAGATCAAGGTCGGCGACTGCAACCCCTTCGCCTTCTCCTGCATCGGCCAGCACGTCCCCCCAAGGGCTTACAATGATCGAATGGCCATAGCTTTCCCGCATGGCGCTTTCGTCTTTGCCGCCATGCGGTCCCCATTGTGCCGCTGCGATCATGAAACAGCCATTCTCAATGGCCCGAGCGCGTAGTAATGTATGCCAATGGGCCTTTCCTGTGGGGACTGTAAAGGCGCTTGGTGCGGTTAGGATGGATGCTCCGGCTTGGGCTAAGTCGCGGAAGAGGTTGGGGAACCGCATGTCATAACAGATGCCCATCCCGATTTTTGTACCCGCTGTCTCGGCTAAGACCGCCCTATCGCCGGGGCGGTAACGAGCGGCCTCGCGGTATTTTCCTTTGTCGCCGAGATCGGCTTCGAACATGTGAATTTTGTCGTAGCGCGCGATAATTCGGCCCTTGGGGTCTATGAGAAAGCCACGATTTGCCGCCCGGTCCGGGTCTTCGGATTTCAGAGCAAGCGATCCGATATGTAACGTAATCCCGAGTTCAGCGCTTAAGGCACGAAGCTCGGATAAGGCGGGATCGTCTTTCTCATCTTGGATCAGGCGGAAAAGGTCATCCCCTGTCGCCGGAATCATGTTTGTGACTTCCGGCGTTTGGATGAAAGTCGCACCATCCGCTGCCGCTTGGCGGATCAGTGCGGTGCTGCGATCAATGTTATGTGCGACGTCGTCCGTTGCATTCGTTTGAACGACCGCAGCCCGCAAGATCATGCTGCCAGCAGAGGATCAAGCTTGCCTGCTTTGTTCAAGGCGTTCATGTCATCAAAACCACCGATATGCTGACCATCGATGAAAATCTGAGGAACCGTGCGGCCTCCGTTCGAACGCTTGATCATCTCTTCGCGTTTCGCTGCATCGCCGCCGACGGGATATTCTGTGTAGCTTATGTTTTTGGATTTCAACATTCTTTTGGCCATCATGCAGTAGCCACAAGTCATTTTGGTATAAATTTCAACATTCGCCATCTAGATCTCCTTGGTTATCCCGCTTTTATAATGAGTGATTCCTTAATTTGGATCAAAACTTCGTTGATTGCTCTACACGGGCGAAAACCACGATGGATACGTGTGCAGCGCTGCATTCTCGCAAAGCAGTTGTCGCGGCATTAAGCGTGGCCCCTGTGGTCAAAACATCATCAACGAGCAGGATTTTTTTACCTCGAACCACGGGTCGCATATGGGCGGGAACTTCAAAGACACCTTTCACATTGTCTGATCGTTGTTTCGCCGAATGAGAGAGTTGCATATCTGTCGGGCGTATCCGGCGCAGCAGGTCCGGCCCGTGCGGTTTGCCGGAATGCCTCGCAATAATGCGGGAGAGTTCAGCGGATTGATTATACCGACGCTTTAAGAAACGCCGCCAATGCAAGGGAATCGGAATAACCACATCAGACTCGGTGATGATATCTTCTGCCGGCGCGCAGCATCCATTGACCGAGAGTATGGGCAATATCGGGCTTGTCACCGTGTTTGAGAGCCAACACCATAGAGCGCGCACTGCCAGCATAGAGCGCGGCGGCACGGCCCCGATCCCATGACATAGGCCGTGTGAGACATGCATCGCAGCGAATTATGTCGCCACGTGCTAAAGCCAAAGGCATCGGCGTTCCGCAGCCGTCGCAAGATGTGCCATCAATTAAATGGGCATCACTCCAACACGGAGCGCAAAGCATTCGTGCATCTGCTACCGGAGCAGAACAAGCCATGCAGCCGGGCGGATATAACGCATCGGCAACACTCCGTATGACAAATCCCCCGAGATGTCGCAAAGACGCCTCCCCCTTTCGTTATAAAAACACTATCTTAAGTCGAATGAGAGTTCCCCCTAAAAATACCGATGATGCATTAGGCCCGTTCGACCGAGCGCTTTGGAGAAAACGCAGAGACCGCGCCGCCGCGCGTTTTGCGGATGCGGACTTTTTGCTGACTGAGACCGTAGAACGCACAATCGAGCGGTTGGAAGACATTAAACGCAGTTTTCCATCGGTGGCGGTGATTGGTGCGGGTAACGGTGCGATGACGGCGGCTTTGCAAGGCCGCTTCGGGATTGAGAGATTGTTCCAACTTGATGCGTCGCCGGTGATGGCGCAAATGGCGGCGAAGGCGGTTCCTGATGCTGTTACGCTTGTTGCAGATGAAGAAGCCTTGCCATTGGCTGATGCGAGTCTCGATTTGATCGTTGCGCCGCTGACGTTGCATTGGACGAATGATCTGCCGGGGTCTTTGATCCAGATGCGCCGTGCTTTGAAGCCTGACGGTTTGCTTATGGCAGCGCTTTTTGCCGGAAGCACTTTGCAAGAACTGCGGACCCATCTAACCCACGCTGAAGTGGAAACGACTGGGGGGCTTAGTCCGCGTATTGCGCCTATGGCCGATCTGCGTGACCTGGGCGGATTGTTGCAACGTGCGGGGCTGGCACTTCCCGTGGCGGACCGTGAAGTTATCCCGGTTCGTTATGCTAATCCGTTTCGTTTGCTCACAGATTTGCGCGCGATGGGAGAAAGCAACGTATTGCGTGACAGGCATAAAGCGCCGCTTCGCCGGGATACGCTTGCCCGAATGTTAGAGCTTTATGCCGGATCAGTTGATGCAACGGGCAATGTCACAGCAACATTTGAAATTGCGTTTCTTCATGGTTGGGCGCCTGCGCCGACACAGCAGCAACCCCTTCGTCCTGGCTCTGCGAAGATGCGACTTGCGGATGCCCTTGGCACGGATGAAAAACCGGCAGGCGAGAAAGCGGGTTAGCGCGATTCCGGTCGGCGGCGGCTTCGACCCAGCAGTGTCAGCCCCAAACAAATGAGCAAGCCCAAACCAAAGGGGATGTCTTCGTAGCGCGCATAATACGTTGAAGCGCGTCGTTTTGGCAGTGGTGCAAGCACGGTCCCCGCCTCGTTGAGAGGGAGCGATTTTTGTATCCGTCCGTAAGCGTCGATCATTGCAGAAACGCCGGTATTTGCAGCGCGTGCCACGGGCAAGCCGCGTTCAATGGCCCGTACACGAGCCATCGCGAGATGCTGGTAAGGTCCGACCCAATTGCCGAACCAAGCGTCATTGGTCACTTGCACAAGCCAATCGCCTTTGGCGGCCCGGCGCATGATTTCAGCGGGGAAAATCGCTTCGTAACAGATCATCGGTACGAAGGGGGGCAACTCGCCAACGCTCATGCTGCGTTCGCGCGCTTTGCCTGTGGTGAAACCACCCGGAAGCGAGATCATCGCACGCAAGCCGATCCTCGATAAGAGCGGTTCAAGAGGCATTTTTTCGCCGAATGGAACGAGGTGCTGTTTATCGTATGTGTCGAGGATTGTGCCGGTTGAATCGATGGCGATCAGGCTGTTGTAGGCATCCGTTCCTTCGACACGAATACCACCCGCAAGAAGTATCCCGCCCGGTTTAAGGGCTTCCGCGATCATCGTGCGTAGTTGCGGAATCTTATCCAGTTGATACGGCGTTGCCGCCTCGGGCCAGATCACGACATCCGCGCCTTGGTCGCTGAGTTCTCGGGTTTTCGTAAGTAGATCGTTGAGGTGCTGTTCGCGCAGATGAGGTTGCCACTTATCCTTTTGAGCAACATTCGGCTGGACGAGTCCGATAAGTGGTGCGGACGTCTCGCGTTTGACGCCTTTGTTTTCCATCAGCTCAACAATGAAGATACGATCTATCGCGTAGAGGTATGAGCCAACACAGATCGCCAATAAGACGGCGCAGTAGCCGAGTTGCCGGAGCATACCGCGCAGCGTCAATAAATACCCGATCATAAAACCAATAAGGGCCGTCCACAATGTAAGCCCATAGATGCCGATGTGAGCGGTTAGCTGTATCAGGTGTGTCTCGACCCATGCATAGCCGAGCAAGCTCCACGGAAACCCGCTGAGGATATTACCACGTAGCCATTCCATGCCAGCAAGTCCCAAGGCCAACGCAAAAGGCGCTGCCCATCCGGTGGCGCATAGGCGCTTGGCGACCCAGAATCCGGCTCCCCAGAAAAGCGCCATCCCGCCCGCCATGCCTGTGACGGCAAAGGGGATCATCCATGCGAAAATTTCGGGTTGAACAAGAAAAGGTTCGGCGATCCAATGCAAGGTAAAGCCGAAATATCCTAAACCTGCAAACCAACCGATCCAGAAGGTGCGTGCGCTTGTTTTGGCCTCTGTCCAAAGAAAAAATAAAGCTGGAAGAGCAAGCACCAATACCAGAGGCCATGAATGAGGCGGTTGAGATAGGGCAGCGAGTAACCCCGCCAATAGCGCTAAAAAACGCGCACCCCAGCGAGATGATCCCACTATTGAGCGGCCTCTGCGTGAGCTTCGTCCTCTGGCATTGCTTCGGGACCACTAAGTGTCACGCGCAAGCGTTTGATACGGCGCGGGTCAGCATCCAAAACCTCGAATTCATGACCATCGGGGTGACGGATGACTTCGCCGCGAACGGGTATCCGGTTGCAGAGCATAAATAAAAGCCCGCCAAGCGTATCGACATCTTCGTCTTTATCGTGGAGCAGCTCAACACCGGTTTCAGCTTCAAATTCTTCAAGATAGGTGCGGGCTGCGGCGATGTACGTTCCATCCGTTTCAAGCCGCCATGTCGCACCATTGGCTGTGTCGTGTTCGTCCTCGATCTCTCCGACGATCAATTCGAGTAAGTCTTCAATCGTGATCAGCCCGTCTACGCCGCCATATTCGTCAATAACCAGCGCCATATGCATCCGTTGTGCTTGCATTGTTTGCAGCAATGTTCCGCAGGGCATAGAGGGTGGAACAGTCAGGGTTCGGCGAAGGTGATTGATAGTTTTGAACCCCTCGATTACCGAAGGATTGGCAGTTTGAGCGCCAACGGCCATGAAAAGGTCTTTGGCATGAATGAAGCCAAGGGGGTCATCTAAAGTCTCGCGGAATACTGGGAGGCGGGAATGTCTGCCGGTTCTGAAAATCTCCATGACCTCAGCAAACGAAGTGTCGGCTTCAACACCGATGACATCCGCACGCGGAACCATTGCATCAGAGACGCGTTGTTCCCCCATTTTGCGAACATTGGCGAGTAATGCCCGCTGTTGTGCATCATTTTCGGGTGTGCCGGGAGATGCAGTGGTTTCGAGATGCGAATCGCGCGCAAACAATACGAAATATGCGGTTTTAAGCCTTGCGAAGAAGGATGGCCTGTTCTCGTCTTTAGCCACGGAAATATCCGTGGCGGCGGGAGACGGACTGTCAGGATCGTTCATGGTTCTCGCGTTCCATAAGTTGCAGTTACTCCGGTCGAAGTCTCGTAAGGGTTCGAAACACCTATCTCTGACAAAGCGGCAATTTCATGGGCTTCCATACGGTCCGCTTCCTCGTCAACATCGTGACTATATCCAATCAGATGCAACGAAGCATGTACAATCAAGTGTAAAAAGTGATCACGCAAATCGAGGTTTGCTTGTTTTGCTTCCCGCTCAAGCGTTTCATAGGCCAGCGCGATATCCCCTAAAGGGCTTGGCTCTCCTGGAATCGGTGGCATTTCCTGAGCTGGAAAAGACAACACATTGGTTGGTGTGTTCTTCCCACGATAGGTCTGGTTAAGGGTTTGTATCTGCGAATCTGTGGTCAAGAGCACACAAATAGATACTGATTCTGAATAACTTGCTTGCGTAAAACCCGACAGAATGGCGCGTTCCGCCAGCGTTTCAGCATCAGGCAGTGCTTGCAACCAACGATCATCTTCGGTGACGATTTCAAGAGTGACGCTATTTGTCATGTTTCCGCGATGCAGATGCGTATGCTTCGATGATTTTGGCGACGAGAGGATGTCGTACAACATCTTCTGATGTGAACTCGACGATCCCGACGCCTTTGATATTGTTGAGCAAACGAACGGCTTCAGCAAGCCCCGACGTTTCACCGCGTGGAAGGTCGACTTGAGAAGGGTCGCCGGTAATTGCCATCTGAGCATTCTCGCCCAAGCGGGTCAGGAACATTTTCATCTGCATCGACGTGCAGTTTTGCGCCTCATCCAGCACAACATAGGCATTTGCCAGTGTTCGGCCCCGCATAAAGGCAAGGGGAGCAACTTCAAAAACGCCGTTTTCAAGCATTTTCGTCACTGTCTCACCGGGAAGCATATCGTGTAATGCATCGTAAAGCGGCCTGAGATACGGGTCGATTTTCTCCTTCATGTCGCCGGGGAGAAAACCAAGCCGCTCACCCGCTTCGACAGCCGGGCGTGAGAGAACAATGCGCTCTACACGGCGTTCAAGAAAGGCTGCAACTGCCGCTGCGACTGCGAGATAAGTTTTGCCTGTGCCTGCCGGACCGATACCGAAAATCAGGTTGTTGTCCTGCAGAGCGGTGATGTAGTCACGTTGTGTTGGCGAGCGCGGCTCGATGACACGTTTCCTGGTCTGGATCTCGACTTTTTTCCGTGTCGGGGCGGTATCGCTACCACTTGCCATGTTTGATGCAGGTTTACCCCGTGCAAGCCGTATCGCACCCTGAACATCACCGGATTCTACGGAGCGCCCTTGTTTCAATCGCGCCTCAAGACGGTTGATGACGTCGGTTGCCATTTTTGCTTCTTCAGGCTCGCCAACAACGGAGAGGATATTGCCGCGTTGATTGATCTGGACTTCGAAGGCGCGTTCGATTTCGGCGATATTCCGGTTATACGGTCCGAGAAGTTCGGCGACGATGGCATTGTCTTCGATTTGAATGTCCGCTGGTATATTGGGCAAATGGTTCCTCAGTTTAGTATGCGTTTGTGGAATAAAGTGCGATCATGCGGCAAGAGTTCCAGCGAGGCTGCTGCGATGGGCCTCAGTGATTGTTACAGGAACAATTTCTCCGCGCCGGTCAGCATTAACGGTAAGATGGACGTTCTGCAGATAGGGGCTGCGCCCCATCATTTGCCCATCAAATTTCCCGGGGCGATCAAGAAGAACCGGCATGGTTTGTCCAACGCAAGCCTGTTGGAATGTTGCTTGGCTTTCTAATAGGGCCTCTTGCACTCTCGCTAGCCGTTCGACTTTTACGTCTTCGGCAACTTGTTCAGCGCCAGCAGCCGGTGTTCCGGGGCGAGGGCTATACTTGAAAGAGAAAGCCTGAGCGTATTGGATATCGCGGATCAGGCGCAGCGTTTCTTCAAAATCTTCATCGCTCTCTCCCGGAAAACCAACGATGAAATCGCCGGACATCGCGATATCGGGGCGAGCGGCACGGATGCGTTCTATCAGACGACGGTAACTATCCGCGTCATGCTTTCGATTCATTGCCTTTAGGATTTTATCGGAGCCGGATTGAACAGGCAGATGCAAGAACGGCATCAATCTGTCGATCTCTCCATGGGCGGCAATCAGGTCGTCGCTCATGTCGTTGGGATGACTGGTGGTGTACCGAATCCGAGCGAGGTCTTCGATTTCTGCCATCGCGCGAACAAGGCGAGCAAGGCTCCAATCTCCGTCTTCGCCTTTTCCGTGATAGGCGTTAACATTCTGACCAAGAAGGGTAATCTCGCGCGCGCCAGAATCGACAAGCCGCCGCGCTTCAGCCAATAAATCAGGAGCAGGGCGTGAATATTCTGCTCCGCGTGTGTAGGGAACAACGCAAAATGCGCAGAACTTATCGCATCCTTCCTGCACACTTAGGAAGGCTGTAGGTCCGCTAGACTTTCGTGTTTTCGGTAGATCGGCAAATTTATCTTCAACGGGGAAATCAGTGATAACCTGCGCGCCTTTGCCTTCATCAAGTGCATCCAACATCTCGGGCAGGCGATGATAGGCTTGCGGTCCAACCACCAAATCGACTTGTGGCATCCGGCGCACGATTTCTTCGCCCTCAGCCTGTGCGACGCACCCCGCCACGCCGACCTGCATCGGTGTTCCGCGTTGTTTTTCGAGCTTTCGTAAGCGGCCCAGATCTGAATAGACTTTTTCAGCGGCTTTTTCGCGAATATGGCAAGTATTCAAGAGAACGAGATCGGCAGTATCCGGCGTATCGACAGCCTCATAACCCTGTCCGGCCAATGTTTCGGTCATACGCTCGGAATCGTAGACATTCATTTGGCAGCCATATGTTTTCACATAGAGCTTTTTCGTTGGTGTTGGGGCTTTCGCTTGCGTATCCGTCTGCGCGGTCATGGCCTGTCCAAAAATGAAAAAGACGCACCCTGTGCGGGCGCGCCTCGATCAGTATCTGTCCCGATGGGGAAAGATCAACTTACTTCTTCTTACGATTGCGACCAAGGCCGATTTTCTTGGCAAGTTCTTGGCGTTTTGCCGCGTAATTAGGGGCAACCATCGGATAATCTGGCGACAGGCCCCAACGCTCGCGATACTCATCAGGGGTCATGTCGTATGATGTTTTGAGATGGCGTTTTAGCATCTTGAGCTTTTTGCCGTCTTCAAGACAGATCAGATAATCCGGTGTGATGGACTTCTTGATCGATACAAACGGCTTCAACTCTTCAACGGGTTCTTCAATCGGGCCGTTCGCAAGTTCTGACATCACTTCGAATACCGACTGGATAACACCCGGAAGATCTCCGGTTGGCACAACGTTATTTGAAACATGCGCCGCAACAATTTGCGAAGTGAGATCGAGGATTTCTGTTTTGTCGATAACGATATCGCTCATTTTAAAACCTTAAGTGGGAAAGGTAATAATGCCGGTTACTCAACAAAAAATTGCACAATTTAGCTTCGGCACTATCACTAGAAAATATTTCATGTAGAGATAGACAATACTGCCGAAAGCGCAATGAAAAAAATAACACTTAGGTATAAATTTAAAAGAAAATCTGCCTTCCAGTGACGTCAGATTCAATTTTTTTGATTAAAAAAACATTTTTTCATCACAAAGGCGGAAACAAACTTAGTTTTCCGCTTAAAGTAGTTTTTTCTGATTGTAATTGTCTCAAAATTAAATCGCTGGTAAAGCTTTATAGCTGCGCTATTGTCTTCTGCAACCTCAAGAATACACTGCCTCACCGCGTATGTGGCGCATTCCTCAAAGAAGTTTTGCAACAAATAACCAGCAAACCCTTGGTTTTGCTTATCGGGATGAACTGCCAGAGTGAGGATCTCTGCTTCTCCCTGAATAATCTCAACCAAAAGAAAAGAATGTTCCTCTCTGAGCAATAGTATTGTCTTGCGTTCAAGAAGGTCTTCAAATTCTTTCACAGTCCAACTGCGTGCCCCGGTTGGAGCAAATGCGCTTGCATGAATTGTTGCACATTCCGCAGCGAATTGACCCGCTTTTGGAGGAGACAAAATGTCGATCTTCATCCTTTTAAAGTAACCGGCATTTGAGGTTTTGCGTCAGGAGCGCGCAAATAAAGTGGTGATGGAAGTGGCGAGTTTTGAACTATCCGTTCTGTTCCGATCCGCGCAATTATTTCGCTTGTTACGGACTGACATTCTTTTGCAGAGCCACGCTCTTTTACATCGTCAGGTGCATGGGAGAGCACAAAATCGAATTCCGTTCCGATCCCATCATAAAGGCCTGTTTTGGGAAGGGCTTGCCAAGCGGTAAGGCTAGGTAGCTCAAGCGGGCCTGTCACCGGTGAGTTTGCTTCAAAACATTGGAGGAGGACTGTGCCATTTTTTCCTTTGAGAGAAACGACAACTTGCTCGCCGCCAAATACATGCGCCATAGCCTCAAACACAGAAACGCCCACGGCTGGTACTCCGGTCGCCAGTGCTAATCCCCGAGCGAAAGAAACCCCTAGCCGAGACCCTGTAAAACTGCCTGGTCCTGTCGTAACAGCAATCCCATCAAGATTTGACGCCGATAGTTTTGCTTCATTGAGCACTTCGGCAACCATAGGCGCGAGCCGTTCTGCATGACCGCGCGTCATGGGTTCGTGCTTCATAATCGCAAGGTTTTCGCCCTCAACAAGAGCCACCGAGCAAAACCCGGTGCAGACATCGATTCCCAGAACGCGCAAATCAGGCTTCGGCGACAGGGCGCACTTCCGTAACGTCAGGAATGTAATGACGCAGGAGGTTTTCAATCCCCATTTTCAACGTCATCGTCGAACTTGGGCAACCTGCACAAGCGCCGCGCATTGAGAGGTAAACGATCCCCTCTTCGAACCCGTGGAATGTGATATCGCCGCCATCTTGTGCGACTGCAGGGCGGACGCGCGTATCGAGCAATTCTTTGATTTGACCAACGATTTCTCCGTTGGGTCCATTGTGTTCCGCATGACCACCATCAGCCGCAGCATCAGATTTCATCACCGGATCGCCGGAGGTGAAATGTTCCATGATTGCGCCGAGGATCGCTGGCTTGATATGCGCCCAATCTACATCGCCTTTCGCTACCGAAATGAAATCCGGCCCAAAAAACAGTCCTTCGACACCATCCACCGCAAAAATGCGTTGAGCGAGTGGCGAGCTGTCTGCCTTTCTTGCATCCGGAAAATCAGCGGTCCCAGTGGCTAGAACTGTGCGACCCGGAAGGAATTTCAACGTTGATGGGTTCGGCGTAGCTTCGGTTTGAATGAACATGGCGCGATCCTCTTGGTGCAGCCTAGTTTAGAATGACTCTAAACTAGGCTTTTCGTCTCGGTTTAGCAAGAGGTGGATGACGAAAGGAGGTTATCCCGTTGTTCCACCACCGAGCAGCCCTAGCGTTTCATACACCTCTGTCATGATTGGGCGGGCCAGTGCCGCCGCTCGGTCTGCGCCTTCGGCCAGAATCGCATCAATATGATCCGGTGCAGCGGTCAGGCGGCGCATTTCATCACCAATGGGAGAAATTTTTTCGACCGTCAGGTCTGCAAGCGCTGGTTTGAAGTCACCAAATCCACGCCCGCCGTATTCTCCGAGCACGGCATCTTGTGTCGTTCCAGCGAGAGCCGCAAAAATTCCCACAAGATTCCGGGCTTCCGGACGTTCGGCCAATCCTTCTATGTCGCTTGGCAGGGGTTCAGGGTCCGTTTTCGCCTTGCGGATTTTTTGCGCGATTAAATCTGCGGTATCCGAGAGGTTGATGCGCGAATTATCAGAAGGATCAGATTTTGACATTTTGGCGGTTCCGTCGCGCAAAGACATAATGCGCGCGGATTCTGCCGGAATGAGAGGTTCGCAGAGCGGAAAGAAATCCGGAACTTCAAAGTCGTTGTTAAACTTTTGAGCAATGTCGCGGGTCAGTTCCAGATGTTGTTTCTGGTCATCACCAACGGGTACATGCGTTGCGCGATAAACAAGAATATCCGCAGCCATCAGGTTTGGGTATGCGTAAAGGCCGACCGAAGCATTCTCTTTATTTTTGCCAGCTTTTTCTTTGAACTGAGTCATGCGGTTTAGCCACCCCATCCGCGCGACACAGTTGAAAATCCAACCAAGTTCTGCATGGGCCGATACACGTGACTGGTTGAAAAGGATTGATTTTGCTGGATCGAGGCCCGACGCAATGAAAGCGGCGGCCACCTCGTGAATTGCACTCTTTAACTCTATCGGTTTGAAGGGCTGCGTAATCGCATGCATATCAACGACGCAATAGAGCCGCTCGAAGCTGTCATCATCTTGCAAGGCAACGAAGTTTCGAACAGCGCCGAGGTAATTTCCGAGAGTAAGGTTTCCGGTTGGTTGAACGCCGGAGAAAACACGGCGCGTGTGCCGCGTGGTGGAAGTATTACTCATTGGTTGGGCTTTCTGAGATAATCAGTCTGTCACTATTCGCCATCGGCCCCGGAATCCGCGTCGTCGACACCGTAAACGCCGCGATACCATCGCCAGATAAACGATGAAATTGTAAACCAACCGATCAGGAAGCCTACGCTGAATATGCCTGCAATAATGAGCGAATTTGAACTGGTGATGTCCAGGTTGATGTACCAAAGCAATGCGCCAATCATTGCGATAAAACAAATGGCTCCCGTGACCTGAAACTGTCGGCGCGTTAGCGGCAGGTTTAGCGCCAAAAGCATTATCCAGATTGCTCCAAGAACAACGACCATAATCGGTGATGTGGTCGCGTTATCGATTGCCCAGTAAGCCAGACCCCACCAGGGCCAAAAGGCGATCGCCAGCAGGAAGATGGCAAAGCCAACTTGGAACAAGCGAAACATAGCGGTTTTCATGGAGTAATCCGTCTTTTACTGACTATGGGCGTAAGTTTGCTTCTTTTGCATCAGTTTCGCAAGAGCTTGAAGACGTTTCGGGACGAATGGGTAGACCTAATAGCGAGAGTGTTTTGATCCACGCGCTTAGAAGGACGTTATCTTGCGATCAAATTCGCCCCTTGGTTTCGGATGTTACCAACAGAGGGATCGACCGGCCATTCCTCCATATCTTCAACAGGAAATGGTTTGAACAGCCGTTTCGTGTTTTTGTTCGGTGGATCGAGCCATGTGATGTAATCGCGCGGGTTTAAAATCACAGGCATTCGGGTTGAATAGGGACCAACGAGATCGTTTGCCTTCGTTGTCAAGATCGCAAAGGTGTCGATTTCGCCGCCGTCATGCCCCCAGGTTTCCCAAATGCCAGCAAAGCAAAACCATGACTGGTCGGTCAGACCTATGGCGAAGGGTGTCCGCTTTCCTGCTTCACCTGACCAAACAAAAAAGCCGCTCGCCGGAACGAGACAGCGCCGATAGCGATACGCGCCGCGAAAGGTTGGCGCTTCATCAATGGTTTCTGATTGTGCCGTAAAGCTGGTCCACTTCTTTTCCGATAGCGGCTTGTTCCACCACATTGGAACGAGATTCCACATCATCAGTGCCATTTCCTGTCCCGGCTCATGGAAGAGGCGAGAGCGGATGACCGGAACCCAAGACATGGGCGGTATATTATAACGCGGTTCAGGCGGTTCGATCCCCGATGGCGGGATGAAATCGAGATGCTCGCCATAAGCATTCCACGGGACCGGCCCGCGAAAAAATCGGCCTGTCATGACGTGAAACCGAAGGCTATGACAGAGCCGATCACTTTACTCCTACGCGGCAAACCGCTTCCGGCCTTTTGGCGAGTCGTTTACGTCAAACAAATCCGCAAGCTGATCTGTAATCGCACCGCCCAATTGATCTGCATCGGTGATCGTCACAGCGCGGCGGTAGTATCGGGTAACATCATGGCCGATACCGATGGCAACCAGTTCGACACGGCGCTGAGTTTCAACCATTTTGATCACATCGCGGAGGTGCTTTTCTAAATAATGCGACGGGTTGGCCGATAGAGTCGAATCGTCAACCGGAGCGCCGTCTGAGATAACCATCAGAATTTTGCGCTGCTCTGGTCTGTTCACTAGCCGCTTATGCGCCCATTCCAGCGCTTCGCCGTCGATGTTTTCTTTCAATAATCCTTCGCGCAGCATCAGGCCCAGATTACGCCGTGCGCGTCGCCATGGGGCATCAGCCCCTTTGTAAATGATATGGCGAAGATCGTTGAGGCGACCAGGGGATTGAGGCCGGCCTTTCTCGATCCATTCTTGCCTTGCTGTGCCGCCTTTCCATGCTTTCGTCGTGAAGCCAAGAATTTCGGTCTTCACGCGACACCTTTCGAGCGTTCGTGCAAGCACATCCGCTGAAACAGCGGCAATGGTAATTGGCCGACCGCGCATGGAACCGGAATTATCCAAAAGGATCGTCACGACGGTATCGCGAAATTCGGTGTCTTGTTCGACCTTAAAGCTCAGAGGTGTGGTCGGGTTCGCGACGACACGGGCTAAGCGTCCGGCATCAAGGATGCCTTCTTCCTGATCAAAATCCCAAGAACGGTTTTGCTGTGCCAGCAACTTACGTTGCAGCCGGTTTGCGAGGCGTCCCACGGCGCTTTTTAGCGGGGCAACCTGTGCATCAAGGAAATTACGTAACCGCGTGAGTTCTTCCGTGTCGCAAAGATCTTCAGCCTTGATTTCTTCGTCATGGGTTTTGTTGAAGACTTTGTAATCCGGGCTGGCCTCACTGTCAGGAATGCCGGGAGGCACGTAGGGGGGAGGATCGCCCTCTGCCTGCTGGCGGTCGTCGCTTTCGGCGGAATCGTCCGAGTCATCGTCGACCATGACCGCCGTGGTATCAGCACTGGATTCGTCGCCGCTTGCATCCTCATCAGATGACTCCGGAGGGGAATCGTCTTGCTCTCCGTCCTGTTGTTGATCTTCGCCGCTTTGTTCGTCTTCGGAATCGCCCTCGTCTTCTTCAGGTGGGCTATCGTCGAAATCTGTTTCTTCGGGCGGTGCGCCAAGTTCTTCGCCATAGCCCATTGCGTCGATGAGATCCCACGCTTGCTTGGAGAATTCGTCCTGATTGTCGAGATTTGCAATCAGCGAGGCGATGGATTGCGCACTGCTCTCGTCGAATTCGTCCGCAAAGAGTTTGATCAGATTCGCACCGGATTTTGGCAGAGGCCGTCCTGTTGCGGCGGCACGTAGGGCAAGAGCGCAGGCTTCGGCGAGGGGCGCATCTTCTGCGCTGTCCATGCCTGCCCAATTTGCCTTATCGCCGCGTTCGGCAAGAGTGGCGTCAAGATTGGCAGCCACTCCCGGCATTGCGCGTGCACCAAGGGCTTCGCAACGTGCGGTTTCGAGTGCTCCGTAAATCTCGCGCGCCATATCACCCTGAGGCATCCGGTGCGCGTGGGCCATCTCGTCATGATAACGCAACCGCAACGCAAGAGCGTCGGCCTTGCCGCGTGCGAGCTTGACCTCTTCAGGTTTTAACCGGCGGGAAACCGGAGGCAGGCGCATCCGTTGTCCGCTCATACCAGAGGGATCAGGGGTGTAGGTCACTTCCATTTCCGGCAATCCCGCAATCGTGCGGGCGGATTCGGCGAGAGCCTGTTTAAATGGATCGGCAGGATTATCACTCATACCGCTGAGATAGGGCGTGAGGGTAGAGATTCACAAGAAAAAAGGCGTTCCGACTTCTGTCGAAACGCCCTTAAAGAGATCTATGCGGATTTTTAATGCTGCGAGAGCACTTTCTTTCACCGATAGATTTGTAATCGCTTTTCGAAAAGCTCTGTCAATCAGTCGTCGGTGAGACGGCGTACGTTTTGAGCCATCATTTCCATTGCAGCACTGATTTCTTTCAGAGCTTGACGGCGGTGATCTTCCTGACGGCGTTCTGTCGCGCGCAGGTCTTCGGCTACTTTACGGAATTCGCCGCGAACGAATTGTTCGAAATCAGAAAAACGATCACCGAGGTGATCAACACGGTCAGACATTTCCTGACGGGTATCGCCGAACAACATCGCTTGAAGCTGATCGAACTTGTTATCTGCACCCTCTGTTGCTGCGCCAGCTTTGGGATGAGGCGCTTTCGACGCATTCGTGGGCAGAGGAGGGCTTTTAGGTTGGTTCAGCATCGTTTGGTACTCCGCAAGTCAGTCACATGGTTTATGATCTGGTTGTAGAATGCACATTATGCCTTTCGGTTAGCTTAACGCTGCACGATTTATTCCGAAACGTTTCTGCGAAACAGAACGGCATTATTTCGGGATTACATGCTAAAAATCGGAAAACGCTGCATTTAAAGCGTTTTCCAGATTTATTATTACCTTTTAGCCGAGGCTGATTGTTGCCGCGCTTTCAGGCAGTTCTTCGTCAAAACACCGCTGATAGAACTCTGCGACTGTCGGGCGTTCCATCTCGTCGCATTTGTTAAGGAAGCTCATACGGAAGGCAAAGGCGTTGTCTTTGAAGATTTCCGCATTTTGTGCCCATGAAATGACGGTGCGAGGCGACATGAGCGTCGACAGCTCACCATTTACGAATGCCTGACGAGTCAGATTCGCGATGGTCACCATTTGCTTGAGCGTATTCGGATCAGTTTCCGGACATTTCGCGCCGACAATTTTTACTTCTTGTTCATGGGGTAGATAATTGAGTGTTACCACAAGCGACCAACGGTCCATTTGGCCTTGGTTGATCTGTTGTGTGCCGTGATAAAGCCCGGTCGTATCACCAAGGCCAACTGTGTTGGCGGTGGCAAACAGGCGGAAATTCGGGTTCGGGCGAAGGACTTTGTTCTGATCGAGCAAGGTCAGCTTGCCTTCAACTTCCAGCACCCGTTGGATCACGAACATCACATCAGGACGACCCGCATCATATTCGTCAAAAACCAGCGCTACAGGGTTTTGCAAAGCCCAAGGCAGCACGCCCTCATTGAACTTAGTTACTTGTTGGCCATTTTCGAGGACGATTGCGTCTTTGCCGATTAAGTCGATCCGGCTGATATGGCTGTCGAGATTGACGCGGACACAAGGCCAGTTGAGGCGGGCGGCGACTTGTTCGATGTGAGTCGATTTGCCCGTGCCGTGATACCCTTGGATCATCACCCGTCGGTTATGCGAAAAACCGGCGAGGATGGCTTTCGTCGTATCCGGGTCGAAAACATAGCTGCTGTCCAGATCAGGCGCATGGCTGTTCGACGCCGAAAACGCGGGAACTGTCATGTCAGAGTCGATGCCGAAGGTGTCGCGAACCGAAACCTCTGTGTCTGGCGCGACTGGCATCGCGCTGAAATCTGTTCCGTCGGGCATTGGAGGTCCTCAAAATCTCGAAATCCGCGCAGTCATGGCGTAGCTGACGCGCGCCCGCAAGAGGCGGGTAATAAAAATTATAGAGCCAGAAGCCCTTGAGGCGAATTTTCTCTGAGTGTTTTGTTCAAAGCGGCTTGCAGGCACGGATGATTAGGCTTCACGGAATGTTTAGCTCTAACTTCGATTCGTTTGACATGCGTCAGGCTTTAGCGCTTGAAACTCGCACTCTTTTTGATGTGGTTCCAGGCCGCGACAGCCTTTTGTAGACGGTCTTCTTCACTGCGGTCGCCGCCGTTCATGTCGGGGTGAAGCTCTTTCACAAGTGTTTTGTAACGCTCGCGAATTTCCTCTGCCGTTGCCATAACATCCAGGTCGAGTGCCTCTAGCGCTTTGACATCGGCTTTCGGCAACAAGCGACGTCGGGCTTTGCGGGCATCATTGGCGAGCGACTCGCCCGGATTAATCGTGGCGTTTTCGCCGAGTACCTCATGAGGGTCAGTATATCCGAAGCGTTCCCATGCTTTTCCTTCAGCATGAGGTTGCGACGTGACTCCTTTTGGGCGGCCAGCGCCTTTCATTTCCCAAGTCGGGCGATCCCAACGGCGGTCTTTCTCACGCGCTTTTTCGATCTGAGCCGGACTCATCCCAGCGTAGAAATCCCAACTTTTATTGTATTCCCGTATATGTGCTGCACAAAACCAGCGGTATTCGTTCAGCAAATCAGGGGATTTAGGAGCGCGATGGTCGCCTTTTTCCTCACAGTCGGGCCATTCGCAGATTCGCTGAGAATGCTCAAAATTGCCGGTAAACCCGCGCTTGCGCGCACGTTTTTTCTTATCGGCACCGACGCTGATATCACCAAGGATAGACTTCCAGTCGTCGTCCAAACCATTCACTCCAAATCAATACGGCAGGGTCTGTCGCATACTCTAAATGACATACCCAAAGCAAATTCCAAGAAGTGGAATGTGGCTTGTCATTTGAAGATTTCCATAATGACGGTTTCCGTGCGAAAGGCCAAGGCGTCAGTGTAGCGCAGGAGGTAAAAATCATGGGAACAACAGAAACAATGCGGAGAAAGCTGGAAATAGCCTTGTCCCCGTCACGGCTTGAGATTGTAGATGACAGCGAAAGTCATCGGGGCCATGGCGGATATCGCGAAGGGGGCGAGAGTCACTTCAACATGGAAATCGTTTCCAGCGCGTTCGAAGGACTATCACGCGTGGCGCGGCAACGTCTGGTGTTTGATGCGCTCAAAGAAGAATTGGCCGGTCCGGTCCATGCGTTATCGTTGAGATGTATGACACCTGAGGAACAGGATTAAATCGACCCTTAAGGAAGGTTCCTCGATTTTTATAGAATGCGCTCGATCAAATATTTTTTGGTAGTGATTGAAGGTTTCTTCGTACGTTGGATGTAAAGTCATGTTGGAACACAGTTTCGGAGGACCTTCATGTTTCGTTTTGCTATGGCGTTGTCGATCCCACTTTCTTTGTCGGGTTGTATTGTTGGTACAGCGGCTGGAATAGCTACGGATGTTGTTGTGGGAACAGCTAGCATCGCAACGGATGTGGTTGTTGGCACGGTTGATGTCACCACGGATGTCGTCGGTACTGCTGTTGATGTCGTTACGCCCGGTGGCGGAAGTGATGAAGACGAAAGCTAACGGCTTTACGAAACGATAGCTGCGTATCAGAGCGTTTTACCGTTCTAATATTTTAAGTTTTCGTGCGGTGGGTCCAGCGGGGCCGAGGATCTAATGGTCCGTGTGAAGCCGCTCTGCACAGCAAATTTACACGTGTTGTCCGCCGTTAATCTCAATCTCTACACCTGTTACATAACTGCTCTCTTTGGTGCAGAGGTAATAGATGGTGCGGGCGACTTCTTCGGGTTGACCTAAGCGTCGCAGCGGTATGTCTTTCACGATATCCTCGGTTCCCGGAGAGAGGATTGCTGTTTCGATTTCTCCCGGTGCGATGGCGTTGACGCGCACGCCATGGGGACCAAAATCTGCTGCCATTTCTCGTGTCAGTGCCGCAAGAGCGGCTTTGGATGTTGCATAAGCTGCACCAGCAAAAGGGTGTACCCGCGCTCCGGCAATAGAGGTCACATTGACGATGGCCCCTTCAGCGGCTTTCAATTCAGAGAAAAGCCCGCGCGCGAGCACCACTGACGAGAAAAAATTCACATGAAAGACACGGCCCCATGTCCGCAAATCGGTGGTCAGCGTATTAAGGCGATCACCGTCTTCGCCTTTGGGTGACATGCCTGCATTGTTGACGAGAGCATCCAGTCCAGCACCATTCAGTCTTTCCTTTATGACATCAATGGCCCGGATGGTGTCGTCAGGACTGCTGAGATCGACTTGAATGTGATCTTCTTCTCCGGCTTCCCAAGGGCAATCCTCTGGAAAGGGATGGCGGGAACAACTCAGCACCCTCCAGCCCGCTGAAGAGAACCGCTTGACCGTCGCGTGACCAATCCCGCGACTCGCGCCGGTCAATAATAGTGTTCGTTTAGCGTTTTCGGATTTTGTGGGCATGAAAAGCCTCCCCGCTGGCACAATACCGTCTTTGCTATCCGATACCAGTGCGAAACCTGACGCAGAACTGACGAAAGTTGCCTCAACCCCTCTTGACCCGAAGGGTGAGTTCGTGTCTGTGGCGAGTCTTATATATGAATCACACACAAGAGGTCGCGCTTATGTCCGTCACCTATCTCAAAAAAGCAGACAAATCCTCAGCAACAGGCGAGCAAGACGTGCGTGCCACCGTGCAGGAAATGTTGAACGAGATCGAGGCTGGTGGTGACGCGAAAGCAATCGAGTACGCTGCTAAGTTCGATAAATGGGAAGATGCGATTGTTGTGTCTGAAGAGGCACGGGCAGCGGCGGCGTCTCAGGTGAATCAAAAACTGAAAGACGATATCGCTTACGCTCATGAGAATGTTCGTTTGTTCGCGGAAGCGCAGAAAGCGACAATTGCTGATTGTGAGATAGAGTTACGCCCCGGCCTGATCGCAGGGCAAAAGCAAATCCCGATGCAAACAGCAGGGTGCTATGTACCGGGTGGCCGTTACGCACATATTGCTTCGGCGATCATGACTGTGACGACTGCAAAAGTTGCGGAGGTGGATCACATTACAGCTTGTTCTCCGCCGAAGCCCGGCCAGGGCATTGATCCGGCCATTCTTTATGCGTTGAACCTTTGTGGTGCGGATACAGTGCTGAATCTTGGCGGCGTTCAAGGCGTTGCTGCAATGGCATTCGGTCTGTTCGGAACCCCGCCTGCGGATATTCTTGTGGGTCCCGGCAATCAGTTTGTCGCGGAGGCAAAGCGTATCCTCTATGGCCGCGTTGGTATCGACATGTTCGCTGGACCAACAGAGACGATGGTAATTGCCGATGCGAATGCGGATGCAGAGATTGTTGCTGCTGATTTGGTGGGTCAAGCCGAGCACGGATATAATTCACCGGCATGGCTGATTTCGCTCGACAAGCCATTGGCTGAAAAAGTTGCTGAGATTGTGCCAACCCTCATCGCGACTTTGCCGGAGACAAACCGTGTGAATGCCGAGGCTGCATGGCGCGATTACGGTGAGATCATTGTCTGCGACACGCGCGAAGAGGCGGCGAAAGTTTCTGACGAATACGCTTCCGAGCATTTGCAAATTCAAGCGGATGATCTGGATTGGTGGCTGGCAAGCCTGCGCAACTACGGCTCTCTCTTCCTCGGTGAAGAAACCACGGTCGCTTACGGAGACAAATGTTCAGGCACGAACCACGTCTTGCCGACAAAAGGTGCGGCGAAATACTCGGGCGGCCTCTCGGTACACAAATTCATGAAGACTGTGACTTGGCAACGCATGTCGCGTGAAGCGAACCGTGATATCGCACAGTCTTGTGCGCGTATCTCTCGTCTTGAAGGTATGGAAGGTCATGCTCGCACCGGCGATGTTCGCCTAGCAAAATATTTCCCCGGGGAGAATTTTGATCTTTCAGTCGAAGGATAAGCCGGTTTCAACTAAAACCCTTAGGTACTAAAAGAATCGTCGTTGCGTTAATAATCTCGCCATTATGCATCGGTAGATTTCGTGATCCGCGTATTCTACCTGTACGGATGTGACGGCACGCACTGTTGAGACTGATATCTTTACCTTTTTTGGGGATTAGAGTGATGAGAACCTTAAGACTTGCGGCTGTGACGTTCGCTATGAGCGGCGCATTGGCGTTTAATCAGAATGTTGCATACGCAATGGGGCCGCTCGATATCGAGGCGGAATCACGTCTGATTCTTGTCAAAGACACCGCGACTGAAATCGATCTCAGCGACTTCCCTTTTGGTCTGGAAGAGGGGGTGTCCAAAAACGTTCGGATGTCATTTGAACAAGAGCTGTCTTTCCCCGAAGAAGAAACGGAAATGATTAGCTATGAAGTGATCTTTCCGACGCTTGAAGTTGAGAAGGATGGCGATGATAAAGTTAAGGTCATCTTCCCTGAAAACTATTCGGTGACCATGCTCATGGGACCGGAGTCCGATCAGGTTCAGCTTGACATTAACGGCGTCTCGGAAAATCAGGAAATGACTTTTGAACGCAATGATGGCCGTATGGTTTATAGCGGTGTGTCTGATGCGTTTACGATGTCGGTCACATCACCACAAGCCGCGGAAAATGGTGTCGATTTCAAATTTAAGATGAGCGGTAAAGGTCTCAATATCCACGGCGAGGGTGCTGCTGAACAAGACTGGAGCGACCTGCAAAACATCGACATCAGCTATGATTACACGATGGATGAAATCTTATATGATGCCATCGCTACGAAAGAAGAAGATGGTCAGCAATTTGAGGCGACCGGGACTGCGGCGAAAATCCTTGCGAGCGGGCAAATCGGACAAGGGAGCATTGAAGGCATAACCGCAGCCAATGATATGGCGATCAAGATTGCCAAGCCGTTGCCGATTGAAGCGTCCATTGGAAAGCTGACATCAGAAATTTTCATGCCCACCGATCCATCACCGAAACCTCAGGATATCAAATATCTTCTTGGGGCAGAAAAGATCGTATTAGATGATTTCATCTGGGAAATGATGGACCCTGCCGGGGCGTTCAAGCGCGAGCTGAACAAAATCGTCATCGATCTGGAAATGCAGGCATTGCTGACAGCGTCATTCCTTGATCCAGAAGCGATGGCGGAACTTGAAGAAACCGGCGCGCCGCCTTTGCTGCCACTCGGTGCAAAAATCAACAGCATCGCCTTCGACGGCCTTGGCCTCGTTTTGGATGCAACCGGCGAAGGTGAAATGAAGGGTGTTCAGCCTGAGGGTAAAGCGTTTATTTCGCTCAAGGGTCTCAGCGAGTTTGTTGCTGGCGCTCAGAAAGCGGGCCTGTTTGGTCCTCAAGAAGCGATTGTGATCGAGGGTATGGCTGGCCAACTTGGTAAAGAAGGTGATGACGGGGAACTGATCTTCGACATCAAAACCGATGGCGGCATGATTAATATCAACGGCGCGCCGATTATGCCAATTCCCGCAATTCCCCAATAATAGTTGAAGCTGGGGAGCGGTTTCCGCCTCCCATAGGTTTACTCTGGAGCGCGCAATGACTGAGTTTTCCGTCGAGGGGCGCGTCGCCTGTGTAACCGGCGCGTCAGGCGGTTTAGGCCGTGCCGTGGCATCGGCTTTGGCGAACCGGGGCGCGCGGGTTATTGGAGTGGCGCGGCGTGCTGAACAGCTAGAGGCTTGGGCAGCGGAGACGCAGGGCGAGACCGCAGTTCTGGCGGCTGACCTTTCCGATCCGAAAGGTGTTGAGGCGCTGGCCGCGCGTATTGCCGAACCCTTTGGTGCGCCGGATATTTTGGTCAACGCTGCTGGTATCAACACACGCGAGTCGGCAGATGATGTGACGCTGGAGGGCTGGCAGATCACGCTGGACCTGAACCTCGCCGTCCCATTCTTTTTAGCACAAGCTCTTGTGCCCGCGATGAAAGCGAAAGGCTGGGGGCGGGTGTTGAATTTTGCTTCGCTGCAAACGACACGAGCGTTTCCTGGCGGTCTATCCTATGGGGCGTCTAAAGGCGGCATCGGACAACTGACCCGAGCTATGGCCGAGGCTTGGTCGAAAGATGGAATTACCGCGAATGCATTGGGGCCGGGGTTCTTTCCGACGGAGCTTACCGCGCCGGTCTTTGAGGATAAAGAGCGCGCCGCGCGCAATGCTGGCTTGACGTGTATTGGCCGCAACGGAACGATGGATGATATTGTCGGTCCCGCCTTGTTCTTTTGCTCGCCTGCGTCGGATTACGTCACCGGACAAGTCCTGATGGTGGATGGGGGCTTTACGGCGCGATAAGGCCGCGGTTGTTCACCTGGATGTGCCGAGCCTCTTCCCTATTGCAGCGCAGCATGGTAAGCGCGCCGCCAGAACCAGAGTCCGGCGCATATATTGCGCTTATTCTTAATATTTGGAGTTATCCCAATGGCGGTTGAACGCACGCTTTCTATTATCAAACCTGATGCCACCGAAAAGAACGTCACTGGCGCGATCATCAAGAAATTCGAAGATGCTGGACTGCGCGTTGTTGCTCAGAAGCGCCTTCATATGTCGAAAGAAATGGCTGGCAAGTTCTACGAAGTCCACGCCGAGCGCCCTTTCTATGATGAGCTGACAACATTCATGTCGCGCTCGCCTGTCTCGGTTCAGGTTCTTGAGGCTGAAAACGCTGTTGCGCTACACCGCGATGTGATGGGTGCAACCAACCCTGCAGATGCAGCGGCAGGCACAGTGCGCGCAGAATTTGCTGATTCTGTTGGTGAAAACTCGGTTCACGGGTCGGACAGCCTAGAGAATGCGAAAATCGAAATCGACTTTTTCTTTAAGGCGGACGAAATCGTCGGCTAAGCCAAAGCGCGAAAGCGTCAAGCTCTCAAAATCCGAAGCGTCTTCGATGTTTAATCGCATTGAGGGCGCTTTTTCTTTTTGGACCTCTGCGGCAAAGTGAGAATTGCCACACAATTGCTTGAGTCTCTTGCATTTCATTCGGGCGCGCCAGATAGAGAGAGTGCAGCACTATCAACTCTAGGGATTATGTCATGACCCGTTTCGTGAAACGCCTGTTGGTTTCTTCGTGTATCGCTTTGTTTGCCGCATCGAACGCAAATGCAGCCGTGTGGACCGCTGAGAACGAATGGACCCCTGCTTTCGAGGAGGGCTTCCCTGAATGGGTTCGCTCGGGTTTCGAAAAGGATGCGTTTCATAAGCCCGAAGATAAGGCGCTGTTCGGGTTGGCGCTGGATTGCTCGGATGCGATTTATGCGATGCGCATTATCTATGCGTATAAGAACAAATTACCTTTTAAGATCAATGATCCCCGCAATGGCCGCATCCTCACAAACGACTTTGAAAAATGGGATGGCTTTCGCGAAAAGCGCCGCCATGAAAACGACGATGGCACGTGGTCAACCTATGAAGGGCCGGAATATACCGAGTTGGACAAGCTGCGCGCTTTCATCAACTTTATCGGGGATATCACCTCGACGATTAATCTCGCGCAAGACACCTATCCGGTCGCGCTTGAGGATGTGCAGCCGGGGGATATGTTCCTGCTGCCCCGCAATCACGCTTATATCGTCAAGGATATCGACCCGAGCGGCGCGATGACGACGCTTTCGCATTCCTCGCCGCGCGCGTGGCGGATTATGGCCGAGATCAACGATTTCCCTGCTGAAGTCCCCGAAGATAAGCGTATGCGCGATGGATACCGCCGGTTTAAACCGCATAAGTATCTGAAAAAGAACGCATTGAGCGTTCCCGGCGCATCGACAGAGCAGTGGGAGATATCGAAATCTCTCGGTGGTGATCGCGAGGCGTTCAAACTGGCCACCCAAACCGCGCTCGCCAGCATCAAAGAACCGCTTGGCGCGAAAGCTGAGCGCTTGTTCGCGTCGCTCTGTGATTACACCACGCAGCGGGTTGATATCGTCAATGAAAGCCTGAGCTTTTTGGGCAATATGCAAAATAACTCTGGCCGCCAATGCATGACCTTTGGCGAATACGCACAGCATTCGACCCCCGGTCGGGACAAGAAACTGACCGGGCAATTCAAATTGCTGCGTTCCTTGATGAAAGACCCTGAATGGAATGCCGAGTATTTCGGCGTGAAACCAGCCATTGAAGCGATTTTTGATCCGGCAAATAATGTCTCAGAGCAAGAGATCGGCAGCTTTTGTGCGGTTCCGTTTGATATTCGCGGTGGGCGTCAGATGAGCCTACGCGAGATTTGGCGCGCGATTGAAGGCGGTCGGCTTGTTTCCGACCCTCATGCGCCGCTCGACAACCGTTGGGGTCTTGCGCAATCTCAGTGGCATCCACAATGCGAAAGTGCGAACCGCAGTTAGAGCGCCGCAACGAACTGAGCGGCTGGGTCCGTTGAGACACCGATAACCCAAACACCTGTGCCTCCCGTCCGAATTTCGGGGGGAGGTGAGGGAACGACTTCACGGGCAAGCCCTTGTCGGGCGGGCGCTCAATGCGGGGTCCGGCCAGCCGCCAAACGCGAAGCATTGCTGACTTGTGTTTATCAAAGCGCGGCGAAAACCGGACCGCGCAGGCAAAACCCCGTATTTGTTTTTCGATCTGGCGTATCAGGCGCGCGGCATGGCGCGGTAAATGCGTCAGCACGGCAAGCAGGGCTTTCAGCCGTTCGCGGCAATCAGGCAGAGAGACATCCGTTTCCTCCGCCATAACAGCGCGGGCGAGTAACTCTGAAAACTTGCTTTGCTCGATAGCCATACCGCTGCGGGAGTCCATCAAGCGGGCCTGTGCAATCACCAGATACTGCGCAGCGGTTTCGGCGCGGGACAGCATCGCGCCAACAAAGCCGCAGATTGAGATTGAGAAGCCGCGCGAGATCGGGCCGAGAGATATAAACCCAACCAAAACGATCAGCCCCGCGACAACGCGGAGCAGTTTGAGCCGCTGAGTTTCTATTGCCCGTTCAAAGTCCACGCCGTCTTTTGCCTCTCGTTTAAATCAACGGCAGCAAAAAGAACTAAATAAGAACATTTGTCAAGATGAATTTGAAAAAGCAAATTCATCCACCCTCTACACGTGTGCAAAACAAGCAGCGGCAGATGTATTTTTCGAAGAAAAATCATTGAGAGCCGAAAAGTTCGACGACACGAGAAGCAAATTCATCCGGCCTCAAACCGGCGCGCGAACCAACCACTCGGCGCTTCAAAATATTCGGGTCATCATCGGACTTGTTCCGATGATCCAGAGCGGCAGGCGCCCGATGACACACAGAATATTTGAAGCGCCGTATAGTATGGAGAATGGCTTAAATCATCAGGGTCAGGTTCATGCGGCGTAAAACCTGATTAACACCCCCTTAACCCAACATGCTCTACCGCCATGACAGGAGCACTGCTCCATTCATACTAATAGGAGAAAAGTTATGGGTTTAGGTGATATGCTCGGCGGCATGGCCGGTGGTGGCGATATTATGGGTATGCTCAGCGAAAAAGGCATCGACGCGTCTTCAATCGAAGGGCTTGATGCTGAGGGCGTGACATCCTTTTTGGCCGATAAAGGCATTGACCTCTCGATGCTAGAGGGCCTCGGCTTCTCCGTCGAAGACATCATGGCAAAACTCACAGGCGGCTAACGCTTTTTAGCATCGCCCTGTGGCCTAACCGTAAGGGCGGCTGCGGTAAGACCGCTTTTATAGTCTTTACGTACTACGCGCGCCGGAGGGGAAGTATGTCTTCCCCTCCGCTGCGGTGATTATTGTGGCAGCGGCGCGAGCATCGCTGTCATGGCTTCGGCTTGGTCCGCTGGTAATGTCGGAAGCAATGCACGGATCGAGTATCCGCCATAGATCTTGCCATCCTGACGATACATCCAATCAGAGATTGCACCGCGTTCGAAGCTATATTGTTTGCCAAGCTCCAAAGACACGCGGACTGGCTTATTGCTCACAAAGCAATTGAACGCCTGTGCGTCGGCGCTTTTACATCCCGTCATCCACAGATGTTCAGGGCCATTTTGGTGAGGAACCGCAACTTTGATGCTAATCGCATCTAAGCCGGTTGCGTCGGTGGAAACCCGCTGCCAAAATTGGTCAAAACTCGTGCGTGCAGCGGACTGCGATTTCGACATTTTACTGTCGCCTTCAGAAAAACTCGCGACGTTTTGCTCTGAAGATTCGATGCTTGCCTGTGCTTTGTTGTCGTCGAGCGACCACGCGAGCAACATTCCGCCTGCCATCAATACCATTCCGGCACCAATTATGTGTCCCAGTTTCATCACTGACTCCTTTGCTTTTGCCTGTCAGCAGCAAGAAAAAGGCCAGTGATTCGCTGGGTTTAATTGTACCGCGTTATTTCTTCGGCGGTGGCTGTTTGCGTGAGAAAACCAGCTCTTTGTCAGAAGATGCCTTCTTGTCGAGCTTGTATCCCTCGACGTTAAAGTCTTTCAGGTCTTCCGCCTTTTCGATCCGATTTTGCACAATCCACCGTGCCATTAAGCCACGCGCGAATTTTGCGTAATACATCAGCGCACGGGCTTCGCCGTCTTTGACGTTGAGGAATTTCGCGGAAATGACGGGTTGGCCCAGTGCCTTTTTATCGACGGCCTTGAAATACTCGTTCGAGGCAAGGTTAACGATGGTGGTATCCTTGTGCTCTGCCATGTCGTCATTCAAAGTGTCAGCAATCGCGCTGCCCCAGAAATCATAGAGCGATTTGCCGCGCTTTGTTTCCAGCTTTGTCCCCATCTCAAGGCGATACGCCTGTATCGCATCCAGAGGGCGCAGCACGCCGTAAAGACCGGATAGAATCCGCACATGGTCTTGGGCATAGCTGAGGTCATCATCGTTCAATGTATCGGCGTCAAAGCCCCAATAGACATCACCGTCAAATGCAAGGCCCGCAGGTTTAGCGGAGTTGCTTTGGCCCTTTACGTTAAAGGCTTTGAAACGGTCGGCATTCAGCTCTGCCAATGCATCACTGATATGCATCAGGCGTTTGAGGTCTGCGGGTGTTTGTTTTTTGGCGACTTTGACCAACTCGACCGTATCGCTCGTTAAGCGCGGCGCTGTTGGTTCTAATGATGTAGTTGGGGTGTCAAAATTCAGCTTTTTGGCAGGGGAAAGCAGCGTGAGCATGTCTTATCTCCGGTCCTCATCACGTCGATGCGGCAGGATGCCGGATCAGTACGCTTGGGTATCAGAAGAGTTAATTTTCATTATTTGAAAGTCAATGCAACCAGCGCGAAAAACTCTTAGGCGCTGGCTCGCTCTTTTTTACGCTTTTTCATGCGGCCTGTGATCATCGAGCGTTTTACGGGACCAAGATAATCAATAAAGAGCTTACCGTCTAAGTGATCAATCTCGTGCTGGACACAGGTTGCGAGCAAACCATCACAGTCAAGTTCTTGCGTCTCGCCGTTTTGGTCGAGATACCGGACACGGACTTTCTCAGGCCGTTGAACATCGGCAAATTCTTCGGGAATGGAGAGGCAACCTTCTTCGTATGTGTTGAACTCTTCAGACGCCCAGATAATCTCCGGATTTGCCATCAGATAGGGCTGTGGCGCGTTCTCTTCTTCTTTGACCACATCCATCACGAGAATGCGCTTGAGAATACCGATTTGCGGCGCAGCGAGGCCTACGCCGGGCGCGTCGTACATCGTTTCAAGCATGTCCTGCATCAGAATGCGCGTCTCATCGTCAATCTCTGTGACGGGCTCGCACTTCTTTTTCAGGCGCGGATCAGGGTGAAGGAGGATTTTTCTCAAGGCCATCCAACGCAGTTACGGTGCGACGCGACTGAAATCAAGTTCGATGCCCTGAAAAAGTTCTGTTTGCCTCAAAAGCATCACTGCGAGGCCACCGGATCAGCACACGGACGTGTGAGCAGTCTCATCTGGGCTTGAGAGGTTGTGGAGGGGTCGATGGGTTTCGCGGGTACGTTAAATGCGGAGCGGCGGTTTACTACTGTAGTAAAGATTGGCGTTGCAATTGGTTTAGGGATCATGGTGGAGCGGTTGCTCTATGATGCGCCGGTCGGATGGCTTTACGGTGTCTTTGTTGCAGTGTTGCTGACTGCGATGCTGGTTTTAAACGGCACAAAAGCGTTGCGCCCGCTTAATGTGTTGATTGCCATTGCCGGTATCAGCGCATTGATTATTGACCCGCATTGGGCCTCTTTTCTGTTGGCATTTTTGGGCGTCGTCACTGTGGCGCTGACTACCCAAGCGAATATCGCAAAAAATGCATGGCATTGGCTGCGCGGGGTCGGGCAATTCACATTGATGATGCCGGGCATTTTGATTGTTACGGTATTCGGCGGGTCAAACAATTTGGCTGTGCCTAACGTTGCGGCATCTTTTGTTTCCGGTGCGCGGCAATGGATTTTTCCAAGTGTGTTGGCGTCGATGTTTTTATTTTTATTCATCATCGGTAATCCGTTGATGTTTGATGGCGCGGCTTCGGTCTTTGATTTTCTCATTGGTGGTGGAAATTTCGATCTGGGCGGCTTGATCATGAGCGTTGCGCGTATCGGGATGATTGCCTTGTTATGCTGGCCTTTTCTCTTTGTCCCCGACCTGAACATTGCCGAGACACAGCCGGAATTGGAAAGAGAGGGAATGTCGCTCGGCATGGTGATCCGGACGCTCATTCTTTGTAACGTTGTTTTCGGGTTGCAGAATTTTCTGGATTTGACGATCCTGTGGGGCGGAGGGGCCTTGCCTCAAGATCTGACGCTTTCGGAATACGCGCATCAAGGCACGTACCCTCTGGCGATAGCAGCGGTGCTTGTGGGTGCGTTTGTTATTCTGTTGATGCCAGCGGGAGGAAAGGCGGAGAAAAACCGGAATGCGCGGTGGTTGACGTTTTTGTGGCTTGGACAAACGGGCTTTCTAGCGGCCTCCTGCCTCAAACGAATGGACATGTATATCAGTGCCTATTCGCTGACATACCTGCGTGTTGTGGCGATTATTGCGATTGTGCTTATCGCGATCGGGTTGCTGTGGGTGTTCTTACGGCTCGTTTGGCGGCGGTCGAATGGATGGTTGTTTACTGCCTCGACTTTGACGGCGCTTGCCTTGTTGTTCATAGGAAGCATGACAGATATCGGTGCGCGGATTGCGTGGTATAACGTTGAGCACAGCCGCGATGTCGGCGGCACAAGCGTTCATCTTGACGTTGCCTATCTGCGCGATGAGGTTGGTCCTTCGGCTATTCCGGCTTTGGCTTGGTTTGCCGAGAATGTTCGTTCCAACATTGGATTAACCAGCGGCAGGACACGCAAAGATCTTGCGATATATGCACGCGATGTCTTGACGCTAGACTTTGAGCAGACGATGACAGACGAGCGTGCGTGGACATTGCGGCGGCATTTTCTGGCGCAGCGTATTGCGGACTTGGAATAACCTGTGTTGAGGGCTGATAACGATGACAAAAGAGCGCTTCGATAAGCCCTTCACTCAACAAGAAGCCATCCCGGATGATGGCATTGCCGCCGCCGTAGAAATCCTGCGCGGCGGGCGTTTGCATCGGTATAATACGTTGCCGGGGGAAACCTCTGAAGTATCGTTGCTAGAGGCAGAATACGCTGCCTATCAAGGGTCGAAATATTGCCTTGCGACAACTTCCGGCGGGCAAGCGATGCAAATTGCCCTGCGCGCTGCGGGAGTAAAGCCGGGGACGAAAGTTCTTGCCAACGCCTACACACTCGCACCTGTGCCGGGGGCAATTTTTGCCACGGGCGGTGTGCCTGTGTTGGTCGAGATTGATGAGGACTGGCATACGGACACGGCGGACTTGCGGGCGAAAGCTCAGGCGAGCGGGGCGAAATATTTTATGCTCTCTCATATGCGTGGTCACATCGCGGATATGGAGGCCATTTGTGCGATTTGCGACGAATTTGGCATCACATTGATCGAGGATTGCGCGCATACGATGGGCGCGAAATGGAAAGGCACACGCTCAGGCAATTTCGGCAAAGTGGCGTGTTTTTCAACGCAAACTTACAAGCATCTTAATTCCGGCGAGGGCGGTTTTCTCACCACGGATGATCCCGAGCTTGCGGCGCGTGCTGTCGTGGGGTCCGGCTCTTACATGCTCTATGGATCGCATGGCGCGATCCCCGGGGAAGACGTGTTTCAAAAAGTGCGGCTCGACAGTCCGAATTGTTCCGCGCGCCTCGATATGTTGCGCGCAGCGATTTTGCGAGCGCAACTGCCGAACTTGGATAAGAATGTTGCCCGTTGGAACGAGCGGTATGTGGCTCTGGCTGAAGGTTTGTCGGGTGCGCCGGGCATAAGGGTTGCGGAACGGGCTAAGCACGAAGAATACGTCGGTTCTTCTTTCCAGTTTCAAGCGCTGGGAATGGCGGGGAATGTTCCTGCACTTGTCGCGGCCTGTGCAGCGCGGGGCGTCGATATTAAGTGGTTCGGCGCGGACACGCCGCAGGCGTTTACAAGCCGCTATGATTCTTGGAAATACCTTGGCGATCTGCCTGAGCTGCCGCGAACCAAAGCCGTGCTGTCAACGACCTGCGATATTCGCGTGCCTCTAACTTTCACTGTTGAAGATTGTTCGCAAATTGCCCGTATTATTCGGGATGAAGCGACTCTACTGTATACAACAATGGCCGCTGAGTAATCGGATGGGGCAGCGCCTCTTACGCGCAGTGCCCGATCCAAATTGAATGCGCGGCTATGTTTCCACGCTTATGGGAATGTTTTCTAAAAGCTGAAGCCATTCATCCGCGGATGTTTCCGCTAGCCCGACCACGACATTAGATGTGCCACCCAAAGCAACAGGTATATTGACGGCCAGAGCATCACGTATCGATGGGTTGTTAAAACTCTGGTCGGGCGGTGGTTCAGAAAAATCGAACAGATCGGCGAAGTTTGCATTCGGGGAAAGAATACTTGACGTAACAATGTCCGTTAAAAATCCAAAGCGATCTGAGACGTGTGAGGCTTTATCAGAATACGTCTCGAAACGAAGACCCGCCCCGACATCGGAGTGATCGCTGAGGCTTATCCCGTCTTGTCCTAGATCAAGTTTCAATTGCGTGCTTTGAAGGTTTTCAGAGAGACCTTCTAAAAATGCCTGCGCCAAATCTTCATCGGTATTGTTGGAAATTTGGTGGAGGTCTTCAGCACTTAATTTGCCGGTGGTTGCAGCCCTGCGTACTTCTTGTATGCGATTCTGATCCGCAGTCGGACGCACAAAGGCATCAACCGGCGCGGTTGTCGCTGTCGCGTCCGTGTTTAAATCATGGACCCCGATTGGCAGTGAAGTCGCAAAAGAATCTATCATAAATGCCCCCGTACATATTCTTAACTATAATTTCTAAACTGAAGATTGTGCAAGGGCTTAAGGGTTAAGTTAGGCGTTGTGCTGACTGTGCAGGCTTTGCGCGCATCGAGAAAAATTATACCCGCAATAGGTATTTTTTACGAAGCGAATTAAGAACGCGATTTTGGATTACGTTCCACGGAATTGCAGTTTCCGCGAGTATGATTGAAGTGAGATTATCCCAAGTGTTTCCTAGGCTTGGTAAGAAACATAATGGTGTTGAGTTAAAGGTCGCTACGTGAACTCACTTCGGTTGGGTTGAGATAATTGTCGCGAGAAAGGCGCTAAGACTATTCATCGTCGGCGGCTTGATTCGACGCCTGAAATCACCAAATCACACGACATTTTGAAGGTTTGCTTCAGGAACTTTCTTGAAGGACGAGCGCAGCGGTTTACCTCATGCGATGGAAACTGTGCGTCCTCGAAGCAGGCGTCAGACTACTTCGTTGAGCAAGGTAAAATTTATGAATCTCCATGTACCCTCGTCAAATATGGAATTGTCGAATTACAATACCGTCGTCACCAAAACACCCATATTGAACGAAGGTTTGGTCGAGCAAAAACGAGAAGAAATTCTCGAATACTTTCATCGCACCTTCTCGCTCTACGAAAGCATTTTCGAGTGCCTTGTCGATGATGAATCATATTACGCACGTGCCAATCCGCTGCGTCACCCGCTGATTTTTTATTACGGCCACACATCGGTTTTCTACATCAACAAACTGAACGTCGCGAAGCTGATCAATGAGCGGGTTGATCCAAAGTTGGAATCTTCCTTGGCGATTGGTGTTGATGAAATGTCATGGGATGATCTCAATCAGGATCACTATGATTGGCCGACGCCTGCGGAAGTAAAAGCTCACCGCGACAAAACCCGCGAGATTGTGGATCGCTTTATTCGCACCTACGATTTCAAAATGCCGATTACCTTTGATGACCCGATGTGGGTGGTGATCATGGGCATTGAACATGAGCGCATCCATCTGGAAACGACCGCCGTCCTGATCCGCGAATTGCCTTTGGACCGCGTGAAATCGCACCCCGTCTGGAGCAAAATCTGCACGGAGACAGGAACCGCGCCGGAGAATGAATTACTGCCCGTTGAAGGCGGCCATATCGTTTACGGCAAATCGAAAACCAACCCTCTTTATGGGTGGGATAACGAATACGGCCACGCAGAAGCGGAAATTAAACCCTTCAAGGCATCGAAATACCTCGTCTCCAATACCGAGTTCCTCAGCTTTGTTGAGGCGGGCGGGTATCAGACCGAAGAGTTTTGGGATTCCGAAGGCTGGCACTGGGTGCAATACGCAAAAGCCGAGCATCCGGTCTATTGGGTCAAGAACGGCGATGCGTATCAATACCGCTCGATGCTCGAAGTCATCGATATGCCGTGGGATTGGCCAGCAGATATCAACTACCTCGAAGCCAAGGCTTTCTGTAATTGGAAGTCGAAAGAGACCGGCAAGCACATCCGTATGCCGACCGAGGCGGAATGGTATCATTTGCGGGATTTGACCACCGATGCGGATCAGCCCTATTGGGATAAAGCGCCGGGCAACATCAATCTTGAATACGAGATGTCCCCGTGCCCTGTGACCCGTCACGCATTCAAAGACGGCTTCCACGACATTATCGGCAATGTCTGGCAATGGACCGAGACGCCGATTGATGGATTGGAAGGGTATAATGTTCACCCGATCTATGATGATTTCTCAGCGCCGACTTTCGACGGCAAGCACAATGTCTTCAAAGGCGGTTGCTGGATTTCGACCGGCAATTACTCAATCAAAAATTCCCGTTACGCATTCCGCAGGCATTTCTTCCAGTATTCTGGCTTGCGCTACATTGAGGGCGAAAAATTGCCAGCACCAGAGATGAATATCTACGAAACCGACACGCAGGTTTCTCAATATATCGAATTCCATTTCGGAGAAGAGCATTACGGCGTACCGAACTTTCCGGTGGCCTGCATCGAGGCGCTGAAACCCCATACCACTGACATTAAGACAGAGCGCGCGCTTGATCTCGGTTGCGCTACAGGGCGGTCTTCGTTCGAGCTAGCGAAGATCTTTGATCACGTCGATGCGCTGGATTTCTCTGCACGTCTGATCGAAGCACCATCGACTTTGCAGAAAACCGGATCGCAGCGCTACACGGTGCAAGATCAAGGCGAGTTGGTTACCTATAAGGAAGTAAAGCTGTCACAGTTTGATGGATATGACGCCATCAAAGACAAGGTGTGGTTCACTCAGGGCGACGCTTGTAATCTTGCTGACAAGTACACGGATTATGATCTCGTCTTTGCCGGAAACCTGATTGATCGGCTTTATTCGCCTGCCGATTTCCTTGAGCAGATCAAAGCCCGTATCCGCCCCGGCGGTGTGCTGGTTCTGACCTCGCCTTACACATGGCTGGAAGAGTTCACCCCGCGTGAAAACTGGATTGGCGGGTTTAAAGCGCTGACCGGCGAGAACTTCACCACGTTGGAAGGCTTGGCGGATCACCTAGCGCCTGAGTTTGAAAAGGTCGGCGAGCCGCAGGACATTCCATTCGTGATCCGCGAAACTGCCCGCAAGTTCCAGCACAGCGTCGCGGAAATGAGCGTCTGGCGCAAGGCGAAGTAGGATTGGCTCTCCGTTATCCCGGAGGCCCTGCGCGACTTCGGGATAACGCCTGCGCGTGATTTGTGGATGGCTCTGTTCATTACTGCCGGAAAGAGTCGGTCTCCGGTATCAATTGCACAGCTTTTTTCATTCATCGAGGCGCGTAAAGACGCCGAAGCAACAGAAACGCAGCGTCACTTGCGAATGCCAGTAAAGGATTTGCAGGCGGGGTGTCAAATCCAGAAGAAGACTGGAATCTACAAAAGAGAACTGGAATAATGGTGGCGATGGACCTCATCGCGACCGGAAATTTTAGGCAGTCCTGACTTCTGCAATGCGCCCGAATAAGCCATTCGCGACTGCGAAGACTGACGGTGAAGGATCGCGATTGCGAACATTGCGGCGGCCTAAAATCCAGATTCGTAGTGCGGACAAAGCTGACATCTGCCTCTCTTGATCGAAGGTCCGCTTTATGGTGATCTAACCGATATGACGAATGAGAAAAAACTCATTTTGCCAGAGATCTGGACCGAACCCGAATGTGATCTGATGGTTCAAATCTGCCGGTATCATGCACAGGTCCTATATTCAGTCAGGAATAGATTTGACCTCGATGAGCTTTATGCGGTGGTGAAGCTCCCACCAGATGGCGTTGTGCCCAGTGGAGCAGTACTTTTGGATGGTCATCTTCGTGCATACCAAACGGCCAGCGGGACACTCATAACTTGCGGCTTGGCAATCAAACCGGAGGCATCTACTCATGCTTGCAAGCTATTAACTTCAAGTGATAATTTCGAACTCAGCAGAGAGCCAAACCTTCCACTTACTAATCTTCCTCATTTGGAACAGGCACTCTTGGCGATATTTAGAATTTATCGCCAAAATGGGCGGCTAGGACATCCAAAAACCCTCGGACAAATATTCGAACTACTCTTAGAATCCGGATTCACTGAGAAACGTCTCGGCTTTCTCGAATGGTCAACAAGGGCGCTCGACATGGCTTATCCACGTCGAATGGGTGATTGCTTCAACACACGTGACGGATGTTTATGGATCACAGACACATTCGAAGCTTATATCGATGAAGCGAGGGATCAGTGGTCTTAAGCGCTGATATTGAAATGCGTCGCTCCGCAGAAAGTCGGAAAATTGGGCTCGTCAGCATCTTGTGCGCTGAACACCAGGATGACGGCTTCCGGCCATACTCAGACTCTGTGATCGCCAGATTGTAATGGTCGCGAAGGAGCTGAAACCAGTCCTGCCTTCTCCTGTATTTTACAATCCATTCCAGTCTTCTTCTAGCGGCTCCACTTCTCTTCTGTATTTATGAAGCCCGCAATTTCGCTATTTCCGGCGCGCTCATTCCAGTTCTCTTCTGGATTTGACACGGGGTCGTTGTTCAACCCGCCCACAAAAAAAGCCCCGGCGGGACCGGGGCTTTGTTCATTGTCGAGAGCGCCAGCTTTTAGGCGCTTAGGTCTTTCATCAATCCGTCGATTTCGCCCAGATCGCGTTCAGCTTCGGCTTTGCGCATCCCTTCGGTCGAGTCGACCTTGGCTTGGGCTGCGGCACGGACCGAGTCGAACATATCGCGGGTCGCTTCAGAGCGGATGGCCGCGTATTCTGCGAGGATCGAGACGCTTTCGGCGGTGATTTCGGCAAATCCACCGGCAACCAGATACTCCGTCGTTTCACTGCCCGACTTGATCGTCACGACGCCGGGGCGCAGAGACGTTGCCGTCGGGACGTGACCGGGCATCGCTGCGAAGTCGCCATCGCTGCCGGGAAGACCGACGACTTCGGCCTCCATCGACGCGAGTTTCTTTTCCGGTGAGACCAGTTCGACTTGCATCGCCATGGGTTAAGCCGCCGCTGCGAGTTTGCCGGCCTTTTCGATGGCCTCGTCCATGTCGCCAACCATGTAGAAGGCAGCTTCTGGAAGGTGATCGAACTCACCATTCGCAAGACGCTTAAAGCCGTCGATGGTTTTCTCCAATGGAACCTGCACACCCGGCGAGCCGGTGAAGACTTCGGCCACGTCGAAGGGCTGGCTGAGGAAGCGCTGGATTTTACGCGCGCGCGCAACAGCCAGTTTGTCGTCTTCTGACAGCTCGTCCATGCCGAGGATGGCGATAATATCTTGCAGAGCCTTATAGCGCTGAAGGATTTCCTGAACCTGACGAGCAACGGCGTAGTGTTCTTCGCCGACAACAGCCGGATCGAGAATACGCGAGGTTGAATCGAGCGGGTCCACAGCCGGATAGATGCCCAGCTCGGAAATTGCGCGGGACAGAACCGTCGTCGCGTCAAGGTGAGCAAAGGTCGTGGCCGGTGCAGGGTCGGTCAAGTCATCGGCAGGGACGTAAACGGCCTGCACAGACGTAATCGAGCCGTTTTTCGTGGTCGTAATCCGCTCCTGCATCGCGCCCATGTCAGTCGCGAGCGTCGGCTGATAGCCCACAGCAGAAGGAATACGGCCCAGCAGAGCGGACACTTCCGAGCCAGCCTGCGAGAAACGGAAGATGTTATCGACGAAGAACAGCACGTCAGCGCCGTCTGCATCGCGGAATTCCTCAGCCAGCGTCAATCCGGTCAGAGCAACACGCGCACGCGCGCCTGGAGGCTCGTTCATTTGACCGTAAACCAGAGCAATCTTGGAGTTCTCAGGGTTCTCGATGTCGATAACTTTACCTTCGATCATCTCGTGGTAAAGATCGTTGCCCTCACGGGTCCGCTCACCAACACCGGCAAATACGGACACACCGGAGTGCACCTTTGCGATGTTGTTGATCAATTCCATGATCAAAACGGTTTTACCAACACCAGCACCACCGAAGAGGCCGATTTTACCGCCTTTTGAGTACGGCGCGAGCAGGTCAACGACCTTAATGCCGGTGGTGAGAATCTCACCCTCGGTTGATTGCTCGACAAATTCAGGCGCATCGCGGTGAATTGGTAGGGTTTTGTTTGCGGAGATGTCGCCTTTTTCATCAATAGGCTGACCCGTCACGTTCATGATGCGGCCAAGCGTTGAGTTCCCGACCGGAATCGAGATCGCTTCGCCTGTATCTGTGACGTCCTGACCGCGAACGAGACCTTCGGTCGCGTCCATCGCGATGGTGCGCACTGTGTTTTCGCCAAGGTGCTGTGCGACCTCGAGAATAACACGGTTGCCGTTATTGTCTGTTTCGAGCGCATTCAGGATAGGGGGAAGATCGCCGTCGAACTTGACGTCGACAACGGCCCCGATGACCTGACTGACTTTTCCGACGTTGGCGTCGCTCATGGTGTATTCCCCAGTTAACTGGCGCCGTCCCGAGGACGGGCGGTGAATTAGAGGGCTTCGGCGCCCGAAATGATTTCAATCAGCTCGCTGGTAATAGCGGCCTGACGAGAACGGTTGTATTGGATCGACAATTTATCGACCATCTCACCCGCGTTTCGGGTCGCGTTGTCCATTGCGGACATCCGCGCGCCCTGTTCAGACGCAGCATTCTCAAGCAAAGCCCGGAAAATTTGCGTCGTTACATTCTTTGGCAACAGATCAGCGAGCAGGGCATTTTCGTCCGGCTCGTATTCGTATTGAGTTGCCGCTGCTGCATCGCCCTCAACCTCGGGAATCGAGGCGGGAACCAGTTGCAGAGCGGTCGGCACTTGCGAGATGACCGATTTGAACTCGGCATAAAACAGCGTCACGACGTCGTATTCTTCGGCGTCGAAGGATTTCAACACGACATCGGCAACTTGTTCAGCTTCGCCATAGGTGATGCGTTTAACGCCCTCGAAGATGATCGGGTCGATAAACAGATCTTCATAATCGCGCTTGAGCTGTTCGCGGCCTTTTTTACCAACGCAAAGCAGCGTTGGTTTTTTGCCGTCGCTCTTGAGATTTGCAATATGCTCTTTCGCGAGTTTGACGATGGAAGAGTTGAACCCGCCGCACAACCCGCGCTCGGACGTGCAAACAACCAGCAAGTGGCGTTCTTCTGATCCTGTGCCTTTGAGTAGTGTCGGCGCATCGTCGTTATGCTTCGCACTGACCGCAATGTTCGAGAGAACACCTGTCATGCGCTCGGCATAGGGACGGGCGGCCTCGGCAGATTCTTGCGCACGGCGAAGTTTCGCCGCAGCAACCATCTGCATGGCCTTGGTGATCTTGCGGGTCGATTTGACCGACTCAATCCGGTTTTTTAGGTCCTTGAGGCTCGGCATCCGCCGCTACTCCAATTTGTAAAATTAGGCTGCGGCTTCGAACGTATTCGCAAACGCTTCGATGGCGGATTTAACTTTGTCTTCTACATCACCGGCGATCTTAGGATCGTCTTGGCTGATCATGTCGAGGACGTCTTTGCCCGCACCGCGCATATGGTTCAGAAGGCCTTTCTCGAACGGTCCAACCTGCGAAACAGGAAGTTCATCGAGATAACCATTCGTTCCCGCGTAGAGAACAATGACTTGCTCAGCGTTGGTCAGCGGCGAGTATTGCGGTTGCTTGAGCAGCTCGGTCAGGCGTGCGCCGCGATTCAACAGCTTTTGCGTCGCAGGATCGAGGTCGGAGCCGAACTGGGCAAACGCTGCCATCTCGCGGTACTGCGCAAGTTCCAGTTTGATCGAACCGGCAACCGACTTCATCGACTTGGTTTGCGCGGATGATCCCACACGAGACACCGAAAGGCCGACATTCACAGCAGGGCGGATACCCTGATAGAACAGCTCGGTCTCAAGGAAGATCTGACCATCGGTAATCGAAATCACGTTCGTCGGAATAAAGGCCGACACATCACCGGCTTGCGTCTCAATGATTGGCAGAGCCGTCATCGAACCCGCGCCAAACGCATCATCCATCTTCGCGGAACGCTCTAGCAGGCGTGAGTGAAGATAGAAAACGTCACCCGGATACGCTTCACGTCCCGGTGGACGGCGCAGAAGCAGGGACATTTGGCGATAGCCAACGGCCTGTTTCGACAGATCATCATAAATAATGAGGGCGTGCATACCGTTGTCGCGGAAATACTCGGCCATAGCGCAAGCAGAGTATGGTGCGAGGAATTGCATCGGTGCAGGGTCCGACGCGGTTGCGGCAACAACGATGGAATATTCCATCGCGCCTTCTTCTTCGAGTTTCTTCACCAGTTGCGCCACGGTCGAGCGCTTTTGGCCGACAGCAACATAAACGCAGTACAGCTTTTTGCTGTTATCGTCGCCTGCTGCTTCGTTGTAGGATTTTTGGTTCAGGATCGCATCAAGCGCCACAGCGGTTTTGCCGGTTTGACGGTCACCGATGATCAACTCGCGCTGGCCACGGCCAACAGGGATCAGAGCATCAATTGCCTTGAGGCCGGTTGCCATTGGCTCATGCACCGATTTACGCGGGATGATGCCGGGGGCTTTGACTTCAGCACGAATACGCTCTTTCGCGTTGATCGGGCCTTTGCCGTCGATCGGGTTGCCGAGGCCATCGACCACGCGGCCAAGAAGCTCGGGTCCGGCAGGGACGTCAACGATGTCGCCGGTCCGCTTGACCGTATCGCCTTCTTTAATGTCCCGGTCAGTGCCGAAAATAACGATACCAACGTTGTCGGTTTCGAGGTTCAGCGCCATGCCGCGAATTCCACCTGGGAATTCGACCATTTCACCGGCCTGTACGTTATCGAGACCATAAACGCGGGCGATACCGTCGCCGACGCTGAGGACACGACCGATTTCCGAGACTTCCGCCTCTTGATCGAAGTTCTGAATCTGCTCTTTAAGAATCGCAGAGATTTCCGAAGCTTGGATGCTCATCGGGTGACTTTCCCCAGAGTTAAGATGCTTTCATGGCAAGTTGAAGACCGGCCAGCTTCGCCTTGAGCGAGCTGTCGATCATCTTACTGCCGACTTTGACGATTAAACCCCCGAGCAAAGATGGATCAACGCTGGCGTTAATCTTAACATCCTTGCCGAAGGAAGATTTGAGGTTCGCAGCCAGTTTATCGCGCTGCGCATCTGTGAGAGGCGTGGCGGAGGTGATTTCTGCGACGGTTTCGCTGCGGTGATCCGCAAGCATATCAGTAAAGCCCTGAATCGCGCCGGGTAGGACACCGAGTCGGCCTTTGGAAATCATGAGCTTTACGAATCGGGCGGTCATATCGGACGACCCCGCCTTAGACATAAGAGCGGACATTGCCTTGAGCTGACTGTCACGGCTGTAGGCCGGGCTGCCAACAAGACGTTGCAGGTCTTCGCTGCTTGAAATCATTGTATTCAGGGCCGCAAAGTCGGTTTCCAGCGCTTCGAGCGTGTTGGTTTCGCGACCAAGGTCGAAAATCGCCGAGGCATAACGACCGGCAGCACCGGATGCAGAGGCAGCAGACGTGGACACAGCGACCCTTTCATAATGATGGCGCGCGGTAGAAGATGCGACCGGAAACCCGATATCGCAAACCGCTCGCTTATCAAGCGCGCGCACGTCTAGCATATGATTTTGCTGCGATGCAAGATGCCGTGAAGCGTTGAGAGCAGACTTTTACAGCATAATTTATCGATTGTTGGTCGATGCGGGCAAAAAACGAGGGATTTCGGGAGGTGAAGCGCAGGTGTCAATGAGTGTAGTCAGAGTGTTGCACCTATTAACAAGCGTATCCAACGCTGCTATCGGCTTCAGATCGCAGGAAAGAGGATTTGCGGGTGAATGATGGCGAGAGATAAGACAAAATCTCCCTATGGACCGTTGATGAAGACATTCCTCCTTGTCTTCCCGTTATTTCTTCTTTTTTGGGCTTAGTTACCTGTGGGGGGCTTTCCTCGGCACGATTTGCTTAAATCCAAATGTTAAGCCCTCGGATCGAATCGAGAAAGGCGTAGGAATTGATCCCGCGACGTTGGCGCTATGGGAAGACACTGTGGCGTCTTTGCGCGAATAAGGGACCGATGGCGGTGGCGGTTGCCGTCATTCATCGGGCTGAGAGGCGGCTTGAAGCGTGTCCGGCGGTGATCTGCTCTTTCAGACTCGCGCGGGTGGGCTTATAGCAGCGGCAACATCTCTCAAGGAGCTTTGCATGATCCCCCGCTATTCCCGTCCTGAAATGGCCGCCATCTGGTCCCCCGAAAGCAAATTCCGCATCTGGTTTGAAATCGAAGCCCATGCTGCGGATGCGCAAGCCGAGCTTGGGGTAATTCCAAAAGCGGCGGCGGAGAAGACGTGGACTGCGAAGGACATGGCCTTTGATATCGACCGGATTGACGAGATCGAGCGCGAGGTCAAACATGATGTGATCGCGTTCCTGACTCACCTCGCGGAGTTGGTCGGAGACGAGGCGCGCTTTGTCCACCAGGGCATGACTTCTTCGGATGTGCTCGACACTTGCTTTAATGTGCAACTGGTCAAAGCCGCTGACATTTTGCTCGAGGATATGGATAAGCTGCTCGCGGCGATTAAAAAACGCGCTTACGAGCATAAAGATGATGTCTGTATCGGGCGCTCTCACGGCATCCACGCCGAGCCGGTGACATTCGGTCTAAAGCTGGCGCAGATGTATGCGGAGATGGAGCGCAACCGGACGCGGTTGGTCTCGGCACGAGAAGAGATTGCGACTTGTGCGATTTCAGGCGCGGTCGGCACGTTCGCCAACATTGATCCGTCGGTCGAAGAACATGTCGCCAAGGCGATGGGGCTGAGCGCCGAACCGATCTCAACCCAAGTGATCCCCCGTGACCGCCACGCGATGTTTTTCTCGGTCCTCGGCGTGATCGCGTCTTCGGTCGAGCGGATTTCGGTTGAAGTGCGGCACTTGCAACGGACGGAAGTTTTGGAAGCGGAAGAGTATTTCTCGCCGGGGCAAAAAGGGTCTTCGGCGATGCCCCATAAGCGCAATCCGATCCTGACCGAAAATATGACAGGTCTGGCGCGGATGGTGCGCTCGTATGCTTTGCCCGCGATGGAGAATGTGGCGCTGTGGCATGAACGGGATATCTCGCATTCATCGGTCGAGCGCATGATCGGGCCGGATGCAACGGTGACGCTGGACTTTGCTTTGGTGCGGTTGACGGGCGTGATCGACAAGCTGTTGGTTTACCCGGATCGGATGATGAAGAACCTCAACCAGTTTAAAGGGCTGATCCACTCACAGCGGGTTTTGCTGGCGCTGACCCAAGCAGGTGCAAGCCGCGAAGACAGCTATCGCATGGTTCAACGCAATGCGATGAAGGTCTGGGAAGAGGGCGCGGACTTTTTGGCCGAGCTGAAAGGCGATGCCGATGTGACCGCAAAGCTTTCTGATGCGGAGATCGAGGCACTGTTCGACCTCGGATATCACACCAAGCATGTCGATACGATTTTCGCGCGGGTGTTCGGATGAAGGTCTATATCGCTCTGCTTTTGAGTCTGTTGGTCGGTGTCGTTGCTGGTGGGTTCGTCACCTATCAGCCGACGCGGGATAGAGCGCATGGTGCGGGCGAGATTGCGGGGCGCGGGGAAGTGCTGCGCGATCTTTGCGCGCTGGCGATCAAAGGCGCTCCGCCGGGGGAAGCTGATTATACGCTGGATGGTGAGGCATCGCGCTTGAGTGCCGTGAAAGACGGAGATGCGGTCAGGCTTTATTGCGAGGAATGATTGGCAAGGTTTCGCCACATTTTGAGGTATCATCCGCATCATGACTAACCAAACGACTGTTTCGCGGCGGACTTTTGGGGGCATGATTGCCGCCACCGCCGTTGCAGCTCCGGGTGTTGTCTCTGCCGCCGTGCGTCAGCCGCGCGATGAGACCATTCTGGACCTGAAATCTGTGCCTCTGGCATGGCCGCAATACCACAAGATCGACAGCTTTGTTGAGGCACCGAAAGTCGGTGACACAGTGACGCTGGTGCGCGAGGCGCAAAACGGATTCGATGAAGAGGCCGTCGCGGTCTACACCTCGAATTTCAAGCGCATAGGATATGTCCCACGCAAACATAATGCTGCGGTTTCATGGTCGCTGCAACGCGGCGGGGCGCGCGAGGCGACGATTTCGCAAATCGCTGAACCCTCTGTTCGCGGTAAGCAAATTCGCGGCTGGGGCGCTTACCATATTGATATGAAAGTGACCGCTATTGCGGTTGCGTAATGTCTTTATATTCACTGCCTGTCGTCGGGGGCTTCGGCTTGAGATAAACGGGTAATCGAGTCTTGCGCCTTTGGGTGTTCACCCATTGGCGTAAGACCGATCTTTTTAGGCAATCTTGACTTCGCCTGATCGAGAAACAACTCCTAGGTCTGTTCTGGACTTTCTGGAGGGTTTACCATGTCATTTTCACGTAAGTCGCTCGCTGTTGCAGCGCTCTTGACTGCGGTAACACCTGCGGTCGCTGCAGAACCTTCCGCCCATGATTTCAGCTTTACATCCATCGAAGGCGATAAGCTCGCGATGTCGAGCTATGCCGGTAAGACGGTTCTGGTGGTGAATACGGCGTCGCGATGTGGATTTACCGGCCAGTACGAAGGGCTTCAGGCGCTTTACGAGCAGTATCAGGAAAAAGGTTTTGTGGTGCTTGGCGTGCCGTCGAAAGATTTCCGCCAGGAACTCGCCAGTTCAAAAGAGGTCCAGCACTTTTGCGAATTGAACTACGGCATTGATTTTCCGATGACCGAAATCGAGCCTGTCACGGGAAAAACCGCGCATCCTCTCTTCGCTTGGATGGCGGAAGACGGGAAAGTGCCGAACTGGAATTTCAATAAATTCCTGATCGGCCCCGATGGTGATTTGCTTGAGCATTATGGGCCGACCACGCGGCCAGACTCGCCTAAGCTGGTTGCCCGGATTGAGGAGTCTTTGGCGCGCTGAACCCATTTGGGCCGGTTAGTTCCGGCGACCGAAACCCGTGTTTGCTGAACGGCGAGGACGGCGCGGTGCATCCTCCGTGAGTTCTTCCGGGACCGGCTCCAGCTTGGGTGCATCTCCACCCCAAAGATCCGGTTTTATCTCTGGAGGCGGCGCATCAGCAGGCCTGTTTGCCCCTTTTGGAAGAATATCGGAAATCAAGCCAAAGCTTGGGTTCGGCAACGGTTCTTCGAGCGGAACGACCCGGGCGCAGCCGATCATCGCTTCCATCACGAGCGTCATCATACCAGCCGAGCCGATGTGACGGGTGAAGCCGAGAACTTTCATTGCTGCTGTTACCAGCGCAAAAGCGGCATCCGCATTATCAAGCTGGTTCGTCTGTGCAATCGCCCAAATCTGACGGCGATGGCGTGGCCCGGCATTCAGAACATTGTGGCGTGGCGCAAGATGAGCAGGAACGCTCAGCGGAACGAAATCAGGATTAGCGGCAAGACTTGCCGTGATCCGGCTTTCTGTCTCGCGAAAATCGGGAAGTGACGATTCTTTCAAGCCAAACGCTTCTTTGCCAACGAGCAGGCAATATCCCCAAAGGCTTTTCGGCGAGCGAGCATCATCGCACAGGAAAGGCGAAATGTTTTTGCCAAGGACGTAGCCGCTTTGCGGAAGATTAACTTCTTTAGCAAGCAGTGCCATTTCGCCCGCAATACCAGAGGTCGCAGCGAGAAGTGTCGGCCAGTGAACTTGTCCGTTCTCTTGATATGCCGCCGCCAGATATTTGAGCAGTTCGTCGCCGCCCTGTCGCCACCGATGTCCAGCCGCCATTTTGCGCCCTTTCAGACTAGATCGCTCTACCGACGTAAATCGTCCGCTAAGAGCGCTAGAAGGTTTTGGTTGACGCATTCAGGATAATGACCGCCAAAAGTCGGCCATCGCTCAACGCGCATTTCTGGACAGCACAATGCGGTCAAACTTATAAAAAGCCGTCAACATCGTCAGCTATTGAAGGTTGAATTTCTGCTGTGTTTTAAAAAATTAATTATAACAGGTACTTATGCCAAAAATTTTTTAGCTTATTCGGCGGTTTGACTGCCAAAATCTAGCATCTACCGCGCGCCTTCATCGCAAAACAGGGCGAGTGCGAGAAGAATTAGGCCGTATGTCCACAAAATTGAGAGGGCGTAGACGATGCCATGTTCCATCAAAGGACGCGCCAAGAATCGGCCATAGAACAGCAGCGTTCCTGCCGCTAAAATCATCCCTGAAATCGCGAGGCCCATGCCTAACCGCGTTGCATCAAATGGCGGATAAAGAACCCGCGCCACAATTGCGATAAGAATGGCCAGTCCTGCGCCGCCTATCGGGAGGAGAATTTGCAATGTTGAAGCGCTCAATGCGATGATATCGCCATCAACCAGTAATTTGAAAACAAGCGTCAAAATCGCCCATAGAAAGATTCCGTAAACCATTCCACGACGCATTCTCTTCTCCGCTGATAGTCAAACGTGGCGGATCATACGTTCTTACTATATTCTTTCATAGTGCTAAGGCGGTTGAATGGAAATTAAGACTACACGCATTGTTCGCGGTGTTGTTTGCTCTCGGTCCTTTCCTCTACGCTGAAAACGCTCTAGGTCTCGTCAGGAAATGACGGTTTATGACAGGAGCCTTCTATGCGCCCCGACGCTGCGCCCGCACGCCACACAACAATCCGCCTGAAAGATTACACGCCTCCGGTTTGGCTGATTGATCATGTGAAACTCGACTTTCGGTTGGGGACAGACAAGACGCAGGTGTTTTCCGAGGTCGCGTTTCGGCTGAACCCGGATCGCGCGCCGGATGCGAGCCGCGATTTACGGCTTGATGGCGAATTGCTGATCCTCAGATCGGCGAGTGTGAATGGCGAAGCGGTTTCTCCCACGGTGGATGAAACCGGCTTGACGGTCAGCGGGGATGCGTTGCCGGATGCTTTTGTCTGGGCCGCAGAGGTTGAGATTGATCCGGCATCGAACAAAGCGCTTGAAGGGCTTTATCTGTCGAATGGAATGTTCTGCACGCAATGCGAAGCGGAAGGGTTCCGGAAAATTACGTTCTTCCCCGACCGGCCCGATGTGATGGCCCCTTATGAAGTGCGGGTCGAGGCGGATAAGGCAACGCATCCGGTGCTGTTATCGAATGGCGAGCGTTTGCAGCATGGCGAAGACGGCGAACGGCATTGGGCGCTGTGGCGCGATCCGCATCCGAAGCCTTGTTACCTGTTTGCTTTGGTTGCGGGTGATCTGGTCAAGATCGACGATACTTTCACGACAATGAGCGGTAAGAAAGTTGATCTGCAAATCTTCGTGCGCCCCGGTGATGAAGACAAATGCGATTACGCAATGGACTCTCTGAAACGCTCGATGAAATGGGATGAAGAAGCCTATGGATGCGAGTACGATCTGCCGTTGTTTATGATCGTTGCCGTTGATGATTTCAACATGGGCGCGATGGAGAATAAGGGGTTGAATATCTTCAACACGCGCCTTGTGCTGGCGTCCCCTGAGACAGCAACCGATGCGAATTTTCTCGCGGTCGAAAGCGTCATTGCGCACGAGTATTTTCATAACTGGACCGGCAACCGCATTACATGCCGGGATTGGTTTCAGCTTTGTTTGAAAGAAGGACTGACGGTTTTCCGCGATCAGCAATTCTCTGAAGACATGCGTTCGGCGGATGTGCTGCGGATCAAAGAAATCGGTATGTTGCGGGCGCGGCAATTTCGCGAAGATGCGGGACCGCTGGCGCATCCAGTTCGGCCTGAAGAATATATTGAGATCAATAATTTTTATACAGCGACGATCTACGAAAAGGGCGCTGAAGTCATTCGGATGCTGCATACGCTGGTCGGGGCTGAAGCCTATCGTAAAGCGACCGACCTTTATTTCGAGCGCCATGATGGACAAGCCAGTACCATCGAACAATTCCGTCAATGTTTTGAGGATGCGACAGGGCGCGACCTGACTCAGTTTGCGCGGTGGTGGTCGCAAGCGGGAACCCCGCGCCTGTCTGCTTCGATTGAGCAAGAGGGTGCGGAGACAGTTTTGACGTTGCGTCAGGAAACCAAACCGACACCGGGACAAGATGAGAAGCTGCCGTTGCTCATGCCGGTTTCAGTTGGGTTCCTATCGGCTGAAGGTCAGGCTTTGACTCTTGAACGGGATGGTGTTGCCGCTGAAACTCATGTCTTGGAGTTGACCGAGGCGGAACAGTCTTTCCGGTTTGCCGGGTCAAATGCTGCGCCAATCCCGTCGATCCTGCGTGGATTTTCAGCGCCGGTGATTTTGGAGTTTGAGCGCTCGGCTGAAGAACTCGCGTTGCTGCTGGCGCATGACACTGACGCCTTCAATCGCTGGGAAGCGGGGCGTGATTTGGCGCTGCGCACCCTCGATGATGCTTTGAACGGTAAGCCGATTGCGCCGCTTTATCCGCAAGCATTGGCGACAGCTTTAGAGCGCGGCGGTGATCCGGCGTTTCTTGCTTTGCTGATGTCAACGCCGACGGATTCGATGCTGGCGGATCATGTTGCTTTGCGCGGGGATACGGTGGACCCGGATGCGATTGCGTCGGCAATAGCGGCACTGAATAAAGCGGTTGCCGAGGCGGGAGAGCAAGCGCTGAACAAGGCGTATTCGGAGAACGCAACGCCGGGTGACTTCAGCCCCGATGCGGAGAGCGCGGGTAAGCGCGCGCTGAAACTTACCGCGCTGGAGCGGCTCGGGGATCTTGGCACGGATGCGGTTCGTAAGCTGGCCGTTGACCATTTTGCCAATGCAGATAATATGACGGACAGCGCGGGCGCATTGAATGTGCTTGTCTCGCTGGAAGGCGATGAGGCGGATGCGGCTTTGGCAACCTTCCATGATCGCTGGCAAAGCGATTCATTGGTACTGGATAAATGGTTGATGCTGCAAGCCCGCGCTCCCGGTGCAGGAACGCTTGAGCGTGTGAAAGCCATTCGCGCGTCTGATGCGATTGATTGGAGTAACCCGAACCGGTTCCGTTCGTTGGTTGGATCGTTCGCAGCGAACCATCATCGTTTTCATGCGGCGGATGGATCAGGGTATGCGTTTTTCGCGGATCAACTTGAATGGCTCGACCGGATGAATCCGCAAACAACCGCGCGGATGGCGACGGCCTTTGAGACATGGCGACGGTTCGATGCGCCGCGCCAACAAAAGATGCGCGAGCAAATGCAGCGTCTTGTGGACAGGCCGGAATGCTCGCGCGATCTGTTTGAAATTCTCACGCGGGTCTTGGGGTGATGAAAGTGATTTCCGTTGAGCGAAAAAATGTTCTGAACGATCTCGCGGATCGTCTTGCCGAGGCATGGAAAGTGAAAGGCTTGATTGGCGCTGTTGCGGATGCGGACAGGCCAAATGACCGAGACGAAGCGTATTACATTCAAGACCGCATGGCGGAAACACTCGGCGTAAAATCGCTCGGTTGGAAAATCGGAGCGACGACAGCGGCAGCGCGCGCGCAAGGCGGGCATGAGGATATTATCCCCGGTCGTCTGCTCGCGCCGACTGTTCAGTTCGGATCGCGGGTAATAATCGAGCTTGGTGCGTGTCCGAATGCGCGGGTGGAGCCGGAATTTGGGTTTCGTTTGAAGGCGGATATGCCTTTACGCGACGCGCCGTGGACCGCTGAGGAGGTCGCGCCTTTGGTGACGTTGCACCCGGCTTTGGAAATCGTCGGCAATCGTTTTGACTTGCCGGAGATGCCAAAAGATGAGCTTTCCTTGATGGGTGTTGCTGACAATGGGCTTTGTGTCGCCGGAGTTTTCGGAGAGGCGTTTGAAGCGACGCAAGAATTTGACTACGCGGCGCATTCGGTTTCGCTGGTGATTGACGGCGGTGAAGCTGTGCCGAATTTATTCGGTGATCTGCGCGGCGATCCTTTCGAGGTGATTGCCAGTCTTGCGACTTTACTCGCGAAAAGAAAGTTAGCGTTGCGTGCTGGTGAGTTGATTTTGTCCGGTACAATTACTGCGCCGCAAGCGATCAAAAAGGGTGGGCATGTTGTGGCCGATTTTGGTGTGCTTGGCCGTTTTGATGTTTCTTTCGTTTGAGGCGATCAATGCCGGTGCAGGAAATGACCGATGAGTAATGTACGGATTGGATTGGTCGGTGCGGGCGTCATCGGCGCGCGGCATATCGGGGCGATTGATCAATGCGACGGGGTAGAGTTAGTCGCGATTGCTGATCCGATGGCGACCAAGGCGCAGGCGGATGTTCCGCTCTTTATGGATACGCAGGCGATGCTGTCGCAAGTAAAGTGCGATGGTGTTATCGTCAGCACTCCGACGGAGCATCATTTGTCGCCGACGCTGGCGGCTCTCGAAGCGGGAGCGCATGTTCTTGTGGAAAAACCGATTTGCGCCACTGTTGAAGAGGCATCGCAAATCGTCGCTTGCTGTGCGGAAACAAAGCGTCATGTCCTTGTCGCGCATCAACGGCGGTATTATCCGCAAGTCGAACAAGCGCGCGAGATTATTCGGGATGGATTGCTAGGGCCGCTTGTGGCGGTGAGCGGTCAATGGACGTTGCGAAAACACGAAACCTATTACGATCCTGATTGGCGCAAGAAATGGCAAGCCGGGCCAATCGTCACCAATCTGATTCATGATATGGATGCCATCCGGTATATCTGCGGCGAGGTACACAGTGTGATGGCCGAAACGGGCAATCCGGTTTTCGGTTGGGAGAAAGAAGATGTTGCGGCGCTGACGTTGCGGTTCGAGAGCGGTGCGCTGGGCAGTTTTATTTTATCCGATCAAACGACATCTCCTTGGACGTGGGAAATGGCTTTGGGTGAAAATATCTCGATTCCGAAAACCAATCAAAATGCGATGCGCTTTATGGGGCGCGATGCGTCGCTGGAATTTCCTAATCTGGTGCTTTGGAAGCATGAGGCTCCGCCCCATGACTGGACGCAGCCCTTGGTGAGCGAAGCTCTGAACTTTGAGGCGGAAGACGCTTATACGGTTCAGATGCGCCATTTTGCGCAGGTTATTCGGGGCGAAGAAACACCGCGTATTGATGCCGCCGACGCTCAGCGCAGTCTGGCCGCAACCGTTGCCGTGATGGAAAGCGCGCGGACGGGACAGCGGGTAATCCTTCGCTAATCTGTTGAACCTTTCGCCCATGTGTGAGATGGCGATTGGTGATCAGAAGGGAACCAGCCTCGTGAGCAATCTTGTCTACGTTTTAAACGGCCCGAACCTCAATCTTTTGGGGCAGCGCGAGCCGCATCTTTATGGCCATGAAACGCTCGCCGATGTTGAGGCGCAGTGTCAGGCGGTTTGCGACAGCACGGGCCTTTCGCAACGCTTTCATCAATCCAACCGCGAATACGAGATTATTGATTGGATACATGAAGCCCGTGTCGAGGGCTTCGGGATCATTATCAACGCGGCGGCGTTCACGCATACCTCGATTGCGATTTTGGATGCTTTGACGGCGTTTGAGGGACCAGTGCTCGAAGTGCATGTCTCGAATATCCATAAGCGCGAAGAGTTCCGGCATTTTTCCTATGTCAGCCAACGCGCCGAAGGCATGATCGCCGGATTTGGTGTGCAGGGATACGCGCTGGCAATGCAGCGCATGGCAAAATTGTTTGCGGATAAGACATAGGATTTTTTGCTGGAGCTGTGAGTAGAGAACCGGATTGATGGGGGCGCTGCCTTTAATCTGCCGCCGAACTGACCTTCTTGGGTGTTTTACGGGGAGAATGTTGGAATGAAGACGCCGATCGTAATCAGTATGTGCGCTGTCATTTTGCTCTATGCAGGTAAAGCAAGAGCCGCAGATGACGCTTCGGCTGTCAACAACACGCCGAAGACAATTGCCTGTGCTCAGGAGCGCGGCGAGGCGCTTGGCCAATGTACCTACCGCATCAAACGAGACCAGAATGGGAAAGTCACGGTAAGAGTGGCCTTCGCGAATGGCTTTAAGCGGGGGCTTTTCTTCAAAGAGGGCAAGTTCCTGAAGGCAAGTGTAACGATGTCCGGTGTCGGGACCAATGCCGATTGGAGCCTTGAAGATGGTACGCACATGATCCGTGTTGATGGGCAACGCTATGAAGTGCCGGACAGCTTGATCGCGGGCAATTGATGTCGGGTATTCTCGCGGTGTGATGCCGTTGAGGTTCGAGTGCGGACATTGATGGAAACACCCGCGTCACTTTCATGACGCGGGAGCTTATTTCGGAAAACTACTTGGCGCTTTCTGCGGTTATTTTGTAGATTTCGCCGCCATCAACAGCGGCGTAAAGCGCATTATCCGGCCCCATGACGAGACCTCGGAATCTCGCCGAGAACCCAAGAGGCATCTGCGTGATTCCATTGATGCCTAAGCCGTCAGGCGTGACACTGATCATGTCAATTCTTGAACCTTCCGGCGTGTCACCAAAAGCGATACCCATGATGCCGACTGCTAAGCGGCCCTCATAGATGCCCCAATTCTTACCTTTGATGAAGGCTGCAGAACCGGTTCCTTGAGAGAACCCGTTGTTGTTCCATGTCGCGGGCATCAAATCTTCGAAGCGTGTGTCACTCATCGGTGTGTAGGCAGCACGGATCGCCGGATCTACAGCTTCCTTCTGATTTGGCTCGTATCCACAGTATTCATCCGGGCACGCACCTCTGCCGCCCGTGTTCTGAGCAGGGTCCCAGCCAGCATTACCACCGTTCACAAGAGCTGTGATTTCGTCGTTATGCCACGGACCATGTTCTGCCGTGAATGCTTTCCCGTCGCTTGGGCGGAAATCAATGCCTTGAACGTTTCTGTGCCCGTAGGTGTAGATGCGCTTATCAAAACCTTCAGGAGGATTGTTGTCCGGGTGAGCATTTCCGTCCGCGTCAATCCTGAGAACTTTACCGCAGAGGAGTGATCCATCCTGCGGACAAATCCCTCTGTGACGATCACCGCCCGCTACCCAGAGATAACCGCCGGGTCCGACGCGAATTCGACCGCCGTTATGAGCGCCCGGTCCACCAAAAGGCTGATCGGAGTCGAACGGTTTATATTGAATATCTTTGACGATATCGGTGCGATCAGAGACACTTTTGAGATCGTCGCTGACTTTGAACTTCATGACGATATTGCCGTCGCATTTTTCAAAATTCGTCTTGCAACCACTGCCGTGATATTTGGTTGAGGACGAGTAGACGAAAAGCGTGCGGTTCTTTGCGAAATTCCTGTCAGGTACTACGCCAAGCATACCAGCTTGTCCTTCACAGAAAAGGTCATTCCCGCTAGCTGCATAGCCCTCGGATTCCTTCATCCCATAGAGCGCATTCACGGTTCCGTCTTTCGTTCTTACGGAAAGACCGTCGCATTTTTCCGTGTAGAACATCGTGCCGTCCGGCAAGAAAGCCATGTCCCAAGGAGCATCCAGTCCTTCCAGCACGACTGATGACTTGATCTTGGGCACGTCCATGCCCCCTGAGTGTCCGTCCGCCCATGCAGCGGACGCCGTTGCCATCACGGACAGTGCCGCGACAGCCGATAAAAGCTGCTTGTTCATAGTATCCTCCTATTCGTTGTTATTTTTATGACGTTATTGAGTGTTTGATGCTCAGGCGATACAACCGATGGGTCAAGTAAAATCCGTCTCGCCAGAAAGTGCACCAAGCGAATTATTGTCATAAGCGACCGTTCTTACGACCAAACCACGACTTTCGTGGCGCGTGGGGGACATTAAACGACACTGCGGATTTTGGTGCTGTAAGCCATCCTTCGAGACGGACCTGTGGTCCTCCTCAGGATGAGGATCGTTTCTAATTCGAATTGCTAAAAATAACCGGAATGATGAGGGCAATGCGTCTCATCGCCCGTTGATCAGAGCTGCTTTTATGTGGCGAGAGCCGACACCTCGCCTCTATTGAACGATGCTGGGAAGTCGGTGATAATACACTTGTCCGACAAAGCATCTGGGAGAATTGCCTTGGCTGGTAAGCCTATTGTACCCGATGGCTATAACTCCATAACGCCTTACTTCACGGTGAGTGATGCAGATAAGCTGATCGAGTTTCTGATTGCGGCGTTCGGTGCATTGCTCATCAAAGAAAACAGATACGAAAACAATCGGATTCAACATGCGCGCGTGCGGATCGGGGACTCGATCCTGATGCTGAACGAAAGCACCGAAACCTATCACGTTAATACGTCTCAGATGTATCTCTATGTTGAGGATGTGGATTCAGTATACGGCACAGCATTGCAGTTCGGCGCGACAACGTTGATGGAGCCAAATAACCGGCCACATGGAGATCGGATCGCGGGCATTGAAGACCCATGTGGCAATATTTGGTGGATCGCGACTCGCCAGACGGAAGGTTAGAGGATGTCAGAGGGTCGGCTCTGACGGTCGGGCGGGTTGCAATACGACACTGTGCAGTTCCGGTGATCCAGAGCGACTGACGCCGGTATTTCTGATTCTGGATTGCCCGAACATGTCGGGCAATGACGGTTATCGGTGTGTGTGCGGGTATCAAAGTCATCGTCCTGTAGCGTTACGTATGAACATCGGCTTCCCCTGAAATTTGTAATCGTTCTTGACAAGCAGGAAATTCGCAGGCTATTTGTTCATGTATTGTTCTTAAATATAAATATGAGGCGGAATGAACTGGCAGGTGGCAATAGAGCGGAATAGGGCGGTGCTGTTGCGCCTTGCTGCCGTTATGTTTGCCGCCATTGATCTGAAGGGGGGAACGCCGGTTTCGACTGTTCCGCGCTTTATCCGTCTTCATGTGCTTGGATTGTTGCGTCCGTCTGAAGCGGCGCTGCGACGGTTGATCGTGATTAAAGCGCGCGGGCTTGTTGCGCCTTTGCTTCGCGCGCGACCTCACCTTGGCAAAACCATTCCACGCGGCAAGGGAAAGACTGTACCGGCTTTTCCGCTGTTTGACCCGCGTAAGAAACTGAACCTCAATGGACAGAGGCGTCGGTATGCGCGCGGCTCCGGCCCTCGAATTTCTTCGTTTGACGAGCATCGCCGGAGCGCTTTTGAAGACAAGATTGTCTCGCCCGATGATCCGGTCGATGCCGCCGCTTTGACGCGGCGGCTGTTGTCGTTAAAGGCCGCTTTGGATGATGTCGGGCGTCAGGCGCGTCGGCTTGTTCGGGTGGAAGCGGCGCGTAAAGCCCGCGCTGATTTAGCCTCTTCCGGCGGCGTGAAACGATCTGCTTTGCGCCCGATGCGCCCTGGCCGGCCCCCCGGCCATCAGGGAAAAGGACGGCGCGAGATTGATGAGATTCTTGCGGAATGTCACACGCTCGCGCTTCATGCTTTGGCAGCGCCTGATACCTCTTGAGATGAAAGAAATCCGTAATTCAACAACCTATCGGCACGACCGATGGGGCAATTTTGTGTGCTTGTGTTTTAAGGCGCGGTCAAATGGATCGGGATATTGCGCTTAGGGGCCAGCGTCCCTAATGTCTCGCCGGATTATGTGTGTCTGGACCATCTCGATCTGAAAGGTTCTCATGGAAGTTTCTGCCGGTCGTTTTACCGCTCGCCTCGCTGAGACTCAGGAGGATGTGAGCGCCGCGCAACGTCTGCGCTATCGGGTGTTTGTCGAAGAAATGGGCGCGAGCGCCTCGCCGCAGGAACATGCCGACCGCCGTGAGGTCGATCATTTTGACGATCATTGCGACCATCTGATTTTATTCGATACCGAGAGTACCGTTACCGATCCGCTCGACCGGGTGATTGGTGTTTATAGATTGCTGCGCGGGTCGGTCGCCAAGGCAGGGCCGGGATTTTACACGGCTTCCGAATTTGATCTGGAAAAGATCGCTGATTATCCACATGAAACGCTGGAGTTGGGGCGGTCTTGCGTTCATGCGGAATACCGAAGCGGGGCGGCAATGCAATTGCTGTGGATGGCTTTGGCGCAATATATTTATACCCATAAGCTGCGGCTTTTATTCGGCTGTGCGAGTTTTCACGGCTCGGATATGCAGGCTTTGGCGAAGCCGCTTTCTTATTTGCATCATACCCGCCTCGCGCCCGAGCATTTAAGGCCGCGTGTTCTATCCGAATTTTATAATGATATGAACTTGCTGCCCGCCGATGAGGTGAGCCGCCCCGAAGCCATGCGAGAGATGCCCGCGCTGATCAAAGGGTATTTGCGGCTAAACGGCTATGTCGGGGATGGCGCGTTTATAGATAAAGACTTCAACACCGTAGATGTTTGTTTGGTCATGGAAACCGATAAAATCTCCGCGCGCTATCACAGTTTCTACGCTGGCAAATCACCGGAGGATATGGCGAAGGAGTTAGGCTGAGAGCGCGGTTTTGAGGGTGCGGATAAACTGCGCTGGCTCCGCGTGATAAAACACTTGTGACACCAAGGCAAAATCTGCGACGCCCACGATCGCGCTGAGATCTTTTCCGGCATCGACCACTAAGGGCGTTTCGATCACCGCTTGCCACCAAACGAGCAAATCCGGCTCCAGCGCCTCCAGCGGCCCGAGCATAATATAATCGGCTCCGCCTTCCGCAGCGAGCAGAGCATCAGGGCGCGATGTGCCCGCGCCATATCCGACAATGGCGTTTTCACCGAGTTGTTTGCGCGCCCACTCAATCTGCTTTGGCCCGTCTGAAAGATGCACGCCGTCGAGTGAAAATCTCCGCGCCAAGTCCAGCGCCATGGCATCATCCCCGGAGGCGACGAGTGGGCATTCAGCGGCATCGGCTGTTGTGATCATCCGTTCTAGTGCCGGGATATCGTTGCTGGTAAAATCGGAGATATCCACCATCAGACACGCAACGCCCTCAGCGAGTACGGCTGACAAAACGCCTTCGTCGAAAGCGGATGGCGGCGGGGCCATCAAATAGAGCTGTGTTTCTACAGAGTCTTGAATCACGAGAGGCCTCCCTTTCAGGAGGCCTCCGATAGCGTGAATTGAGCGCTGGCGCTAGGATCGTGTACCCGTTCTCAGAATAGAGTGCGGGTCCCGTCAACCTGGTGCGTAAGATCTCCGAATACTTCGAAGATCTCACCGAAGTCAGCACTTGCCGTGACGGTCACACGCGCTCCGGGCACTTTGGCCGGAGAATATGTGATGTTGATTGCATCACGTGCCGGCGCATAGCCTCCAGCCTTTTGGATAACGATATCACGAACGTCATCCTCTGTGACAGTTGACCCCGGGAGCGTTAGAGTCAGAGCCGCAAATTTTGCTCCTTCATTGACGCTGTCCCTCAAAGTCCGATCGGCAAATGTGTACCGCGCGAACTCCATCGGTGGGAACATCATCAGGAACAACAACGGGAGTGTCAGTCCCATCTCAACGGTGGCAGTGCCACGTTGATCGGCTTTCCAACGACGTAGATTATTGATCAACTTCATCATCATCTGGCTCCTGAGTGGTTCCTCTATATTGTACTGAGGTGTTATAGAGGAATGTCTCAACTTTTTTGCTGTTGCTCGATGGTTGTGTAGGTAAGACCGTCATAGCAATGTCAACATAACGACCCGGTTTTGATCCGTCGTCACAGGCTTCTACAGAGCACATATTGGCACTATAGAGATCTTGAAGAGGACAACCGCAGTTGCGCGATACCGAAAGGTCTACACGCTGGCTTGACCGAAGGTTATCCTGTGCCACCCGACTAAGAAGCGCTTCCAAGTCTGTGTTTGTTAGTACGTCAACCGAAGGCAATGCTCGCACAGTCATAACGACATCATTGAGTGCCTTTTCGCCTGCATGATCATTATCAATGCTGGTCGCGGTGGTCAGTAAACCAACAAACCCAAAACCGAGAAAGCTAATAGCGAGTGCAATTTCAAGGCTTATCGTTCCACGGTCTTCGCGTCGGAAGCGGGAAAGGAGCTTTCGCAACCCCTTTCCTCCCTGTAGCTTTTCCTTGTTCATGCTTCCCGCCCTTAGTTGCTGTAACGAAGTTGAGGAGTGATTGTGGTCGTGACAATGTTCGTTTCGACTTCCGCTGCACCAGTGAAGTCTGTTTGACTAACCAACTCTGGCTCTGCAGGAGCGCCGTAAGCCGTCAGGCGTGTGTTGCCTTTCATTTCGATCCATGCAGCATGAACTGACATGTGCGCATTTTCGTTTGATGGGCTTAGTTGAGCATTGTTGTCGATCACCAAACCGCAATTTGGAGCATAGATCACACCGTCAAAGGCAAAGTCAGCACCGCCAGCGAATTTGTTTTGCTGGTTGTAATAAAGTCCACATTGCGCTTCTGCGGATTGCCAGAACAGCATGCCTGCGGAGTCGCCGTCAGATGGCGCGCTCAAGCTGACGTCCGTGCCATTGTCGATGATCCACTTACCAGGGCTGGTGCCGCCGAAGTAGAACGTCACATCTTGGCTGTCATGAATTTGTGCGCCGCCGCGAACGAGGAAGTCGCCATTAATGATGTTATAAACACCCGGTGCAAAACTGGCTTGGCCACCGTTTTGGATGATGATGTCACCACAATAGGTTCCAGGTTGCAGGACCGCAGGTGTTGGAACGTAGTTCACGGTCTGACCATTGTTGTCACATGAACCATGCACTGGCGGCGTTAAGTTTGCGAATGGATCAACAAATGGCTCGACGCCAGATTGCGGCTCTACGTTTACCGTTGTGTATCCGTTCCAGTCGTTGACGATTGTTTGGCCAACCGACCGGATGAAATCTGCTTCGATATGCGCGTTTCGCATATAAATCGATGCAGACTCAACCCATGGATGGGGTTGAACATGTTCCGAGTTCGAATGGACGCCACAATCTGTCGCATCGATGAACGCGGTGTTGTGCATATAGATGCCGCGATGATTCGTTGGATTTGCGTCAAGTGCGGTAATGCAGGGATATCCACTGCTAGGAACAACCTCAGTGGTTATGACCTCTTTTTCGATAAGCTCAACGTTAGCCTGCGATTTTAGAATAACCGGTTCTCTAGTAATGATAGAGCTAAGAAAACGGTCACTGTGACGTTGAAGATCAACTGTAACGTTGCCTTCGCTAAACGACACAGCTAAACTCTCACGCGTATCGTCGAAACCGTTTTTCTCGGCGTCAGCTAGAGCGTAAGGCGCTAGATCCGTTGCTCCGTTACTTTTAGCGAAAGCAGCTGCTACCGCAGCAGAATCGGCCACGCGGCTCAATGCTGTCTGCTCTTTTTTCCAAATGTTGTAATCAATCGCCAAACCTGTGAAGCCGATGATTACTGGCGCTGCAATTGCTAGGACAGTACCGATGGCACCATCTTCTGCGCGGCAAAATTTTCTCATACGTGATAGAAGTCGAATACGTTCCATCAGTTTATCTCCAATTATGAAACTTAGGCGCAATTGAAGATGATTGGCGTATAATAAAAATTAAGTATTGAGTAAAAATAACGTAATTCAGGTTTTGTATTGCTTAATCTTAAATATACACTATAATATTTACATGATAAATCTAATAATTTTTGCTAAAATCAAGTTTAGATGTAATAGATTATAGTTTAAATATTATTACCTGTGCTTTTGTATGATTTTGATCAGCTGTGCTTAGTGTGTAAACTACACACTGTCTTGTTTTGAAATCTCTATACAGCCGTCTCTAATGAGAACGATCTAAGCCGCATATAGTGTCTTTATCCGCTTGAACACGTGCCCATCACGCCCCAAATCAATCCCTAGAGTCGAACGCGCGTTGAATGAAATGGATTGCGCGCTTACAAGACCTTAAATGCCGTATGGCAAAGCGCGAATTTCAAAGGAGCTTACATGCCCTGGAGCAATAACTCTGGCGGCCCTTGGGGCGGAGGACCGTCCGGCGGCAACAATGGCGGCGGACGTAACCCGTGGGGCAATCCTCCTCCGGGTGGAGGTAATAACGGCGGTGGGCGTGGTCCCGGCGGTGGCGGTCCCGGAGGGGGAGGACAACCTCCCAATCTTGATGAGCTGTTCCGTCAAAGCCAAGAGCGCTTGCGCCGAACATTTGGGGGTGGTCCCGGCGGTGGTCTGGGGGGCGGTATTAGCAAGGCTGGCCTTTTGGTCGCCGGATTGTTCGCTCTGATTCTTTATGCGTATCTCTGTTTCTATCAGGTAGGTGCTCGAGAACAGGGCGTTGTCCTTCGCTTTGGTGAATATTCGAGTACGCAAGGATCTGGCGCGCATTTCCGCGTTTGGCCTATTGATACCGTTGAAATCGTTCCTGTTGAGGCGATCAATCAAACTAATGTCGGATTTTCCGGCAACGGACGGACAATTCCCAGTGAAAGTTTGATGTTGGCGGGTGACGAAAACATCATTGATATTCACTTCTCGGTTTTCTGGCGGATTAATGACCCCAAGGCATTTCTGTTTAATATTGCTGACCCTAGCGACACGGTGAAAGCGGTAGCGGAAAGTGCCATGCGTGAGGTGGTTGGGCGTCCTCTATCCTCCGAAGCTGCGTTTGCTGCTGCCAATAAAGCTAAAGCGGAAGCGGAAGCGGCTGCGAAAGCGGTCGCGGAGGCAGAAGAAGAAGGTGGAGCATCGGCTGCGGCGGAGATCGCAGCGGTCGTACCTGTTGCTGTGCGGGCAACCCGTTCAGAAGAAATTCGCGGTGCAGGCCGTCAAAAAGTTATGGATGATGTCCTTGTACTCATTCAAGAAACCCTCGATTCCTACAACGCGGGCATTACAATTACGGATGTGAAGCTGGATAAGGCCGATCCTCCACCGGATGTTATCGATGCTTTCCGCGACGTTCAGGCGGCACAGCAGGATCAGGATAAACTTCGGAACCAAGCTGATACGTACTTCAACCAAAAAGTTGCGGCAGCGCGTGGTGAAGCGGCAGAAATGCTTGAACAAGCCGAGGCGTATCGCGCCAAGGTGGTCGCTGAGGCTGAGGGTCAAGCTGCGCGTTTTGAGTCAATCTATCAGCAATATGATGCCTCTGACGAAGCGCGAAAGGTTATTCGCAAACGGCTCTATCTCGAAACGATGGAACGTGTTTTCGGTGGCATGAACAAAATTATCCTTGATCAAAATGAAGGCGGCGGAGGCGGCGGCGGTGTTGTCCCTTACTTGCCACTAAACCAACTTCAGCAAGGCATTCAGCGTTCACCTGCGGCCTCTCTTCAACCTAACATTCGGGGAGTAGACCAATGAATTTACTCGGTCGTGGCCTGCTCGCTCTCGTTGCAGTCGTTCTCTTAATTATTGCGACGTGTACTTTCGTCGTAGATCAACGTGAGCACGCGCTTGTGCTGGCTTTTGGTAAACCGAAGGACGCGATTGCTGAACCGGGGCTGCACTTCAAACTTCCACCGCCGTTCAATAATGTCGAATATTTCGATAAGCGAATTCTGCCGTTGGAAGCCGATCCATCGGAAGTTCTTGCAAAAGACCAACGTCGTTTGGTGGTCGATGCGTTCGCCCGCTGGAAAATTACTGATCCGCTGAAGTTTTATCAGACGGTTCGTACGGAATCCCTTGCGCGGCAACGCCTTGACACCATTCTGACATCTTCGATCAAAGAGGTTGTCGGTGATGTTGTCTTTGATGAAGTATTGAAGAAACGTGCCGAGTTGATGGAGCGGATTACCAAAGACGTGGACGCCGGCGCAAAAGAGTTTGGTGTTGAAATTGTCGACGTACGCATTCGTAGCGCTGACCTGCCGCCGCAAAACTTGGAGGCGACCTATCAGCGGATGCAGACCGAAAGGGAACGTGAAGCCGCTGACTTTCGTGCGCGTGGTGAGGAGGCCAAGCAAATCAAGCAGGCCGAGGCTGACCGCCGAGCTGTTGAGTTGACCTCTGAGGCACGCCGCAAGTCGGAGATCATTCAGGGTGAGGCTGATGCCGTCGCTGCGAAAACCTTTGCTGATGCATTCGGTAAAGACCCCGAATTCTATAACTTCTATCGTTCGCTGATTGCTTATGAGACCGCCCTTGATGGAAATAACTCATCTATCGTGATGTCCCCGAACTCGGATTTTTTCGAGTACCTGCGGGATGAAAACGGCGCGTCAAGCAAGAAATAGCTCGCATGAGCTCTCCATCGCGAGGGGTATAAATCTCGCGATGGCCTTGAGCCTTTGGAAAACAGGCTTTCATTATGGACTGGATTGACCTTCTTACTGCGCTGGGCCTTGCGGCAATGATCGAAGGTCTTCTCTACGCCGCTTTTCCCGAGGGCGCGAAACAGGCAATGGCGGAATTTATGTCTTTGCCGACCGAAACGCGCCGTAAAGCCGCGTTAGGTGTCGCGGTTTTCGGATTTTTTGTGATTTGGTTGGTGCGAGGATGACCCGCGGCCCAAGTATTGTGGCGCTGCCTTACCCTATTAGAGCCGGTAGATCTGTCTTTTGATCAATTAAACTTGAGTTCTATGGCGACTTCTACCGTAAGACTACAAACTGTCCGTCTTTCGCCGCATTTATGACCCAGTGAAAACGAGACAAAGGTTACGTTAAAGGTTAGAGTGATGCAGAACGCACACGCTCGTCAAAAAAAGGAAACCGCACCACGATGAAATCACCCCGCGCTGTTGCCATCGCAAAATCCCAAGAATCCAGTCGCCTTCGCCTCGGATTGATTACCCTCTTTGCCATTATCGCTTTGCTTGCTGCACCGATTGCTGCATTTGCTCGTGCTGCACCTGCTAGTTTTGCGGATTTGGCTGAGCGTCTCAGCCCTGCAGTGGTGAATATTTCCACAGCTCAAAAGGTCGAACGACCCAGTTTCGGCCCACGTGCCGGACCTGATGTGCCTGAAGGCACTCCGTTTGAAGATTTCTTCAAAGACTTCTTCGATCGGCGCGGTGGCGGTGGTGGTGGCGGCAATGAGCCTCGTACTGTGCAATCTCTGGGGTCAGGTTTTGTCATCGACCCAGCCGGGTATATTGTTACGAACAATCACGTCATTGAAGGTGCTGACGAAATTACGATCAATTTCGCCAATGGCGACGCTCTGGAAGCGAAGCTCATCGGAACGGACCCGAAAACGGATATCGCTTTGCTCAAGCTGATTGATGAGCCTTCGGAACCGATCCCGTTTGTTCCCTTTGCAGACAGTGACAAAACGCGCGTCGGCGACTGGGTGATTGCAATCGGTAACCCGTTCGGTCTGGGCGGCTCCGTTTCTGCCGGTATAATTTCGGCACGTAGCCGTGACATTAACTCCGGCCCTTATGATGACTTTCTACAAACGGATGCGGCGATTAACCGGGGTAACTCTGGCGGCCCGCTCTTCAATATGGATGGCGAAGTCGTTGGCGTGAATACGGCGATCTTCTCGCCAACGGGCGGTTCTGTAGGGGTTGGTTTCTCGGTTCCGGCCAATATTGCGAGCAATATCGTTGATCAACTCCGTGAATTCGGTGAAACCCGCCGAGGTTGGCTTGGTGTGCGTATTCGGCAGGTTACGGATGAACTTGCGGAAGGCTTGGAACTGGAAAAAGCCTCGGGTGCATTGGTCGAGGATGTTACCGAAGGTGGGCCAGCCGAAGATGCCGGGGTCGAAATCGGTGATGTCATTCTGACTTTTGACGGCACAGAAATTACGGAAATGCGTGAACTGCCGCGTGCGGTTGCCGGGACGCCAGTTGATGAAACCGTGCGGATGGTTGTTTCCCGTAAAGGAAAGACTCAGACGCTGAAAGTGACTGTTGGCCGCTTGAAAGAAGCTGGCGATAAAGACGAAAAGCCTAAAGTCGCGGAGAAAGAAGACGAGGTTGAGGAAGATAAAAAATCTTATGTCGCCTTAGGCATGAAATTCGAAGTTCTTGACCGCAAAGCACGGGAGCGCCTCGAGCTTGATAAAGACTTGAAAGGTGCGTTGGTAGCGGATGTTGAATCAACCGGCCCTGCCGCCAAAAAAGGCATTCAGGTTGGTGACGTGATTGTCGAGGTCGCTCAAGAGGCTGTTGAGTCACCTGAAGCTGCAAAAGAAAAAATTGATGCAGCGGAAAAAGACGGGCGCAGTTCGGTCTTGCTTCTAGTAAATCGGGGCGGAGATGTTCGGTTTGTAGCCGTTCGGTTCCCTAAAGAAGAATAAGCCTTCGAAAACTTACTGCGTAGATTACTAAAAAAGGCTGGGGAAACCCGGCCTTTAACTTTTGAATTACCAACTTGGCACTGCCTTTGCTCTCACTTTCTTTAACGCGGTTTGTTTCGCCTCCGCGCATGAAAGAAGAGAAAAGTCATGTCCGATAAAAGCAACGCCATCGCCCTTCAAAGCCGCCCTAGCGCTAGCATTACTGCGGTTTTGCTGATGGGGACCTTTCTCGTCGCGTGTACTGCTCCAGGCTCAGGCTTGGGCGTGTCCCGATATGAGCCAACTTATCTGCGCGTGACCGACGAGAAGAAATTTGGCGAGGCACTCCGACAACGGTATCTCGAACTTGCAACGAACGCTTTTGATCGTGGCGATGTCACGAGATCTGATTTCTATTCGCTTCGTGCTCTGATGGTAGCCGAGGGAAAACTGGCGAAGCCGGGTCAGGCTGTTCAGGGTGTTTCTCAAGGCGACGAACTGGTTGCTGCCGGACAACGTTTGTCAGCGGCTTTGTCGAGCGGCGCTCGCGTTGGTTCGCCTGATTTGGCGGCTCGAGCACAAGCGGCCTATGATTGCTGGCTGGTTGAGGTGGGGAGTGACGGAGATGCGCAGATTGCTCAGGCGTGCCGTTACAATGCGTTAAACGCACTTGCCCAACTGGAAAGTGCAAGTACAGGGGCGCGTCTGGTTGAGTCTGGTGGACCAACCGAGCCCGAGACCTTTAGCTATGTTGTGGAACCAGGCAGTGAATCAAGGGTGATCAATGCACCCGGCGGATACAAGATTGAAATTATCACTGAGCAAGTGGTTGCTCCAGTGCCTCAACATCAAACGACTGTACCAGCTAGGCACACGACAACAGTGGCTCCGGCACCAACGCGTGTTGTTCAGCACGTGCCTGAGCCACAAATCGTTTCGGCTCCACAATTTGTAGAGACATCTCCGATTGTAGAGACAGTTGTAACGGCGGCTGAACCTCAGACTATTCATACCTTTGAGTCCGGTTTTGAGCCATTGGAGCCGATTGTCGTCGAATCTGTTTCTACCGGACAAGAGTTCGTGCTGGCCCCTCTCGATACTTATCAGCCGGCACAAGTGCCATTTAGGGCCGAGCCAGCAATCGATCTCGGACCGATCAACACGGTCCCCGTATTTGATACCCGTCCGGTCAAATCGATGCCTTCCATCGAGATTTCGTCTTTGCCAGCGGCGGGTGACGATGCAGTAAGCGCGCTCATTCAAGCTGCTGCGAGCGCACCGGGAGATTTTTCGGTGTTCTTTGGCTTCGACAGTGACGAAGTAACGCTCGAAGGAGAAGATGTTCTGATTGATGTCGTAGAACAAATCAGACTGAGCGGGACAAAGCGTATCACGTTGATGGGATTCACCGACTCGGTCGGTAATGCGCGCTACAATCAACTTCTTGCTATGCGGCGTGCTCAGGCGGTGCGTAAGTTCCTTCAGAGAAAACTAGGCTCGACTGTCCAGTTTGAAATTTTGCCGGTGGGCGAATTTCAAGCGGTGAGAGAAGGCGGTGATGGAGTGAAAGAAGCTTTGAATCGGAAAGTGGCCATCAGATTGATGTAAGCTGCCATTCACTTTCGCGAATAAATGTAAAAGCCCTTGTCAGTTTTCTGACAGGGGCTTTTGCGTTTCGCTCAAGAAAAATGCGTGTGCCCGAAACAAACAGAGTCGCCGAATCCACTGTGATTCCTAAATGACCACCGTCATTCAGCATTGAGTCTCATCAAATGTTGAATGCAAAAAGCAATTTAATTCAAAAAAATATGTTCGAAAACAGCATCTTAATAGCGCAGTAATTTTTCTTCGCACATGCGGTATTTTCTCCTTGCGGGAATTTGAATGAGGACCTAGAACCCGCCCTCCAGACGCGGCGCTTTAGTGAAGTGTCTGGTAGGTTCGTTTGGGCCGAAGCTCTTTGAAATTGATAATGTAATGAAGGGATATGCGGGCGGCTT
>CALKBI010000024.1 GCA_937990185.1 uncultured Neomegalonema sp. | reverse complement strand
AAGCATCCAAGCCTTGGCGTTGCTGCTGCAATCTCAGCCGCATTCAACATCCCGAGAGGCGTTTCCATCATCGCCCAAATCAAAGTTTCTGCGGGCGCGCCACTCGCATTCATCACGTTTTCAATGCTCAGAAGCATTTCCCCCGAATCTACTTTGGGGATAAGGATTGCATCAGGCGCAACAGCGCTTGCCGCAAGCAAATCATCCTGTCCCCATTCGGTATCCAGCCCGTTGATACGGATGACAAGCTCCCTCGCGCCATATCCGCCTTCATGAACAGCGTTACACACCAAATCCCGCGCCTTCACCTTCTCATCAGGGGCCACGGCATCTTCAAGATCGAGGATCAGTGCATCTGCGGGTAAGGTTTTCGCTTTCTCCAAGGCGCGTTCTTTTGAACCGGGCATGTAGAGAACAGAGCGACGTGGACGGTTGAGGTCGATCATGATCGGCATTTCATTAAATAAGACTCGCGGTCCCTTACCTGTTTTGAAGGGTTCAGGAAAGGCACATGGCGACTTCTTGACGTCTTCAACCGTCACCGACAGGGTAATGTTATGAACGAAGACCTGCCATATCTTGATTTTGCTGACCCAACATTCTCAACGCGTTCTGCGAAAGTTGCGGATGCAAGGGCGCAAAATTGGTGCGCGCGGACCCCTTATGGCTTGGCTGTGCTACGGTATCGCGATGTAGGATTACTGCTACGGGACCGGCGATTGCGACAAGGAAGCCATGCTTGGCCAGATAAGCACGGGCTACGCGGCCCTTTCGCAGAATTCTGGAAACGCAGCGTTATCAGTCGCGAAGGTGTCTCTCATCGCCGATTGCGTGATTTATGCGTGCCGGTCCTCTCAGAAAGTTTCGTCGAAAGCCTCGTTCCGGCATTTGATCGAATAGCCGCTGATCTTTGCAGTACGTTGGCAGAGAAACACAGTGCGGAGTTCATGGAAGATTTCGCAATCCCCTTCGCGGGCCAAGCCATTTGCGCTCTGCTTGGCCTCGACATCAGTGAGTGGCGAACAATATCGCACGATGCTTCTGATCTTGGGTTGGCAATGGGAGTGGAATGTAAACAGCATGAGGCGACGGTAAACGCAGCCTGTGAGCGCCTCACAGATCTGTCCCGTAAACTCGTCGCAAGGGCGCGCAGCGGCGCTGACCAAACCAGCTATATCGCCGGGTTGGTTAGACGTTTCGAAGGGTCTGGCTTGGAAGAAATCGACTTGCTCGATATGATTGTGATCTCGATCTTTGGCGGCGTTGACACGACCCGCTCACAGCTGGGCCTTGGCTTATCACTGTTCATTGACAATCCAAGCCAATGGGCAGCGCTGCGAAATGACTTATCACTGGCAGATCGCGCCGTGGAAGAAATGATCCGCGCAAGACCAACAACGACTTGGGTAACGCGGGAAGCCGTTGAAAGCTTCAGGTATGGTGATGTCGCCATCACCCAAGGCACGACGCTTCACCTACTGGTTCATGCATCGGCCCGTGATCCTGATATTAGCGAGACAGACAATTTCGATATTACTATCCGCCGTAAAAAACATTTCGGTTTCGGTGGCGGCGCGCATCATTGTATCGGACATCTGATTGCAAGAACGGACATAGCATGTGCCCTGCGAGCGCTTGCAAAGACTTTCCAACATATTGAATTGGACAATGGAGCAAAGTGGTTGCCAGATAGTGGAAACACCAGCCCGATACAACTTCCTGTTCGCTATACGCTTACGAACACAGCAGTATAGATTACAAATCAATGGTATTGTCTGTAATCTACTTCCTAGGCGGCAGTAGACAAACTGTTTACCAAGTCGATCAGTTGTCCGCCCAAAAGCGGCTTGTGCAAAATATCATTTACCGGCAATGCCTCAACAGCTTCCGGCGGCTTTCCTGTAATCACAATAATTGGTAAATCTGGAAAATCTTTCCGGACATTTTTAATCGCTTCTACCCCAGTGACATTTGGCATCATCAGATCGGTGATAAAAATATCAGCCTCACCAAAGAGCGGCGCATCCTGAGATTCGCTGCCATCTGGAAAGGCAGTAACATTGTGCCCGGCTTCGCGGAGTTCTTCCACGAGCACCCTGCGCAACGGTTCAGAATCTTCCATCAAAAAAACTTCCGCCATTTTGCGTCCTTAAGATTACCGCCTCAGGTCATTATGATAATAACCAGCAAACGGAATGATAATTGACAAGGTAAAGATTTGTAAAATGGTAACTATACCAGAACGTCCGCAACCTAAAGAATATGGTGACCACGCAAGCTGCGTAACATCATGACATAAAACTAAATTTCGCGATATCACCATATCCAAGACCATGCGAGAATTTGCCGTTCATCATAGCGAGGCTACGCGCTTTGTCATTCTATTTGCGGCCCAAAATCTACCTGCAATTATAACAAAAAAAGGTCTGTTCTTAGCGTAACCTTTTATTAAAAACTCAAGAAAAAGACTCTAAATGATCGCTTCGTTACCCATGTATGATGTCCCTGAATTGCGCTCTGAGACAGACGCGCTTTGGGCCTCTATTCGTGATAACATTCGTGAAAGCGGCGGGTACGCGCCAGACACACTAAATCGTGACCTCACCCGTGATCAGACATGGGCCGATCCAAACCTCATTTTGAGCCAAACATGCGGCATGCCGTGGCGGTTAGGATTGCATCGTCACGCTCAATTAGTGGGCACGCCGGATTATGGCGTGGATGGATGTTCACCCGGATTTTATTGTAGCGTGATTGTTGTCCGTTCCGATGATGAGCGACGTAATCTTGAAGACTTCGCCCTTGCTACTTGCGCCTTTAATGCGCGGAATTCTCAATCCGGATTTGCGGTTTGGCAAACTACTCAATTTGCCCATTGGAAAGAAACCGGATCACATGCTCAATCCATTTCTCAAGTCGCAAAAGGCGATGCCGACATTGCCGCCATTGATGCTGTTACATGGCGATTAGCGCAACGATATCAACCTGAAGCAGTTCATTTACGGGCCTTAAAGAAAACGACACCGACGCCGGGACTTCCCTTTATTACGTCTCAAACTCAGGACGCGGGTCTTATTGCCAGCGCAACAGCAAAAGCTATCGATGACCTGGATGCAGTCACTCAGAAGGCTTTGGGGGTTGTTGGGTTTGTAAAAATTCCGAGTGAAAAATACCTCGCAATTTAAAAATAAAAAGATTCAGCAAACAACGGCGATCAGCAGCAGCCAGAAAGGAATCTGATTTCAAAATCAGATCAAATTTCAACGCGCTTAAAGCGAATAAAAACTTCAATCACTCAGTGATCAAACTCCGATTAACGCTTTATTAAGATTAGTTAATATGATGTCGCATATGTAGCAAACTGCAATAATCATTGATTTGGTAACAAATTCTTCGACTGCTATCACCTGTACAACAAAAAAAGACCCGAGGTTTCGATGCAGAGAACATTAGCACGCACCGTCCATATGACAGGTATAGGCGTTCACAAAGGTGAAGCAGCGACTATAAGAATTCTTTCCGCTCCCTGTGGGTATGGTGTCAGATTCCAACGCACCGATGTTATTGGCGTAGATCAAGTGGTTCCTGCGCGCTACGATGCAGTAATTGATACCGCTCTTTGTACGCGCATTGGCAATGCGGACGGCGTTTCTGTTTCCACCATTGAACATCTTATGGCGGCACTTGCTGGTTGTGGCGTAGATAATGCTCTTATCGAGCTTGATGGCCCGGAAATTCCCATCATGGATGGCAGTGCAGAACCTTTTGTAAGAGAGCTTCTAAAGGCTGGGATCGTCGAACAAAACGAACCTCTTCGAGTGTTGCGCATCCTGTCTTCTGTATCGGTTGAGCATGACGGGCGCTTCGCGGCCCTTCATCCTTCTGATACCTTCGAAATTGATTTCAAGATCGACTTCGATGATGAAGCGATTGGTGTTCAATCCCGTTCGGACAATTTCAACGGTGATTGTTTCATTGAGAATTATGCCGACTCCCGAACTTTTGGGCGACTTGAGGACATCGAGAAACTTCGTGCGCTTGGATTTGCACGTGGCGGCTCGCTGGATAACGCTGTTGTTGTTGATGGATCAAAAGTCCTCAATGAAGGCGGCTTGCGCCATCACGACGAGTTTGTTCGCCACAAGATGCTTGATGCTGTTGGGGACTTGGCACTGGCAGGTGCACCCGTGATTGGTAAGTATTGCGGCGTAAAATCCGGTCATGACATGACCAATCGCTTGTTGCACAAATTGTTCAGCACAGAAGGTGCATGGCGCTTTGAGATCGTAACGGACCGCGCAGAAACCTCACCAGATTACGAGATCAGCGTCCCCGCTTATGCACAAGCCGTCGTGGCTTAAATCACATTATTGATCGATGATATGACGGGCGAGCACACACAACATCTTGGGTGATGTGCAATAAGTAGAACACAATTATAAAAAGGAAGCCGTGTCTGTTTTGCACGGCTTCCTTTTTTAGTTCGGGTATATTTTACTGACTGTAAGTCCTATTACCCTGCTGCAAGTGAACGTAGATATCCACGTGCTGCATCACCATCCCAATCCACAAGTCCTAAGACTGAAGCGGCAACCTTGCCGTTCTTGTCGATGATAAAAGTGGTCGGTGTAGCCACTCCCAAACGTCCAAAATGTTCGACGCTCATAATCAAGCCATTCAGCATGTCGATATCCTGAATTGCCGGAAGGTTAGGCCAATTCATCCGATCCAAGTGGGCCGTGATAGCGCCCATATCCTGATCAAGACCAAGCGGCACAACGCGAACACCTTCTGCTTTCATATCGGCGGCAAGGCGGTCCAACACCGGCATTTCCCGGCGGCAAAACGGGCAATGAACTTGCCACATCGTCACGACAAGCACTTCGCCGCGATAATCTGCAAGGCTTCCCTGCCGCCCATCCGCAAAGACAATCGCGTTATCGGGAACAGTCTTCGTTCCATCGGTCAGCGTCACATTTGACGCAAATCCCGGTTGCGCAACGGCAGGAATGCTGAATGCCATAACAAAGGCAGTTACAAGAGCTAAGAGGCGCATAAGGCGACCTTTCTTATTAAACGCGCGAGCTGCGCTAATATGAATAATCAGACGCCGTTAGACGCCACCATCAGCAATAAGAGCATTGATCAAAGAGGTTGCTTTCGGACCTTCCCAATCTTGCGGTCCGACGAGGACAGCGACCATCTCTGCATTGGTATCCAAAATCAAATGAACCGGCGTTGCACGAAAGCACAGCTCGCTAAAGAGTTTCGCGCCCTCATCAATGTTTGGGTCCATTGATTTATAGCCCCGCTGCGCGAGGTATTGAACAACCTCTTCCCGCTCACCTTGCACAGATAATGCGAGGAAGTTGATCTGGCCTTCAGGTTTCACCCGATCAAGCATCGCATTCAAAGACGGTCCTTCGAACTGACACCCCGGACATCTCGGAAACCAAAATGTTACCAATGATGGCTTACCGCGTAAGTCCGACAGTTGGCCTTCACTCCCATCAGGGCGTTGCCAAGCAACATCTGGCGGCGTCTCAGGCGAAGGAAACTTTTTAAAACCGGGATAAATGAAGATGTCGCTGCGCATAGGGTTTGCACAAGCTGCCGCGACGGATACGCCCATTAACGACAGCATAAAACCGAGAATAAACGCTCTCATTATACACCTGCCAATGAGCGAAGATAAGCAATGCTCTCATCGGATGTCCAATTGACTTTCCAGCCTTGCAGAACACCAATCACATCACCGGTCGGAGAAATAATAAATGTCGTCGGCGTACCAACCGGATCAGGACTAAAGAGATGACCAGCATTGCGGGCGCTCAGATCCAGAGCGACAGGCAAATGATCGAGCTTGCGACGATCATAATAGCGCCTTACGCGCGCCATCGCATCTTCTGGCGGCTCACGAAAGACAATTTCATCAATAGAAATCGGCAGAACACGAATTTTGTCGAGACCTTTGTCCTTGAGTAGTTTTGACAACTTACTCAGTTCAGGCATTTCGATCTGGCAATTTGGACAGGTGGTAAACCAAACCGTAGCAAGGACTAATTCGCCGGGATAATCCGCCAGCGTCTTCACCGTGCCGTCTTCAAATACAATGTCCCCTGTTGGCGGAGCAAACGGGGGAAACCCGGCAATAATCTGGCTTTCAATAGTCTCGGTTCCAGCCGCCTGTGACGGCGCGCTTACCGCTAAGGATGAAAGGGCACAGAAAACCCCAGTGATCAAGTGCTTAAGCATAAAGACCTCGTTCTAATTCCCGCTACATTACAGGCCAGCCCACGACCTGTCGTGCATACGTTACTTCACAATCAGCTGAACGGGGCATCAGTGAGGCATGTTCGATCACAGGATCGTTAGATGATTGTACGATATGATCGCTATCCGAACCAATCGGCATATCAAACGCCGCAGAAAATCATTCACTTATTACGATTTTGGATTAGGAACTGGTCTTCACCTTTTTGGAGGCATTCTAGTATTATGGGTCTAATATCTGTTGAGCATCGTTAAACGCGCAAGCCTAAATCCGAGCATATCCGGTCATCTCCAGATACCCGATACCGTTATGGCTTCCGGTGAATGTTGTTGGCCCCTCCCAATAAGGAAAGCCGGTTTCATTCCAGCTTTGCGGATTGAGAGCTGTTGTTTCGATGGCCAGATTACGAGACGCAACAGACAGCCGCCAGCCGGTCGGTATATCGCGCCCGGCGACACGCGCAGTCTCAAGCGGCTCCATGTTGATTTCGCTGGATGGTATAGGTGTACTTCCACCATCTGGTGAAATCCAATTGCCGGCAAAATAATTTTCACCCCCAGTGTGGCGCAATCGAAATAGCATGACTTTTTCACCGCTATCGAGATGTAGCGAGAACCAATCCCAACCTTCCTGATCCGGTGCGAGGGGTTGCGAACTCCATTCACGGTCCATCCATGCGCGTCCCTTGACCGATACATTTTTTGTGCCCAGACGTAGCGTCCCTTTGGCTTCAAAAAATGGCTGACTTACATAATAACTCGCCTGCCCCCGATCAGATTTTACGCTATAGCCGTCCTCGCCTTGCAAGACCATCGCTGCATCGGTTGACAGATGGAGATCGTATCCGAAATCCGGTGCTTCGGTGTGTAATCTCAAGGGCGAGAAAGATTGATCTATGCTTCCAAAGCTCCAATCATCGATCCAAGCTTCGAATGGGTTTGCGGTCACGCCAGCTTGTCCGACCCCACCGCGTCCGAATTTTTCGGCGTATAAGTGCGCCTCTTCAGTCGTAATTGCAGCATGACCAAGCCAAAATTGCTGGTTCTCCCAAGCCTCTTTCTGTGGACCGGGGGATGCAGCTTGCCGGAACAGCGTAAATTGCGCGCCGTAAAGAGCGCCCTCATCATCAGTAAGATTGGCCGTCACATACCACCATTCGATCCGAAACGAAGGATGTGCGCCATGATCCGCAGGGAACTTGATTTGCGGATTGGGACGGACGCGCGCAAAACCTTCCGCCGGTCCACCTAAGCCCGCAAAGCCCTGTTGTTGGGCGAATGCAGAAACTGGCGTCATGCAAAGAAGCGTGAGCAAATAGCGTCTATCAACGTTCATTCGCAAATACTCTCAACAAACGCATCGGCGCGATAGTCCGAAGGCGCAATGTGGGCATAAGGCTGGCAACAAAAGCGGTCAGGATCGCTAAGGCTACAAGCCAAATCCATTGATATGGAAAAACATGAAACGGCAATCGCCAACCAAAGGCCTGCACGTTAACAACCGCGATCAAACACCACGCAACCAACAAACCAAGAGGAACGGCAAGCATCGCTGTAAACAAGGCAAGTGCTATTGTTTTGCCCAGCTCTAACATTGCCAGTTTTCGTCTGGTCAATCCACCGGCCCACAGCGGCGCAAGCTGTGGCAAGCGCATTTCGGACAGCGTGAGCAAGCTCATGAACATCGCTATACCAGCGACGAGCATCGTCAGAACATTAAGCGCGGCGGTGACGGCAAATGTTTTTTCAAAAATTCCTTTGGAGAATGCCTTTAAAGATGCCTGATCAATCATCTCTGATCCGGTAAAATTAAACTGCGTGCGTAGCGCTTCCATGAGCGATTCGATGTTGTCATCATCGGTGCGAACACCAATTCCGCCCGGACCGGCATCCGGAAAATAATGCGCTACCGTATCAATATTTGCGCTAATCTGCCCTTTCGGATTTCCATAATCTGGATAGATCCCGACTATACGTGGTTGCCATTCACCAATTGAAATTGTGTCGTCTAATCGCAAGGTGAGACGCTGTGCAAGCTGTTCACTCACAAGAATAGCTTCATCACTGAGCACTGCATCCCAAAGATCAGGATTGGCGGCTTTCATCGGCCAATAATCACGATAGCTTTCATGATCGACAAACCCGAGCACTCTTACGGGCCAACCCTCTATCCGCACGTCCACTCTGTTTTTTGGCAAAAGGACTGTGACGTCTTCACGTAAATCAAGCCATGACATCACGGCGTCAAAGCGAGTCTCATCCAGTGAATCGAGGTAAATCTCAGCGACTAACCTTTGGTCAAGCCAATCATTGAATGTCTTGCGGAATCCATCAACCATCGTGCCGACACCGATATTTGCGGCAAGGGCAAGCAGCATAGCCATCAATGCGACTGATAAGCCGGACAACTGCATCCGGCTATCGGCCCAAAACCACTGAGAGACAGGTCCGCCTGCATGAGACTCTCCAACCCGAAGGATCAAAGACAACAGAGGCGGCAATGCCAATGCACCAGCAACTAAAAGCGCGGCAAGGATCGCAAAACCAACAACCAAGCCATTTCCAAAGAGATAGAGGATGATGGCCAAACCGAGCAACGCTAAAGCGATACCGCTTTGCCAGTTTAACCGGCGTTCTTGCGCCTCGCGCCATGCAAACCGTTGCGCCGTGGCGAGCGGTGGCATCCAATAGGCTTTTGCGAGACTATAAGACGATGCCGCCAACGCGCCAATCATGCTCATGCCAAGACCTGCGCTCCACCAGCTTGGTGAAAGTGCTAACGATCCTGAGACTTGCGCGCCATATAGACCGCCGAGGCTGGTCGCAACATCAGGCATCAACGCAACAGCAATGAGATAGCCCAGTGCAACGCCCGTGATTCCGCCGATTAAAGCAAGGGTCAACAATTCCAGCAGCAAAGCTATCGTCAGGGTCAATGCCGAAACGCCGCAAGCGCGCAAGGTTCGTAACATCGGAAGGCGTTGTTCGAAGGCCAGCGTAATCGCTGAATAGACGATGAAAAGCCCAACCAGAAACGCAAGCATCCCAAACGCGGTCAGGTTCAGATGAAAACTGTCTGTCAGTCGATTGAGATCGCCGGATACCTCGCTCTCTGATGTCCGCTGTAAAGGAATAGAGGTGGCGTCTTCAAGAGGCGTCGTTGAGGTCTTTGCGTCAGGATCAATGAGCAAACGGGACAATTTGCCAACAGCCTCTAATACCGATTGTGCTGCTCCGACATCCATCACCAAAATACCCGGCGTGACATTTTCAGCAGCAGTGAGAGCAGGTAATGTAATGCCGGTTTCAGTGATCGCAGGAGCGTCAGTACCGAGACCGAACTGTTCCATCGTGGAGAGGGCAATCAGGCTTTGCCAAGGCCGTGTGAGGAAGCTTTGAAAGCCTTTCCCATCCTCAGAAATTTCAGTGCCCGTTGCTGGGGTGGCGAGAGCTGCTGCTCGGGGTAAACTAAGAGGGTCGATACCGATCACGCGCAATGATTTTCCGTTAACGCGCACCTGACCTTCGAGCACTGGCGACACGATCCAACCGGCGCGACGTAGTTCGGCAAAGGCTTTATCTGAAAACAGCGCGCCATTGACGAGAGTTAGACTCTCTACGCGGTCTCCACCGAGCAGTTGCGCCGCCTTATTATAGCTGTCTCGTGCTTGTGCATTGAGCGCCTGAACGCCGCTCCATAATGCGGTCGCGATTGTCAAGCCCACGAGCAACGCCACAAGCTGCATAGGATGCCGTCGCCAATGACTCAGGAGGGTTTTGAGAATGTGGATCACTCAAAAACCTCCATTCAAACCAACCGCCCGCGATCAAGTCGAACTTGCCGCGCGAGCATACCAGCAATGGATGCGCTGTGCGTCACCATTAAAAGCGTACAGCCAGTGCGAGCCACTAGGTCGAGAGTCAATTGCATGACGGCCTCGCCGGTTTCTACATCAAGATTGCCCGTCGGTTCATCCGTTAGAAGTAATTCCGGTCTCGCGGCGAGCGCGCGCCCTATCGCCACGCGCTGTTGTTGTCCGCCAGATAACTGCTCCGGGTATCGCGCTCCGACGTCAGACAGCCCGAGACGTTCTGTAAGTTCACTTTGCCAGCTTTCATCGTACCGCCCAGCCAACTTTGCCTGAAAAGCAAGATTGGCTTGAACAGTAAGACTGGCAATCAAATTGAATTGTTGAAAGACGACCCCAATACGGTTGCGCCGCAAAAGCGCGCGGGCGGCATCGTCGAGGGCGGCAATGTCAGTCTCGCCTAGACGGATTGTACCGGCGTCTGCTGCGTCTAATCCGGCAACAAGATGCAGCAAGGTGCTTTTACCGGAACCTGAATCGCCCATCATGGCCAATGTTTCACCATCACCGAGCGTTAGGTTTGCCCCCCTCAGGACCGGAAGCGGCCCTTGCGGTGTCGAATAGGTCTTATGGAGGTCTTCAACAATCAGCATCGACGGTTTCGCCGACGCTGAAAAGGCGAGTTTCTAGTGATCGCCATAGAACGGTTCCCTCCGCCAAATATATTATCAGTCGAACTACCGCACGATGGGGTTAAATCAAGGTCGGCAAAACCGCATAACCGAGATTAGGCCGTAAACTCATTAGAGCAGAGCACATTATTTCAAAAGCAAAGTTCGTCGCTGACGTTGCTATGAAACAAATGACGGCATCATCATGAATGATGCCTAAGCCAAGTGATAACATCCAAGGAACTGCGATCCGGAGGAAATACCGGATAGAAAACATGCTCGATTGAACCGTCTTTCAAGATCATCGTCAGGCGCTTATTCAAAACCATGCCTCCAACGCGCATCATCGGCAACCGAAGAGCCGTCACGAGGGATTGATCCTTATCACTCAAAAGCGGAAACGGGAGATGCAGGCGTTCTGCTGCCTCTTTTTGATAGGGCGTATCTTGAGTGGACAGCCCGAAGAGATGCTCGACATTTAATTTGGCAAGTTCTGCCGCATGGTCACGAAACGCGCAAGATTGTGGCGTGCACCCCCTAGCACCCGGAATGTCGTCCCACCCATCAGGTAGGGGCGTATCGGGACGACCCGTCATTGGATAAGCGTAAACCACACTTCGCCCAACCAATTGCGAAAGATCAACAAAATCACCAGTTGTTGACATCAGTTTTATTGATGGGAGCTTCATTCCAATCAGATGCGCCGCCGCACCATCATCCTCAGGCTGTGGCAATGTAGACCAATCGACCTCGTTAAGATTAGGGTTTTGAGTCATCACTGTTTTCCAAAACTTTGGATGGGCGCGGAAAATTCCTAACGAAGCTGCTATACATCAACGCTCACTCGACCCAAATGTGCAATCGCATTTGCATAATAGCTTAGGACGCTTTCTTCATCGGGGTTCGCTTTTAAACCAGTATCGTCTTCAATGACGAGCCGCCGCATTCGCATCATACGCAAGCCTACATCGACAGCGTAATCATCGTCATTTCGAGGGATGTGTAGATGCGCACCCTCAGCTTTCAATTCAGCAATCAACCTTGCCACAGCAGATTTTAACTCCAACGGAGACAATGCCTTTTCCGCCTCCAACAACACGGTGGCCACCAACGAGACAGGGAGAACCGGAACCACGTTACCGACCCGTTCCATCAAGTTTGCGCCCAATGCCTCAATATCGACATCGCGACCCGCTGCGTATTCGGTTAAAGACAGCGGCGTTCCAAAACTAACGCATGCATAGCCAAAACGATAAAGCCGCCCTGTCGCCTTCATCCACATCATGCGCAGAACAAACTTGATTGCGGAGAATGGCCCTGCGTTAAAGCGCGGTTGCTTTTCGTCTGCAATGGTTTCCAACAAAATGCGGTCTTCGATTACTCGGTCATAATTCAAGCCCACCGGGACAAAAACAATATCCCGCGAAACACCAGCCTCAAATCCATCGCATATATAAGAGATCAAGCCCAGTTTAGCAGGTTGGAGTTTGCCATCCCGCGTCAATCCACCCTCTGGAAACATGGCCTGTGTCACGCCGCCATCAACGGCCATCTTGATGTAGCGGGCCACTACCTTTCGATAGAGAGGATTGCGAGATTTTCGCCGGATAAAATACGCGCCCATCGCCCGGATAACTTGCCGCAGACCCCAGACATTCGCCCACTCTCCCACGGCATAAGACAAAGATGTGCGTTGCGAGGCCAAATAAGTCACGAGCAGGTAATCAATGTTGGAGCGGTGGTTCATGACAAAGACAACCGCCGCCTCAGGGTCGATGGCGCTTAGTTTCTCGTCATCATAGACGCCGATCCGCACACGATAGAGCGCTTGGGATACCCACCGAGAAAACCGCATCCCGAAACCGAAATAAGCAAAAGCGGAAAAAGCTGGCACAGTCTCTCGGGCATAACGTTCGACCTTCTCAACAGCTACCTCGCGCGGAACACCCTCTTCCGCAACATGCGCTTCAACCGCAGCCATCACTTCGGGGTCAAATACGAGACGATCTATAAGCACTTTGCGCTTGGTCAATTTGAACGGTTGGATTTTCAGGTCCAAGCGTTCATTGAGCTTGTCGATGGCCCTATTGACCCTTTTGCGAAAGAACCAACGCAAAGATGGGCCGATAATCCGGTCTAACAAGCCGAAAAGCCCGAGCGCCCCGGCCAGAACCGCCAACCAGACAGGAATTTCTACAGTCGATGTCATAAATATAGACATTGCCCGCAATCAGCCCTCCGGTCAAAGAAGGGTTGATCAGATAAAAAGTTAAGTAATTTCAATTCGAAAGGAACTTAAATCATTATTTTAGCGTTGCATGTTTGCAGCGCCACACTTTCGGTTAACTGATTCCGTGTACGGCGATTTAACAATCACGTCAGATTTGCTACCATATCGTCAGCCAGACGTTAGTTGTAGTACACCACGTCGAAATATAGAGGCAGACCGTTATGATTAAGAGTTCACTTTCGCAGGGTTCATGTGGCCTTTGCCTCGCCTTGCTTGTGCTCAGTGGTTGTTCTCAAATCCTTTCATCGGCTGGACTTACGCCCGAAACAGGCCCTGAACCAACATCAAACGCCACTGCAGTTGGCTTCAATACGTTCGGACCAGCGCAACCCGACTCGGGATTCAGCTCATCCGGAAACGTAATTGGCGGCGGCAGCACAGGTGTTTTTGGAACTACCGATCCCGTCACTGTTGATGAGTCAGGTCCATTCCCAAACGATACAATCTCGGTTGATACGTCATTGTCTGATTTTAGTGTCGCTGATCAACAACTACTCGAGGGAACAGGCCTAGATCTAAGCAATGAAGCTGCTCTTTCCTCAGCAATTACTTTTACCGGCGACGACGGCACACCCGCATTCTTTGATGCTGATATTGGAGCGACCGCATATTTCGATACAAACAGCTCTGAGTTAAACGAAGCGGCTCGTGAAACACTTCGTAAGCAAGCCGCATGGCTTACTGTTCATCCAAATATAAATGTAACAATCGAGGGTCATGCAGACGAACGTGGAACGCGCGAATACAATATCGCTCTTGGTGAAAGTCGCGCCAGCGCTGTTCGTGGCTATTTCACTGCATTGGGTATCGCTGGAGAGCGCCTTCGGAAACTCTCTTACGGGAAAGAGCGCCCTGAAATTCTAGGTTCGGACGAAGCTGCATGGAGCCAAAACCGTCGCACCGTGACCGTCTTAGAGCCACAAGCCTTCTCCAGTGTCGGCTTCGATCAGGACTCAACTTTCGTCGCTCCGGCAACAAGGGAAAGCTCGATAGACGAACTTTTGAATGATCCAGTCTTGAACGATCTTCCCTCAGGCGATCCCCTGTTAAACGACCCCCTTCTCAATGATCCATTGCTGAATGATCCGTTGTTGAACGACCCTCTTCTCAACAACACCTGATCGTGTTTGAAACAAACGCAATTAGCCCAAGAACATTGAGAGCAGGGAACGCAATATGAGTGTAAGGGCTTTCGCTTTATCATTAGCCGCCCTCATGGCGATGGCCGCGCCCGTTCGCGCGGAGACGCTTTATGACGCGATGCGGGATGCATACTATTTCAATCCGGCTGTAGAAGCCGCCAGAGCAAATTTACGTTCGCTTGGCGAGAGTGTCCCTATTGCTAAAGCTGGATTCCTGCCAACGCTCGTTGTTCAATTACAGCAAACCATCAATCAGCGCATTACCGAACGTAATAGCCAGATTCAGGGCCCTAGTTCGTCGCGACCACTGACCGGTAACCTTATCGGCCAGTACAATATTTATGATGGTGGCCAAACCGCGAATCTGGTCAGTCAAGCCGAGGCAAATGTCGAAGCGGCTTATGCGAACCTCAACGCGACAGAACAACAAACTCTCCTCTCTGCGATTCAGGCATTCTTCGACGTTCTGCGTGACAAAGAAATTCGCGAGCTAACAAGAGCGAACTTAGCGAATCTTCAAGAAGAACTTACGGCAAGTAAGGTCCGCTTCGAAGTCGGTGAGGTTACGCTCACAGATGTCGCGCAATCTGAGTCTCGTGTGGCCGCAGCAAACTCAGATCTTATCCAAGCCGAAGGTACATTGCGTACAAGCGCGGCAACTTATCGAAACGCTGTCGGACGCCTCCCGACCGAGTTGGAACCGCCTGAATCCTTGCCGAAAATACCGGAATCTTTAGCTGCTGCTGAAACTGACGCGATAGCAACCCAACCGACCATCCGTGCTGCACGCGCAAATGAGCGGGCAGCCGTGTTTGCAATCCGTGCTGCCATTTCCGGGAAATTGCCGACTTTGGATCTTCAAGGAAACCTGACAGGAACCCTGTCAGACAGCCTCATCGGGGACAGTTTTCTTTCAAACGACTCGAGTGACACCCGCAGCGCTACGGTTGGCCTGACTTTGACTTTGAATGCGCCGATCTATCAGGGCGGCCTAGTTGATGCGCAGGTTCGCCAAGCGCGCCACAATGCAAGCCAAGCGCGGGCGCTTTATCATGATGCTGTTCGCACAGTGCAGCTTAACGTGAACACATCTTGGCAATCGCTTGTCACCGCGCGGGCGAGTATCGAGGCAGGTTTATTGCGCGTTCGGGCAGCCGAAATCGCACTCGAAGGGGTCAGTGAGGAGCTTCGCGTCGGTTCGCGGGACACACTAGACGTTTTGAACGCGGAGGCCGAATTGCTCACCGCGCAAATTCAACTGGTGCAAGCCGTTCGCAACGTTAATGTTGCATCCTATTCTTTGCTTGCCGCAATGGGGCGTCTTGATCCTGAAAGACTCGGCCTTGAACCTGTTCTAGATGCGAACACGAATCCGACCAGCCTCACACCGGACGTATCCTATGGATTTCCGCGCGATACCAGCACGGCTTGGAGATTTCCTTGGCGACCATAGGGTTTTGACCGGCGGCAATTCACGGCTCTGTCGTTAACCGAGCCACTATTTTACGAACCACAGGCGCAACCACCAGTACCGTTGGAAAAGCAACAAGCCAAGACGAGGCCCAATTCGCCATCCACGCACCAAAAATACCATCAACAAGGCCGAGCACACGAACTGTCGACACGCCTGACACAATCAACGACATAAACCCCGACAATAGAAAACCAAACAAAATCGGGGCAAGTTTTGGCGGCATTTCTAAGCGACCAAACTCGCAGCAGCCGCTTCAATCGCCTCAATCGTCTGGTTGATATCCGCGTCGGTGAGTGCAAGACACGGGTACATTTTTGAGGGCGATTTTAGAATGCCCTTTTCTCGCAGGACCGCATTGAAGCGCCCGTTTATCTCGGCATTACCCGTCAGCCAATCACGATAATTCCGTATCGGAGTCTCGGTAAACACCACATCAAACAGTGTTGGATCACCTACGATCTGATGCGCGATGCCCCGTTTGCCAAGGGATTCAGTCAAGGCATTCTGCAATGTTTTACCGATCTCGCGGAGGCGATCATAATTACCGGGACGGCGCAATATCTCCATAGTTTTTAAGCCTGCAACCGATGCAACCGGATTGCCGCTCAGTGTGCCAAGTTGCATAAGAAATCCTTCGGCCCCGACTTTTGCTTTATCGAAATGGGCCATGATTTCGGTCTTACCAACTGTAGCTGCGAGCGGAAAACCGCCCCCTATGATCTTACCCAATGTGCATAGATCAGGCGTCACTCCATACAGCTCTTGCGCGCCGCCATAAGCAAATCGAAATCCCGTAACAACCTCATCAAAGATAAGGACGATACCGTGTTTATCGGCTTCCTCACGTAACGCTTCTAGGAACCCCGGTGCGGGCGGAATGACACGTTGCAGCGGCTCAACAATGATACCCGCAATGTCTTGACCATGCTCTGCGATCAGCGAACGCGCGAAATCAATATCGTTAAAGGGCGCGATCAGCATTTCATCGCGAACACTCTCAGGAATACCTGCCGAGTCGGGAACCGCTACGGGGAAGTTAACGAGATTTGTTGGCGCAAGACTCATCTGCGCTTCCGCGCTCATGCCGTGATAACCGCCCTCGAACTTCATCATTTTCGTGCGGCCAGTATAGGCTCGGGCAAGGCGCATCGCATACATGTCCGCTTCACCGCCCGACGCCGTATAACGCACTTGCTCAGCACAAGGGACGGCGCGGCAGATTTCTTCGGCCAGTTCTACCCCTGCTGCATTATTGGCGAAGAATGTCATACCCTTAGCGACTTGCTCTTGCACCGCGTCGATTACTTCTTCATGGCCATGCCCGACCAACATAGGGCCGGACCCGATCAGGTAATCGATAAACTCGTTACCATCCTCATCCCAGACGCGACTTCCCTTACCTTCGCGGATTAAGATTGAGTGGTCGAAATTACCAAAACCGCCTGCAGGCAGAACTTCTTGCGCCCTTGTCGTCCAATCTGCCTGCGTCATTGCATCAACCCTTCATCCGAAACAGAGCCTACCGTAGAGGCGAAAAGACGATCATTTCAATGAGGGAATTCCGATCAGTGACAGTTGGCGTAAAAATAATCGTTATCTCTGTCTATGCGATCAAAATCGATACCGTTGGATTATGCCCGTTCGTCTTTCGGTGACCCCATGACGATATAGGAGGTAATCGCGTTGACCTGTGGAAATGTGCCAAGCACTTCTGTGTGAAAATGTTTATAAGCGGCCAAATCCGACACTTCGACCCTCAGCAAATATTCCACTGTACCCGTGATGTTATGGCATTCGCGGACTTGCGTTGCCAGCGCGATAGATTTTTCGAATGCTTCCTGCGCAGCTTTGGAATGGTCAGAGAGTCCGACAGTAATATAGGCGACGAATCCAGCGCCCATTGCATCCCGATCCAAAACGGCCCGATAACCCTTGATCACTCCAATGCGCTCTAACTCCTGAACCCGCCGCAAACAGGCAGAAGGCGACAACCCGACGCGATCTGCCAGTTCAGTATTGCTCACCCGCCCATCGCGAGTCAGTTCACGCAATATTCTATCGTCTTTTGGATCAATTTTCGTCATTTATTGCACACTTACTGCCTATATGCGTATGTTTGCAACAATATATCTCCAAAATCAGCTTAACGTCCCGTCCATGACTTATGACATTTTTCTCGCTTTCGCGACGTTTTGCTTTGTCTCCTCGGCGACACCGGGACCAAACAACCTAATGCTGATGGCATCCGGGGCTAATTTTGGTATCAAGCGCACGATCCCGCATTGGCTCGGTATCGGCATCGGTTTTACAGCGATGATCATCCTTGTTGGCATTGGATTGATTCAGGTCTTCGACGCTTTTCCGATCACCTATACCATCCTCAAGATTCTCAGCGTCGTGTATCTGCTGTATCTCGCGTGGAAGATCGCAAACGCTGCGCCGCCGAGCGAAGCAATCGAGACAGGCAAGCCGTTTAGCTTTCTGCAAGCCTGCGCCTTTCAATGGGTCAATCCTAAGGCTTGGGCGATGGCTCTCACGGCCATTAGCGTCTACACACCCACGGAAGGCTTAGTAGCGATTTTGACCACTGCATTGATTTTCGGAGTGATCAACCTGCCGGCTTGCAGCTCGTGGATGTTTATCGGGCAACAGATGCGGCGTTTTCTGACCAACCCTAAAAAACTGCGCGCCTTCAATATTCTAATGGCAGTGTTATTGGTTGCTTCACTCTACCCGATACTATTGCCCGGAGGAAAGCTCTGATGTCATACCATCCGATAAACCTATCAGAAAAACTCGGCTTATTTACAGAGCATTGGTCGCCCAAAGTCATAGCGGAAATGAATGATTATCAATTCAAGCTGGTAAAAGTTGAGGGCGATTTTGTCTGGCATGACCATCCCGACACCGACGAAACTTTTATCGTATTGGAAGGCCAGCTACGGATTGACTTCCGTGATGGCGCGGTCTCCCTCAAACAGGGAGAGATGTACGTCATCCCAAAGGGCGTAGAGCACAAGCCTTATGCGGAAAATGAAGTAAAACTCATGATCATCGAACCGCGTGGCATCGTGAATACCGGCGATGCAGGCGGTGGAAAAACTGTGCCGCTGGACCAGTGGATATAACGAAAGCCTATCCTAAGCTACGCGCTAAATATCCGTGAAAATCATGGATCGTTCCTTCGTAATCTGCGGGAGCCAAAGGTCCGGCATCCGCACGGCTGGAAGCCAACCCCGGCTGTAAGCGTTCCAGCTTTTCGCGGTCTTCGCGGTTGACCTCTTCCCACAGCGCGACCCGTTGCGCGATGGTAGCCGTATCAAGCTCGTCTTCCCACACCGAGAGGGTCCACCTCACGCGAACCGAGCTTGGCGATAAGGGTTGCAGAGATAGAGAAACCAATAGATTTGCGGCTTGACTGACCACCTGACACGGATAAACGCAAAATAACGATGACCGATGGCGTTGCTCTGTCGTCAACGCAGGATGCCCCGTACCGCGCGGCGGCGTCGATTGCGGATAATTCGCATGGTATCCGGTAAAACCTTCACCACCTTCGAATTTCCGCGACAATGCCGTAGGTGTATACCCGTGCAAGGTAACAGGGTGAACGACCGACAGGTGATACCCTTCCATAAAATTCTCAACGAGACATTTCCAATTACAGTGCCAAACTTCCTCGGCGCTATGGACAATCTGAAAATCCTCGACGTGATACGGTGCAACGATGCCTTCTAATCCCGCCAATGTTGGAGCAAGCGGCGGCGCATCATCGTCTAGGGACACATAAATAAATCCCCGCCATTCTTCGCTGCGATATTCGGGCAAGCGACAAGATTTCATATCCAGAGCAGTGTTTTTCATCCGTGCAGCATTACGCAGCGCACCGTCTCTCGAATAGCTCCACGCATGATAGGAACAGATGAACTTATCCGCGTTCCCGCTTCCCTCAGCCAGAGGCATGGCACGGTGGCGGCATAGGTTTGACAACACCCGGATCACATCGTCATCGCCGCGCACAACAAGCAGCGGCTCGCCAAGCAAATCAGCAGTAAAGAAATCCCCCGCAGACGCCACCTCGTCACACCGACCCAGGCAGTGCCATCCTTGTTTCAGCATGGTCTGGCACTCATGCGCAAAAAGCGCGTCGTCCGAATAAGCCTGCCCCGGCAAACTCAGTGCTTTTTCCTGCGGTAATGCTGCAGTTTCGCGGATTGTATCAAGCAGCTGCATCAGTCGTCCCCCGGCACACCATAACTAGGCGCGGATTCAGGGTTGAGAGCGCGGGTTACGTAATCTGAAAGCTGTGGCTTATAGACATCCCAGACATCGGATAAAGCCTTGATTGGACAGTCTTCAGACCAATCCACCCGTATGTCCGCAACCGGCCAAGACACTTTATCAACCAGCCGCATCCCCGCCGAATGAACCGGACCAGCTTCTCCTCCGGCAGCCAGGGCAGCGTGCATAGCAGTGATCAATCGATCCCCGATATGACCATTCGAGCGCAAAAAAGCATCGACCATTGCTTGCGGCACATCGGAATTGGCAAGCAAATTACCCGCAGCCGCCACATCCTGCGCCGTTGCCTGTGCCCATGTCCCTAAAATTTGATCACCGGACCCGATGGCTGTAGCGCCGGTTTTATCAACCATCAAAACTTGGCGATATTCCGGGAAAGTTCCCGTTGCGCGCAGTATAGAAACGGCCTCCGAAGCCCCCGCTCCCAATTCCATAAGATCTAGACCGCGCGGTCCAAGCGTCGGGTCCGTCACGTTCTGACTCGCCACAGCCCCCACCCCAGCGCGCGCGTAAGCACAGCGCGCAGCAACACATGGCGAAGAAGACGAGACTGCAACTCCAAACATTCCAGTTTCAGCACAGCGTGCTACAAGTGAAAAAGTCATAAAGCCCTCTGAATCATTCCTGAAAAGCTGCGCGAGATTTTCAAACCCCGCAAGCCGCCAAGAACGTCAAAAGATGTCGTTTTCGCACTTTTCTTGCGGGGCAGCGTGCTCTAGCGTCATAAGTATAGAATGGAGGCGCTTTATGTGCGGCATTGTCGGGTTATTTTTAAAAAACAAAGCGCTGGAGCCAGATCTTGGCCGCCTAACCGCACTCATGCTGCATGAGATGTGCGATCGAGGGCCGGACTCAGCCGGTTTTGCGATCTATGGCGGCGGTGATGATCGGGCAAAATTGGTGCTGCTTTCCAAATCCGGCGAGACCGATTGGGCCGCGATGAAGGATCAACTTATCGCGGAATTATCGGCAGAGATGGAATTCGAAACACTCCACGATCACGCAATCATCCGCACAAACGCTGATGGCCGCGCCGTTCGTGGTTGGATTATCGACAACGCACCTGACGTGACTGTGCTGTCTTTGGGCAAAAACATCGAAGTCTTCAAAGGCGTCGGCGATCCCGACCGTGTTGCCAAAGATTTCGGCCTGGCAGAGCGCACCGGAACCCATGCGATTGCTCATACACGCATGGCCACCGAAAGCGCGATCACAACGGCGGGGTCGCACCCGTTTTCCACTGGCGCAGACACATGCCTCGTCCATAACGGGTCACTCTCGAACCATAACAATCTGCGCGAAATGCTGATGACCCATGGCGAGCAATTTCAGACCGAGAACGACTCTGAAGTCGCCGCAGCGTATCTCGCATGGCGCATGTCCGAGGGTGACACTCTGAACCAAGCATTAGAATCCGCGCTGCGCGATCTCGACGGATTTTATACCTTTGCAATCGGAACCGAGAATGGGTTCGCCGTATTGCGTGATCCGATTGCCTGTAAGCCTGCTGTGATTGCCGAGACCGACGACTGGGTAGCCATGGCAAGCGAATTTCGCGCGATTGCCCCTCTTCCAGGTGTCGAGAATGCAAAGATTTACGAGCCGGAACCCGCTAAGATTTACTCATGGAGCCATGCGGTAAAAGGACAAGCGGCATGAGCGATACCTTGCTGCGCAACACGACGCTTGATGTCGCCACCTCCTCCGTTCGCGATGTTAACCGCGCGCTGAAAGCGGCGGATGATGGGTCGTTTCAGGTTCTCAATTCCGGCGGCGCTCATGCACTCGCTTGTGGATTGGATGCCCCTGTAGACGTCACGATCAAAGGCCATGCGGGGTATTACTGTGCGGGCATGAACAAACATGCCAGCGTTACGATTGAGGGCAATGCCTCAACGGGACTTGCCGAAAACATGATGAGCGGCACGGTCCGGGTGAAAGGCAATGTCAGCCAATCCGCAGGCGCAACGGCGCATGGCGGCTTGCTTGTGATCGAGGGGGATGCCTCCGCACGATGTGGCATTTCTCTCAAAGGTGCAGAGATTGTCGTCGGCGGTTCGGTCGGACATATGAGCGCATTCATGGCCCAAGCAGGAGCTTTGGTTGTTTGTGGAGATGCGGGCGAAGCGCTCGGAGACTCAATTTACGAAGCGCGCCTTTACGTCCGCGGCTCCGTCGCAAGCCTCGGCGCGGATTGCATCGAAAAAGAAATGCGCGATGAACACCGTGAACAACTAGCTGACCTGCTATCACGAGCAGGGATTGATGCAAACGTCGCCGATTTCAAACGCTATGGCAGCGCGCGCCAGCTTTATAATTTCAAGATTGATAATGCGTATTAATGAGGTGTCTGCTCACGCCACCCCGCACACCTCAATGAGGGTCGGTTTGTTTTCTGCAACGGCGTGCGCCACCGCATCCGGCAAAGCATCTGCACCGCTTAATGCGACAGTCTCATACCCGTAAGCCCGCCCGATCAGCGTGAAGTCTGGCGGGGTCAGGTTCACGCCTTCCGGTTTGATTTGGCGGTTCTCCATAAAGCTGCGGATTTCGCCATACCCATTGTTATTCCAGACGATCACTACGATCGGTAGCCCCTCGTCCATCGCGGTTCCCAATTCACCCAAAGTGAACTGAATCCCGCCATCACCAATCAGCACAATGGAGGGCCGCGAAGGATCGCCGAGCTTCGCACCAATGGCGGCAGGCAAGCCATAACCGAGCGTTCCAAAACCGCTCGACGAATTAAACCATGCGCCTTCATTCCCCGGCTCAAATGCAAGGTTACCAGCATAGGTGAGCTGCGTTGAGTCGCCCACCATCATCGCGGTTGGGACAGCTTCGCGGATAGCGCCAAGCGTATGCAGCATCTCGGTATAGCTATCCGGCAGAGCCGCACGCACGGCATCGCGTGTCTGTTTCGTTCGAGCAGCGCCATCGCGCGCCGACCCATCCACCCGTTCACAAAGATCAGCCATGACCGACGCCGCATCGCCCAGAACAGCAATATCTGCTCGTGGCCCTCGCGCTAACTGTTCAGCGTCAACATCAACCCGCAGCATCCTTTTCGGCGTGGTCACTAGCCCAGTCTCGTAATCGAGATAATCCGTCGGCCCCATCTCGGTCCCGAAAGCCAGCGCCAAATCAGAATTCTCAATCAGAGCAGCAACCGGCGCAAATCCGGGCGATGCCGCGACATGCAGTGAATGACTATGAGGGATCATCGCACGCGCGCTCATCGTCGTAACAATCGGGCAATCAAGACGCTCGGCCAATTCAAGTGCAGCTTGCGCCCCCAGCTTTGCACCCCCGCCCAATAACATCACCGGCGATTTGGCTCCATTAATCGCTGTAACCGCCTCATCGAGTGACGCGGGCACTGGACGCGCAATAGAGGGAGCGCGCGCAGGAACGGGAAGCCCATCTGTTGCCGCTCCCATCAGATCAAGCGGAATTTCAATATGAACCGGCCCCGGGCGCGCACTCTCAAAAACTGCGAAAGCACGCGCAACTGCATCGAGCAAATCTTCCGGTTTGAGAATGGTGCGCGAAAAAACAGAGCATTGTTTCGCAAAACTACGCTGGTCCGGCATTTCGTGAAGATGGCCTTTACCCGATCCCATCTCGCCGCGCGCGTTGACTCCGGAAATCACCAACATCGGGATCGAATCCGCTTTGGCTTGCAGCATCGCGGTTGCGATATTCGACAACCCCGGTCCCGTAATAACGAGGCAAACACCGGGCTTACCCGTCACTCGCGCATAACCGTCAGCCATGAATCCGGCCCCTTGTTCATGCCGGGGAGTAATGTGGCGGATGCTAGAGGTCGCTAGTCCACGATACATCTCCGCGGTATGCACACCGGGAATACCGAAAATCGCATCGACTTCATATTGCTCGAGCAAAGCAATCAGATACTCGCCAAGATTCATACCTTAAAACGCTCTGAAAGTCAGGATTGTATAAGTATCGCGGATGCCGGAAATCGCATGAATTTTTTCATTCACGAAATGTCCGATATCAACACCGTCCTCGACGTAACACTTGGCAATCAAGTCCCAATCGCCACTGGTTGAGTGGACTTCAGATGCGATTTCAGCATCTGCGATAGCGGCAGCGACCTCATAGGCACGGCCCAACTCGCATTTTATATTCACAAAAAAGCATTGCATGAAGATGTTGTCTCACGTCCTAAGGTCAGGATCAATCATAGCTGTGCCCTGCCCGCAAACCTTCGCGAACCCGGTGGGCAATATCGAGAAACTCTTGGCTCTCCCGAATATCGAGCGGGCGTTCTTTCGGTAAGGTCGTCTCGATCACATCGGTTACGCGTCCGGGGCGCGGTGACATGACAACGATCTTCGTTGAAAGATAGACCGCCTCGGGAATCGAATGCGTCACAAAACAGATCGTTTTATCCGTGCGATCCCAGAGCTTGAGCAGTTGCTCGTTCAAGTGATCACGCACAATCTCATCCAACGCACCGAATGGCTCATCCATAAGCAATAGATCGGCATCAAAGGCCAACGCGCGGGCAATCGAAGCCCGTTGCTGCATTCCACCAGACAATTGCCAAGGAAATTTTTTACCAAACCCCTTGAGATCAACCAACTCCAGCACACGTTCGATGCGCTCTTGGCGCTCACGCTTAGGAATACCCATAATCTCCAGAGGCAATGCAATATTTTTGGCAATACTCCGCCACGGATAAAGCCCTGCAGCCTGGAAAACATAGCCATAGGAACGGTCGAGCCGCGCTTGCTCCGGTGAAACTCCGTTAACGGTAATGTCTCCGCCTGTCGGCTTTTCTAGGTCAGCGATAACGCGCAGAAATGTTGTCTTACCGCACCCGCTCGGTCCAATGAAGGAAACGAATTCACCTTTTTCGATGGTTAAATCGACATCCGACAGCGCGTGAACAGGGCCGTCATTGGTTTCGAATGTCAGCGAAAGGTTTTCGGCGGATACGACTGTCACAAATAAGACGCCCCGGACCTAAATCTGGTCCCTCAAATTGAATGATACCCTATCTGAAGGGCCTCAATCGAGAACGTCAAGGGTCAATCCTAATGGGGATGCGCTTTATCCTTGCCCCTACATTCTCAAGATTACATCAAGGCATATAGCAAAGCCTGCACAAAAACCGGAGTTCCCCGCGTGACCAATTCGCCATCAGAAATTATCCTCCATAACTACCCCCAATCGCCCGTCGCGGAAAAAGCCCGTGTTGCGTTGGGGATCAAACAACTCGCTTGGCGCTCAGTGGAAATCCCGCGTATTCCACCAAAACCCATGCTGACAATGCTAACGGGCGGATATCGCCGTACGCCAGTCATGCAGATTGGCGCAGATATCTATTGCGATACCCAGTGCATTATTCGCGAGTTGGAACGCCGTCATCCATCGCCCTCTTTCTTTCCGACAAAAGATACCGGCTTGCTCTGGTCTTTGAGTCGCTGGACTGATGGCGCATTATTCGACCTCAGTGTAAAAATTGTCCTTGGATCGGCAGGTGACGGTCTCCCTCAAGACTTCGCGGAAGATAGAGGCCGCCTATACCTAGGACCGGATTGGGCGAAGGGCCTGAAAGAAGCGAACAGCACATTGCCCCACCTCGCGGCACAAATGCGTGCAGCTTTGCACTGGCTCGATGATCAACTGAAAGATGGCCGCGCGTTCATCTCCGGCGATGCGCCCGCCGCGATTGATGCCCAGTTTTATCACGCGATCTGGTTTATCAGAGGACGATGGGACCGTGGCCCCGCTTTTTTGTCCGAATTTACTGAGGTCGAAAGATGGGAAGCCAATATCGTTGAAATCGGCCATGGAACCATGTCCGAAATGACCGCAGAGGAGGCAATCGCACGCGCCAAAGCTTGCGAACCAATGACGTCAGAGGCAACTGATCCTCATGATCCTCAGGGCCTCACCTCCGGCATGAACGTGACAGTTTCACCTGACCTCGACGGCGGTGAGCAACCTGTTGACGGTACGATTGTGAGCGCCACGGTCGATACCGTGACAATTCGGCGCTCGGAGGAAGACATTGGAACTGTGCATGTCCATTTCCCTCGTGCGGGATATAGGGTCGATATTTAATTCAGATCTTTTGGGAGCGGATATTTCCGCTCCAATTCATCGACATAATCTTTCGCTTCTTTCAGGCTCCACCCAGTTGCTTCGCGTAAATCTTTTATCGCACTGATTTTTCCGGCTTTATGGAGCGCGTTAACAGTGCGCTGTTCAAGATCGTCACCAACAATTTCGAGGCTTGGACGATCTTGACGATGATCGACCTCGTGGATTTTTGAACCGCCGAAACGGCGCCTCAGCGCAAAGACAATGACAGCAGCGGCAATTGCGAGAATGACATGCAATAAGGTCAATGCGATTTCTTTCCAAGGTCGATGCAGTATGATGCCAAAGGCTACATGGCTCATCTCGTGACGAAAGTCTTTTATAGGGAGTGATTACGCCGTCCAAAAGCCGCTCTACCCGAAGTAATCCAATACTCCACGCGCGGCACGGTGACCGCTGGCGAAGCATCCTTGCAGAAGATATCCCCCTGTAGGGGCTTCCCAATCCAACATCTCACCGGCAACAAAGACACTCGGACGAGCCTTAAGCATAAGATTACCATCTAGGGATACGGAACTGACACCACCTGCCGTCGAAATCGCGCGCTCAATTGGATAGATGCCCCGCAAGGAAACATTTGTGGCTTTGACAACAGCCGCGAGCTGGCCCGCGCTTTCAGGTAAGGGATGATGGCTCTCGCGCATAATGGCGATGGCTGCACGGGACAGGCCCAACTTCCGAAGGCGATTTGATAAGGAATCGCCCGCGCGATTACGGTTAAGGCGGTTTTCGATTTCAGAACCGTCAAGGGCTGGTTTAAAATCAATCGTCAACACGGCCTCGCCCACACGCTCAATCTCGTCTCGTAAGGGCGCAGACAAGGCATAGATTGCACCGCCTTCGATACCCGTTTCGGTGATAACCGCTTCACCTAAAACCGTTTCATTGCCAAAGCTAAAAGACAAAGATTTCAAGGGCGTTCCAGCAAACTTACTGCCTACATGCTTTTGCCATCCAATCGTGAACCCGCAGTTTGTCGGGCGGAGCGGGGATAGTGCCACGCCTTCAGCGCCCAATATTTCCTGCCACTTTCCGTCAGACCCAAGCCGTGGCCAACTTGCCCCGCCCATCGCGAGAAGCACCGCATCGGGGGTCGTACTGGCTTCACCCTCCGGCGTGTCAAACGCAAGCGCATCGCCCCGCCAACCAAGCCAACGATGCCGCGTTCGGGTCGAGACACCCTTCTCTGCCAATCGACTCAACCATGCGCGCAAAAGCGGCGAGGCTTTGAACGATCTTGGGAAGACACGGCCCGAACTGCCAACAAAAGTTTCTTCACCAAGAGCTTCGCACCACTCGCGCAACACTTCAGGAAGAAAGGCGTCGATCATTGTCGGCAGTTCTACGGACCCACGATAACGCCCCTTAAACTCTGAAAGAGCTTCAGAGTGCGTGAGATTCAGCCCGCCAATGCCAGCCATAAGGAATTTGCGCCCGAACGATGGCATCTGGTCGTAAACCGTCACATTCCAACCAGCATCCGCGAGCGTCTCCGCCGCCATGAGGCCCGCCGGTCCTCCCCCGACAATCGCACATGATTTTGGTTGAGCCACCAGCCACTCCGCTATTGTTATATTATAACACTTTTGATAGAGCTACACATTCCCCTTTCGCCTATCAGCCGGGAAGTCTGATGAGAACCATGATGTTAACACTCGCCTCAATCGTATTTTCGGTTAAGGCCCATGCCCAATCACCAAGCGTCGTAACAGATGTTGCTCCAATCCATTCACTAGTCGCACAGGTTATGCAGGGTGTTGGAAAACCGGTATTATTGATCCCAGCAAAAGTATCACCGCATGGCCACGCGCTGAAAGTCTCTCAAATGCGCGCGTTGACACAAGCGGATATTGTATTTTGGGTCGGAGAAGCACTGACACCGTGGCTCGAGAAAGCATTAGATCGGCTTCCCGAAGATGCAGAGGCGGTCGAGTTATTGGATGTAGATGGTCTGAACTTGCTAACATACGACACGGACGAAAAAGAAGGTGACGATCACGATGAACATGATGATCATCACCACGGCCATGACCACGCGGGTTTGGATCCGCATATCTGGCTTGACCCAGCAAACGCGAAAGTTTTGATCGACGCCATTGCCAATACGCTTGCCCAACGCGACGAGGCAAATGCAGAGCGCTATAAAACCAATGCAAAAACCGCGAAAGATACGCTCGAAAAATTACTGACCGATACACACTCGGCAACCAAGACAATCAAAGACAAACGCTACATCGTGTATCACGATGGATATCGTTATTTCGAAGCCCAATTTGGTCTTGGGAGAGCGGTTACGATTGCCGATGGACATGCAGCCAAACCCGGCGCAAAACGCCTCATCGCCATACGCAAAACCGTTGCAGAACTCAGCCCGCACTGTATCTTTTCCGAAAGTCAGTTCGAAACGCGCCCAGTGCAATCACTCTTGCGCGGAACAGATGCAGTCGAGGCGCAGCTCGACCCTATGGGGCAGTCGATAGAACCGGGTCCGCGTCTTTATGAAACGTTGATCCGGAACTTGACCAACACGTTTACGCGCTGCCTTAAATAGAGACAGCAGCGCTTTTGCGGCGCATTCCCAACGCAAAAGCCCCGCAGCCAATAACCAGCACGGCTATGCAAATATAAAGCAGCGCCGTGTATTTATGGTCGACGCCCATTAAGGCCATAGCTTCGATTCCGATGGCTTTTTTGCCGTTAATCAGAAAGTACATTACTGCGCCACTCAGTGCGGCTGTGAATGAAACAAGATAGCTCCACAGCGCGATTTGAGCACCGCCAAGCAGCGAAAACAAAATCACCGGAGCAAGGAACATCGAAGCTGTTCCTGAGACAGCGACCGCAGCAAACAGGTCTTGCGAACCAAAGAAGCAAAAGGCCAAGCCGCCAACCATGAACGCCGCCATTGTCAGGCGTCCGCTGGTCACTGAATGGGGCAAAACTTTCATATCGACGACGACCAACTTGGACGCACTCGACAATGTTGAATCGAGTGTCGAGATGGCCGAGACGATCAAGGCTGCATTCACGGCAACCATAACCCAAGGCCCGAACATCTGTTGCCAGACATCCTGCATCCCTTGACCTTCAGTTGCTAAAATTCCTGCTTGAACCCCAAACAAACCAAAGCCGAAGATACACAGTGCTGAAATCCAAAAAGCATGAACAAACGACCACGCCGTTGTGCGCCGGTCAGCAATCAAGCCACGGTCCATCATAACCGGATCATGCAGTGGATAGCTCAACACCTGTAAGAAGGCGACCCCGAGCAGAACCCATCCCGGAAGCGCGCCACTTTTGCCTTCTGCACTCACAATAGCAGCAAAACTAAAACTCTCATGCATTACTAATGTAATCAGCGCGATGGCAAAGACGGCAAGAAAGACCAGCATTTGCATAACATCGGTTTTCAATGATGCGCGTAATCCTCCAAGCATCGAATACCCGACACCAATGACGGCAAGCACCACCATCGCAAGCCCACCGCCATCATCAATCGAGCCGGTCGACAGTAAGCCTCCAAAAAGATTTGCGCCGATGACGACCGAGAATATTCCGCCAACAACCAACAAATTCGCGAAGACTTCAGAGAGAAGCCGCAGCGCGATAACGAAGTTATAGCAAGTCACACCTGTACCGCCAAAACGGTCACTCAAAAAGCTCTGTACAGATTGATATCCGTGTCGAAACCGGAGCTGATCAATTATCAGACCGCCCGTTAGAAAAGAGAGGTAATAGGCAGCATAGGCCAGCGCCCCCGGCGTACCGTAATAAAACCCGAGAATCGCCGCCGTCATCAAAGACCGCGCAAAAATCCATGTCGTGACTTGGCTCAGTACCAATGTCCAAAGACCGGGAGCCAATCCCCGAGGGTCTTTACCGTTGAAGAAACCAGCCTCGCTCGCCTCTCTTGGTGTCAAAAAATAACTGGCAATACCGACAGCTGAAATCAGGCCAATCAAAAGAATGGTCGGAGCGTGTTCGATCATGAATTAGTCCTTGGATGGTCACTCTGCGGCAGGCGTAAAGGCTTCACCCCGAGCGGTTACGCGCTGAGCAGCGTTCTGGCAAGTTATTGGGCATCAATAAGGCGTTGGCAGAGTCAGTTTTCAATCTTCGCAATAGCTTGTTTTGCCGCGATATGAGCCATTGCCAAGCCGGTTTTGAAGCCGCCCGTGGCAACAATAACGCCCTCCAAAGACGGATGTTGCTCTACCAATAAGCGCTTATTCGCTGCACGGGGTCGCAATCGCGCCCATTTTTCGATAACTTCAGCGTTGGCAATCGCCGGGCAAATCTCCCGTGCGCGCTCGATAAGGCTATCGAGTTGCGTATCGGTTGTTTCCGCATCCGAATAATCACGCTCGCTGGTTGCACCAACGGCGACCAAATCTTCGCCGCGAGGAACGATATAAAGGCGATCCCGGTAAATAATAGGCAACTCATCAATTCCCGAATCAGGCCCGGCCCTCAAGATAGCCGCTTGCCCTTTTTCACCTCTCCCCGCCGGAACGTCTTCCTCTACGTCAGGGAGCAGACGAAAAGCATCCGCGCCCGTCGCAAGAAATATCCATTTCGCGCGCAAGCGCTTCCCGTCTTCAAATATTGCAGTGCTGTTCTCGAGATGGGAGAGCCGATACCCTACTTCGACATTCCCAACGCTCGCCTCAAGCGCGCGGCAATAGTTTCGAGCATCGATTCGAGCTGATAAACCACAATTTACAGCCCCAAACGGCGCCGCTTTCGGAGATAGCCAGTTAGGGTCTGGCGAAATAATCGACATGCCGGCAACGCCTCGCCAATTGGACTCGGCATCTTGTGCCCTCCCCCTCCACAGAGGGAGATGCGTATCCCGTGTTAACGGGATCAGTCGCCCGCAGCGACGATATCCCACATCAATACCCGTTTCACCCTCGAGATCCTGAACAAGCTCTGAAAGCGATGTAAGCGCCTCAAATTGCGATTGTTTCTTCTCGTTCCAGCGATCAGGAGCATGGGGAGCCAAAACACCAAGAGGCGTGGCGCTCGCACCTGCACCCGCGCCCGCTGCATCCACAATAGCGACGTCCCGCCCCGTTGTTTTCAAAGCGCGGGCAATGCTAAGGCCGAAAACACCGGCCCCGATAATCAGACATTCTGCATCCATAATGGATGACCAACGGCAATTTGATCAGTGACGCAACCGCTTCGTGCTTTAAAGTGGACGGATGAAACGATTTTTTATTGCGATAAGCCTCTTGATGGCATTGCCTTTCTTTACCGCAGAGGCAGAAAACTCGCTCGTAGACTTGGAATTAGTCCTTGCCGTAGATGCCTCAGGAAGCGTGGATGAGGAAGAATTTCGGCTGCAACTATCAGGCATTGCCTCAGCCTTTCGCGACCCTGCGATTCAGCAAGCCATAACATCAGGCTCAGAACATCGCATTGCGGTTGCCCTTGTTGTTTGGTCCGATTCAAACTTTCCGAAATTTCCAACGACGTGGCATATCCTGCACGATGCCACGACCGCCAATCGCTTTGCCGATATAGTGGAGACATTCCACACAAAAACAGGACGGAGCCGAGGCATTGGCGGTGGTGGAACATCAATCGGCGATGCGATTGATTATGCCATCGGAATGATTGAAGTGAACGGCTTAGAGGGAACGCGGCGCGTTATCGATGTATCCGGCGATGGCGTCGAGACGGACCCATGGGCCGTACCAGCAACGATGTTGCCAGAAGCAAAGATTAAAGCAACCCGCGCGGGCGTCACGGTGAACGGGTTGGCGATTCTAAACGATAATCGCCGTTTGAATACTTACTACCGCGACAATATGATTGTTGGCGAAGGCAGCTTCGTTTTGGAAGCCGCCGATTACGAAGATTTCAAACGTGCCATACGAGAGAAACTATTACGCGAAATCGCAGTCTATATCGGATGACACGCTTTAATCTCAGCAATGCAGGTTACTGGATAATTTCTGTTCGCGAGTTGAACGAGACAATCACACGATCCGTATCACCCATGTAGGGAAGCGCGCTGTGCAATAAGTAAGACGGGAAGATTACCAACCGTCCTTCCGTAGGTTGAATATCGAGATAGCCTCGGCCCAGATACCTATTGCCATAGTCACGCACGAGCCCGCCGCTACCAATCGGTGTGTAAAAACGATTGATGCCATTACCCGCAACGTTATTGCCTTCAGCTTTTACCTCACCGGCATCACCTGCGGCCACGTAATAGATACCGCACCACGAGCAAGCACCGTGTGTATGCGCGTCATGGAACCCACCACTATTTGTAATATGGAACCAGCTTTGAGTGAACTGAGTCTGAAGTTTACTTGGTGGAACTTCATCGCCATTGGCTCTGCTCACAGCGGCACGAACACAGTTAGAAATCCACCCGACAAGAGCTTTCAAGTCAGGATCTTGCGTCGATTGAAATAATTGCAACGGGCTTTCGACAAGACCGGAAGCGGGCTTGGCTGACTTCGCAACGCCGCTGGCGATTGGTTCTTTGTAAGTGGAGGCCAATTCCTTAACATGTGAAACGATGCCTTGTTTATGCTTGGCATGATCACCCCAGTCACAAAGAAAAAGCAGACTGGGCCAGGCTTCATTGATCGCAATCGTTGTTTTATTTTGCTGCATCAAAACTCTCCACCAAATTCCCGATTAGCCCTAACGAACGACGTTTTGACAAGCAAGCATTGTGGCAAACTTCGACATATCCATTGGGTCAGGTGTTCAGACCATAATCGCTCTACTCAATGTCTTGAAATCCATAGCCTGAGAAAAGTCGAAGCGTTTCTTCGATCTCGGCATCACTCAATATAACAGGTCCGCCAATTGCGAGGCTGAGACAATATTGTTTTGCGAGCGCTTCCAGTTCAATCGCGCGCCACATGGCTTTTGCCAACGTGTCTCCGATCACCACCATACCATGGTTCGCAAGCAGACAAGCCGTTCGTCCTTCCATTGCTTCCATTGTCAGGTCCGACAATTCTTCGCTCCCGAAAGTCGCATAGCCAGCGCATCGGACAGAGCTTCCGCCGAACGCAGCGACCATATAATGGCAAGACGGGATTTCTTTTCGGGCGATTGCGAGGGATGTGCAATAGGAAGGATGAGCATGGACGACTGCCATTGCATCCTCTCGTCCCGACAATAACTTTTGGTGAAAGCGCCATTCCGTTGAGGGCCTACATGGTCCTTCATACGCTCCTGAAACGCTATCCAGCGCGACTGAGGTGATCATATCCGGCGTCATATCATCATACGGAACAGCCGACGGCGAAATAAGCATCCGATCTTCAAATCGCACCGAGATATTACCCGACGTTCCCTGATTGATGCCGCTTGAATTTAATTCACGACATCGCTGGACAATTTCAGCTCTCAGTTCCTTTTCGGACTGTTTCATAAGGTTTGCAAACCGGAAGCATCGCTCGCGAGATTGGCCACTCTAGCCCAATCACCGATTTCGATTACGTCTTTTGGCGTCACCCAAGAACCGCCCACACAAATAACATTGGACAGGTTCAGATAGTCTTTCGCATTCTTCTCATTCACACCGCCTGTAGGACAAAACTGTAAACCTGCGAGCGGACTGGCCCATGCTTTGAGGACGGGTACACCGCCATTGGCCTCGGCTGGGAAGAACTTGAGAATTTCAAACCCGCGATCTGCTGCTCTCATCGCTTCGGATGGGGTCGCAACGCCCGGCAACATCGACAGCCCCTCTGCTTCGGCAGCATCTATTACAGCATCGGTAAATCCCGGTGAGACACCGAACCGCGCCCCTGCGTCAATCGAGGCTTTGACATCATCCGCTGTTCGCAGCGTTCCAACGCCAACCACAGCGCCTTCAACAGCATCCGCTATTGCGCGAATTGCTTGCAAAGCGACACGCGTGCGCAATGTGACTTCCAATGCTGGCAACCCGCCAGCCACCAATGCTTCAGCCAATGGGACAGCTTTGTCGAGATCATCAATAACAATTACCGGAATGACCGGAGCGCGGCGGCATACTTCCCTAATGCTCAACAAAGCCATCAGGACAAACCTTTTATCGCAGCGATAAGACCAGCGGTCGATACGTCATGGTCCGCCGAAGAGCCATCTTTCAGGGACGGTAGTAAATTCACAGCCAATTCTTTGCCCAATTCAACACCCCATTGATCGAAGCTATCGACATTCCAGACAACACCTTGCACGAAGACTTTATGCTCGAAAAGTGCGATCAAGCGCCCCAGTGAAAACGGGTCTAAGCGGCGGTGTAAAATTGTTGTCGATGGGCGGTCACCGGGAAAAACGCGATGCGCAGCAAGACGATCAATCTCTTCTTGCGCAGCAGATTTCTTTGCCATCCGGGCGCGCACTTCATCTTCAGTGCGCCCGAATGCAAAGGCTTTTCCTTGCGCGAGGCAATTGGCGAGAAGCGTAGTATGATGCTCGCTCGCACCGTCACGCGATTCAGCCGCGACAATGAAATCCACCGGAATAACATCGGTGCCTTGGTGCAAAAGCTGGAAAAACGAATGCTGGGAATTTGTGCCCGGCTCACCCCAAATCACAGGGCTTGTGGAGGTGGCAACAGGCGCGCCTTGTCGCGTTATGCGCTTACCATTGCTCTCCATGTCTAGCTGTTGGGTATAGGCGGGAAAACGCTCTAAGCGCTGATCATAAGGAATGAGCGCAACGGTCGGCCAGCCCATCGCATTGCGTCGCCATACGCCCACAAGGGCAAGAATGACCGGCAGATTTTGCTCAAACGGAGTATTGATAAAATGATTGTCCATTGCCGCAGCACCGGCGAGAAAAGCTCGAAAGTTTTCTGCGCCAATGCCGATAGCCACAGGCAATCCAATAGCCGACCAGATCGAGTACCGTCCTCCGACCCAATCCCAAAATCCGAACACGCGCGACTCTTCGATACCGAATTCCGCTGCGCCTTCGATATTGCTCGATACTGCTACCATGTGCTGACCGGCCTCATCGCCAACAGCGTCGCGCAGCCATTGCCGAGCGGATTGCGCGTTGATCATCGTTTCCATTGTCGTGAATGTTTTCGATGCAATAACAACGAGCGTATGTGCCGGGTCCAAATCTTTGGTAATGTCTGTCAGATGGGCGCTATCTACATTCGACACGAAATGCAGCCGAGGACCATCACGGTCCGGCTCCAAAGCCCGAGCGACCATCACGGGACCAAGGTCTGATCCACCGATGCCAATGTTGATTACATCGGTAAAACGTCCAGTCTTCGGAGCATATCGCCCAGTACGCACATCTTCAGCAAAGGCTAAAAATCGATCAAGCGTTCCTTCCACATTATCACCGGCGGGCGGGTTTGCCCCTCCCCGAAGCGCCATATGCAGGACAGCCCGGTCTTCGGTGAGATTCCAGTGCTCGCCACCAACCATAGCGTCACGGGCCGCCGCAACATTGGCAGCGCGCGCAACATCAAACAGCGCAGCAAGCGCAGGCGCGTCAATCTTCTCTTTTGAAAAATCAATGAGCAAATCATCAAACCGGACAGAAAACTCGGCAAACCGTTCAGGGTTTTGAGCAAACAAGGTGCGCAGATTAGTCTCTTTTATGCGCGCTGCATGAGAATCGAGCTTTGAGAGGTAGTCACTCATATCGCAGTTTCCATTCCTGTTTCTCTGGCTCAGTCCGCGTAGAAAACTACCGGTGATTGTGCCGTATCCAAAACGAACCGAATTGGAGCGGCAAGCGTATCCGTCATGCTCATTGCGTGATCAAGAGCAGCTCGCTTTTCGATTCCCTTAATGAGCAGATAAGTATGAGCAGAACTCGTTAATGCTTTGGCAGTCAGCGTAACGCGCGGTTCATCCGCTTTCGGCGGATTTGCCTCAATTATGAGAGATTTACTCTCTAAATCTAGCATTTGCTCCAATCCCGGTGTGCCGGGAAAAAGAGACGCCGTGTGCATATCCGCGCCCATCCCGAGCACGCACACATCGAACGGGGTGATTGCGTCCAAGCGCTCCGCAATTCCTGCAATAACGTTTGCAGTCGAATAGAGTGGCAAAAACTCCGCTTTTGCCGCTTCGCCTTGCAATAGATTGTCAGAAACCAAACGCGCATTAGACCGTGGGCTGTCCTCCGCGACCTGACGTTCATCCGTCAAAGTGACGACAACCTTTGCCCAATCCAGTGACTCTTTGGCCAATGCCACAAGAAAAGGAGCAGGAGTGCTGCCACCCGATACCGCAATGCTGACTTGGGTTTTCTTTTCTAAGGCAGCCCGCAAGTCAGACGCCACACGCTCGGCAAGTGCTTTGCCTAAACTTTCCGCAGAATAAGTTTCAATCATCATGCGGAAATCTCGCGCCAGCGTCGGCCTTCGCGGTGCAATAGCATCAAAGAATCTTCCGGCCCCGATGACCCTGAATCGTAAAGGCTTGGAACAGAATTTTGCCATCCGTGAATAATCGGATCGACCCATGACCACGCAGCCTCGACCTCATCGCCGCGCATAAAAAGGGTCTGATCTCCTCGGATGACATCCATAATCAAACGCTCATACGCATCTGGCATCCGTTTCCCAGTAAGCGCAAGGCTATCCGCGAAACTCATATCAAGTTCGGTTTCTTTGAAGCGCATACCACCCGGTCCGGGGTCTTTAATGGTCATCGAAAGCGTGATCCCCTCGTCCGGTTGGAGGCGTATCGCAAGCACATTCGATTTCGGAGCAGCGGCAGAAGCCGAGAAAATCGAATGCGGGATATCTTTGAACTGAATAGCGATCTCAGAAACCCGATTGCGGAGACGCTTTCCCGTGCGCAGATAAAACGGAACACCCGCCCAACGCCAATTTGAGATAGTCGCTTTCAGTGCAACAAAGCTCTCCGTCCGGCTTTCCGGGTTTTCAGCATCATCGTGATACGCGCTTGTTGATGTACCCCCGCGATACTGGCCCCGCACAACGTCAGAAGGATCGTTCAAAGGTTGCAACGCCCGCAAAACTTTGAGCTTTTCATCGCGCACTGCATCCGGCTCAAAATGCGAAGGAGGCTCCATCGCCGTTAGGCACAAGAGCTGGAGCAAATGGTTCTGGACCATATCGCGCATCGCGCCGACATTATCGTAATAAGGCCCTCGCCCCTCAATCCCGACGCTTTCAGCAGCGGTAATTTGCACATGGTCGATATGTTGCGCATTCCAGAGCGGTTCAAAGAGAGCATTAGCAAACCGCAACGCCATGAGGTTTTGAACCGTCTCTTTTCCTAAATAGTGGTCAATCCGATAAACCTGACTTTCGGCAAAACCTTCGGCAAATTGCCTGTTAAGCTCTCGAGCAGATTCAAGGTCACGTCCGAGCGGTTTTTCAATAACGATACGGGTTTGCTCATCGACAAGTCCAACTTTTCGGATCGCCTCCGCGATCACCCCAAAAAATCTCGGTGCAACGGACAAATAATACGCACAGGGGCGACCATCATCACTCAACAAGCCGCGCAGTTTATCCCATCCTGCTTCAGATGTAACGTCAAGCTGTAGGTAGGTCAGGCAAGACAGAAACCGCTCACGGGTATCGCCCTCTATTTCGTCTTTCGATACGAATGTGTCGAGCGCATCGGAAGCAAGTTTACGAAACCCATCTGTGTCTAAGTCGCTCCGCGCTGCGCAGATAATGCGAGCCGTATCGAGCATCTGACCATCCGCCATCCGGCGATAAAGCGCGGGTATCAGCTTGCGGCGTGCCAAATCGCCAGTCGCACCGAAAACGACAAGATCAAAAGGATCTACCGGGACAACACGTGAGACCATACGGTCAGCTCCTCACCTATCGAAAACGCACCTCCCTTACACGAAAGAAGGGGTAGCCGTCGACAGAAGGTATTCAAACTACGAGATTATATATTTCCGCAATATGCCGATTTGGGAAGCTCATTTAATAAACAGCTTTGTCCGTGCCGATTTGCCTGAGCGATCTATCACTGAAATCGACATAAATCCGCCGCCATCAGGTTGATAGCTGACCTCACGATCAAATCGACTTACGTTGAGTGGCTTGCCATCTGCCAACCATCTAAAGGGCGGCAACCCGTCCCGTACTTTCAAGGTCAGCGGTGTAGGCCGTGATCCATCAATACCAAGCTCAACCGTTGCACCATCCGGCGGAAATGCGATTTTAGGCTTAGGAGATTCGTTGCGGCCAGCCATTGAAGGATGCCGGAAGCGTTTCAAAGGATGCGGAAGTTCTGAATGGCTCACCGTCAAAACTGTATCAGGTGGTGGAGACAGAGGATCGGATTTCGATTTTAACCGCGAAAACGTCTCGAACAATAATGGTGCAGCGGTATCAATTCCAAGAATACCGGGGGCTGGCGCTGCGTCGGCTCTGCCAATCCAAACGCCAATGACATGAGCGCCATCGAAACCTACAGCCCAAGCATCGCGATACCCGTAAGATGTTCCGGTCTTGAATGCGAGCCGTTCAGTATGGGCCATGTCCGGCGTTGGAGCGCTTGCGAGAATATCGCTAATCTGCCACGCGGCCTCCGGCGATAGCACCCTACCCTCTCGACGGGTGGTTCGTTGCCCAAGGCGTTCGCGTAATTCAACCGCTTCGCCACCACGAGCAATCGCTGCATAGAGCGCGACCAAATCACGGAGCGTTAGACCAACACCGCCAAGCCCGATGGCCAATCCGGTTCCCCGTCCGGGCGGTAGTTTTGCATCCACTCCGGCTCTACGCAAACGAGCCATTAATTGCGCGGGGCCGACGCTATCAAGAACCGCAACTGCGGGAATGTTCAAAGATTTTTGCAGCGCCTCACGGATGCTGACCGTGCCACGATACGTCTTGTCAAAATTGCCCGGAGTATATCCGCCGAAATCGGTCGGACGGTCTTCAATCAATGTTTCGGGATGCGCTAAGCCCGCCTCAAAACCCAGCCCGTAGATTAAAGGTTTCAGCGTTGATCCCGGCGAACGGACCGCGCGGGTCATGTCTATGAAACCACGGCTGCTGGTATCAAACAAATAGGGGGAGCCGACCGACGCAATGATCTCTCCGGTTTGATGGTCTGCTACAATCACAGCACCGGAGAGGTTCCGTCCTAAGCTGCCAATACGAGTGCGGAACAAGTCCTCAACTGAAGACTGCAAGTCTCGATCAATGGTTGCACGATGAATTGTTTGGGTGCTTTCCCGCCGCAATCTGTCGGCCAAGTGCGGCGCACGAAGTGGGAAACGCCTTCGCGCACCCGGGGTTCCTTCAGACCGGGCCGCCTTGGCTGTATCGCCAGACAACACGCCGGAGTCTTCGAGCCGCGCCAACACGCGATCCCGAGCGCGGCGCGCATTTTGTGGAGAGCGATCCGGTCGCCTTGCATTCGGAGATTGCGGCAGCGCGACCAACAATGCCGCCTCGCTTGGTGTAAGACGCGATGGTTCTTTGTCAAAGTACGAAAGGCTTGCCGCACGCACACCTTCTATGTTGCCCCCAAACGGCGCAATCGTGAGATAGAGTGTGAGAATTTCCTCTTTCGTTAAACGTCGCTCCATTGCGAGCGCCAGACGCACCTGACGCAGTTTCGCCTTTAGATTTCCCGACGGGGCTTCCTCCAGCAAACGAGCAACCTGCATTGTCAAAGTAGATCCGCCGGACACCACTTTGCCATTCAATGCGAGCTGTCCAATAGCCCTGAGTGATGCAATGGGATCAACGCCTATATGAGACCAAAACCGCTTATCCTCATAAGCAATTAGTTGCTCAAGATATCCGGGATCAACGTCGTTGACCTCGACCGGCAAACGCCACCGGCCATCGGCAACAGTATAGGCACGCAGCAAACGCCCCTTACGATCCAAAACCGTCGTTGATACCTCCGGCGTCAGTGATGGAATTTCAGTTTTCTCAATCCATCGATCAGCAGAGAATACCCCACTAATAGACAGCGCTGCCATAACAATAATGGCACGGCAGCGCCTTGAGTTACGAAACTTCACACGTACCGAAGCCTTGTCGTTCACTTCAGCGCGCCCAACACTTCAACCCAGCCTGCATCTGAGTTTGCGCGATAATCAGGACGGTACATATCTTCGACGCTCGCCGCCGGATGATAGAACCGACCGGGGGAGACGGCACGAACAATATAAGCGATCTCGAACGATTCATTGTCAGTTGAATCTACCGCCGCCAACAGGCGATCCGTCCTGAACTCAAGAGTCTCTGTCGTTCTGACAGATAACCATTCGAGCCCGTCTGTATCACCTGCACGCAATAGTTTCGGATTGTCTATCTCAAAGCCTGCCGGAAGAGGATCGTTGACCATCAACCGACCTGCCGGTGCGCCTTTGCCTTTGACACGAATAACAGCAACCAAGCGATCATTTTGCGCGACCGCATCCGGTGATATTTCCTCACCCTCAAGCGTGTAATATGCCCGCGAAATTTCAAAGCCATTGCCGCCCGCAACCGGAGGCTCATTAGGGATACCGAACGTGGTGAGCACGGCGTCGGAACTGCGATCACCCTCGTTCGCAATCACGACCGTTCGGTCGCCGACCGCTTGATCTTCGAAAACACGAACCATAGGGCCGTCGATTGCAACGCCGTCCACCTTGATCTCACCCGCAGAGGCATCATTGATCAAGGCTTTGGCCGCGAAGAGTGTCCAGACTTTTTCTTGAGTTGACGTTCTGCGCTCGGAAAAACCGCTGGGATTAACAACATCTACCAAAGCTTCGCGGTCTACGGCATCGGAACCAGCCTCAATCGACAGCGCAAGGACACCGGCAGCATCCCGCAATTGCGAACCATAATCATCGCGCCAAAAATGTCTCGTGATTGGTTTCTGATTTAATGTCTGCTCCGCAGCTAGACGGAACATCTTGTCAGCGCGTTTCTGTTCACCGTAAGTCGCCAGAGCCATACCAAGCTGTGCCTTGGCAAGCGGCGAGGAAAGAACATCTACTTTAGCATCAGCATAATACCGCAAATCACCGATTGACGCAGCGCCTTCACGGGCCATCACCATCAATGCATAAGCGATATAGTCCGCTTTATTTTCGTTATCGCCAGCATACGCCACAAGGTTGCGTAAATTTGACAGCGCCGCCTTCATCGCCTGTTCAGGGACATCATGTCCTTGGAGGCGGGCTTGACTAAGAAAGTCAGTTACATACGCATCGAGCCAAGCATCACTGTTTGCTGGTCGCCATAATCCAAACGACCCTCCGTTAGTTTGATTGGCCAGCACCTTGCGGACCGCTGTTTCAATCCGTTCTTCGATCCCTTTGCCTTCATCAAAGCCCATCGCCGAAGCTACATCATTGAAATGCAGTAACGGAAAAGCGCGAGATGTCGTTTGTTCAGTGCAGCCGTAAGGGTACTGATCCAATTCGCGCAGCAATCCCGAAACATCAAACCTCGCAAGCGGTCCGACGGTCAAAGCTGCCCGGCCAGTTCCTTCACGGAACCCTTCAAAAGTGCTGGCATCAACGGTTAGCGATCCGCCATTCGCGGCGAGCGGAATCCTGTTTTGACGCAAGACTTCAGGGTCATTCGCGCGGACCGCAAGCCGCACAGATTTGGTGAGGGTCTTGCTGTCAGGGGTTGTCGTAACAAACCGCAGTTCATGATCACCTACAGTCTTAGCCGTAACCGGGATCAACATTGAAGCCTTGGACTGTAGATCAAACTGCTGAGATGACTTTCCTAAGATAAGGCCTTCATCCGCCTCGATGTCCAAGATTACATCACCCTTAGGCCCGCTGGTATGAGCGATTTCTACCAATATCCGGCTTTTATCGCCCGGTGCGAGAAAACGCGGAGAGCTGACGGAGACAACAATAGGGTCAACAACCTTGACGTCTTTCTCTGCATTGCCAACACCTGCATCAGACCAGACAATGGCCATCAACTTCACTGTGCCGTTAAAGTCCGGCATATTGAATGAGGCACTAGCCGTTCCGTCCTCACCGACTTCAAGAACACCAGAGAAGAATGCCAGCACATCCTCGTTAGGTGGCGGCGAAGCGCCATTGGAGGCAGGACCATCTCCGCCCGAACGAATACGCCCCGGCGTCCCTAGCGACCCATTTATCAACCGCCCATAAACATCCCGAATATCGATCCCAAGGCGGCGTTGACCAAAATAATGCGATTCCGGCTCAGGTGCATCGAAACCAGTAATATTAAGCACCCCAACATCCACCGCCGCAATCGTTGCATAGGCGGTTTCGCCTTTTGGCAGGTTCGCAATCTTTATCTCGGCCTGCATTGGCCCGCGTGGATCAACCTTGTCCGGCGTCATAAAACGGACATCGAATTTGCGATCATCTACATCGACTTCAGCCCATTGAACCCCGATAGCCCGCGAAGGATTACGTCCGGCATCAACATCCATTGGCCGGATCAGTGTAGCCGTAAGATAAGCCCCTGGCCCCCAGTCTTCGGTAACCTGCATGTCAATCAGACTTTCGCCAGCATCAACATCAACGGCTTTCATGTCGATAATTCGATTGTCGAGTGCTGCTACCAGCACTTTCCCTGCAAACCGCGCATTCACACGCAGCTTTGCGGTATCACCGATTTTATACCGCTCTTTATCCAGCGACACTTCCAAAGTATCCGGCGTATCTGACCCTGCAACTGGCGCATACCATCCCGCGTCAAAACCAACACTGGAAGCTGTATAAGTGCCATCGGTCGCAATCAGTTTTAGCTCGTAACGTCCCCATTCGACCGGAGTTTCAACAATGGCTGGTTTGCCGGTCTCGAGTTCAAGACTTCCAGAAGCAACGCGCTCGCGGCGGGTTGTTGGCTCGTAACGCCACGATCCGTTCACTTCGTACCATTGATATTCAGTTTCTATCTTTGAGATTTCCCAACCGACACTTTCTAAATCAGTTCGGGCAGCGTTTCGGTCCACACCGATAACTTCAAAACGGGCAAGGCCCCCTTGTTGTACAGAATCTTCGAAAAGTGGTTTAATTCCGATCATGCGCGAGACCGGAGCAAGGGGCCGTTTCAGAACGCGCTCAACCGGGCGACCAGATCCATCGCGCAACCGAATAATTGCTTCCATTTCGAGGGGCCGTGTAACGCCGTCCATCGTTGGCAATGACAACGGGACAACAGCGCTTCCGTTCGCATCCGTGGTTAAATCTCCGAGCAGAGATTCGACTCTGGCATTGATGCGCTCACTTTCAAGGCCAAACGAATATCCAGGGAAACCTTCCAGCCCATTTGCCAAGCCGATGCGAACCTGCCCGCTGATTGGCATGTCTGCGGCAGGAGCGCCGTAGAGGTAACGCCCCTCGATCTTTAGATCGGGGACATCTGAGATGCGGATTGTTTCCGCAGCAATGCTAAGGTCAAAGTCGATCCTCTCCGGCGTGAAATCTTCGACCAGAAAACTCTCACGCGACAAAGCGCGGGTGTCTGGATCAGCATGAACAGCAATCTCCCATGCGCCGCGCGCAGCACCCGGATTAAGATCAAACGAAAGGCTGCGACCTCCAGCGCCCTCATCTTTAAGAACCATCCGCGCATGTTCAACGCCATCGGGCCGCGATATGATTGTCGTCAAAGGTAGGTCAGCAACGGCTCTCGCTGTCGCATCGCGTGCGAGGATTGTCGCGTTGACAGTCTCGCCGGGACGATACGCACCGCGCTCGGTACTTATGAAAATATCAATGGGTCCGGGCGCTGCACGGCCTTCAACACCGCGATCCGATAAATCGAAGCCGCTTTCAGTCAGATCAAGAAAAGCAAAATCACCATCCGCGCTTTCAATCGTGATCATTGCAGGAGCCATCCCGACTTCGCCGCGCGTTAAGCCGGGCGCGAAGTTTAGATAGCCTTCGCTGTTTGTCGTCCCCGTTGCTAAGACTTCATTGTTGAAAGCAATCAGTTGAACTTCAGCGCCTTCAATCGTCTCCGCGCTCGCCAGTGAGCGTGCAAAAACATGCAGCCCGTCCGCACCGGATAATGTCGCTAATCCAAGATCAGTAACAACAAACCACTGGGTTGCAGCATCAATCCAAGCCTCATTCGTACCAGCACGGGCTGTCATGACGTAAACGCCAGGCTCAAACTTCGTAATCGCATCACCAATCGGCAGCGCCGTGGTCACATCTTCATTGAGTCGATTGTCGACTTCGCCGGTTCCTTCCCAAACAGGCGTTCCAAGATCGCGAGCAATCTCGCGCTCGCGATATCCATCAATCGCGTTACCCAGCATATCACGCTGTGCAACCGTTCGCAGGTTCCGAACACCAACGCGGTGAATGCGCAGGTCAACCTCATCCAGATTGACCGATACAAGAGGAATCGATGCCTTCGCAGATTTGGGCAAGACATAAGCCCGCCCGGAAAAGCGTGCCGATGGGTTCCGGTCCCGCACATAAACATCAAGGTCGACCGAGCGGTTCAGTTTTTCACCGCTCGCAGCCGGTAAACCTTTTCGGACCGTAAATTTGTAACGCCCGCCATGTTCGACGCCATCAATGCAAACTTGCTGGCCCTCTGCTTCAACAGGCAGAACGCGCTTATCGAGGCGTACAAAGGTTCCGTATTCGGTTTCAATGTCGAGGTCTTCGGAAAATGTTACGCAAATGCGCGGGTTTACCGCGTTTGAGTCAACACTGTGATCGATAACTCTAAACCCGAAACGCGCAATCGTGTCGTCTAGTTCGGCTTGCTTATAACTCCGGGGGAGAAGCTCTTGAGAAAGGCGCAGTGCTTCGATGGCCTGCCTGCCATTTCCATGATTGATCAGCGCCTTAGTAAGTTGATCCAAAGCATTCGCTTGTTGCAAAGGGCGCTCTGACCGGAGGTATCCATTAACCGCGGCTGCAACGCTACGCCGCCGCATTTCCTGCTCTTCATCGTAATCGCCATCGTCGATTTGTGTGAGAGAACGAGACAGGTTGACCCAAATATCCGCATCGTCGTCGATATTTAACGCCGCACCGTAAAGCTCTGCGGCCTGACGAGGTTTTTCGTACTGCGCATTTGCCAACAGGCTCCTTAACTTTCCGTCTTCAGGAGGAAATTCTATGCCAACTCTTCGCGCCAGAGCGTGTGCTTCTTCAAGATAACCACCCGGTAAAAAATCTAGGTCAGCGGATCGTATATCGATTTGCTCTCGGGTTTTATCTGGCAACTCCACGATGCGCGCTGAGACCGCACCATTAAAAGCAAGCATCTCATCAAACCCATTTTTAGGAAAACAGGCCGACGATTTAATATTGTAGGTAAATGCTGTGCATGATGTGTCAGACAGACAAATGTTTTCACATGCTTCAAAGGTCGTATTAAAGCGCGGCTCTAAATCACCGCCGTAGAAATCCATATTTTTGACAACAACTGAACGGCGTTCCGGGACCCCTTCATCTTCCGCAACAGCAAGCGTCGTCGTCGCGATTAGCGCCAGTACAGATAAAGTTGTCCAACAGCTCGTCATAATCGCCCATCCCTCGCAAAATTACGCAACACCCACACAAACTCGTTGTTTAAAGCGGGCCTTCAACAACCTATGGGAGTTGGAGCGTATTCGTGAGAGAAAGGCAATTTAACGGCAAAACAGCGTGCTTATGAAGATTTGCGCGCAGCGTTGTCATTTGAAACGTGAGGCGCCCATCGCGGGATTGTTCCGACGACCACTTCGAGAATCCGATTGAGTTTTTCTGTTGGTGTCAGATTTGGATTAAGCATCATACGATTCAGAAAAACATTTTCGAAAAACTCAACTCGACTGTCTTCGAGCACCAGACAGATCGCCGCTAATGCATCAAACGCATCTTGGGTTTTCATTTCCATACGACGACCATGATACAAAGCCATTGCTGCGCATTCTTGCAGATTGGCCTCTATATGCGGCTCAAGCGCAGTGGAATCACCGCGCAAACCGCTAGAAAGCGCCTGAATCGCTGCTTCGTCTCGATCTGCGTAAAGGTCCGCAAACTCAATTTCTAATTCTTCAAGCATCTCAATACCCCCCAGTATAAGATGATCTCATATAATCAGTTTTTCAGCACAAGTGCTGTGATGTTCATCACACCTAATCACTCTATAGCGCACCCCATTTAGGGCATATCGAATGAAACTGCGTCAATTGGGTTATTTTGCCATCTGGACGCAGCGAATTACCTGACTATAACACCCTTGATTTGATTGACTGCCGTGCGGCGGTCGAAATGCCTATTAAGGAGCCAATCGTGGCGCATACTCATGGGACGGGCGACGGCAATGAACCGGATCGCAGGGACGTTTTGTTTTTGGCAACCGGCGCAATGGGAGCCGTTGGTTTAGCAGCAACTGTCTGGCCATTGATCGACCAGATGAATCCAAGCGCCACAGAGCGCGCTCTTTCATCAATTGATGTCGATGTCAGCGCAATCGAAGTTGGTCAGCAGGTTACGGTTACCTTCCTGAAGTCTCCTGTTTTCATTCGTCGTCTTACCGATGAAGAGAAAGCCGCCGCTGAGGAAACCCCTCTTGGCGACCTGAAAGACCAAAACGCCCAGAATGCGCTGCATCCTGATGACACTGCGACTCTGAAGCACCGCTTAGTCGATCCGGAGCGCGATTTCCTCGTAATGAGCGGCGTTTGTACGCACCTTGGCTGTGTTCCGGTTGGTGAAGCTGGAGACTTCGGCGGTTGGTTCTGCCCTTGCCATGGGTCGCATTACGATACCGCCGGACGTATCCGCAAAGGGCCTGCACCGACAAATCTACCGATTCCGGTCGCAAGATTCCTCGACGAAAACACGCTGAAGCTCGGGTAAGGGACAGAAATTATGGGAAATATTCCTCAGGAGCATTACGAGCCAAAGCCCGGCGCTGCGTCTTGGGTTGAAGAACGCCTGCCGATTGGCGGCCTGATCTCACACCTGCAAAACTTTCCGACGCCGAAAAACCTGAACTATGCCTATGTATTCGGTGGCATTCTGGTTCTTTTCCTCGTCATCCAGATCGTGACCGGCATCGTCCTGTCAATGCACTATCAAGTCGGCGACGAAGCCTCGTTCAGATCCGTTGAGCACATCATGCGGGATGTGAATGGCGGTTGGTTGCTGCGGTATGCACACGCAAATGGGGCGTCATTCTTCTTTATCGCCGTTTACGCGCATATCTTCCGTGGTCTTTACTACGGTTCATATAAAGCCCCACGTGAGTTGCTCTGGATTATCGGCGTCTTGATCTACGTCGTTATGATGGCAACGGCCTTCATGGGATACGTTCTTCCTTGGGGACAAATGAGCTTTTGGGGTGCGAAAGTTATTACGTCCCTGTTCGGAGCGATCCCGCTTGTCGGTGACAGCCTTACGACATGGCTCTGGGGTGGTCCTGCAGTGGGCGAAGCAACACTGAACCGTATGTTTTCGCTACACTATTTGCTGCCATTTGTAATTGCGGGACTAACTGTCCTTCATATTTGGGCGCTTCACCATGTTGGCAATACGAACCCGACAGGCGTTGAAATCCGCAAGGACAGCATTGAGAATGTGAAAAAGGATACAGTTCCCTTCACACCATACATCGCCATCAAAGACCTCTATGCGATTGTGATATTCTTGATCCTATTCGTCGCGTTCACATTCTTTGCGCCGAACTATCTCGGACACCCGGATAACTATATCGAAGCGAACCCGCTGGTAACACCCGCTCACATCGTTCCTGAGTGGTACTTCCTGCCATTCTACGCGATCCTTCGTGCCATCACCGATGATCTTTGGATCATGATGATCATGCCATTCACAGCCAAGCTTGGCGGTGTGCTTGCCATGTTCGGTGCAATCGCTGTTCTCGCCTTCGTGCCATGGCTCGATACGAGCCGTGTTCGGTCAACGACGTATCGTCCAATATACCGTTGGTGGTTCCTGCTGCTCGTAATCGACTTTTTCGTCCTGATGTGGGTCGGAGGAAAACCAGCGGAGGGCATCTATCCAATCATTGCGTTGATCGCGACAGCCTACTGGTTCATTCACTTCTTGATCGTTCTTCCTGTTGTTGGATTGATCGAGAAACCGCTTGCGCGTCCTGAGACTGTTGAAGCCGCATTCAATGAGAAACACGGCATCAAACCGGGCGGCGATAAAACAGACGCAGAAGCCTCCGCGCTTCAGCCAGCAGAGTGATCGAGAGGGAATGGAAACGATGAAAATGATTAAATCCGTCCTCGCGTCACTGGCACTCGCTTGCGCGATGACTACCGGAGCGTTCGCTGCCGGCGGTGATGTCGAGCACGCCGACGTCGAATTTTCGTTCGAGGGACCGTTTGGTGCCTACGACCGGGCAGCTTTGCAACGTGGTTTGCAAATCTATCAAGGCATTTGCGCTGGTTGCCACGGCATGAAATTCGTAGCCTTCAGAACGCTTGCGGACGAAAACGGCCCGGGCTTATCTGAGGATCAGGTCAAAGCGTTTATCGCCGAGGCCGGTTATGAAGTCGAAGATGCAAGCGGCGAACTGGTCCCTGCAAAGACGTATGACTATTTCCCGGCTGTCACTAATGCTGGCGCTCCTGACATGTCTTTGCTCGCAAAAGCACGGGCAGACGGCGCAGTACACATCTACTCAATCCTCACCGGATATACGGGTGAAGAAAAAGAGATCGCCGGTACGACGCTCTATGAAAATAAGGCGTATCCGGGCGGATGGATCAACATGGCTCCCCCACTTTGGGGTGACGATGTTGAGTATGGCGACGGAACCGAACCAACGCTGGAGCGCGAAGCGAGAGATATTTCGCAATTCCTGATGTGGGCAGCAGAGCCAACGATGATCGAGCGCAAGCAAGCCGGAATACGGAATATCGTGTTCTTGCTGATTTTCGCCGTACTGCTGTTCTTCGTTAACCGCCGCATCTGGGCGAATGTCAAACATCCTGAGTAATCAGGAAAACTGCAGCGATTTACGCACCTAAAGCGTAAGCCGCTCTGGACAAAACTAAGGACGCCGTTATCTTGACTCGGCGTTCTTTTTTTGATTAGTCGGCGATCCCTATATTGAAGGAGCGACAATGGCTCGCGTTACAGTCGAAGATTGTGTCGAAAAGATTCCAAATCGCTTTGAGGTTGTCATGCTGGCGGCTCACCGCGCAAGGCTGATTTCAACGGGGTCAGAAATGCTCGTTGAGCGTGATGACGACAAAAATCCTGTCGTTGCGTTGCGCGAAATCGCTGAAACCGCGCTGGAGCCGGATGAACTTCGTGAAGAAGCAATTTCTTCTCTGCAGAAGCAAGTCGAAGTTGATGAACCTGAAGATGACAACATGGCTGCCCTGATGGGTGAAGGCGATGCTGCTGAAGAAGACCTTTCGGAAGAAGAGTTGATCCGCGCTCTTCAAGCCGAAAGCCCTCCCCGCTAATGCCGGGGGCGGCGGGGCTAAACCTGCCGCATTCAGGCGCAGCAAATGCTGCGCCGCGCGTCTTTACACGCGAACTCGAAGATCTGCTGATTAAAACGGCCCGCTATAATCCGCACCGAGATGGTACGGTATTAGAGCGGGCTTTTTTATTTGGCGAAGCCTCGCACGCTCCGCAAAAACGGGCGAACGGAGAACCCTATTTTATCCATCCAATTGCGGTGGCAAATCTGCTCGCCGACTTACGGCTTGATGATGCGACGATTGCTACTGCACTCCTCCACGATGTCGTCGAAGACACTGATGTAACGCTGGCAATGCTCTCGGAGCAATTCGGATCTGAAATCGCCGACCTTGTTGCCGGTGTTACAAAGCTCAGCGAGATCGAACGACGGGATCAGGTTCTTAATACGCGCGAACAAGCACAGGCTGAGAATTTCCGAAAACTGATACTTGCAGTCGCGCAAGATGCACGAGTTCTGCTGGTGAAACTGGCGGATCGCCTGCACAACATGCGAACACTCGGCAATCTATCCGATGAACGTCGCGAACGCATCGCGCGCGAAACAATGGAAGTCTACGCACCACTTGCGGGCCGCATGGGGATGCAGGCCATGCGAGAAGAACTTGAAGACCTCACCATGCGAACCCTCGTACCCGGTGCACGAACCTCTGTGCTGCGCCGGTTCGCTCGCCTACGCAAAGAACACGGTGAGATCGTTGTCTCGAACATTGTTGATGAAATCCGCACTGTTCTCGATGAGGTTAATATTACTGCCGAGGTCGATGGTCGCCAAAAACGCCCTTACTCGATCTGGCGTAAGATGGAGCGGGAAAAGGTTGGATTTGAAAACCTGTCCGACCTCGCGGGCTTTCGCGTCGTAACAAACACGATTAGCGATTGTTATGCCGCGCTCGGCGCGATTCACCAACGATGGAAAGTCGTGCCAGGACGATTTAAGGATTATATTTCAAACCCTAAAGGGAATGGCTACTCCTCCCTGCACACGACCGTAATCAACAAAAGCGGTTGGCGGATCGAGGTACAGATCCGCACTCAGGAGATGCAGGAAGTCGCAGAAGGTGGCGTCGCTGCACACTGGTCGTACCGCGATGGCGTGAGGACAGCGAACCCCTATGCCGTGGGTCCGACGCTGTGGCTCAAAGATGTTTTGCAAAAGCTGGAACAAGGTGCGCCGCCAACTGAGTTCCTCGAACACGTCAAACTGGAGATGTACCACGATCAGGTATTCTGCTTCACACCGCGTGGTGATGTTAAACCGTTGCCGAGAGGCGCGACGGTGTTGGATTTCGCGTATGCAGTTCATACTGAGGTCGGCAATCATTGTGTCGGGGCGCGTATTGACGGCCACCAAGCACCGCTCTGGAAACCACTTCGCAATGGCCAGACAGTGCAACTCCTGCGTTCGGACGGCCAGCACCCTAACGACAGCTGGGAAGACATGGTTGTCACAGGACGCGCAAAGTCGTCGATTCGCCGCGCACTGAAAGAGCGTAAACGTGGCGAGTTTTCTCGGTTTGGCGAGCAACTGCTTCGGCGCACATTCAAAAAAGCTGGCTATGAGCTGCGCCAAGAAGATTTACTGCGCGCTGTTGCGGCTTTGAATCTGGATCATCCAGGTGCTCTTTTCGTCGCCGTGGGCGAATCGCAACTAACGCCACAAGCCGTCTTCGAGGCCGCGGACCCGGCAAGAGAAGCAAGCGCTGAGATTTCCCGTAGTGAAGAACCCGTTGTCATGGTGCGCGGTGCTGAACAAAGCCCAGCTCATAGGTTTTGCTCCAGCTGCAACCCTATCCCATTTGAGCGTATTGTCGGTGTCATAGATCAACGTGATGGTGGTGCAATTCTTCACCGAATCGATTGCCCTGAACTCATTGAAGATGAGGACAACGCCGATACATGGCTTGATATGTTCTGGGGAGAGAATGCAGACAGCCATGCAGAGTATCCTGTTACCCTCTCGATCATTTTGGCCAATGAACCGGGCGCATTAGGTGCGGTTTGCACAGGCGTCGGGGCGCTAGACGCTAATATTGTTAATCTTTCCATCGTTGAGAGAAAATCGAGCTATTGGCGCGTGAGGCTGGATTTAGAGGTTCGGGACGCCCGCCACCTTCACAAAATACTTAAGACGCTGGACAATCATCCTAGAGTCGACCAAGTGGATCGTATTAACAACGAGAGTTAACGCAGTTCGCAGTTGGGGCTATTAATGACACAGGATGAGGCACTCGCGGAATTTCGCGAGGCGGAAGCATTGCTGGAAGGCCATTTCATTCTGTCTTCGGGTTTACGCAGTCCAATTTACCTTCAATGTGCGCGCGTTTTGATGGACCCGGCACGGGCGGACAGGGTTTGTGGCGCTCTCGCAGCTAAAATCCGAGCACAGTTTGGTGAAAATGCTTTCGATATTTGTATTTCGCCCGCGATGGGCGGGGTCATTGTCGGGTATGAAGTTGCACGGCAACTAAATCTCCCGTCTGTTTTTGCCGAACGTGTTGACGGCGCATTTACTTTTCGGCGGGGCTTTGAAATCCCAAAAGGCTCGCGATGTCTGATGGTTGAAGACGTTGTTACAACTGGCTTATCATCTCGCGAATGTATCGAAACGATCACAAATCACGGCGGCGAGGTTATTGGTGGGGCCTGTCTGGTCGATAGAAGCGCAGGGTCGGCAAATATTGGCCGTCCTTTGACCTCACTCGTATCATTAACTGTTCCGTCGTATACTGTGGATCAGGTTCCTTCCGAACTGGCGAAAATTCCGGCAATCAAGCCCGGAAGCCGGGGGCTGAATACCGCGACGTAGTTGAATTTAGCCGTTTTCTAACGGCGTATTGGAGGGCCGCTATGGTTTTCAAGAGACGAGACCCCAGGACGTTTTGGCGTCGCTGTGTGGCTTTCGTCTTTCCCGGACGCGGTTACACGCGCGGGTGGAAATACATAGGGCGGCGTGTCCAGAGAATCCGCGATACGCCAGAAAAAATCGCATTGGGCTTCGCCTGCGGTGCGTTGGCGTCTTTTACGCCACTCTTCGGCTGTCATTTCTTCGTTGCTGCATTCCTAGCATGGGTGTTGCGCGCAAATGTTGTCGCTGGACTGTTCGGAACGATAGTGGGCAACCCTCTTAGCTTTCCGTTAATCGCTACATCCTCGCTGGGCGCAGGCCGCGTCCTCATGGGAGGCCAAAACCAGAGCGTCGACGGTGAAGGCGTTATGTCAGCATTCGCCGATGTGGGCGCTCTGCTATGGAACGCCCTACTCCAAGGCGTAGGCTTTCATGTTGAAAATGCGGTTTCGTGGAGTGTGACCAAGGTTCGGTTCATGGATTTCTGGGAACAGGTGATGATTCCCTACTTCGTGGGCGGTCTTGCAGTCGGCATGGTCGTGGCAATCATCTGTTATTTCTTATTCCGGCCTGCAATCGCCGCGTATCAAAAACGCCGCAAAGAAAAACTGTCCGCAAAAAAGAATTCCAATAGCATCAACAAGATGAAATCAGCTACTAAGGCTCCTGTCTCTTCATAGGAACTCAACCGATGGCTGTTCCCTTTCTGCGCTTAGGCGTCAATATCGATCATGTAGCGACCATTCGTAATGCTCGGGGCGGTGATGCGCCGTCTCCGGTAAGAGCCGCACAAATGGCCGAGAAAGCTGGTGCCGATGGGATCACAGCGCATTTGCGTGAAGATCGCCGCCACATCAGAGACGAAGATATCGCCGCATTGATGGCGAACATCTCCGTGCCACTCAATTTTGAAATGGCGGCAACCGAAGAAATGCAGGCAATCGCGCTGCGTCATAAACCGCACGCTGTTTGTATCGTCCCCGAACGGCGTGAAGAACGAACAACGGAAGGCGGTTTGGGGGTTCACCAAGATCAGGACCGTCTAAGCGCCTTCGTCGCACCCTTAAGAGACGCCGGATGCCGGGTTTCGATGTTTATCGAAGCAGACCCTGCACAAATAGAAGCTTCGGCAAAAATTGGTGCTGCCGTTGTAGAACTTCATACAGGTGCGCTTTGTGAAGCTCATCTTGAAGGAGACTTTGCGACCCGCGACGCTCACCTAGAGCGAATCACAAGCGCAGCCAAACTTGCTCATGACATGGGGTTAGAAGTGCACGCCGGACATGGCCTCGATTTCGATACTGCGCCTATGGCCGCAGCAATCCCGGAAGTTGTGGAGCTGAATATCGGTCATTTCCTAATCGGCGAAGCGATTTTTACAGGATTGCCTAACGCCATCACCCAAATGCGCTCCGTCATGGATGCCGCCCGACCACCTGCTGGCTCATGATAATCGGGATTGGTTCTGATCTGGCAGATATTCGCCGAATCGAAAAAACATTAGAGCGATTTGGCGAGCGCTTCACGAACAGGGTTTTCACTGAAACCGAACGAGTGCGCTCGGATAAACGGGCGGCGCGGGCCGCTAGCTATGCAAAACGCTGGGCCGCGAAAGAGGCTTGCTCGAAAGCACTCGGTACAGGGATTAGAATGGGCGTTGCATGGAAGGAAATGGGCGTCGTCAATTTACCGTCTGGACAGCCGACTCTGGAATTGGTCGGGGGAGCAGCGGAAAGACTCAACGCTTTAGTGCCGCAAGGTCATGTTCCTAAGATCCATTTAACAATCACTGATGATGCGCCTTATGCTCAAGCATTCGTGATTATCGAAGCCCTTCCAGCATAACGGATGTCGCTAAATTTAAGGTTCTTTTTGGCATTACCTTACAAATTCGGCATTATGTTCCTGTCGTAATACAACATATTGAAAAAGACCGTCTCCGGGACCGCCTATAAGGTCCAGATCGCTTGACATTAGCCGCCCCGATAACGCTTATTCCGGTTTTGTCGGGCCTGTTGCGCCGGAACGTATACCGTACAGGAACCAGAAAATGGCGCACAATTCGTCTAGCGATAAATCAGATGGCCTTGGCGAAATCGTAAAAACCATTGTTTACGCGCTTTTGATTGCCTTAGTCTTCCGTGTCTTCCTGTTTCAACCGTTCAGTATTCCATCAAGTTCGATGAAGCCGACGCTGCTGATCGGTGATTATCTCTTCGTGTCTAAATATGCGTATGGGTATTCGAAAAATTCGATCCCTTTCAGCCCTCCTTTGTTTGAGGGCCGCATTTGGTTCACACCGCCAGAACGCGGCGACGTCATCGTGTTTAAGAACCAACTTGACGGGAATAAAGACTACATCAAGCGCTTGATCGGGCTACCCGGCGACAAAATTCAGGTCAATGCGGGGATTGTTTCGATCAACGGCAAACCGGTCCAAGTCGAGGCGATTGATCCCTTCGTCGAGCCTGTCGATACGCAACACAACCAGCAATGCGCGATACGGCAAAAAAGAGATGGCGAGAACGTTTGCGTCAAAGAGCAATTCTTAGAAATCCTGCCTAACGACGTTACCCATCTGACTGTGAATGTAGACCGAAACAGCGGCGCTCGCGACAATACGAAAGTCTATGAAGTGCCCGAGGGTCATTACTTCTTCATGGGCGATAACCGCGATAATTCCGGCGACAGCCGGCGCTTTGGTGGTCACTACATTCCCGAAGAGGATTTGATTGGGCGTGCCGAAATAATTTTCCTTTCTTCAAAAGGCAGCCCGTTCTTCCCGTGGGAATGGCGGTTTGATCGCCTTTTCAATTCGATCAATTGATCCGTCGCAGCGATGATATCGGAGCGCTCGAACGCGCTGTCGGACATACGTTCGAAGACCGCAAGCTATTAGCCGAGGCTCTAACCCATTCGAGTATAATAGATTCTGCATCTAACGAGCGCCTTGAGTTTCTGGGTGATCGGGTTTTAGGGCTGGTGATCGCGCAAACTTTGGTTTCCCGATATCCAAACGAAAACGAAGGGATGCTTGCTCCGCGCCTGAATGATTTAGTGCGGAGGGAAACATTAGCTCAGGTTGCCGAAACATTGGACCTTGGCGCGCATATGAAGATGGCGCGTTCTGAATCCCAGAGTGGCGGAAGGCGCAAACAAAGCATGTTGGCGGATGCGATGGAGGCAATTGTTGCCGCCGTCTTTCTCGATGGAGGGCTTCAAGCTGCACGCGACGTAATTTTGGACGCTTGGCGTCCCTATTTGGACGCGCAGAACACAGCACCAATTGACGCAAAGACAGCCCTGCAAGAATGGGCGCAAGGACGTGGCCTGCCCCTGCCTACCTACGAGACACTTGATCGCGAAGGCCCGGACCATGATCCACGCTTTCGGGTCGGTGTCAGCTTAAGCACCGGGGAACGCGCCGAAGGTGTTGATTCATCAAAACGAGCGGCGCAACAAGTCGCCGCAACAGAACTGCTTTCAATTTTGGATACCAACGCGTGATTTGGCGATATATTGCCCTTTGCACATTGTTGGTTACTCCTGCTTGGGCAGATATTTCGGTGAAGCTGACCGATGCGAAATGTCCTTATTCGAAAAATGATCTACCCTCTGATACCGCCGCGACATGCTCGACCATGGCTTGGCAAGATGCATCAATAGATTTTCAGACCACGGTTGCGGTGCTTACCCCAGCCAACACAACGGCGGATACCGCGCCGATAGTTTATATACCCGGCGGCCCCGGTGATGCGCCGGTGAATAAAGGCGGTGATGTTGCGTCGATACTGTCGCTTTTTCCGGGTCGCACATTGATCACGCTGAATCCGCGCGGGGTAAAAGGTGCAGCGCCTCGACCCAAATGTGAGTTTACAGACGATTTTTGGGACGAAGATCATTCATCCGAGCGCGAAACGAAAATCGTCGCGGATTGCCGCGATTCAGTGACGCTCAATTTGGAGAGATTTGATGCGCCCCATCTTGCGCAGGATGTCTCGCGCATGATCGAAGCGCTTGGCATCAAACGCGCCGGTGTTTTTGCGATCTCATACGGGACGGAAAGTGCCCTTCATCTCCTCACTGAAAAAGCGCCGTGGATGGATATGGCGATCTTAGATTCAGTCTCCCTGCCCGGCGTTATTGGTTCTTTTGAACGCTTGGAAGCAAGGGACCGGTTCCTTGCGGTCATAGACCGACTTTGTTTCACAGAAAAGCAATGCCCGTCATCGGTGACTTCGCAATACGAAGACCTGTTGGATTGGACAGCGCAGTTTGACAGCGCGCCGCTGGAAATTGACCTTGGTCCGCACAAGAAAGAATGGTCGCTCGACTCAAAAGACATGCTGGAATTTGTGGCATCGCTGGCGTCATATCCTGACGGTGCGGGCTATGGTCCTTTGCTGATTGAGGCTTTTGAAGCCTCGCAAAAGAGCACGGCTGTCTGGATTAAATCTGAATTGGAAAACGGGGTTAAATACGCTTCAGAGAACTTTGCCCTCCTCTACGGGGCATTCAGCGATAGCGATGAACGGAACCTGCCAACACCAAAAGCGGGCGACACGCGCTACCCGTTCAAAGTCGATGACCAAGAGGCTTTTGCGCGGTTATTTCGCGTTTGGAATAAAGACAATCGTACCGAAAAGCGCTTTATCAGAGCAGATACGCAAAAAAGACCTGTCCATATCCCTGTTCTGGTTCTATCGGGCGGGGTTGATACACTGACACCATTGAAATGGGCGACAGAGTTAGACCGGCGGTTTAGCGGTTTGACACGGTTTGTTTTCCCCCATCTTGGCCATGCTGTGGCTTTTGGAAAAGATGCAGATGTCAAAGACAAAGAAGTGGCGAAGCAACTGAACTGCGGCCCGAAGGTCGTGCGGGCATTTGCAAGCGGTAAAAGCTATAATGATTGCGAACGATACATGCGAAAGGCTTTAGATGACTGATGCTCCTACCCGTGCCGGATTTGTCGCCCTGATTGGCGAGCCGAATGCGGGAAAATCGACTCTGCTCAACGCAGTCGTTGGTGCGAAACTTTCCATCGTCACGCATAAGGTTCAGACAACCCGCTTCCGCATACGCGGTGTTCTGAACGAAGGCGCATCGCAGATTATTTTTGTCGATACGCCCGGCCTCTTTGCACCCAAACGGACTTTGGACAGGGCAATGGTCGCCGCAGCTTGGGCTGGAGCGTCTGACGCCGATGTGGTGATGCTTTTAATCGAGGCGCATCGCGGGGTGACAAAAGGCGTGCAACGCATTCTCGATGATCTCGACAAACATCTCGGGCCGGACACGCCGGTCGCTCTTGTTGTGAACAAAATTGACCGTGTTAAGCGTGATGAATTGCTCGCGTTGACCGCTGAAATTCAAGAGAAACGCTCGTTCGAAGAAGTTTTCTACATCTCCGCCACCCGTCAAAACGGGCTGGACCCAATGACGCAGTGGCTTGAAGAAAAAATGCCTGAAAGCCCATGGCTTTACCCCGAAGACCAGCTTGGGGATGCCTCAATGCGGGCGATTGCCGCCGAGGTGACGCGCGAGAAGCTTATGCTGCGTCTACATCAGGAACTCCCCTATCAGATGACCGTTGAAACCGAAGCTTGGGAAGAGCGTAAAGACGGCTCGGTCAAGATTGATCAGGCGATTATTGTCGCGAAGGAAGGCCATCGACCGATTATTCTCGGGAAAGGTGGGCAGACGCTCAAACAAATCGGGCAAGCCTCTCGCACGGAATTATCTGAGATGATGGAACGGAAAGTGCATCTATTCTTGCGCGTCAAAGTTGACGAGCGCTGGCAGGAAGACCGCGCGCGATATTCCCAAATGGGATTGGAGTTTCCCGAAGGTTGATTTGGGGCTTTGCCGAACACGAGCAGGGAATGAACCTTGATCCCGCTCCCGCTATCCGCAAAGATGCGCGCGGGAGGACGTGATGAACGATCCAGAAGACTTTTTTAAAGACATCTACCACTATACGTCGCTTGAACAGACCGCCGCACATTACGCTAAATTCGCCGCTGATTATGAGGCGGCTATGACAGCAGGCGGATATGTCACGCCGGGACGATGCGCCGAAGCATTGGTTGCATCAGGCGCAGACAAAGCTTCGCCCGTTCTCGATATTGGATGCGGCAGCGGTTTGAGCGGATTGGCGCTGAAGGCGCAAGGCTTCGAAGTTTTGGACGGAACGGATTATTCCGAAGAAATGCTCGCGGAGGCACGGCCCAAAAATATCTATCGGGCTTTATGGCAAGCTGACCTGACAGAGCCGGACCCTGAGCGCGCAGAGAGTTACGATACAATCAACGCTGCAGGCGTACTCAATCCCGCTCATGCACCAGCAGAGACGCTGGATAATGTGATGGAAATGCTGCGCCCCGGTGGGCTGTTCGCATTCTCACTGAATGACCATGCCGTAGAAGACGGAACCTATGAAGGGCGTTTGCATATCCTGATAGATTGCGGATCGGTGGAGTTGATGCATCGCGAATATGACGAGCATATGCCTGCAAAAGACCTGAAAGCGTGGGTCTATGTGCTGAAAAAGCGTTAGAGCGTGTTGCGCATTCAATGAGTCAGATATTCGTACCAAGTGCCGCACGAAATCTGACGCTCGATGTTCCATAGTCAACGCAACTCGCTCTGATTACCAGCGGCCTATTATACCGCGCCACAGGAGTGAAATGCTTTGGCGCAAAGCAGAACGCTCAGTAGGGGCGGACAGATTATGTGCCGCCTTCGCGCATTCAAGTAGAGCTGGGGCCGCTGCTTTTGGAACTGCTTTACGCCCCCCGCGCGCACGGGCAAGGCGCTTTCTGCCCTCTTCCGCCAATGCATCGACGCTTTCCATCGGTAAGGGTTTCTTTCCCAATGCAACGAGTTGCGGCATGGCCATCAGGTAACGGGCCGCGCCGATAGCGAAGCCCGCATCTTTAGCGACGTTCAGGCCATCTTGTCCAAGCTCTGGGGCGAGGGCTTTGGCGGCGAGGCTGGTCAATCCGCCTGCGGTGGCCTCGATGTATTCATGCAGCGCGCTGTCATTTTGCGGGAAGGTCGGGTCGAGATCATTGCCGCGCTGGTCAATCAAAGTATCGAACGGAGCGCGCGGCAGACCCGCGTCACGGATGGCGACGGCCAGCGGTGTTGTCACTTCATGTTTGCGTACCGGAGCCTCGCCGTAGATTTGATCAAGCGCCTCGCGCCACCACTGCAAACGGATTTCGCCTAGCATCGGTTCGGAAACCATCGGCGCAATCTTTGCGATTTCGAGGTTGAACGCATAGAGCGCGAAAAGATGCTCACGCGCTTCAGGCTTTGCGAATAACGCCGTGCGAAAGCGGTCGGGATCGCCCATGCGGACGATCTCACCACATGCCGACAAACGCTCAGTCATGCGATTTGTCCGGTGATTACGACAATCACTCTGCAGCAACTTTTGCCGATGTGGGGGCACTTTCCGTCAAGAGTTTATAGAGAATGGCATCTTCTAAAGCCTGAAATGATGCATCGACAATATTGGCCGAAACGCCAACCGTTGCCCATCGTTTTCCATTCCCGTCGCGGCTGACGATCAGCACCCGCGTCACAGCAGCAGTGCCGCGCCCGACGATACGGACTTTAAAATCTTCCAATTCGAGGTCGGCGATATAGCTTTGGTATTTGCCGAGGTCTTTACGCAATGCACGGGACAAAGCGTTGATCGGGCCTTGATCGCCGCCCTCAGGGTCAAGACTTTCAGAGACAGAGAGGAACCGCTCGCCATCAACCGCGACTTTTACAACCGCTTCAGAGGCGGTGACGAGATTGCCCTTGGTGTTGTGGCGGCGCTCTACAGTGACGCGATAGCGGTCCACCTCGAAGAATGTTGGCATCTGACCGAGGAACCGGCGCGCGAGCAAAACAAAGCTGGCTTCGGCGCTGTCGTAAGCGAAACCTTTCTCTTCCATGACTTTGACATGCTCGAGAAGGCGCGCGAGGCGGGGGTCATCATTCTGTACCGAGATACCGGCTTCGGCGAGGCGCTTTAAGAGATTTGAGCGACCCGCCTGATTTGACATCGGGATAACACGCTCATTGCCCACTTTTTCAGGGGGGACATGTTCGTATGTCGTCGGATCTTTGACAATCGCGGAGGCATGAAGTCCCGCTTTATGGGCGAAAGCAGCAGTGCCGATATAAGGCGCGTGTGGATTGGGTTGGCGGTTTAAGATTTCATCCAACAAATGCGACAAGCGCGGCAGGCGGGTTAGACCATCAGCGGTGATACCCGTCTCTAACATCTCAGCGAACGGCGCCTTGAGCAGCAGTGTCGGGATGATCGTAACGAGATTGGCGTTGCCGCACCGCTCGCCAAGGCCATTGAGGGTTCCTTGAACTTGCCTAGCACCAGCCGCCACCGCCGCGAGGGTATTGGCCACAGCATTGCCGGTATCATCATGGGTGTGGATGCCGATTTTATCGCCGCCAAAGCGGTCACAAACAACCCGCGTGATATTGGCGATGTCACCGGGCAGCGTCCCGCCATTGGTATCGCAGAGCACCACCCACCGCGCGCCCGCAGACAGCGCCGACTCTACACAAGAAAGCGCATACTCTGGGTCCGCTTTATACCCGTCGAAGAAATGCTCGGCATCCAGCATCGTTTCGCGGTTTTGACACACACAATGAGCGATAGAGGCGCGGATGTTCTCGAGGTTCTCGTCATTGGTGATGCCGAGCGCCGTTTTGACATGAAAAACATGGGTTTTACCAACGAGGCAAACGGTATCCGTACCGGCATTTAATACACCCGCCAGCACGTCGTCATTTTCAGCAGAGCGCCCTGCCCGCTTGGTCATGCCAAAGGCGAGAAATTTGGCGCGTTTGGGTTTTGGCGGATTGGCAAAAAACTCCGTGTCGACAGGATTCGCACCCGGCCACCCTCCCTCGATATAATCTATACCGAGGTCATCAAGCGCAATGGCAATGCGGCGCTTGTCTTCAGCGGAGAAATCGACGCCTTGAGTTTGCTGGCCGTCGCGCAGGGTCGTGTCGAAAAGGTAGAGGCGTTCTTTAGTCATGGCATTCACTCGTAATATCGACGGAGCACTGAAGGCATCGACGTCTGGTCTATTTTATGGGCGAGTGTGCGGGTGTCAGGGGTGTCGTATTCCGCCCCTGCACCCGGAGTAATTCGGATGCCAAGGCCAATTTGTTTACAGTAATTCGCAATGGGTGTGCGCGGGCGATAACCGTTGTCGGAGATGTAATCATCAATCGCACGCTTGAGACGCTCGACGAGACGTTCCTCGACAGCGGCACGAGCACGGTCGGCTTGAGCAGTGGTTATGAAGCCCGGATCGCGCACTCTAAACCCCGCTCAGTTTTGCAGCGTCAAATGAAGGGGTCAGGGACCATTCCGCACCGCCGGGTATGTCTTTGACTTCAACGCCTGCGGCAACAAGGGCGGCGCGAATGCCGTCTGCCTTGGCAAAATCTTTCTCGCTTTTGGCTGCTGCACGATCCGCGAGCAAGCCATCAATGCGCGCCGAGGTATCGCCATCCGCTTCCGGCAAGACTTCCCAACCGGCCAAGTCATCATCGAGCAAACCAAGCAACATCGCGCCGCCTTTGAGCAAACGATAGCTGTCTCGTTCGTTTCCTGAAGGGGGATTAGACATCATATGGAGCCAAGTCAGCGCTTGAGGCACATTCAGATCATCGCGCAGGCAAGACAGCACACCCGCATGAGGTGGAAGCGGCTTTTCAACATCATTGACCAAGCCGCGCCATTTACGCAGCGATTTCTCAGCTTCGTCCAATGCCTTTTCAGTCCAGTCAATCGGCGAGCGGTAATGCGTCATCAGCATCGCCAAACGCATCACCTCGCCGGGAACGCCTTGCTTACGCAAATCTTCGACCGTGAAGAAATTGCCTGCCGATTTCGACATCTTCTCGCCTTCGACCTGAAGATAGCCGTTATGCATCCAGATATCGGCAAACTGATGCCCGGCACAGCGCGATTGCGCCAATTCGTTCTCATGGTGCGGAAATTGTAAATCAATGCCGCCACCATGAATGTCAAAATGCGGGCCAAGCAGATCACCGGCCATCGCTGAACATTCAATATGCCAGCCCGGACGCCCCCTGCCCCACGGGCTGTCCCAACCCGGTTGATCATCGGTCGAGGGTTTCCAGATCACAGAGTCCATCGGATCACGTTTATATGGAGCGACCTCGACTCTTGCTCCGGCGCGCATTTCATCCAAAGGACGCCGCGAGAGCGAACCGTAATCAGGATCGGTTCGCGCCTCGAACAAGACATGTCCTTCGGCAACATACGCATTGCCGCGAGAAATCAGATCTTCGCCCATCGCAATCATCTGCGCGATATATTCAGTGGCTCGAGGTTCATGAGTCGGACGCAACGCGCCGAGCGCATCCATATCCTCGTGATACCATCCAATCGTTTCGTCAGTAATGCGCTTGGCAGCGTCGACCAAGGTTTCACCGGATTGCTTCGTCTCCAGCGCCTTCGCGTTGATCTTGTCGTCTACATCCGTGAAATTGCGGACATATGTAACCGCTTGCTCACCGTAATCGTGACGCAGCAAGCGATACAGCAGATCAAACACGACTACAGGACGCGCATTGCCGATATGTGCACGGCTGTAAACCGTCGGCCCACAGACATACATCCGCACATTATCCGGGTTAATCGGATCAAGCTCGTCCTTGCGGCGAGTCTTCGTATTATAGAGGCGAATGGTCATGCGACGTCCTTCCCTGCGGGAAAGCTTTAGCATTCAGATAAACAAATGAAAACGAACCCACGTGACGATATGTCAGTGAATAATGCAAATATGGGTGAATGTTTTCTCAATCATGCTCACTTATCGCTGATCCGTGTCTTTGTGGTCAAGCATGCCGTATCGAAATTATCGAATAAATTTTGGGGATACCACAGCTTTGGAAAAAGCTGCCAATCCTTTGTAATTAAAAAAAATTCAAGGTCAAAAATGATATTCGAGGAATTACTTTGCAAATGACAGAGCCGTGATAGGCTTTACAACGTCAGCGATTACAATGATTGGCTTAAACGTGAGGTAGCATGAAAAACGAGACCTTAAGTCGATTATTCCAGAACCTAGATGCGACGGTTCAAGGCGAATCCGGGCATTGGCAGATTACACTCGAAAATGTCCGCATCATCTGTCTGACGGACGAAAATCACAACCGTATGCGCTTTATCGCACCAATCCGTGAGATCGACGGCATGAATGCCGACGAGTTGACCCGATGCCTTGAAGCGAACTTTCATACAGCGCTCGATATTAAATATGCGATTTCTGACGGTGTGCTGTGGTCCGCCTTTATGCACCCCCTCGCAGAGCTGAATGAGGCGCAAGCGCATGACGCACTGGAACAAGTTTATAATGGTGTCCTGACTTATGGCAGTTCTTACAGCAGTTCGAACTTGTCTTTTCCGACCTCGCAAGCCCGCAAAGATAAGATGCACTGACCGTCAGGCCATCAAGGTTTGTCCCTAGGTTTATCATCCAAAACTTGTTCGTCGATGACGACATACTCGGCGTCAATTGTTCCGTTACCGCCGGGATTTTTTGCCTGTGCCCGCGCGAATTCAGCCTGCTGTTTCGCCATCTCTTTACGGAGAGGCGCGCTTTTAAAATAGACATAGATCGCGAAAATGCCGCCGACGATCAGCAGGATAACGAACAAAAAAGCGGCGAGATAAATCGCCAACAGCAAAATGCCGATGCCGCCAACACCCGCCGCGATTTTTTTCAGCTTTGTCATGAGATGCAATGTAGGGGCTGTGGATAGATTTCACAGCCCCCTAAAAGTGATTTTATCCGTTTGGTTATTTTGCCGGCTTTTTTATCCCAAGTTTAACGCCAAATCGGAACGTGAACCTGATTGCAAGAAGACTGAGTATCCCAGCGAAAGCAGTGACCGACAAGAACTGCGCCACCGAAATACCGATTGTCAAAGGGTTGTCGAACACGTTCCGCAGCACCAAGAGAACAAGAATAGCTAAAAGAATAGAAATAAGCGTGAGAATGGCGGCCACTTTCCAAGCAAAGCCCGAACTGACCTCCTCGCCCGTTCGCGCGCCGTGAAGCTGGCCCGCAATCATTGATCCAATGACTGTGGAAATTGCACCACCGGGGGACCCGAGATCAGGGAAGAAATGCGCTATGGCCGCGAAGACAACCGCGCAGAGGATTGAGATTGCGAAAAAATCAATGATGATTCGTTTCATTGCCCGTCTCCGTTACCGTTTCAGCAAAGGCAAAAGTGCCCCCATGTCCGGCCCATTGGAGCGCCCTGTCATTGCTTTGCGCAGCGGCATAAACAGGCCCTTACCTTTGCGTCCCGTCTCGGTTTTCAACGCACCGGTTACGGTTTTCCATGTTGTCTCATCCCAAGGTTTTGCCCCATCAAATGCGGCTTGAGCTGTGGCGACAAACTCACGGTCTTCATCGGCAATATCAGGTGTAATGTCGCCGGTAACGACTTTCCACCAATCAGAGATTTCGTCTGTCGAAGCGATGTTCTCTCGGATCAATTCCCAGAATTTCGGCGCGACATCAGCTTCTACACCTGCATCAGCAAGCAACGGCGCAACGTCTTCGAACGGGCGCGTGTGCAGCATTTTGACGCCGAGCGCGTCGATTTCTTCGCGGTTGAACCGCGCAGGCGCACGGCCAAGGGTATCGAGACTGAACCCCTCGATAATCTCAGCATGGGTCGCACGGGCTTCAATAGGTTCGGACGTGCCAAGACGCGCCATGTAGGACAAAAGCGCCAACGGATCGACACCCGCTTCGCGTAAAGACTCAAGGGTCAGTGATCCAAGGCGCTTTGACAATCCGGAACCGTCCGCATCAACCAGCAATGAATGGTGTGCAAAGCCCGTGGGTTTATCGCCCATCGCATCGAAGATTTGAATTTGCGTTGCTGTGTTGGTGACGTGATCCTCGCCCCGGATCACATCGGTGATGCCAAAGTCGATATCGTCGCACACGCTGCATAACGTATAGAGAAACCCGCCGTCTTCACGGATCAGAACCGGGTCGGATACCGACGCACAATCGACATTCACATCACCGCGAATGCCGTCGGTCCAACTGGTCCGGGCTTGGTCGAGCTTGAAGCGCCAATGAGGTTTGCGGCCTTCAGCTTCGAACTTCGCTTTATCCTCATCAGTCAAATTCAGAGCGGCACGGTCATACACCGGCGGCCTGCCCGATTGCAGGAGGGTTTTGCGTTTTAAGCCTAGTTCAGTACCAGTCTCGTAGGCAGCATAGAGACGGCCTTGCGCGCGAAGCTCATCGGCAACCGCATTATAGCGATCCATCCGTTCGGATTGGCGCTCGTAACGATCCCAATCGAGGCCGAGCCATTCGAGATCGCGCTTTACGGCATCGACATACTCTTCTTTTGAGCGCTCGGCGTCCGTATCATCAATACGCAAAACAAATTGCCCACCGCCCTTGCGCGCATAAAGCCAGTTCAAAAGCGCCGGACGCAGATTGCCGACATGCAGCTTTCCCGTGGGCGAAGGAGCGAAGCGGGTAACAGGATTAGCACACATCGACGTCATACTTTCTGATTTGGGGATCGGTGGTCATCAAGGTCAGGCCCTCTGTCTGTGCCTGAGCAATAAGGGTGCGGTCAAATGGATCGCGGTGAATAAGCGGAAGTTTCTCAACTGCTTTTGCATGATGCCATGTAATCGGGAGCTCCACCACACCAGCTTCGGCAAAATCATCAAACATCGTAAATGGCAAATCCAGCTTACCAAACTTGCGTTTAATGGAGAACTCTAAAACACTTACTGAACTGATGAACAATGGCATTTGACCGTCAATCAGCGCTTTATGACGGATGGAGTGACGATAGTCACCTATCACATGCCAAATGAGAACATGGGTATCCACAAGAAATCCCGCCTCACTCATCGGGGTCTATGCTTTTTTCCATCGCCTCAATCACTTCACCTGGCGTTTCGTCAAAATCATCGGCAACCCAGCCCTGCCCTTTCATCGATCCAAACAGCGCCTTTCGCTTGGCGATGATATTGGGATCACGCAGTTCGAGGACCGGTTTTCCGTGGCGGGTCACGGTGATCACTTCGCCTTTTTCGACCCGCTTCACCAATTCAGAAAGCTTTGCCTTTGCTTCGCTGAGTGTGATTTCCATACGGTCCTCCATTTAGACCAAAATATAGGTCAAAATTTTAGACCACTCAAGCGCGATCCCTAAATCGGTTGGTCATCGGATACCGGCGCTCCAGCCAAAAGGCGCGGCGGGATAGCTTTGTACCAGGAGCCGATTGGAAGCGCTTATACTCGGATATCGACAGCAAATGCTCGACACGCTCCACCGTCGCGCGCTCATATCCAGCCGCGACGATATCCTCAATGGCCGCATCGTCTTCGATCAGCATTTCGAGGATTGCGTCGAGAATTTCGTATGGAGGCAGCGAATCCTCGTCTTTTTGGTCCTCACGAAGTTCTGCCGATGGTGGTTTGTCGATCACGCGAGGAGGAATAACGACTCCTGCCGGAGCAAGCATCCATTCGCGGTGGTTCTTATTCCGCCAGCGGCATGTCTCGAAGACGCGCATCTTATAGAGGTCTTTCAAGGGGTTATATCCCCCTGACATATCGCCATAGAGCGTTGAGTAACCCACCGCGACTTCGGATTTATTGCCCGTCGTCAGGAGCATGTGGCCGAACTTGTTCGACAGCGCCATCAAATAGAGGCCGCGCAAGCGGGATTGGATGTTTTCCTCGGCTACCCCCGTCTCAGTGCCCTCAAAGAAATCACCGAGCGAGCCTTCGATTGCGCCGACGCCTTCATCTATCGGCAGCACGACATAAGGCGCACCAAGTTTTGCCGCCAGTTCAGCGGCATCCTCAAGAGAATGGTCAGCGGTGTATTTTGACGGGAGCATCACGCACCAGACATTATCCGGTCCAAGGGCATCCGCAGCGATTGTAGCCACCAGACCCGAATCAACACCGCCTGACAGCCCGAGAACGACTCGCTCAAATCCGTTTTTTTGAACATAATCGCGAAGGCTTTCCACCATCGCACGATAATCATTTTCATACTCGTCAGGTACTTCGCCTAAAACACCGTCAACTAAGTGCCATCCATCATCGCCGCGCTCGTAGTCGACATAGATGATTGCTTCGTCAAAAAACGGGCCTTGCATGGCAAGTTCAGCACCCTTGTTGAGTGCAAATGTGCCGCCGTCAAAAATCTGATCATCCTGTCCGCCAACAAGATTCACGTAGAGGAGTGGCAGCCCTGTTTCGATAACCCGCGCAACCATCGACTGTATACGGCGGTCATACTTATCACGTGCATAAGGTGATCCGTTGGGAACGATTAGGATTTCTGCGCCCGATTCTTCGTACGTCTCGCTCACATCAGGGAACCAGGCGTCTTCGCAAATAGGAACACCGATCCTAACGCCATTCACAGAAATAGGACCACGCGGCGCAGCAGACGTAAAGAGACGCTTTTCATCGAAAACCCCGTAATTCGGGAGTTCATGTTTGCGAAAAACGGTCTTGATGCCGCCATTTTCCAAGAGAAAAACACCGTTGAATAATGCGCCGTCTTCAAACAAAGGCGCGCCGATGAGGATTTGCGGCCCGCCATCACTTGTTTTGGCCGCCAGATCTTCGACGGCAGCAACGCACGCACGATGGAACGCTGGTTTCTTTACGAGGTCATACAGTTGATACCCACCGACGAACATTTCAGGCAACACAAGCAAATCGGCTTTCCCAGCCTTCGCGTGCTCCCATGCTTCAACCGCCTTCGCGATGTTATCGTTAAGAGCACCAACCGTAGGGTTGAGTTGCGCAGCCGCGACCCGGAAGCGATCCGCCATCAGAAATCTCCACTTTTATCCGCGTACCTGATAGCGATACCATCACGGTACGTCTATCAAGCACTCGGTCATTGCAGAAAAAGGCTGAATGCTACTAATATCCGCCTACTGCGCAATTTTCCTGATCTCGCACCGAGACAACAGAACGACAAAGGGGTGAGTATGAAACATCTGCTTTTGGCTACCGGCTTGGCTCTCAGTACATTTCATACAGTTCATGCTGACGATAATGCTGAAAACATCGCCTCGACTGAACCGCCGAAGGCAGAAGACGGCAGTACCATCAAATATCCCGATGGCGGCCAATACACCGGCGAATTCGTCAATGGGAAACAGCACGGTAAAGGCACATTTACACTGCCAGACGGATACGAATATGTCGGCGATTGGCGGGACGGCCAAATCGAAGGCAAAGGGACAGCAACCTATCCCAATGGCTCGGTCTATGTTGGCGCTTTCGCAGATGGCGCACCAAACGGTATTGGAACAATCACTTACGAAGATGGCGGTGAATATACCGGCGAGTGGGTCGATGGCCGCATCGAAGGCGAAGGCAAGGCCAAATACGCCAATGGCGTTACGTATGAAGGCGAGTTCAAAGATACGATCCACCACGGCAAAGGTAAGATGGTGACGCCCGCCAGATATTCTTACGAGGGCGAGTGGGTCGATGGATTGCAGGACGGTGAGGGCAAAGCGACTTATCCGAATGACACAATCTACGTCGGTGAATTCAAAGCCGGTCTTCGCCACGGTAAGGGAACAATCACTATCATCGAGGATGGCTTTGAGTTCACCGGATCGTGGAAAAAGGGCCTCATGCACGGAAAAGGTGAAGCAAAATATCCGAATGGCGAGTCGTTCAATTATTATGAAGGCGAGTTCATTGATGGAAAACGCCACGGTTATGGCGTCATGAAATACGCCAGCGGTGAAACCTACGAAGGATATTGGGCAGACGGAGAGCGATCCAGTAAATCAGACGTCGAACTCCCTGAAGATGAAACGGAAAAGTCTTCGTCTACAGATTCTTCAAAAGCCGATGCAGACAAAGAAACGAATTGAGGGCCAAGGCCTGAGAATGCCGCAGACGAGCCTTCGGAAATAACTGAACATCATACGGGTCTGTCATAGGCCGCAGCCATCTCACGCATCCAAGCAATAAATGCGCGCACCTCGGGCCGCTTTTCCGCTGGCCTCGTCGTGACAAGATCATACCCGATATCAGATTGCAGGCTCTCTTTAAATGGCCTGACAAGATGGCCTCTTTCAAAGACGTCGCGTAAAATCGGATGGCTGGCTAATACCATGCCTTGACCCGCAACCGCCGCCTGTACTGCTTGCCCGTAATCATTGAAGAATAAAGCGCTTTCGCTCTTGTGGTTACGAACGCCAAGTTTGGAAAACCATTTATTCCAGACAAACCAGTCCCTTGTTTTATGCGCCCATTCCAGTTGTGAAATATCCCAATGGATCATCGGAATGGTCTGTATAACCGAGAGGTTGCTATTCTTAGGCAATGTCTTCGCAAGTGACGCGCTACACGCTGGAAAAATATGATCATCAAATAAGCGATAGGTAATCAGGTCATCACGCTCAGCAACACCGTACCGAATGGCGATATCGACATCACTGCGCGGCAAATCAACAATCACCTGCGTGGAGTCAATCAAGACGCTGACCTTCGGATGTTTAGCCCGAAATGCATCCAGCTTCGGAACGAGCCACATCGTTGCCAATGATGTTTCCACTGAAATAATGAGCCGGGGATCACTTTCTTCTCCGCGCATATTCGCAACAGAGTTTTCAAGATGATGCATTGCAGCCGTTAGATCATCGAGACCAGCGCGCCCCTTGCGCGTCAAAGATAATCCGCGCCCCTTCCTTTCGATCAAGGATGTATCGAGAGTGGCTTCAAGCCGATAAACCAACTGTTTCACAGCCGCCGGAGTGACACGCAGTTCTTCTGCGGCAAGATTATAGTTGAGATGCCGGGCGACGGACTCGAAAGCTCGCAATGCGTTTAAAGAAGGAAGCCAGTTGTTCATTATAAAGTTAGATTAACTAACTTAATGGTTAGATCAAATGATTTCCCTAGTCGCACTTTTTCTCAGATATTGAGGGCTTAGGCGGGCTATTCCCAAGGTCCTCCACCACAAAATCGTCGGGGGAATTGATTGCCTGACGCACCTGTAGGAGAGAAACGATGCGCTCAAGCGATGGCAAAACACGGGATTTGGTTACGAGTATGCCGGGCGCAGGTTGGGATTATTCGCTCTGCCGCCATCCCTATCACGAAATCGAACGCCCCAAAGGTCCGCATTATTGCGTCTATAATAGTCGCCACATGGCGGTTTGTTTTGACGACCACTCCACGGAAGACGGGTATTGGCAGCTTCGCCAAAAAGCTGCGGTCCTGCATACGGGCGAATGGCCGCTTCAATTCGAAGGCCCGGATGCAGAGCGGCTTTTGAATAAGCTGTTCACAAAGGACATCACCAAATTGAAGGTCGGGCGGTGCGGGTATGGACTGGCTTGCTATGAAGATGGCGGATTGATCGTCGATGGCATCTTGGTCCGTCTTGAACAGGACAAGTTTTGGTATGCTCAGGCCGATGGTGATTTTTATAGTTGGGCGCGTGCTCATGCGATTGGAATGGACGTTAAAATTTCTGATCCCGATGTCTTTGTCTCACAAATTCAAGGGCCGAACTCTTTGAAGATTCTAGAAGCGGCGAGCGATCACGGCATGCCCTCCCCGTTCGGGTATTTTGCAAGCGCGCGGGTTTCGTTCGGCGGACAGGACGTTGTCATCACCCGCACAGGATATACGAACGAATTGGGATGGGAGTTCTATACCGAACCGCATCATGACGCCGAGGCGCTCTGGGAGCATCTGAGTGCGGCGGGAGAACCATTCGGGATGACGATTTTTGGCCTCGATGCGATGAACATCCGCCGCATTGAAGCGGGCATCCTCAATGCAGGGGCAGACTTTAACCAGTCGACCAACCCCTACGAAGTGGGTCTGGGAATATTTGTCGATGAAGACAAAGGTGATTTCATCGGGAAAGAAGCGCTTGAGACAGCCTCTCGCGGCAGGCGTTCCCATGGCATCCATTGCACCAATGGCGAGCCATTGATTAGCGGTAACATTATGCTCGGCGATCAGGCTGTCGGCATCGTCACCGCTGGCGCGACATCGCCCTATCTCGGACATGGCATCGGGATTGGTTTGCTCGACAATGCTGAGATCACGCCCGGAGCAACTGTATCGGTCGAGTGCCGAGACGGGTCGACACAAACAGCAGAGCTGGTTGAGTTACCCTTCTACGACAAGGCTGGCGAAATACAGCGCGGGAAGTCCACTGACATTCCGGTGCGTAAATAGTAAAGCCCTTCACGCTGCTGACGGTGAAGGGCTTTGAACTGTAACAAAATCACGTAAAGCGCTGGCGTCTTAGGCTGCTACTGCAGACTCCAACGCGCCTTTTTGCACAAGCAAACTCCGCATATCGCCGAGGTTTTGCATTGACGTGATTTCAGGCATCGTGAATTGCACTTCAAAAGCAACCTCGACGGCCAGCATCAAATCGATGTGGCGTGCGCTGTCCCAGTTTGGAGTGTTCTTCGCATTTGATTCATTCGACAAGATTGCCGGGTCTATCGAAAGAACGTTTGCTACGATTTCAGTCAGTTTCATTGTCTTACCTCTGATGTAAACTTGTTGCGGCTTGTTCGCCGGTAATCTGATTTATCCGAACACCCGATCACGCACGGCCTCTGGCCAGCGCATCGGATCAAATCCATGTTGCGTAAAGGCTGCGAGAACCCAGCGCTCGATACCCAGACCGATGCAACCGGTCGAAGCAGGCTCGCCCGTCGAAGCCGTGATATTGAACTTCTCGCCAAAGAACCGGCCATGCATGTTCACAGAACCACATGCCATTGTTTTTTTATGGCCATCTTTATCGAGAACCGGAATCAGGATTTCGTTTTTCACTTCTTGTGCAGCTTGGAAGAATTTCTTCGATGCAGACACGGTGGCAAAAAACGGATCGGTCGCGGTTTCTACTTTCATATCGAGGTCGAAAGTCTTTGCCAGCCCCGTAACCAACGGAATTGCTTGCAGACGTTTCTGAGCGACAAACTCGTCAGATCCCACAAACACGATCTCACGCACGTTAAACTCATAGAGACGATCAAGACCCGAAGCGTTGCGGCTTTCATAGCGGAAAACGCGGCCAAGCCATGACACGACAAAGCCAGCATCATCAAAGGTCTTGCCTTCGAGTGTTGGATAGGCCGGGAAACACGCGGCAGGGTTCAGACACATGCCATCGTGATGAATGTGCTCGGAGGGCGGCAGGATTGCACCTTCTGAACAACTGTTCGCCACACGGAAATCTTCGAGCGCGTCGAAATCTTCCAGTACATTGCCTACGAATGTCGCCTGATTTGGGTGGCTGTCAAAGTAGCCACATTTATGCAGCACATCCGCGTCGATAAACCCAGGAAACTGACCATCGACAGCATCAAAATGCTCTTCGTAAAGCTTGCCGGCGATCTCGTTTACAAGGCGCGCAACTTTAAGAACTGGCCCGTTATATGCGATTTGACCTTTACCGTAGTCATAAACCCAACCGCGTTTGATGAATTCTTCATTGACGCCGTTTTGATAAGGACCGTCGTCCTCGCGTTCATTTTCGGAGTACGTCTTAATGTCAAAGCCTGTGCGTTGCTTGGCCATGACCGACAGATAACGATGAGCTTTATCGACGATTTCATCGGTGTGCTCAGCATCACGGATGTGTAAAACGGCTGTCTTACAGTCATCTGATACCGTGATACGTTCTAGATGCGGCGATACAAACACCGACTCTTTCACGATGTCAGCCGCGACTTCCGGATCAACCTGTTTTGGCAAATCGACTGTTACATCGACAGTGCCAGTCATCATCTGATTCATCTTAGTCCCCCTTATAAGTCGTCACAGCAATGTCCCGTTGCCATGACGCTTGTTCCCCTGCCCCGCACACCAAACGGCGGAACAGTCTTCGCTACAGTGCGCGCTCAATTGTCCCGTTGCGCGCGTCCCAGTTCAGTCCCAAATCCTCTAAAATTTGTAGTAGAGGAAGTTTCCATTATCGCCGAGCGACGTAAACGCCAGCACCAGCATCACAGCGGCAATCAGTGCCCAAACAGCGGTCGGTTGCCATCTGATGACACTTGCGCTGTCCGAAACAGTTTCTTCGTCGTCACAGCTTACCCAATGCGTCCGAAGGATTTCCTGGCTGTTTGGCGCGGACATCACGATTGCACCGAGAACGCCGATCATTGCCAGTGTCGAATAGACATCAAGCGAGACCATATCGATGGTTTGCGCCTCTCCAAATAAAGAGTTCAGACCAAACATGCTCGTGAGCATTGTGCCCGCTACCGACAAGTCAGGAGCGCGGAAGATAACAAGGCCAACCACAACGACCATCATCGTCAGGAACCAGCCAACTTCGCGGCCAACATCGCCCATTTGGAAGTGACGCCATCCGTGGTTTACAGCCAAAGCCAAGCCATGCAGCAAACCATAAGCAACGAACGTCCACCCTGCGCCATGCCAGATACCAGCAAGAACGAAAGTATATGTCACCGGCACTGCACTGGCCGTTAACCAGCGGTGGAAAGGACTGTATTGGCCATGTACCGCTCTACGCGTGTTGGTCATTGCCATTGGCGTATAAAGATACGTCGTGAAGAACCGCGTCATCGTCATGTGCCAGCGACGCCAGAAATCCGAGATGCTCGTCGCTTTGAAAGGCGAGTTGAAGTTCAATGGCAGCTTAAGGCCAAAGATATACCCTAACCCGACCGCCATGTCAGAATAGCCCGAGAAATCGAAATAGAGTTGCAGCGTGTATGCCAGCGACCCCATCCAAGCATTGAGCATATCGATGCCCGCACCCAGAGCAACACCATCAAAGGCAGAGTCAGCATAAGGCGCAATCGAGTCTGCTAAGATGACCTTTTTGAAAAGGCCAATGCCGAACATCGTTAGACCAACCGACAACGCCGCCGTCGAGAAAGCCGGACCTTGCTTGTTTTCCATTTGCGGGAAAATTTCGCGTTGAAGCAAAAGTGGACCAGCAGTCACCACAGGGAAGAAAGTGGCGAACAACGAATACTTTGCAAAACCCACTTTGCCCGCTTGACCAGAATTGCTTTCCAGCAAGAAGCCGATTTGCGTGAAGGTAAAGAACGAGACGCCCACAGGAACAATGATGTTCAGATGTGAAAAGCCTGTTCCTCCAACAGAATTAGCAATATCGATGAAGAAGTTCGTGTACTTGAAGTAACCCAGCGCGAAGATGTTTGCCGCAACGGCAAATGCTGTCATCCACCCGGAAGGTTTTCCTTTTTCACGCATTCCCCGGATAACGTTCGCCGCTAAAAAGTTTAGAACGACAGACACAACAAGAATTGCAGCAAGCAACGGGCTGAATTGCGCATAGAAGACCAGCGATGCAATCGCGAGGTAAGGGTATACTGCACCCCACCCCATCAAGCGATGTACGGCCAGAAAGCCCAAATACACCAGTGGCAGGAAGACAAGAATAAATTGGAACGTATTGAAAGCCATCGACTATGATCCCTTCAATGCCGTCAGCTGCTCAACCTTGTCGAGCACGAGAAACTGTTTAATGATTTTACCGAGACAGACCGAGTTTGAGTGCTCGCCGTCAATGTACATATCTGATGTGCAACCCGTTTTCGCAGGGTCGAAACCGCCAATGATCGGCATATCGTATTTCGCACTCCACTCACGGGTCATGTTGCGAATATCTTCGATACCGTCCATGTAAGGCGAGCCTTGAACCGCTTCCCAATAGATTGGATTAAACGGTGGATGCGCGAGGTAGACTTTGACGCCTTGATCTTTCAGGAAAGCAAGCATCGCATCAACAGATTGGCGACCAACAGGATCAATTCCTGGTGCATTCGGACGCTGTGCATAAGCATGTGACAACGCTTCTGCGCGAGCGCGCTCTGGCGTAAATGCTTGCTGATGCAGCGTCGACCAAGTGATCGACCCGTCAGGGTGCAAAGTATCCAAAGTCGGATGAACTTTCAGATCCGAAGCGTGAGGCGCAATAGGAGCCTGAAGATAGCGCTCGACATTCGCCTTCAGCAGCGGCAGTGAAATCTTTTGTCTCACCTGCGGCGTTAGACCGTTTGGATAGTAATCCATGACCGGCAGGTTCAGGCGCGTTGCCATCTCCTGATAATCTTTCATGATCGGAACCCAAAGCCAGTCTGTCCGCTTATGGAATGGCTTGAATTGGTTGTCTCTGATCGTGATGATCATTTTCTTTGGCAGCTTGCCGACACGCACGAACATATTCGAGACACCGAGAATGTCCTCGAAATAATCGCGGTGAACGTGCGAGTTAAATGCTTTCACATTACCAGCAAGTGACGCTGGCGCTTCTTGCCAATGACTCGCTCCAAGAATTGCCAATTCAGGAACCTCGGAAAGACCCTCGATCAAAGACCGCTTCAGCAGGCGCGTTTCGATATTCAGATCATACGTCAGATAGCTCTTGCCGGATGCCAGAGTCTTACCAACACTTTCAATCTTTTCATCATCGTTCAGAACAGGTGCGAGATTCTTGTTTGCGCTGTAAATGCCTGTCAATCCAATCAGGAATAACATCGCCATAAGTAAAACGTATTTTACACCAGACTCACCATTACCAAGCTTTTTTTCCGCCTCTTTAGTGATCAATTCACGTTCCGCACGATCAGACTCGCGTTGGCCGTTTTCGGCACGCGGAAGCATGCGACGATCATCTTGGGCGCGTTTGTGCTCGCCAGCTGCGATTAAGTCCATGATAATTGTCCAGCGTGCGTACGAGAAACCCGAAGGTCAAACATTACTCGGTTCCCATTGAAATAAGGTAAAACTTGAAGAGCAGCAGAAAGAGTTTTGCTACAAAGTGTTGATATTAAAATTGAAAGCACCCGAGGGTCTATATCCTGAACACCCGTAACTATCTGATGGCCCATCATTGGCATATTAAAGCGATCCATCATGTGCCCACCTGCTGTGTTCCAAGCGGCTGCATATCGGCACTTGATTGAGGGAAAGTCACAAATACCGCAGTTCCATCGCCGATTGCTGTCTCGACGCGCACACTAGCGTTGTGATGTCTTGCCAAGGCATTAACGATTGGCAGGCCCAGGCCAGTACCCTCATGACTTCGATCCAAAGAGTCATCCAGTTGGACGAAAGGAGTAAAAATGTTGTCGACTTTTTCAGGGTCCATTCCCACGCCTTGATCGCGGACACAAAGGGAAACCGCCCCGTTTTCAAGACCATGAAGCGATACCGTAACAGTGTCGCCCTCATGCGAAAACTCAACCGCATTACTGAGCAGATTAACGATAATTTGGCGTAACGCGATCTGATCTCCGAAAAGGCTGATGATCTGTGGATCAATGGCCGTTTCAATCGTTACGCTTCGGCGCGAGGCCGCGCTTGCGACTTTGGCGACTGCGGCTTTGATCAGTCCGTCTAGTTCAAAAATGCGTTCGACATTGCAAGAATATTCGCCGGACTCCAATTTTGAATATGAAAGCACGGATTCAATCAAAGACAACAGGTGCATCCCGCTCTCATGAATCTGCCCTGCGCAATCTTTTGGATTGAGAGCATCGGTTTCAGACAAGATAAGGTCCGAATATCCAATGATGCTGTGCAAAGGTGTGCGAAGCTCATGAGAGATATTTGAAAGGAACGCCGATTTTGCGCGACTTGCGGCTTGCGCATCATTGCGAGCCTGAATCATTGTTTCTTCATGAGCTTTCTGCTCAGTGATATCGAGGACGAAAACAACCGCGCCACCCGAAGGAACAACATTTAAGCGCACTTCAAAAACATGCCCAGCCGGACAGGTCACTGAAGCCGTCTCTGAAAGATCAACCTTTAATAACGCAGCAAGCTTCTCAAGCGTGACTTTGGGTTCATTGCGTAGAAAGTTTGACTCAAGGCGGTCTATAAACGTGGCGAACAACTTGTTCGACATCGTTAATGTTCCACCCGCATCGAAAGCAGCAATCCCCGCTCCGGTATTTTCGAGGGTTGTTTCGAGGAAGTCGGTCTTCTCAGCCAATGCCGTCATCGAAGCCGCATTTGCGATTGCGTAACGGACCGTGCGATCCAATGTCGTTGAGCTGAGTTCCGACTTATCTAAAAAGTCAGCGGCCCCGGCCTCGGTCGCAGCAACGTCGATGTCTCGCTGACCAACACCGGTCAACAGAACCATTGGGACTTGAATTCCGCTGGCTTTAACGTTGGCGAGAAATTCCAGCCCGGTGTGGCCACCAATTCGGTAATCAACTAGGCAGATATCTAGCCCGCCAGCATTGATCAACTCCATGCCTTCTTCATAATTGTCGACCCAGCGAAGATCTACTTTTCGCCCCGGAATTTCCTCAAGAAATTCGCGCGTGATCAAGTAGTCATCCTCGTCATCCTCGACGAGAAGTATGGTCCATACATCTGCCATCAGGTATAGCCTCTAAGCAGCGTTCGTCGTACATTCAGGTGGAAGCGCAACAATCTCAATCCAGTAAGCGCCGATCGTCTTCACGACTTCGACCAATCTGTCGAACGTCACCGGCTTCGTGATAAATGAACTGACACCGAGACCATATGTCCGCAGTATATCTTCTTCCGCCTTCGACGTCGTGAGGATGATCACGGGAATGCGGCACAGGTTCACGTCTTCTTTGATTTTACCAAGCGCGGTACGTCCGCACATTTTAGGCATATTCAAATCAAGCAGAATGACACCCGGATATGGTTCATCGCGCAGCTTTTCAAAGTCACCTTCTCTGCGAAGATATTGCAATAACTGCTCTCCATCTTCGACAAAATGAAGCGGGTTTTGTAGACAGCTTTCTTCAAAAGCGTCTTCGATTAGCATCCGATCATCTGCGTCATCGTCAGCGACTAAAATCGTAATTGGTGTACCGTCACGCGCCATGATTACTCGTGCCCCTCATCAATATTTTCAATTTGTTTGTGCTTCATCCGCAACGTCGCAGTGAAGGTCGCGCCTTCGCCCTCGACGCCGTTCGCATCGATTTCACCACCGTGGCGCTCGACGATTTTGCGACAAGTCGCTAGACCAATTCCTGTACCCTCATAATCATTACGACCATGGAGACGCTGGAAGATCGTAAAGATCTGATCTTTATATCGGTTATCAAAACCAATTCCGTTATCGGCAATCGACAACTCAATCATGTCAGGAATACCGGACACGAAATCACCCTCAATCAAACGAGACGAAACAGTAACAACGGGAGCCACACCTTCGCGCTGGAACTTGAGTGCATTTCCAATCAGGTTTTGAAGCAACTGCCTCATTTGCGTGTCATCTGCTTCGATGGTGTGCAGGTCATTGAAATTGACAGTTGCCCCGGCCTCTTCAATACGAATTTGAAGGTCTGACAAAACGCCGGCCACGACTGCATTCAGATCAAGTTCGGCAAATGGTTTTGCCTTAGTCGTAATCCGCGAGTAATTGAGCAGGTCATTGATGAGCAACCGCATCCGGCCCGTCGCATTTTGCATCCGTTCAATATAAACGGTCGCATTATCGGGTAGCTCATCCGCGTATTTATTTTTGAGCCGGTCCCCGAAAGTCTCGATTTTGCGAAGAGGTTCTTGCAAGTCATGCGAAGCGACATACGCGAAATCCTGAAGCTCTCGGTTACTTGCTTCCAGTTTGCGGGTGTACTGCTGAAGGTTTTCAGCATTGCGCTCTAATTCGGTGACATCTTCATATGTCGCGATTGATCCACCATCCGGCATCGGTTGGTGCTGAACCGCAATAATACGCCCATCGCGCAGGTATTGCTTGAGCACAGTTTGCGATCTATTCCGCGCTGTTTCCGGGCGTTCTGCCTTGGCGCGTTCTGCATCTTCGCGCGTGTAGTTTCCGATACTGACCGAATATTCCATGATCTCCGGCAGCGTAATACCCGGCTTCACCACATCGGGCGAAAACCCGTACAGTTGCAGATAGCGGTCATTGGCAACGATCAGTGTTTGGTTTGCGTCGAACATACAAAGCCCTTGAACCATGTTGTTCAATGCTGTGTTGAAATGCATATTCGAACGGCGCAGTTCGTTTGAGGTCGCGAGTAGCTCGCTCTCCCGTTTTTTTAATTCGGTAATATCCGAACGGATACCGACAATCGATCCATCGGCTGTTCGCTTTTCATGGATACGCACCCAGCGCCCATCGCTCATGAGTAAATCGTGAGCCTCGCCGGGGTTTTGGTGAAGTTTCACCCGCCAGTTAATGTAGTGCTCTACGTCTTCTCCGCCAGTCTCATAACCGGATCGCGACATACCCATACGGAGCATGTCTTCGAATTTTTTGCCCGGTGCGATGATGTCGGCGATATGCGGATTGAGATCGACGTACTGACGATTATAGATTTGCAAGCGGTCATCAGCGTCAAAAAGCGCAAATCCATCAGCCATCGCTTCAAGGGCATGGCTCATCCGTATCCGAGCAGCTTCGGCCATCATTGCGAGCCGTTCGCCAACCCCGGCATCCGCTTCTTCGTCAGCAATTTTGCGGACGGTTTCGACGATTTGCTGTTCGTCGGTTATCCGGCGATGAACATAGATTGATTGCCCCGAAGGGGCGTTATAGCGGAAAGAATACCCTCCAGCAGAATTCAACCGTTGAATCCCGCGTGCGATGATTTCTTCGATATTGTCAGCTGACACGCCGGATCGCTCTAGGCTAATCCGCGCCATCTCTTCCAACCGCGTTCCGGGCCTTGTCTCTTCAAGCGTATATCCGCACAACTTGAGATAACGAGGGTTCGCATAGACCAGACGCCGTTCGCGATCAAACAGCGCCAACCCCGCTTCAGCTCCGGAGAGTAAGTCTTCTAACTGACGTATTGAATAATTTGCTTCAGTTCCCAGCGTTATGTCATCTGACACTGCTTGGAAGTCTCGCTCGTTCATTACATCCATGACGCCACCTGACCGAATTTCTTCGATCAAGATCTATCAAGCATGCAATAATATACCGTGAACAGTGTTGATACTGCAGCAATATAACGTTCAAAAAACAAGAAACATCGCATTTATTTAAAAATGCAGTGTTTCAATTTTACGTCTAAATGCCTGTCTTTAGGCCTTCGCATTTATTTCAAATATTTGAAATAAATGCGCAATTTAAGACATTAATACTTTAGAAAGCCTCGAAGTTGGCAATCACTTTTCCATCCGGGCCAATGAGCGTCAACTCGCCTAAACCGGGAACCATCCGGTATTTTGACGCGGTTTCCAGAGCAACAATATACTTTTTCTCTAAACTAAAGTGCTCGCACTGTGTTTCGGTACTAAAGATATTGCTCATATCAAATTCGCCCTTGAGCGTTTCTGAAAACTCGCCGCCGTAGTTGTTACAGATGCCCTGACCACCGGCAAAACCACTGCCGCCATCAAAGTGCAACTCTGCAGAGGCAGGTACATCTTCGCCATCAAGTTTTGACAGACGCCAAGACGTGCCGGACAGCTCTTTCAGGTCACCGACATCAGGCGCAATTTCCACACGTGGAGCGTCAGAAATTGTCTCTTTAGGCTCAACAACGACTTTTGGCTGAACAGCTTTCGGCTGCAGAGCCGCGACTGCGATTTCTGGTTCTTCAGGTTTGGCAACCTTGGGAGCCTGAAGGGCTGGCGCAGCGGACACCGGAGGTTTCGGAATTTTGTAAGGCACTGGCTCTGGTTTTGGATCAAGCGCAGCGGTTTCTATATTCTCAACTTTTGGTTCCGGCGCGGCTTCCGCAGTAGCATCCAGCTCATCAAGAAACACAGGCTCAACCTGGATCATGACTGGCGGCTCTGTCAAAGCAGGTGCGTCAGTGATCGCTTTACCGGACAGAGATGCCAGTTGCACAGGGCGGCGCTTTGGCAGCGGTGTCGTCAAACGAGCCGGACGAATACTTGGGATCGGCGCAAGAGATGCCACTTGAATAGCTGGTGCAGCTATCGAAGCGACTTCAACAGACTCTTGGAAAACTGGACCGATCTGTGCGGGACGTGCGCGAGGCATCGGGAAATAACCGCCATCGATTGAAGCAACCTCAATCGGCTCAAGCGTGGCTTGTTCGTATGATGGATTGTCGACGATTGTCGCCAAAGGCTCAACAATCGAAGGCAACGGCGCTACAGGTTCCGCAATCGTATAAACAGACCCTTGCGTCTCCTCGGCGATCAACTCTGTTGGAACCGAATATTGTAGCGGTGTGTACTCAGGTAGCGACGCCAAAGAAGGCTGAACCTCTTCAGCCGCCGAGTATCTGTGGCTCGCAGTCGAACCATAAGGAACACTGTCCTCCGGCAAAGCGGCAAGAAGAGGCTCTATGTCGCGCGAAACATCTGTCTGCGATGCATCAGTGAAGACCTGAGTCGGCAACAAGGTGCTTTGCTGTGTGTAGACAGGTTGCGATTGCACGATTTGGGTCGGCAAAGCATGCTCTACACCCGCAACATGCGGCGTCAACGTTGCCAGTTGTGTGTGAGGCTGTTGTTCAATGGCGGTTTGGCCATAGGCAACTGCTTCAGGAATGTAGGCTGGCGATGACGACAAAGGCGTAACAGATGACAATGCCGATGACAGCGGAGGAACCGATGATAGAGGTGTCGATACCGGCTGCAAAGTCGGCAACGTAGATTGTGGAAGCGGCGGCAAGCCACCTGCATCAATGGCTGGTCCACCCGGAATATCGAGTACAGGAGCGCTCGAAATCGTCCGGTCCTGATATACTGAATCCGCGAATGTCGGCGTGGCAGCAATCTCTTGGCCACTTCCCTCAAGCGGAGCGCCGTAGGTTTGCTGATACAAAGCATCATTTGTTGCTTGTGAGCCGCCGATGTAAACCGGGTTTCCCGGCGCCGCTGGCCGTGGGGATTTCGCAGCAGCCTCCGCAGCGGTTTCCGTTCCGAACGGATTAACCAGTACATCAGTCGGAACAGCAACGCCTCCGTCACAAGCCGCCAATGTTCCAGTCAATGCTGTCGCCGCAGCAAGACGTGACGCCATGCTCATGCTTCTGTCTACCTTAGCCATCAGCCGTCTCCTTCATTATATCCGTCCGGCTGTTCCGCCGGTTCGGTTAGTCAAGTTTTTGCCGTCCCATCGCGAGAAACTTCTCGCGGCGTTCAAGGCGTATATTTGCGCCGTCCATTCCGTCATAAGTTGCGAGCGCCTCTTCAATGGCATCTCCCAAAGATTGAACGGTCTGTCTTTTGTCGCGGTGCGCTCCACCAAGAGGTTCGGCAACGACTGCATCCACAACATTAAGAGAGAGCAAGTCTTGGGCCGTCAGCCGTAACGCAGCAGCCGCATCTTGCGCTTTATCAGCATTTTTCCAGAGAATTGATGCGCACCCCTCCGGGGAAATCACTGAATATATGGAGTTTTCAAGCATCAGCACCCGGTTTGCTGTTGCGAGGGCAATCGCACCACCGGACCCGCCCTCGCCAATAACCGACGCGATTACGGGCACTTTTAGCTCAAGGCATTTTTCGGTTGAGCGTGCAATAGCTTCAGCCTGCCCGCGCTCTTCTGCGCCCTTGCCGGGATACGCACCGGGCGTGTCCACAAAGGTCAGAACCGGTAGATTGAAACGATCCGCCAAATCCATCAAACGGATGGCTTTGCGATACCCTTCAGGCCTGGCCATACCGAAGTTACGGCGTAACCGTTCGTTCGTATCAGCCCCTTTTTCTTGACCCAAAACAACAACCGAGCGCTCCCGAAACCGGCCTAAACCCCCGACGACGGCCTCGTCTTCGGCAAAACCGCGATCTCCGGCCAGTGGAGTGAAATCATCAATCAAACTCTCAATGACCTGTAGAGCATGAGGGCGATTGGGATGCCTTGCGACCTGACAACGGCGCCAAGGGGTCAGTTTTCTATAAAGATCACTGAGTTGCTTTTGCGCTTTCTCTTCCAGTTGCGAAACTTCAGCGCCGATATCCATTTCAGGATCATCCTTGGCGAGGACACGCAGTTCCTCTGCCTTGCCTTCCAGTTCCGCGACGCTTTTTTCAAAATCGAGGTATTGCAACATTGTTCTCGTTTCCGATCCTTAACAGAGCCTATACTAATTTTATATGGAAAGAAAAGCCTATAAGTGACTGACTTTGCATTAATTTCATCTGTCTCTTAACGAAACACTTTAAGTTGCAGCCAAGTCACAAAAGGCTCGTAAGTGTTTCTTTCAACAGAAGAAGTTCCTTTTCATCGCTCATTCTGTGTTCGCTACCGCGCAAAAGTGTGGCGCGCACGTCCGGCCCCTCAATATGAGAAAGCAATGCAAGGGCGCGTTCGTGAGGGACATCGCTATCGGCAGTTCCGTGCAGCAATCGAACAGGAAATGGCGCGTGTAAAGGTGAACGAAGGATAAGATTCTCACGGCCATCCTTAATCAAATGCTTCGTTATGACATATGAATCGCCATATTCGCTGGGTAACGCAAGGAAGCCTTGCTCCATAATAGCACGGCGCTGGGACTCAGAACTAACGGCCCACATCGAATCTTCCGTAAAATCAGGCGCAGCGGCAATTCCGATCATCGCCGCGACGTTCTCCGGTGCGTCTCTCGCAATCAAAAGGGCAATCCAGCCCCCCATAGACGAGCCGACATAAATCTGCGGCCCTGTTGTAAGCGCCGCGATGACGTCGCGGGCATCTTGTGCCCAATCACCGATGCAGCCATCCTCAAAAGCACCGGATGACGCGCCATGCCCGGTATAATCGAATCTGAGATAAGCCAGTCCAAGCGCTTCGCAGAGTTCTTGAAGATAAAGCGCTTTGCTGCCGGTCATGTCGGATTTGAAGCCACCAAAGAACACAACCCCCGGCTTATTATCCGATCCTTGCGCGAGCACCCTATGATAAGCGATACAACGACCATCATTCGTTGTAATAAAGTCAGGGTCGCCCATGGCGCGCACCTCCTCAAGTCGTAATGCTTCTGATGAGCTATCGCGTTCACACGAAGGCGGCAAGAAAGCTCCGACAATTCTGCAACTCGTGCCCGCCTTAAATGAAGGTGGTGTGGAACGCGGCGCATTGGAGATCGCTCAAGCAATCGTCAGTGCAGGAGGCCGTGCGCTAATCGCCACAACAGGCGGAAAGCTGGAGCCGCAGTTGCGAAGGATGGGAGCCGAGATTTTTCACATGCCGCTCGACCGCAAAGGCCCCGTGCGGATGTGGCTCAACACCGGACGATTGAAAAGACTGATCCGGCGCGAGGGCGTCGATCTCGTTCATGCTCGCAGCCGCGCTCCTGCATGGAGCGGTTGGAGGGCAACTCAAAAAACCGGAACGCCTTTTATCACCACCTACCACGGCGCCTATAACGAGGGACCGATGGGGAAACGCCGCTATAACAGCGTGATGGCGCGGGGTAAGCCGGTCATCGCCGTATCGAACTTTATCGCCGGTATGATCCGCGAGCGCCACGGCACTGATCCGGCGAACATTGTGACGATCCCGCGCGGGGCTGATCTGTCAATTTTCTCCAGAGATCTTGTCTCGCCCGACCGGATCGCAACGCTGGTGAGTGAATGGCGCTTAGAAGAAGAAGCGCGCCCGATCTTTATGCTGCCGGGACGCCTCACGCGCTGGAAAGGTCAGGAAGTCTTTATTGATGCCTGCAAGATCGTCCGCGAAAAACGCGGGAGCGATGCTTTTCTGGGCTTAATCGTCGGGAGTGACAAGCCAGGTTCGGGCTATCTGAGCGGCCTGGAAAGACGCATCACGGGCACGGGAACCGCCGACTGCATACGCATCGTTGGAACCTGCACCGATATGCCTGCCGCTTATATGTTGGCAAATTGCGTTTTATCCGCCTCCACGGACCCGGAAGCCTTTGGACGGGTCGCTGTTGAAGCGCAAGCGATGGGATGTCCGGTCATCGCGACAAATCATGGCGGCGGATGTGAAACGGTCGATGACGACACTACGGGTGTTTTGGTCGAGCCGGGGAACGCGGCGGCGATGGCCTCGGCAATGGAGGAAATCCTCGATCTGACCGAAGAACAGCGCGGTTGGGTTTTTGACGCAGCCACAACGCGGGTTGCCCTGCATTTCTCTATCGAGCGGATGCAATCATCGACGCTGGATGTCTACGAGCAGGTTTTGGGACAGAATTTTCCGTCGCGGTAAAAGAAAACCCCGCCGAGACTGGCTCGCACGGGGTTTAGAATTCCAAGGTGGTTTAGAAGTTAGGCTGCTGATTCAGCGGCTTGGGCAAGCTTAACAACTTCTTTTTTCACTTTGAGAGCCGATGGCGACAATTCGGTGTCGCGGGCTTTCAGAAGGTATGCATCCAAGCCACCCCGGTGATCGACCGTGCGCAGCGTGCTTGCAGCGATTTTAAAGCTGAAGCTGCGGCCAAGGCTTTCGCTGGCCAGTGTCACGTTATTCAGGTTCGGCAGAAACCGGCGACGCGAGCGGTTTTTCGCGTGGCTGACATTGTTACCGGTCAGAACGCCTTTGCCGGAAAGCTCACAACGACGGGCCATATCGAAAATCCTCAAAACAAATGAATCGCCGCGCCCGATAGCGCGCCGCTTTGGAGGGTGGTCTTTACTGATCAGAGCAGCGGGCGTCAAGGGGTGGTGTGGGAATTTGAGCCGTGCCATGTACGCGGTAGCCGCATTGCCCTGAGTTCAGTGCTTCTATGCGCGAGGCCACGGTTCTTGCGATCGGGGCGGAGACGGCAGTGACGTGAGTCTCACCGTCCCGGGCAAAGGCCAGGGACCCGGATAGTCGCTTGTGCACTTAATTTTGCGGGGTTCTGTAACAGTAAGAACCACCACTCCGGCCTTCAGAGCCCAGGTCCAGACGATTTTCTTTTGTAACCAGCGTCGCGAGGCCCCGGTTCTTGCGATCGGGGCGGGGTTTAGGTCTTATCCAAAAACGCGCTTACGCCCTGCTCTGCTGCGGTGTCGGGGGTTAGGGTTCCGGCGGTGACTTGGGCGCGGAGGGTGGCTAGGTCGGTTTTCTCGCGGAAGGCTGTCATCAGGTGGGCCTCTAACGCGGCATCAAACCATTGCTGGGCTTGGGTTTCGCGGCGGCGGCTGTGGAAGCCGGAGGCACGGCGCGCGCTATCGAGCGCTTCAAGAGCGCTCCAGACGTCTTCCAACCCGCTTTCTTCCAAGGCCGAAGCCGTCAGCGCCATCGGATAACCGCTGGCTTCGCCGATGCGGGGGCGGAACAGGCGCAGGGCCGAGGCGTAATCGGCACGTGTGCGGATCGCGGCAGGTTTCATGTCTCCGTCGGCTTTGTTGATCACCACGATGTCGGCAATTTCCATGACGCCGCGCTTGACGCCTTGCAGCTCGTCTCCACCAGCGGGGGCCAGCAAGAGCAGGAACATATCGGTCATCTGCGCCACGGTCGTCTCGGATTGGCCGACGCCGACCGTCTCAACCAGCACCGTGTCGAAACCGGCGGCTTCGCAGAGCAAAATCGCCTCACGGGTGCGGCGGGCGACGCCACCAAGCGCACCGCCCGAAGGAGACGGCCTGATAAACGCATTGGTGGCCCGGACCAGACGCTCCATGCGGGTCTTATCCCCAAGGATCGCCCCGCCCGCGATGGTCGAAGACGGATCAACCGCGAGAACCGCGACTTTGCGGCCCCGCTCAATCAACTGCATCCCGAAGCTCTCAATAAAGGTTGATTTGCCTACGCCGGGCGTGCCCGACAGACCAATGCGCATCGCGCCGCCGGTCTCAGCCGTTAACGAGCTGAGCAAAGCCGTGGCTTGCGCGCGGTGATCGGGCCGGGTGGATTCAACCAATGTGATCGCGCGGGACAACGCCCTGCGCTCTCCGGCAATCAATGCCTGTCGCAGCGCTTGGGTCGAAGCGGTCAAGCTCGGTACGGTATTTAGAGTGCTGTTCATCTTCTCGCCGAAAGGGTCAGGGCGTTGCCTCTATATCCGCTCTGCCGGATCGAACAAATGTTTCAACGCAAGTCCCCTCGGTGCTCGATTCATCCGATACATAAAATCCCTGTTAATATTTCTGGCGCAAAGATGCAGATACGTTCTTTTGCCGGGATGCGGCATTGGCGATCTGGATTTTATAGGCCATTTGAAAAGTCAGGAGGAGAAATGAAGAGTTTTACAAGGCTTTTCCAAGGGTTTTGCATGACTCTGATCCTCTGTGGGCATGCCTCCGCCAGTGAAAAATTCGATGAGAAGAATCATTTCTTCACAACATATGATTTTTATATCGGTGGATTTTCTATCGCGGAGATCACCTTTGGCGGATCGGTTAGCGCATTGGGCTATACCGCGCGGTCCGTCGTCGAAACACGCGGAATCCTTGATCTTTTGATCAATGGAGAAGTGGATGCCTTCGCCGAAGGGTATCGCCATACCCGAGGATACCTCGCGCCTGACACCTACAAGACCGCCTACACAACCCGCAGCGAAGACCGCGGGGTCAATATCTCGTATAACAGCGAAGTTGCGACCGTTTCGATCACACCGCCCGAAGAGAAAAAATCATACGATACAAAGGCTTCCGAGCATCCCGGAACGCTCGATCCGGTAACGGCGGCTGTCACGATTATGAACCCCCGCAATCATGCAGACCTCTGCAACCGGACGATCCCAGTCTTCGATGGCAAGCGCCGCTACGACATTATTCTTTTTCCGCATGACAAACGCCCGGAAGGAGAAACTCCCCCTCTTCCAGAGTGGAACGCGCCAACGACTTGGTGTTTCGGCGTTTACGAGCGAATCGCCGGTTTTGAAGGCAACCTGCAAAATGAGCAGCGTTACTTTCCGTTCGATATCTGGTTCGAACGCGGCGAAGACGATATTCATCGGATCGTCAGCGTCGCAGGCAAAACCAAGTTAGGTTTCGCTATCGGTACTTTGCGACCTTAACAAAGACAAGCTAGATCAGTTACTTAGATTGGCTGGCCTTCGACAGATTTTTTAAGCCTCTCGATGCCGTCGCCAGCGCCATCGATATTTGGATGAATCTCCAGTGCTGCGCTGAAAGCAGCATGGGCGTCATCATCACGGTCTAAACTTTCCATAATCAAGCCCAAGCCAATCAGCGCCCCGAAATGGCGGGGTTCGATCCTCAGCACTTCGTAGAGATCCGAGAGCGCGCGGCCAAGATTGCGGTCGGCAAAATGTGCAGTTGCTCTGGCATTCCAGCCTTCTGCAAAATCCGGCTCAAAAGCAATCAGGCGCGAAAAATGAGCAATGGCTTTCTTGATCTCACGCTTTTCCAAGGCTTTACGGCCCCGGATCAACAATAGATCAGCCGAGTCGCTGCCGGATTTCGCCCAACGGTCGGTAATTTCTTTTTCAATCCGCGATGCCTCGCGCTCCTCGGCCTCCATGAGCCGCTCGAAAAGCGTGTCTGTTGTTTCATCCGACAACTGTTTCGGCTGTTCCGCCGCGACCTCTTCCGTATCTGAACTGGCATTATCTTGATCTTGCGCAAGAACGGAAGGCGCAAAGCCAATCACGAAAGCCAAAACCGTAGCCCTCAGGGGCGAAAGCACCGATATTTCCATCATTGATCTTTACCTTCCCATGTAACGCTCTGGACCAGTCGGCGAGTCTACGGTATTCGGCTCGTATATTATGGCGGGCGTTAGGCCCTTCAAGGAGAACTATGATGGATGATGCGACGATCGCCAAGGCTGTCGAGGCACTTCAAGAAAAAATGTCCGGCGCGGATTCGTTTGGATCAACAGTGCGTTTTGACTTTGAAGGCGAGGCAGCAATCCTTGTCGATGGCAATAATGCTCCACCAACCGTTGCTTCGGACAGCGATACAGAGGCCGATTGCACCATTACTGCGAACGAGGACACTTTCCGTGAGATGATGGAAGGCGATCTGGACCCGACCGCCGCCTACATGACCGGCAAGATCAAGATTGACGGCAGCATGGGCGCCGCGATGGCTGTTGCACGGTTGCTCGGCTAACAGATTGACCTCTCGATGACCGCACACCCCGCATTGGCGGACCTATACGGTGACCCGCCTGCGGGCGGGCGCAGTATGGTTATTGAAACATCGGATGGGATCGGGCTGCGCTTCGCGCATTGGCCCGCAAAAGGCGAAGCGCGCGGGGCTGTCCTGCTCGCACAGGGGCGCACCGAATATATTGAGAAAGCCTATGAGTGGATTGGTGCGTTACAAGCGCGCGGGTTTCACGTCGCCGCGTTCGATTTTCGCGGTCAGGGTTTGTCGCAACGCCTGATCCCCAATCGCAGAGCCGGATACGTTCAGGATTTTGGCCTCTTTCAAAACGATTATGACGCGGCCTATCAACAGTTTCGCGATATTGTTGGTGAGATACCGATGGTCGTGCTTGGCCATTCAATGGGTGGATTGGCAACAACGCGCTTTGTCTCGCGGCGGCAATCGGAATTGGTGGGTGCAATCCTCAGTCCGCCGATGCTTGGTTTGGCCCTGTCTCCGTTTTGGTCATGGACCGCATGGATCGTCTCGAATGTCTTCACAGGCTTAGGGTTTGGCGCTCGATATGTGCAGGGGTGCGACGACCGCTCCGGGCCTGAACGCGGGTTCGAGGATAATGTCCTGACCCATGATCCGGTCAGGTTTGCCCGGCATGAGAAAATGCTGATGGACCATCCTAATCTTACGCTGGGCGGGACGACACACGCATGGCTGCGCGCAGCTTATCGCGAAATGGGCAGCGTAGCGTCTTTACCGAACGAATGGTTGAAAATCCCTGCATTAGTGGCCTCTGCCGAAGAAGATACTGTGGTGTCTAAAGAGGCAATCAGAGCTTTCGCCGATGCGAATTCTAAGGCGGAGTACATTCATTTGGCGGGTTCGCGCCATGAACCTTTGATGGAAGTTGATGCGGTTCAAGACGTGTTTTGGGCCGGTATTGACGGCTTCTTGGATCGAACGCTGCCGCGATAAAGAAAACCGTTCTTAGACATCAAAACGGATGGTTTGTGGCGGGCGCTAACAATCTCAGTCCCATGTCCACCCTTCAAACAGGGTATGCCAGCCGCCGTCCTCTTCGTGCCAATAAGCACTGCGCGCGCTTGCGCACACCATCACGCCGTCTCTTGCGCTTAGATAGCCGCCGCCGGGCGTTCCGGGCGGGAATGCCTTGACGTATTTCCCTTTTTCAAAGGCATATCGCTCGCTCCAATTACCCAGCCATACCTTGCCATCATGCCAGACAGTATCGCGGATCGGGTTTGCGTGCGTATGCTCGCTTTTATCTTTATAAATGCATTCCCAGTCTTTGCCGCGCCCCCGATAGACTGTCAGCGTGCCCGGCATCCATGAGGTGGCGTAGACGTCGCCATCGCCCATACACCCGACAGATAGCACCGGCTTATTGAGAACTTTTTCCCAAGTTTCGCCATTGAAATGGAGAAGGCCCGAAGGGGTTGCGGCGTAGATGTCATCGAGCGCGAATCCGTCGAAGTCCTCAAACCCCTGATCGCTCGGCCTCTCTATATCAGGCTCGGGGCCAATCCGTTGCCAGCTTTCGTTCGTCTGGCGCATCAGCAAGTCACCTGCCGTAGAGCAGATAATCACAGGTGATTTTCCAATCGGCTTGATGCGCGTTACACTGCCACCCAAAACCCCACCTTCGTAACGGGATTGAATCCGAGGCTGTGTTCCTTTCTTACCGACAAAATTAACACCATCCATGTCAATGACGACAAAGTATTCTTCCGGAAATGAAATCTCGCCATAAATAGCGTCGCGGTCATAGCCAAACAGACTGACCTGCACGATATCGATCCCGGCTTCTTCGCGCGCCACCCTGACCAAACGCACATCTGTATTCTCTTCGTCCAATGCGCGCATGATAAAGTAGATACGATGGCGGTTTTGCACCACGACATCAACGATCCCGAAGCCTTCAAAGTGCTTTGCGTATTGCTCTTTCGTCAACATTCCCAAAGCCTATCACGCGGTTGACAATCTACAAATCCGCAATCGTCGCAATCCCGGTCTTCTGGATTTTACAAAATCTGCCGGTTCGCCGCTTCAAGCCGCTTTCGGCTCTGCCAACCAATCTTCGGCAGCGTCGAGATGTTCCGGCTCAAAGCCTTTGATCTTCAGTCCGGGGATGAGCAACCCTTCAAGCTCTCCGGCTGTTCTGATCCAGCTTTTATCGCTGACAACCGCGCATTTTCTGAACCTGCCTATCATACTGAAGAGCTGTGGCAGACGGCGTAACTCGACCATGATCGCGCCGAATGTTGGCATCGAAAGCTGTGTCACCCGGTAAAGCATCACACCATTTTCGACGTCTTTTGAAGCCTTGATCAAAGTATCAAGCCCGGTTCGCATCCCGTCACTATCGAGGGTTCCCTCTAAGTCGATATCAATGCGATTGTCTTCGGGTTTGGTAACTTTGAGCATGACAAACTCCTTCTAGATCTCAAATTACCACATTTCCCGCCAAGATGCTGACGAAAGTCAAAACTGCTGCTAGAACGCCATCATGTTCATACGATTTTTCCTCACACTGAAACTGCTAAGTGTTCCGGTTTCGCTGCGCGAATATCTCTCTTTGCTGGAGGGATTAAATATCGGCATTGCGATGTATGATATTGAAGAGTTTTACTTTCTAGCCCGAACTGCGCTGGTGAAAGACGAGCGGCATCTGGATAAGTTTGACCGCGTGTTTACCGAAATCTTCCAAGGCGTCGAAGCGGTTGGCGGTGGCATCGAAGGTGTCGAAGAACAGCCCATTCCCGAAGAATGGCTGCAAAAACTGGCGGAAAAGCACCTCTCGGATGAAGAGAAGAAGCTGGTGGAGTCTCTGGGCGGCTGGGAAGAGTTGATGGAGACGCTGAAAAAGCGCCTCGCCGAACAGGAAAAGCGCCATCAGGGTGGCTCGAAAATGATCGGGACCGCCGGGACATCTCCGTTCGGCGCTTATGGCTATAACCCTGAGGGTGTTCGCATCGGCCAACATGAAAGCCGCCATCGCCGCGCTGTCAAGGTATGGGACAAACGCGCATTCAAAAATCTCGATGACAGTATCGAGCTTGGCACACGCAATATCAAAGTCGCGCTCAAGCGCTTGCGGGTTTGGGCGCGGTCCGGTGCGGATGAAGAGCTTGATCTGAACGGGACGATCCGGTCAACCGCAGAGCGCGGCTATCTCGATGTGATCACCCGCCCTGAAAAGCGCAATGCGGTGAAGCTCGTGATCTTTCTCGATGTCGGCGGATCAATGGACGACCATATCCGCGTGGTCGAGGAATTGTTCTCCGCCGCCCGTGCAGAATTTAAACACCTCGAATACTATTACTTTCATAACTGTCTCTATGAAGGTGTCTGGCGGGACAACCGCCGCCGCTGGACAGAGAAGACACCGACCTGGGACGTCCTGAATACCTATGGCCCTGATTATAAATGCCTGTTCGTCGGGGATGCCAGCATGTCGCCTTACGAGATTGCAGTTCCCGGCGGGGCGAACGAGCATTGGAACGAGGAAGCCGGTCAAGTCTGGCTGCGCCGCGCGTTTGAACAATGGCCCAGTTATGCGTGGCTTAATCCCGTCCGCGAGGATCATTGGCGCTATACCCATTCGATCCAGATGATCCGCGAATTAGCCGAAGACCGTATGTTCCCGTTGACTCTCGCCGGGATCGAAAATGCGATGAAGGCTCTTAGTCGGGATTAAGATTGCAACCTCAATCATAGTTAACAAATCCTTGCACCAAATCTTGCAACTCCTCTTCCACAGTTCTTGTACTGAGGGGGAGTGTTACGATGGGATGGGCGAGAAAAGGCGCTGTTGCGCTGGGTTTAACGATGATTTTAGGATCGCAAGCATTGGCTCAAAACGTGCCACTTTTGCTTGTGAACTTTCCTGAAAAGGCGGATGCGAGTGTTCAGCAAGCCTTTGCAGAGCACATTCGCTCGCGATTTCCACGCGATATTCGTCCGTCAACATTGATCGCGTTGTTGGAGATGGACGGCTTCACCACATCGACCAACGGCGACAGGTACACGGCCTCATTTCAGAAAACCGAGTTCCCTTGTCTGACGAACTACGAACTGACATGGGGTGAGAATGACAGAGGCCGCGTCGCCAATTTAGAGGTTTCAATGAAGCAAAAATGCGTTTGAACCGGTTGGGCGATCTCCGTTCTAAGTTATTCGCATTTAAGCAAATTCTTCCGTGTCGATTTGCTTTTGGACGGTCGGGTTATAGCGCCCGCCTTTTACCGTCTTTTCGTTGATAAGGGCATCAAGGCGCGCGGCCACGTCTTTGGTTACGGTGACCTCGGCGGCTTTGAAGTTCTCTTCCAAATGGGCGAGGCTTTGCGTGCCCGGGATCGGGACAACATGATCCCCGCGCGTGAGCAGCCATGCGAGCGCAAGCTGTGCCATCGTGCATCCAACCTCTTCCGCTATGGCCTGATACTCGGGTAACAGCTTCATATTTTCAGCATAGATTTCGGGTTCAAAACGGGGCATTGAGTTGCGGATATCGTCGTCGCAGAAATGATCTACTTTGGTCAGCTTTCCGGTTAGAAACTGGCGCGCAACAGGGGAGAACGCGACGAAGGCTGCGCCGATATCGCGGCAGGCATCCAGCACTGCAATCTCGGGGTTGCGAGTCCAGAGAGAATACTCGGATTGCACCGCTGCAATCGGATGCGTTGCATGGGCTTTGCGGAGCGTCTCGGCGCTAACTTCCGAGAGGCCAAGCGTGCGGACTTTGCCCGCCTCCACCAGACGGCCCATCGCGCCGACGACCTCTTCAATCGGGGTGATTTTGTCCCAGCGGTGTAAGTAAAACATATCGACGTGATCGGTTTTCAGCAGGCGCAATGTCTCGTTGATCGAGCTTTCCAGCAGGTCGGTGCGGTTATTGATGCCGCGCTTGCCTGTATCGGGGTCTTTGACGATCCCGCATTTGCTGGTCAGCACAATCTCGTCGCGGCGATGCGAGAGGTATTGTCCTATAAGACCTTCGTTATGACCGAGACCATAAACTGCCGCTGTATCGAAATGTGTATATCCAAGATCAAGCGCGGCTTGCAAAACACGCCCGCCCTCTTCATCCGGCAAGCAGGGTTGGTAACAATGCGAGACATTCATTGCACCAAAACCTATGGGGTAAATCTCGCGCCCGGCAAGGGTTCTTGTCGCTACCATTTTAGTCTCCAAAGCTTGATAGAAAGAGTGCTCATGCGGTTTTCCGTAACATCGCCATCCAAACCCCGCCTGCGATGAGGAGCGATCCGCTTAGTTTCTCGACCATCCTCACCCGCGATTGTGTGAGAGCGCGGCCCGCTTTTGATGCAAGCAAAACGTAGAGGCTGTCGAACACTGTTGCGACGATCATGAAGATGCCGCCCAACACCAGCGTCTGCCAAAATGCGCTGCCCGCTGGATTAATAAATTGAGGGATGAACGCCCCGAATAATACGAGGATTTTCGGATTGGTGAGAATGACCACGACGCCTTGCCAGAAATATCCGATACGCGGTTTTCGCGCGTCTCCTGCACCGATGTCCCCATCCGATTGCCAGAGCTTTATCCCAAGCCAAATGAGATAAGCCGCACCGATCAGTTTTACGACAAAGAACCAATCCGCCATGAGCCTGACGACGGTTTCTAGACCCAAGCCAACGATTATAATCATCACGGCCAGACCCGCTTGCGTCCCTGCGATGTTTAAAAACCCTGCCCGCGCGCCATCCCGCAATGAATTAGCAACGAGCACCGTGACGGTCGGACCCGGTACAATCACGATGACAAAAGACGCAAGCCCAAAGGCCACCAGCATGCTGAAGTTCATAGTTTCCCCATTCGACTTGGCGGAAACATTTTACTAAGCTGCCAAGAAACACAACACGAGAAAGCCGATGCGTCTCTCAATTATTGCAATACTGGCCGTCCCTAGTTTCGCGCATGCAGAATCCGTCAAGCTGACAGGTGACGAAATAAAAGCGTTGTTGCCGACGATTACCGCCTATGGCGAAGACACAAAGCAGGTTTTCTATAAAGGCGGGACCACAGATTATATCTCTGGCGGACGCCCGAGTGTCGGGTATTGGCGATCAAGCGAAACGCAATACTGTTCGAAATGGCCGCCCTTTGGTGGGTGGACCTGCTATGACGTATTCGTGGACGAAGCCGCCGATGAGCTGACTTGGATCGGGGATAGCGGCACACCGACAGTGAACCGCATCGAGGACCGTACCGACGAAAAGGAATAGACGCTTGTAATCTTTCTCCAAACTTTAAGTCCGGAGAAAGAGCATAGGTTCAAGCGGGCAGATTATTCGGCGGTATCTTGCCCGAACGTTGTCGCAAAGATTGTTCCTGCCGGACGCTCCGTGAGCGGCACAGCGCGTGGGATCACTTCGCGGTAGCGGGTTGGAACAATGATCGGCCTTTTCTGGATGGCCGCCTCGGGTTGCGCAGGGATAACCGGAGCCAAGATATACTCGTTTGCTATATTCTCTGCGCTGACATCAGAGAAGATAGAATTCGTAATCGGCTGAACCGGAAACTCGTAGAACTCACGCGAACTCGCGAAAGTGACCGAAGCCGGTGTGATAATCGGCTCTGCAGGTTCCGTGATAGGCGCTTGCAACGGAACAAGAGCCTCCCCAATGGACTTGCTCCCCGGTGCAGCTGTTAGAATGCTGCCTTCCGGTGCGATTGAATTTACCGCCGGAGTAAGGACGGACGCAGCATCATCCCCCGAGACGCCTCCGTTTGAACATGCCGCAGAAAACGCAAGAACTGCGGTGAGTGACATCAGAGTTTTATTCAACTTAATCATGGTATTTTCCTTGATTAGTGACGACAGGGGTTAAAGGCCTGGAATGAGTAAACGGAAGTCTTTGCGACTGCCGGGAACGCCGCGCGCATCGACACCTTTCGGCAGACATTGGGGGTCGGTGATGCTGGCGCGTACTAAATCCTCATACTCAAGCACGACGCGCGCTTTGCATCCGGTGGGTAAGTGAACAGCCTCGTGTTTAGAGTCGTTTGGAGCAGAAAGCTGCGCACTCAACAAACGCGCTTCCGCGCTCGTTGCGATGCTTAGGGACGCAGCAAAACCGATGGTCAGGGCAACAATCCGAAAAAGTGCAGAACTTTTCTTCAATCTGATCATACAATTAACTCCTAGGACTAAAGGCGACAACGCGCCTTCGTACTGTGTATAGTCAGCAACCGCTGTGCCGGACGGCGTAAAATGATTGTTAAAAATTTACCTAAGTAGCGAACGGAAAATAAACCATACAACTCGAAAGGGCTTTGATTTCATTAAAGTATTAACAGCAACACCTAGCAGAAAACCGGCAATTCGGTCGCAGGGGTTGTCAGTGAACCTCTGCATTCACGCTACGGAACCTGCTTCGCGTTACGGTTAAAATATACTAAATGAAAATAACGAGTTAGCCTGATTTCTTATGAATTATTTAAGCGTAGCGCATTCAAATTTAATATCGGGAAAGCCTGTTCACGCCGATGAATACGCAAAGCCATTTTGGATGCTTCGCGGCTATTTTCAGGCATCGCCACTATAACAGCAAAACAACCTTAAGCCGATACGCCAACACCATGAAGCTTTTGCTCAAATCCGTTAACCCCTTGTCCAAAATGCAAAATATTCTCGTTCTCGAGTCTCATTTTGCGAATGATTATTGAAACCGGGATACCCAAATCGCCTTTTATACTGTGCGCTAAGGGTTGCCTTTCGACGTTTGGCTTGGTGATTTAGCTTCGAACTCTTGTCAGGCCTCTCTTTTCGGGATTGTTTGAGCGTCCGCGTATTCTGCATCAAGGGCCAATTATGACCATTGCCTATAAAGACCTGCGCTCTGCGCGTTGGTTCGCTGAGGAAGAAACACAGCGCACGTGGAACCATCGCTCGCGCATTATGCAGATGGGCTTTGGGGATGACGACTATATCGGCAAGCCTGTCATCGCGATCATCAACACATGGTCAGATATCAACCAGTGCCATTCGCATTTCAAACAGCGCGTTGAAGACGTAAAGCGCGGGGTTTATCAGGCAGGCGGGTTTCCGTTGGAACTTCCTGCGATTTCCTTGTCAGAGCCAATCGTGAAGCCCTCGACAATGATGTATCGCAACTTGCTGGCCATTGAGACGGAAGAACTGCTGCGCTCGCACCCTATTGACGGGGCTGTGTTGATGGGCGGATGCGATAAGACCACCCCGGCCTTGTTGATGGGGGCCGTGTCGATGAACCTGCCTTGCGTCTATCTGCCAGCGGGACCGATGCTGAGCGGGAATTTCAGAGGCGATAAGCTCGGCTCCGGTTCAGATATCTGGAAATACTGGGATAATGTGCGCGCCGGTGAAACCTCGATGGAGACGTGGCAGGAAGTGGTCGGCGGAATCGCACGCTCTCACGGGCATTGCATGACGATGGGCACGGCCTCGACCATGACCGGCATTGCCGATGCGATGGGCATGTGCTTGCCGGGGACGTCTTCTATTCCTGCCGCCGATGCCAATCATATTCGGATGAGCGCGGCCTGCGGGCGGCGGGTGGTCGAGATGGTGTGGGAAGATCTGAAGCCAACCGATATTCTTACGCGCGCTGCCCTCGAAAATTCGATCAAAGTCGCAATGGCAATGGGCTGTTCGACCAATGCGATTATTCATGTCATCGCGATGGGACGCCGCGCGGGGGTCGATATTGGGCTTGATGATTTCGAAAAAGCCTCGCGCGAGGTTCCGGTAATCGCGAATGTCCGGCCTTCGGGCGAAAAATACCTGATGGAAGATTTCTACTATGCGGGCGGGTTTAAGGGATTGATGAAACGGCTCGAGACGAAACTCGATCTGTCGGCGATGACGGTCAGCGGCAAGACATGGGGCGAGGAAATTACGGGCGCGCAAGTGCACCATGACGATGTGATCCGCACGCTCGATAATCCGATTTATGCGGAAGGCGCATTGGCGGTGCTCAAGGGGAATCTTGCGCCGGATGGCTGTGTGATTAAACCCTCGGCGTGCGAGCCGAAATTCTTCAAACATTCGGGTCCGGCGGTTGTCTTTGACAGCTATGATGAGATGAAAGCCTGGGCCGATGATGAGAGCATCGACGTCACCGCAGATACGGTGATGGTGTTTCGCAATGCGGGTCCTGTGGGCGGGCCGGGGATGCCGGAATGGGGGATGCTGCCGATCCCAAAAGTCCTCTTGAAACAAGGCGTGCGCGATATGGTGCGGATCTCGGATGCGCGCATGAGTGGCACGAGCTATGGCGCGTGTATCCTGCATGTCGCGCCGGAGTCTTTTGTCGGCGGGCCGCTTAGTCTGGTGAAGACCGGCGATACGATCAGCGTTGATATTGATGCGCGCACGATCACGCTTGATATTTCTGACGCTGAAATGGCGGACCGCAAAGCCGCATGGGTTCAACCTGAACCGCGCTACACTCGCGGGTATGGCTGGATGTATGCTCAGCACATCACCCAAGCCAATCGGGGCTGTGATTTCGATTATCTGGAAAATGCTTTCGGCGGAGCGACCGGCGAGCCTGCGATTTATTGAGCGATTGCCGGAAGCCCCTTCAACTTTGATTGTGCCATCCTTCCGGCGAGGGTAGACGGGTGGCATCGGCAGCTTTGCGACAAGGGACGGACATGATCGAGAAACGCGACTTTTATATTGATGGGGCTTGGGTAGCGGCAAAGGCCGGAACCGATTGCGATGTGATTGATCCCTCGACCGAGGAAACTTGCGCTGTGATTTCGCTCGGCGGGCAAGCGGATACCGATGCTGCCGTGGCCGCTGCGAAGGCTGCTTTTCCTGCTTGGGCTGCCACATCAAAGGACGCGCGGATTGGTGTCGTGGAGAAAATCCTCGAGGTCTATAATGCCCGCGCCGAGGATATGAGCAAAGCAATCAGTCTGGAGATGGGCGCGCCAATTGATCTGGCGACACAGCAACAGACACCGTGTGGCCCTTGGCACATTGAAAACTTTATCCGTGCGGCTAAGGCATTCGAATTTGAACAAATGCTGCATGAAAAAGCGCCGAACGACCGGATTTTATACGAACCCGTCGGTGTGTGCGGTTTGATCACGCCTTGGAACTGGCCGATGAACCAAGTGGCGCTGAAGGTTATTCCGGCGCTGTTGACCGGCTGTACGATGGTGCTGAAACCCTCGGAAGTCTCGCCGCTGTCTTCTATTGTCTGGTCGGAGATTCTGGACGAGGCAGGCGTCCCCGCCGGGGTCTACAATATGGTCAATGGCGACGGGGTTGGGGTTGGCACACAGCTCTCAACGCATCCCGATGTTAATATGATTTCCTTCACCGGATCGACCCGTGCAGGCATCGCGATTTCCAAAGCGGCGGCGGATACATTGAAGCGCGTATCGCTCGAGCTTGGCGGGAAAGGCGCGAATATCATTTTCGCTGATGCAGATGAAAAGGCGGTCAAGCGCGGGGCACTGCATTGCTTTAACAATACCGGCCAGTCTTGTAACGCGCCGACAAGAATGCTGGTCGAACGCGCCCGCTATGACGAAGCCGTTGAAACGGCGGCTGAGGTTGCAGGGAAGATTGCTGTCGGGCCGACTTCGGAACCGGGACGCCATATGGGACCGGTGGTCAGCGAGGCTCAATTCGAGAAGATTCAAACGCTCATCCAAGTGGGGATTGATGAAGGCGCGCGGCTGGTGGCGGGCGGCACGGGACGGCCCGAAGGAACCAATCGCGGATATTACGTGCGCCCGACCGTCTTTGCCGATGTCAACAATCAGATGACCATCGCGCGGGAGGAAATCTTTGGCCCTGTCCTGTCGATCCTGCCTTTCGATAGTGAAGAAGAAGCCATCGAAATCGCGAATGACACGCCTTATGGCCTGACCAATTATGTGCAGTCCGAAGATGCCGAAAAACGCAACCGCGTCGCGCGCCGCTTGCGCTCGGGGATGGTGGAAATGAATGGACAGTCCCGCGCTGCGGGCAGTCCGTTCGGCGGAATGAAAGCCTCCGGCAATGGACGCGAAGGCGGTGTCTGGGGCTTGGAAGATTTCCTCGAAGTCAAAGCCGTCAGCGGGTGGGGGTGAGTTTAGGTCTGTTAGGGCACGTCGGGCGGTGTTGTCGTTTGAGCTTCCGGTGAAGCAGGCAGGACCGACTCGCCTAGATTTTGCCTGAAGATTGATTATCCTGATGGTCAAAGAAGGAGACCATCAATGATTTCTCGTAGGAAAGTGGCTCTGGGCTTGGTGGCATCGACGGGTCTGGCATCGCCCGTTGGAGCGGCAGTGCGCACGCCAAAACAGACCAAGGGACCCTTCTATCCCAAAACCCTACCAAGCGAAAGCGATGCCGATCTCGTCCGAATTGGAAACGGCCCGCCAGCCACAGGGGAAGAAATCGAGATTACCGGACGGCTTCTCGGTCTTGACGGTCGCCCCATTAGCGGAGGTTTCGTTGAGCTTTGGCAAGCCAATACCTATGGGCGCTATTCGAGCAGCAGCGCTGCCTCCATAGGGCCGCTCGATCCGAACTTTCAGGGTTATGGCGTCGTGGAAACCGATGATGAGGGCCGGTATCGCTTTTTGACGATCAAGCCCGGCGAGTATCCGGGCCGCACCCGACATTTGCATTTTAAGGTCGGTGGACCGGGGTTTGAATCCTTGGCAACCCAGATGTATTTCGCGGGCGAACCGGGCAACGAGCGTGACTTTATACGGAAAAGAATCCGAGACCCTGAGGCACGGGACTCCGTAACGGTCGCATTTGCTCCGTCGGATGAGTCAGGTATTCCATCCGGTCATTTTGAAATCGTGGTCGGGCAGTAAGCCGCGAAGCACCCGTCCAGTGTGAAATCCAGAAGAAAATTGGAATGGATTGCAGAATACAGAAGAAGGCTGGAGTGGTTTCAGAGCTTTCGAGACCGTCACTGTTTGTCCACTAGAGAGGCCGGGTTCTGATCATGAGCGAAAATCCGGGCGGGTAAAAACGTCGAAGTAACGTGCTACCAGTTGGTTCGAGACAGCTTATCGTCTTTCAATAGACCCGCTTTCCAAGGCAATAACTCCTAAGAATAACGATTAACGCGATTTGAAGAAACCGCTGCGAGTTTCGAGTTTAACGGCACTTCGAGAGATTCTTTATTATTTACGATACCTATTTTCAAAGGCATTAATATGAGCTTCGAACTATATTTTGCTGCTCGCGACAAACCTCTTGCCCTAGACGCGCTAAAAAGCTGGTTTTCAGGGCGAAAGCATTATGATCTTGAGCAACTCGATCATGACCAGGCATTCTATGAGAATAGTGATACAGGTGTTCACTTCATTATCGAGTTCGGTGAAATCTTTGACCCCAATGATAAGCCGGAACTCGATCAAGAAGTTGAAGCTAACTTGCTCCTTAATTATTCTCGCCCCAGTTTTTTTGCACACGAGTGCCTCTTAGAGTTATCTGATTTCATTCAACACTTTGATTTACTCGCCTCTAATCCTCAAGAAGATGAAGAGGTATTTTCTGAGTTTGGCGCTGAGAGTTTTTTGAACAGCTATACCTCGACAAATCATGAGATTCAGCCTTCCTTGCTCATAAATAGTGAGCAGTCTTCATTGAGGCTACCGACAGCGACTCTTCGAGAAATCTGGCAATGGAACTTCGAAAAACAGTCTCTTCAAGACAAGTTGGGAGATGATATTTTTACCCCAACCAAACTTGTATTTGAATATTCCGGCAAGTACGAAACTGGCGTCGTTTGGACCGATGGCATCTTCATAGCGATCCCTCCTTGCGAGGTCATCTTGGTGAACAAGACAGAACTTTCGGATTCGGAAGAGCCAGACCTGCATCTATGTCAGCGTGCCGAGATCGAACCACTATTATCTGAGTATTTTCGGCCTACGGAAAATCGTGAATACCTACTCCCGATCAATATGAAAAACCCGGAGCCATTGAGGCAGGCTTTCAGTGATCTCAAAGGTACAAAAATCATCACGGCAGTACATCACGCCGCTTCGTTTATCGATAAATAGAACCATATCCCGATTGTCCTAAAGCAAAAGCTAAGTGAACGGCTTCGCTTTGCCGAATACCTTACATCGTCATTTCAGAAGCATCGAAGACGTCCAGATTGACTGCGGTTTCTGGACACAGTGAACAGTATTGCCGCCGTTTCACGATTCTCCTTCAGAATTTGACTACAAACAACGAATTTCAAAGCCCTTGCACATTTTCAATGTTCATGATATGTTTCATTTATGAGTTTTACCTGAAAGGACGGCATGACGCGCGAGGATACTATCTTTGACTACCAACGGGCCGCTTTGATGCGGTTGGTTGCGGCGGTGTTTGCCGTGGCGGGGTTGGTTCCGGGTGGTCCTGTTCTCGTGTCTATGACAGTCGATATCAGACGGCAGGTTATTCGGGTGTTGGGACCGGCGGAATCCGCTCTGCGGCGCTTGATCGTTATAAAAGCCCGAGGAATTGTCGTTAAACTGTCTGCCCCGCGCCCAGCGCCTTCGCGCCCTATTCCTAAGGGAAAAGGATCATCAGACCGGATTCCGCCTTTTGCTTTATTTGATCGCCGGAAGTGGTTTCATGAATTAGCGAAGCGGGGTCGGCCCTTGCGTGGCCCCGCTCCGCGTATCAGCGGTTTTGATGAGCCGCGTCCGACGCTTGATCGGCCCACTCCGCGCCCGTCAGAAGCGGATATTGATCCGGCTTCGCTGTGCCGACGGCTGCAGGCTTTGCATAAGGCGCTGGAGACCATTCCGACTCAGGCAAAACGCCTCGTGCGATTACAGGCACGGCGGCGGCGCAATAACGAGCCGCTGAAACGCACCGAGCCGCTGCGTCCGGGATGGCCGCCGGGGTATCGGCGGAGACAGAATCATCCGGTGGATCAGATTTTATCCGATTGCCATATGTTTGCGCTTTGGGTGCATCGCCCACCGAATACGTCTTAAAATTTTATGTCCCTGCTTTCTCGTTTAAACCTCCCTGTCCGCACGGACAGGGGGGCATTCGTGCTTGCGCCAACATTCCAAAAGCACTTTATCCCCTTGTTTTCATTTTATTATAACTAAAGGCATGTAGGCTTTTGCTGCTGGCCGATCCATAGCGGATAACGCCTGGGGACAAAGCATTCATGTCGATTTTAATCGAATTTCTATCGCCGTCCTGAAAAATCTATGATACGTGGTCAAGCAACTTTCGGAATGTTTTCTACGCTGGGGAGAAATTTTATGTCGTATCGGATTCTTATCCTCGGTGCTTCCTACGGGTCGCTCCTAGGCACAAAATGCATCATGGCCGGTCACGATGTGACACTTGTCTGCCGTGAGGCGACCGCCAAGCTCATCAATGATGAGGGGACCGAAGTGCGCCTTCGCTTGAAAGGCGAAGACGAGCATCGCTCGATTTTCTCAAAAGACCACCCGGGGGCGCTCGATGCTTCGACGCCTGAAAATGTTGATGTATCGCAATACGATATGGTCGGGCTTGCTATGCAAGAGCCGCAATATTCCCATGCATCCATCCGCGATTTGCTCGGCAGAATAGCGGAGGCCGGTTTGCCGTGCCTGTCGATCATGAATATGCCGCCGCTCTCGTATCTCAGACGCCTGCCCGGTCTGAACCCGAGCGACCTCGAAGGCGCATATTCCGATCCGCAAGTTTGGAACGCTCTTATTCCGGGCAATGTTTCGCTTTGCTCACCGGACCCGCAAGCGTTCAGACCTCCCGAAGAAGCCGCAAATGTCCTGCATGTCGGCCTGCCAACGAACTTCAAGGCCGTGAGATTTGAGTCCGATGCTCATACAGAAATCCTGAAAACGCTCGAAGCTGATATTCAGAATGTGCAGCTCGACGGGAAAGATGTGCCGGTAAAACTGCGAGTTCACGACACGCTGTTTGTGCCTTTGGCAAAGTGGAGCATGCTTCTGACCGGCAATTACCGCTGCATTACGCACGAAGAGCCGGTTGCCATTCGCGATGCAGTTCATGAGGACGTTGAGCTATCCCGCGAAATCTACACCTTCGTTGATGATGTGGTGAAAAAACTCGGCGCAGATGCCAGTGAATTGGTTCCATTCGATAAATATGCCCGCGCAGCCGAAGGCTTGCTGAAACCCTCATCCGCAGCCCGCGCCATTGCCGCCGGTTCGAATGTTATTGAGCGCGTTGACCGCGTTGTGCAGTCCGTGGCGAAATCACTCGGAATGCATCACCCTGCAATTGATGCAACTGTTGAGACAGTTGATGCTCAGTTGGAGAAAAACCGCCAGAAAAGTGCGGCATAATCAGAGACCTAAGCTTGGCACTCTGTAAATGACTGCGCATTAAGGGACGGAGCGTCTTTTAATGCGCAATCTTCGCGCATAGGTTTCATCACATTCCATGCGCTCCGGTATCATTAGACTTTACAGCCTATCCCGAATTTGCAACGCTGGATTCAACGTTTGCGACTATAACGCGGACATTGGTCTATAAAGGCCGCAAGGGAAGGAAACGCCCTCTATGGGTGATACCGACACAATGGAGCGCGGTGAAATTGCGCCCGAAGACATTATGCGCGCTCAGGTTTACGACCTGCTTGGCGCGCTTTTGCGTGATTCTCCCTCAAAAGATTTACTCACTAAACTCACGGCCCTTGAGGGGGATGCGACGCCAATGGGCGAAGCCATCCTTGCCCTCTCAAAAATAGCGAAATCAACCGGCGTGGAAAAAGCATCGCGCGAATTTCACGACCTTTTTGTCGGATTAGGGCGCGGTGAGCTTTTGCCCTACGCCAGCTATTATATGACCGGGTTTCTGAATGAGAAACCGCTCGCCAAGCTGCGCAATGATATGGCGCGCCTCCAAATCGCACGAGCGCCATCGGTTTATGAGCCGGAAGACAATATCGGCTCTCTCTGCGAAATGATGGCGGGATTGATCTTGGGACGGTTTGGTCCTCCCGCTGACTTGACAACACAAAAAGACTTCTTCGCAACGCATATTTCACCATGGGCGGGGCATTTTTTCTCGGACTTGGAGGGGGCGGAATACTCGCTGCTCTATACTCCGGTCGGAACCGTCGGAGCGCGCTTTATCGAGATCGAAAAAGAAGCGTTTCGGATGACTGAATAAGCATCGGGTTGGACGCAGCCCGATGTTTTTGTTTTCGCCCGACGGGGCGCACTGAAAGAGAGGATAGACTCGTGGCAAGATCCAAAGACGACGTCTCAGGTCGTCGCGACTTTCTAAAGCTGGCAACGGTAGGAGCGCCCGCTCTCGCCGCAGCAGCAGTCGCGGGTTCGAGCAAGGCAATGGCCGCAGAGGTCAAAACCGAACTCGGATACTCAGAGACACAACACGTCAAAGCATATCTGGATAGCTGCCGCTTCTGATCCGTCTCGAAGGCGGGATCGGTTGCGTTTGCCCTTTCCCGACTAAGTGACGACCAGTTCGGCCAATTAGGAGGAAACCATGCTCAGGAAAAAATCCGTCGGGGTTGCGAGACGCTCCCGTGGAAGCTCGATCCTGACGAAGATCGCGGAAGAAACCGTTGATCGCCGTTCATTTCTTAAAAATTCCGGCCTCGCCATTGGTGGCTTGGCTGCCGTTGGCGCATCTGCAGGCTCAGTAACGAAAGCTGCTGCTGCAACCGGCTCGGGCGGAAATATTGAGATCAAAAAATCCGTTTGTACCCACTGTTCAGTGGGTTGTACGGTCCTCGCCGAAGTTGATAACGGCGTTTGGGTTGGACAGGAACCCGGTTGGGATAGCCCTTTCAACCTTGGTGCGCACTGCGCTAAAGGCGCGTCGGTTCGCGAACACGCTCACGGTGAGCGACGCCTCAAGCATCCAATGCGCTTGACGGGCGGTAAATGGGAAAAAGTCTCTTGGGATACGGCGATCAACGAGATCGGCGACAAGATGATGGAAATCCGCAACGGACCATCCGGTCCTGACGGCGTTTACTGGCTCGGTTCCGCGAAGCATTCGAACGAACAAGCGTATTTGTTCCGTAAGTTTGCTGCCTATTGGGGCACGAACAACGTCGATCACCAAGCCCGTATCTGTCACTCGACAACCGTGGCTGGCGTAGCGAACACATGGGGCTACGGCGCCATGACCAACAGCTACAATGACATCCACAGATCACGCGCGATCTTTATCATCGGCGGCAACCCCGCTGAAGCACACCCGGTTTCGCTGTTGCACGTTCTGCGCGCGAAGGAGCAAAACAATGCTCCGCTGATCGTTTGTGATCCGCGCTTTACACGGACCGCAGCGCATGCTGACGAATATGTCCGCTTCCGTCCGGGTTCGGATGTTGCCCTGATCTGGGGTATTCTCTGGCATGTGTTCGAGAACGGTTGGGAGGACAAAGAGTTCATCCGCACCCGTGTCTGGGGCATGGACCAGATTAAAGAAGAAGTTGCGAAGTGGACTCCTGAAGAAGTCGAGCGCGTCACTGGCGTTCCCGGTTCTCAGATGAAGCGTGTTGCTCGCACGATGGCCAATAACCGTCCCGGTACGGTGATCTGGTGCATGGGCGGCACACAGCACACGAACGGCAACAACAACACCCGTGCTTACTGTATTCTCCAGCTTGCTCTGGGCAACATGGGAACCGCAGGTGGCGGCACGAACATCTTCCGTGGCCACGATAACGTGCAAGGCGCGACGGACCTTGGCGTTCTCTCGCACACCCTGCCCGGCTATTACGGTCTTAAAACCGGCTCGTGGAAACACTGGGCGCGCGTTTGGGCTGGCAAAGATGCCGATAAAGCATCGTGGGATGATGAGTATGAATTCCTGCTCTCCCAATTCGGTTCGAAAGAGCTGATGGAAGGCAAAGGAATGCCCGTCTCCCGCTGGATCGACGGTGTTCTTGAAGACAAGGACAACATTGATCAGCCGGATAACGTGAAGGCCATGGTCTTCTGGGGTCATGCTCCGAACTCGCAAACGCGCATGAAAGAGATGAAAACAGCAATGGAGAAGCTTGAACTCCTTGTTGTGATTGATCCTTATCCAACCGTCTCCGCAATCCTTCATGACCGCGAAGATGGTGCGTATCTGTTGCCAGCAGCAACTCAGTTTGAAACTGAAGGCTCTGTGACAGCTTCGAACCGTTCGGTTCAGTGGCGCGAAAAAGTGTTCGATCCGCTGTTTGAAGCAAAAACCGACCATGAAATCATCGCTTTGTTTGCTGATAAGTTCGGCTTCGCCGACCGCTTCTTCCGTAATATTCGCCGCGATGACGATGGCATCCCGAATGTCGAAGCCACGACCCGTGAGTTTAACCAGGGTATGTGGACCATCGGCTATACCGGCTGGGACCCTGACCGGATCAAGTCTCATATGCGGAATCAGCACACATTTGATCGCACATCGCTGCAAGCGGTTGGCGGTGAAAATGATGGCGAATTCTACGGTATGCCTTGGCCATCATGGGGTACCGGCGAAATGGGTCACCCCGGAACGCCGAACCTCTATGATATGTCGCGCCCTGTCGGTGAAGGCGGCCTGACCTTCCGCGCACGCTTTGGTGTTGAGCGTGACGGTGAGAACCTGCTTGCTGAAGGCGTTGCTTCGGTCGGGTCGGAGATCAAGGACGGTTATCCTGAGTTCACGATGGCAATGCTCAAAGAGCTTGGCTGGGACGGTGATCTCACCGATTACGAACGCGGTATGATCGAAAAGGTTGCCGGTGATAAGACGAACTGGAAAACCGACCTTTCAGGCGGCATCCAGCGCGTCGCAATCAAGCATGGCTGTGCTCCCTTCGGGAACGCAAAAGCCCGCACGGTTGTTTGGAACTTCCCAGACCCTGTGCCGCTTCACCGCGAGCCGCTCTACACGAACCGCCGCGATCTTGTGGCCGATTACCCGACCTACGAGGATCGGAAGGCATATCGCCTGCCAACCTTGTATAAGTCGATTCAGGACAAGGACTTCTCGGGTGATTATCCGATGATCCTTACCTCAGGTCGTCTGGTCGAGTATGAAGGCGGCGGTGATGAAAGCCGCTCAAATCCTTGGCTTGCAGAACTGCAACAAGACATGTTTGTCGAAATCAACCCTCGCGATGCCAATGATCTTGGTATCCGTGACGGCGAACAAGTCTGGGTCGAAGGTGCTGAGGGCGCGAAGGTCAAAGTTATGGCCTTGGTCACCGAGCGCGTCGGTGCTGGTGTTGCCTTCATGCCGTTCCACTTCGGTGGACATCTCGAGGGCGAAGACAGACGGGCCAAATACCCGAAAGGGGCCGATCCGTATGTCTTGGGCGAGAGCTCGAACACCGCGCAAACCTACGGGTATGACTCGGTGACTCAGATGCAGGAGACGAAGTGTACTCTCTGCAAAATCGAGAAAGTGTAAGGGGAGCTAAAAAATGGCTAGAATGAAGTTCCTCTGTGATGCTGAACGTTGCATTGAATGTAACGCTTGTGTCACAGCGTGTAAGAACGAGCATGAAGTCCCTTGGGGCATCAACCGCCGCCGCGTCGTCACGATTAATGACGGCAAACCCGGCGAACGCTCGGTCTCAGTTGCCTGTATGCATTGTTCCGACGCGCCTTGCGCAGCGGTCTGCCCCGTGGATTGTTTCTATCAATCCGAAGAGGGTGTGGTCCTTCACTCGAAAGACCTGTGCATCGGTTGTGGTTATTGTTTCTATGCGTGTCCGTTTGGCGCGCCGCAATATCCACAAGCTGGCAATTTCGGCTCCCGTGGCAAGATGGACAAATGTACCTTCTGCGCCGGTGGACCGGAAGAAACCCATTCGGAAGTGGAATTCCAAAAGTACGGTCGCAACCGTATTGCGGAAGGCAAACTGCCAATCTGCGCCGAAATGTGCTCGACCAAAGCACTGCTTGCCGGTGACGGCGACGATGTGAGTGCGATTTATCGTGAACGTGTCGTAGCGCGCGGTTTTGGTTCCGGTGCATGGGGCTGGGGTACAGCTTACGGACAAAAAGGCACATAAGCGCCTGACAAATATAGGGTGGAGCGTTCGCGCTTCACCCGTTACTATCTCTGAAAGCACATAGTACCGGCTTTCGGACCGTCGCTCCCGACGCTCGAAAGCGAATAAGGGATGCCGCGATGAAGATTCTTCTGAAAAAGTTTTGCGCTCTGCTGCTTGTTGCCATGGTTGGCAGCATAGCTGTTCCTGCTATTGCACAGGACAACGAAGCGCCTGCGACCAACCGCGAAGCCACGGGCGGCGCACAAACACTGGAAGATATTCTCGCGCGTCAGCGCGGCGAAGTTGTTCCACTCGATCAGGGACAGGCTGGACCGCTTCCGAATCCGGAAAGTGCCCCCGGTGCACTTGGCACAAGAGGCGGCGCATCTGATTCGTCCTTGTGGCGGGCGCTTCGTCAGGGACAGGACGTTGTAACGTCAAGCAGCCGCGATCCGCTGGCAACCATCCTCGTGCAAAGTGAAGGCGAAGAATGGCTTGCCACCCGGCAAGGGCCTTTGGTCAAATACACAGGCTATGCTTTCGGCGGAATGCTCTTGTTCTTACTGGCATTCTATCTGCTGCGCGGACGCATTCAAATTGAAAGCGGACGGGCAGGAGTACGGATTAAGCGATTTGGCTTTATTGAGCGCCTTGCTCACTGGATGCTGGCAATCAGCTTCATTATTCTTGCCGTAACCGGGTTCGGCTTGCTGGCCGGGCGCGATATTATCGTACCAATCATTGATTGGGCCAACGCAACCTTCACGCACCAAGCCGGCACGGTTGATCCGAATTACGGCAAAGAAGCCTTCGCGAATGTTATCGTTGCAGGCAAATGGGCGCATAATAACCTGTCATGGGCCTTTATGATTGCCCTGGTCATGATTTTTATCCTCTGGTTCTTCCGCAACATCCCAACTTGGACCGACGTCAAGTGGTTTGCCAAAGGCGGAGGCTTGTTCACCAAAGGCGCACACGCTCCGGCGAAAAAGTTCAATGGCGGTCAAAAGCTGATCTTTTGGTCCGTTATTCTGATGGGCGGATCAATTTCGGCATCCGGATTGATGCTGTTGTCGCCCTATGAGCTCACGCTATTTGGGCCGACCTTTGAAAAGCTGAATACTGTTACGGCGGCGGTCGGATATCCTCAAAACTTGGCTGTAGAAACAACGCCGCTGCAAGAACAGCAATATGCTCAAACGTGGCACGTGATCATGAGCATTATTCTCACGACGATCATCATCGCGCATATCTATATCGGTTCGGTCGGAATGCAGGGCGCGTTTGCCGCAATGGGTTCGGGCAAAGTTGACCTCAACTGGGCCAAAGAACACCACAACCTCTGGGTCAATCAACTCGACGACAGAGGCGATCTGATCAATGCGGATAGCCACGACGAAGAACCAATTTATGTAGCGAACCCCGCTGAGTAATCATGCGGAGTTTGCTCGCCGTCATTATACTATCGGCAACGCCCGCCGTCGCCGATAGCGGATATGCCCGCCTCGATGGACATGGCGGCCCTGTAAAGGGTGTCGCTGTGTCTGCCGACGGGAAGCATGTAATGACGGCTAGTTTTGACAATTCGGTTGGCCTTTGGTCGTTGCAAGACGAGAGCAAAGAACCCATATGGCTCGAAGGCCATGAGGCGGCAGCAAACAGCGTTCTCTTTTTGCCGGACGGACGCCGAGCCTTGTCAGCCGGAGACGACTATACGGCGATTTTGTGGGACGCCGCCACCGGCAGTAACATCACCACACTCGAAGGGCATCAAGGCAAGATCCTCGACATCTCCGCGACACCCGATGGGAAGCTGGCCGCAACAGCGGGCTGGGATGGTGCAGTCGGCCTCTGGAATGCCGAGACCGGCGAGTCGATTGCGATGCTGAAAGGGCATCGCGCGCCGGTTCAGGCAGTGCGCTTTGCCAAGGGGGGAAAACTATTATACTCGGCAAGTTCAGACGGGACGGTCAGGCTCTGGGATGTGGCCGAAAAATCCATCAAGCGTATCGAGGTAAAGCACGGCTTTGGCATAAATCGCCTCGTGATCAATGAAGCCTCTGGCTGGCTTGCATATGGCGCTCTTGATGGCGGGGTCCGTATTCTTGATCTGGAAAGCGGAAAAGAAATCGCGGATGTGACCTCGGGCCGACAACCAGTGCTGGCACTGACACTCAGTAGCGACGGGACTTTGATGGGCATTGGCGACGGGGAAGGATACATCCATGTCGTCGCGACCGATGAATGGCGGACGATTCGGGATTTTCGCGCCACGGCTCGGGGGCCGGTTTGGGCGCTCGCTTTTGACGGAAATGAGCGGGTCATTGCTGGCACGATACAAGACCATGCGGATATCTGGCCGATTGCGACGGCGAAATCTGTGGCCGAAAGCGATGCTGCGCCACGCGATTTTCTCCGCGATCCCGCAACAATGACGAACGGCGAGAGACAATTTACCCGAAAATGTTCGATATGTCATACACTTACCGAGGATGGTGGACGGCGGGCCGGGCCATCTCTGATGGGTGTATTTGGGCGACGCGCTGGCACTCTGCCTGGATATACATACTCGGACGCCCTCACCGGAGCTGATCTGGTTTGGTCTGATGAGACACTGGATAAACTCTTCGATCTTGGTCCGGAGCACTACACGCCCGGATCGAAAATGCCGATGCAGAGGATTGTGCGCGACGAAGACCGTGCCGATCTGATAGCTTATTTGAAAGACGTGACGGGTGAAGCGCCCGCGCAGGAGATAAAGAAATGAAAACCTTTTTTGCAGCTGCCATTGTTGTTGCCGCTATCGGCCTCGGGTCCGATTATCTGCTCGGTGGTCCCGTATTCGAGACGGGCGGTGTTTTAAGAGATTCCAGCGCTGCTGCGGCTTATGTAAGCCCGAACGTCCGCTTGCCCGGTCAAGAAGAATAAGAAGCGAGGGTATCGCTTCTTAACTATGGTTTGCATCTATGCGGCGTCGAGCAAGCCTCGGCGTTTAAGCAAAGCCTCGACCTCGGGTGCGCGGCCCCGGAACGCGAGATAAGCGAGTTCGGGGTCTTGCCGTCCGCCCGCAGAATAGATTGCTGTGGATAGCCGTTCTGCGGTGCTCGCATCGAATATATCGCCCGCGTCTTCGAACGCTCCGAACGCATCGGCGTCCATAACCTCTGACCACATATAGCTGTAATACCCGGATGAATATCCGTCACCGGCAAAAACATGCCCGAATTGCGCGCTGCGATGGCGCATTCCTAGACCGGCAGGCATTCCGATTTTTTCGAGAACAGATGCTTCGAGCGCCTGAGGGTCGTAGTCTTCGCCAACATCCGTCGTGTGCATCGCAATATCAACCAGCGCACTAGAAAGGTATTCGACCGTTGCCGCGCCCATGTTGAAATTCTGTGCCGCAATCACGCGGTCCAGCAATTCTTGCGGCATTGGCTCGTTTGTCTCGGCATGCAGAGCGTAACGGCCCAGCACTTCGGGACGCATGAGCCAGTGTTCATAAAGCTGCGACGGCAATTCGACGAAATCCCTAGCGACCGACGTGCCGGAAATTCTCGGGTATGTCACATCCGACATCAGCCCATGTAAGGCATGGCCGAATTCGTGGAACAAAGTCCGCGCGCCCTCAAAGGTCAGCATAACAGGCTCGCCCTCTTTGGCTTGCACGAAGTTACACGTGTTGATCACGATGGGCCGGATTTCACCGTCCATTGCTTGTTGATCGCGGAAAGTGCTCATCCATGCGCCAGACCTTTTCGAAGGCCGCACGAAATAATCGCCCATGAAGATGCCAACATGCTTGTCGCCGCGCATGACTTCCCAGACGCGAACATCAGGATGATGCCGGGGTATGTCGTCGCGCTCGGCAAAAGACAGGCCAAACAAACGCGATGCCGTATCGAAAGACGCCGCGATGATATTCTCAAGCTGCATGTAGGGTTTGAGTTCCGCATCATCGAGATCATGATCGCGTTGACGCAAAATCTCTGCATAATAGGCCCAATCCCACGGCTGAACCTCAAAGTTCCCGCCCTCTTCCACGATGAGTTCTTGCAGCCGGGCGCGATCGGCTTCCGCCGCCGCCTTTGCCGGGGTCCAAACACGCTCCAACAGGCCGCGCACCGCTTCGGGTGTTTTGGCCATTTGGTTTTCCAGCTTGAACGCGGCGAAATTGTCAAAGCCAAGAAGTTTCGCGCGTTCATCTCTCAGCCGCACGGTTTCAGCGGCGATGTCTTTGGTGGCGGTCTCGGGACGATCCGCACCGCGTCCGACAAATCCGCGCCATACCGCCTCGCGCAGATCACGGCGCTTGGAGGATTGAAGGAAAGGTTCAACCGCCGAGCGCGATGCCGTTACCACCCATTTACCGGGATGACCGCGATCTTCTGCGGCCCGCGCCATTGCGGAAACCTCCGCACCCGAAAGCCCTTCAAGATCGGCTTCCGTCTCCAGCACCAATTCGAAAGCTTTTTCATCTGCGAGCAGGTTCTTAGAAAATTGCGCGCCAAGAGATGCCAAACGCTGCATGACTTCACTCATGCGCTTGCGGCCAGCCTCGTCCAATCGCGCACCGGCACGAACGAAACTTTCTTTGTAGAGTTTCAGCACACGGGCCTGTTCATCGGTTAGCCCATCATCGCCCACCGCATCAACCCGCGCGAAAAGGCGCGTATCCATGAATATCTCGGCGTGGCTTTTGGCCAGCTCTGGCGCAATCTCTTCTTCAATCGCCTGAAGGCCTTCGGTTGAGCAAGAACTCGACAGGTTAAAGAATACACTTGCGACTTTATCCAGCGACTCGCCTGAGCGTTCCAATGCTTCAACAGTATTTGCGAAACTTGGCGGGGCCGTATCGGTGGCTACAGCCTCAACTTCTGCTTTCCACTCAGCTAATGCCGCCTCGAAAGCCGGTTTGAAATGGTCTTCTTTGATCCGATCGAACGGTGGCATTGCGAAGGGTGTTGTCCAGTCTTCAAGCAGCGGATTCATATGGTTTCCTCAAGGCAATGCATAGGTAAAGGTCGCATGGGCAACCGGCTCGCTGGGACTGCCGCCCTCGCTATAAAGAACGGCATCGCCAACCGCGAGGCGCCTACCCAGTTTAAGCAGACGGCCATCGCAGAGCAGATCTATATCAGCAGGCTTTCGCATAAAGTTAAGAGACAGGTTTGTCGTAACCGCCAAAGCCTTTTCGCCAATCATCCCAAGCAGAGCGACATAAGCAGTGACATCCGCCAACAACGCCATAGACGGACCAGACATTGTTCCACCGGGGCGAAGATGCTTTTTATCCCGGCGCAAGCGCATCGTGGCCGTCATCGAACCCAACGCCTCGATTGCCACATCAGGCGCAACCTGAGGGAACTCCCGCGCGAGGAAGGCTTCCAATTCGCTAATCGTTAGGACGGGCTGATTCATGCGCGCTCAATCTTTTGTTCACTTGGATAGGCGGCCACGAACATTGTCCGCAACATTACCCATAGCAAAACCAACGCTCCAAGCTGATGCACAATTGCATGATGAGGCTGTGCACCGCCCATCAGTGTAACGATGCCCCAAAAGACCTGGGCAAGCGTCCAAAGACCCGCAATCAATCCCCAGAACTTCAGCTCTTTGTGGCCCGAGGCGCGTGTCTTCCACCAAAATACACCGACAACCACAACCACTGTGTAAGCCAGCATCCGGTGAATAAACTGCCAAACAGCTTCGGGTGTATCATTCGGGGGGAAAAACTGACCCTGCATTAAAGGCCAATCCGTATAGCCTCGTCCCGCATCCAGCCCTGCCACCATCGCTCCACAGAGAACTTGTAAGAAAATCAACGCAACGGTCAGTCCACCAAAACCAAGCTGCGGTTTAAAGCGCCGACGCCGCGCAGCCAGCAAATCGTGCTCTTCTTCGCCAAGGCAGAAAATATTCCAAACCAACAGGCAAAAGATCACAAAAGCCAATCCCAGATGTATCGCCAATCTATACGGCGCAACATCCACCCGATCCGAACCAGCCAAACCGGAAGACACCATCCACCAACCGATAACGCCTTGCAGACCGATCAGGATACCGGGGATAAGCAGGCGCTTTGTCCAACCAGCGGGGATAGCTTTGCGCATAAAAAACCAGAGGAATGGGACAATAAAAGCCAAGCCGACAATCCGCCCTAAAAAGCGATGCCCCCATTCCCACCAGTAAATCGTTTTGAACTCATCCATTGTGGGTTGGTTCAGTTCAAATTCCGGTATCTTCTGATATTTGGCGAACTCTGCCGCCCAGCCTTCCGCAGACAAAGGCGGTAAAACACCCGTCACGAGATTCCATTCTGTAATTGAAAGACCAGAATCCGTTAGCCGTGTTAAGCCGCCTATGACGACCATTAGAACGACCAAAGCCGCCAACACGATTTGCCATAGCCTGATACGCGCCCGGTTGGCTGATTTTTCTTTTGCCGCCACGCCCGGGGCAATCGGCGTTTCTTCTGCCTCTGCTCCGGCTTCTTCAAACAGTGCGCGCGTCTTCTTCTCAGCCATATTCAGCCCTTCGCATGATCTTCAGGGGTTGAAATAGAGTGGTCGCCTGTTCCTCGCAACCCACTCACCCTTTATCGGCGTGTGGAGCGCCGCTTTGCCGCAAGCGACTTGGTTGCACCCCATACCATACGCAGATCAGCAGCAGTGAGCGGCAACCGATGATACAGATTGCGGAGCGTGACGATCATCGACGCTTTTTTATCCGCGGGCCAGAAGAACCCTGAATCTTCCAGCTCTTTCTCCATAAAGTCGAGTAGATGATCCACATCGCCCCGATTGGCAAATCCTGATCTACCGGGGTCAAGCTGTTCAGGTGGAGTTTGATCCGCTGCTTTCAGCCATTCATACCCCATAAGCAACGCGCATTGAGCAAGGTTAAGCGAGGCAAAGGCCGGATTTACGGGAACAGTGATAATGGCCGTCGCGCGCTCGATATCTTCGTTCTCTAATCCTGTGCGTTCACGCCCGAAAAGCACGCCGACTTTATCACCGGCAGCAATGAGCGTTCGCATCTCTGCGGCTGCGGCTTCCGGGGTTAAGACCCGCTTAGTAAGATCGCGGGGCCGCGCCGTGGTCGCATAGACAACGGAAAGGTCAGCGGTAGCCTCGCGCGTGGTGTCAAAAAGATCGGCTGTCTCAAGAACATGCGTAGCGCTAGCCGCCATCGCTTCAGCCCGCTCATTGGGCCAGCCATCACGCGGATTGACGACACGCATCCGGTCTAACCCAAAATTCCACATCGCCCGCGCCGCTGCGCCGATGTTTTCACCCATTTGAGGCTCAACAAGAATAAAGGTTGGCTTGGTCACGACTTTCTCACCATCCAAAAGCTCGAGTCGATGGCCTCCACATGCCGGGGCAACGATTTCACGTGCTCGCCCGCATTTAAGCGGGTGGCCGCGTAATGGCTGGAGAATACGACATCATAAGCACCGCCCATAAACCAGCCACCCAAACCGTTTTGCTCGGTATAACCGCGCCAATCCCAGCTTTTTGGATAAGCGTCGGGCAGAAAAATATCATGGACGTGAACCAGAACACCCGAATCCAAGCGTGGCAGAATACGGTTGAAGATCAAATCCACATCAAGACCCGGCCAAAGAATATGGCTTGAATCGAAAAACGCGATGTCACCGCTTTGCAGCGTATCAAACTGCGATAAATGAGCGTCAGACAGCAGCTCTTTTTGCCAAGTAACGGGCAAATCGAGCAAATCTGCGCGCGGTTGCGGGTCGATACAGATGTGCTCAGCATCTTGTCCGGCATCTTTTATGGCCCGCGCAAGGAATCGCGTCGAATGACCGGAGCCAACCTCAATAATCTTACGGGGCGGAGCATTTCGGACCAGCGTATAAGCCGCCGCCGCATCTAATGTCGCAAACCAACCCTGATCCCACCGGGGCGCAGGCGCGGGATCACCTCCTATCTGCTGCATGGCTTCGCTGAGGCCATCCATTTGATCCAGAACCGCTGTCATCGCGCTTTCCCGCGCTTTCAAGACGGCCTCTATCTCAGGATAGCCGGTAGAGGGCTTTGCGCCCGCCGCATAGCGATAAGGCGTAAAAAAGCCTCTGGCTCCCCATCCGAGGGCAGTTTGGGCCGCCATTCTAAATCGGCGTAGTCTTTTCTTTAATGAGACGGCCATTGCCTCTCCGGGAATTGACAGACGGACGGGACGACAAGACAGTCCCCACATGGAAATGCCCCTATATGACAGTCTGCGCGGAAACTGGAACATCAATCGAGCAATTGATGACCGCCATAGCGGACAACAAGGCATCTTCAAAGGCATTGCGACCTTTGAGCCGCAAGGAGGCGCACTTATATATACAGAAAGTGGCGAACTGACATTAGGAGGAACATCCCTCCGTGCAACACGTAGTTATATATGGTCGTTTGAGGGTTTTTCTGTCTCTGTTGCATACCAAGATGGCAATCCATTCCACAGCTTCGAAGTGAAAAACTCTAAATCGGAAGCACAGCATCTTTGTGGACAGGATACTTACTATGCAACGTACAGTTTTTACTTGCCAGACCATTGGTGCGTCACTTGGACCGTGAATGGCCCTAAGAAGGATTACACCTCAACATCCGACTACAGACGTTAACAGCACCCTAATTCTCGCCCTTGCAAAATCGAACCGCTCCAGTACATCTTGCTCGAAAGTGCCGCAAGGCTCGTCAATGATATAGAGGGACGCTCATGCAAAGCGCCGCAACCGCTCCAACACTCTCACAAGTTCTCTGGCCATCGAAAGATACGGATGCCGCCCGCTGGATGCGCGCCGCTATTCTGGTTTCGCTTGGCGTTGTCGCAATGGCGATTGCTGCAAAGGTGCGTATTCCAATGTGGCCTGTTCCGATTACCATGCAAACTTTTGTCGTTTTGACCGTTGGCGCGGCCTATGGCGCAGGGCTGGGCATCACGACAATGCTGGCCTATTTGGCTGTTGGTGCGCTGGGCTTTGACATTTTCACGTCATCCTCGGCGGAAAAGAACGGCCTCGAGTATATGACAGGCGGTTCCGGCGGGTATCTTGTTGGTTTTGTTCTCGCAGCAGGCGTTTTGGGCTGGCTTGCACGTAAAGGGTGGGACCGTTCGATCCCATTGATGGCATTCGCAATGCTAATAGGGAGCGTGTTGATTTACGTTCCAGGCCTCGTATGGCTTAATTTGCAGGACTATGCGCAAGGTTGGAGCTGGACCATTGCCAATGGCCTGACACCTTTTCTTGTCGGTGACGCGTTGAAGCTTGCGCTTGCCGCAATCGTGATGCCTACCCTTTGGACGCTGTACAAGAAGTAAAAAATTGCACCACTTCACCAAAAGGGCTGATTTTGGCCCTTTTGGATGGTAAACACCAATTAACGTTAAAAAAGAAATTAGAGTTTATTTTCATTTACTCTAAATAATCGGCATTTTTTCTATTAGAAATTCGAATTTTGTCGTGCGCATTAAGAATATCCCCAAGTTTTTCTCCCATAGTACATCCATCGCAGGACGGGAAGGGACACCCGAACTGCTCTGGATAAACGAGAAAACAGGTCGGGGGACCCAACTATGCCACGTAAGCCACTTACAGAAGACGAGAAGTCAGTCGTTCGCGAAAAGGCTGCTGTTGCAGCACGCCGCATCATGGACGAACACGGTGCTGAAAAGGTAACAATTCGCGGTATCGCAAAAGAAGTCGGAATGAGCGCCATGAGCCTCTACACCTACTTCGAGAATAAAGCCGATATCGTCACTTATCTTCAAGTCCAAGCTGTCGAAGAGCTGACCGGAGAAATGACAACAGCGGCAGCGGCTGCAAGCAGCCCAGAAACGCTTGTTGCTTCGCTGGGTCGTTCTTACATTGCCTTCGCTGAAGAGAAATCAGGCGAATTCAATCTTGCTTTCCGCACGGAAGAGCATGACGGAGCAATGCCAAGTGTTGTTCGCGATGGTCTGAAAGAAGCCTTGCGTCCACTTCACGATGCGGTTTCCGCGACTGTCAAGGAAGCGCGTTCGCCAGAAGAAGTCGATCGCATCGTTGCCGGTATCTGGTCAGGTTGGCACGGTTACGCTCTGCTGAAACAAGCAGGATGCGTTGTCGATCAAACGCCAATCTTTGATGCAAAAACTGCTGTTGCTTCATTCGGCCCAGTTCGCGCGGGCGCGGAAGCTTCGGCACACTAACGTAAAGTGCAGCCGCAAAAAGCGCGGGATAAGCGAACGCAAGAGTCGCACCCGACAAGCGCTGCCCGACAAAAGAAGGCAAACGGCTGTATAAAAAGCGCAACGCGCTTTGATATGTGAAACGTAAACAATTGTGTGTTGGAAAACTCTGGGTGGGCATCCAACGCACATCATAAAACTGGGGCACGTTTCACAGGAGCGAAGGGAGTCAGTCAAACGAGGGTATGTACTGACTGAGGGCGCTCTTTAATCCAAGAACGCTGTAGCCGGGGGGCCGCAGCGTTCTTTTTTATTATATCTCTCGAATTCGCTGGCCCAATTCCGCAAGCAGTAGGAATCTGTCTTTTGGGATAACGGCAATAGGGATCAGCTCGACCAAAGCACTTTGCGTTTACATTGGCTCTATGTCGCCTTGCGCCCATGCCGCGCGGGTATCGGATGCGAATTTAGTGAATTGGCGGACCTCAATAGCGTCGCGCATTCCCTGCATGAGGCGTTGATAGTACCTCAAGTTATGCCACGTCAGAAGCATAGAGGCGATGATCTCTTGCGCACGGTGAACGTGATGAAGATAAGCCCTGCTGTAACTGGAACACGCAGGGCAATCGCAATGCTCATCCAAAGGGCGCGGATCATCGGCATGGCGGGCATTGCGGATATTGAGCGGGCCACGCGGGGTGAAGACTTGACCATTCCGACCCGAGCGTGAGGGAAGAACGCAATCAAACATATCTATGCCGCGCTCAACAGCGCCGAGTAAATCATCAGGCTTTCCTACGCCCATAAGGTAACGCGGACGATCATCCGGTAAATGTTCAACACAATGATCAAGAGTCGAGAACATCAGTTCTTGCCCCTCGCCCACCGCCAAGCCGCCAACGGCATAACCATCAAAACCGATGCGGCGCAGAGCTTCAGCGCTTTCGGCGCGCAGATCTTCATGCACTCCACCTTGCTGAATACCGAAAAGAGCATATCCTGGGCGGTCGCCAAAAGCGTCTCTGGATCTTTGCGCCCAGCGCATCGACATCCGCATCGAGGTTTCTGCTTCTTGCCGGGTGCAGGGATATGGTGTGCATTCGTCAAAGGCCATCACGATATCGGACCCAAGCTGTCGCTGGATCTCCATCGAGGTTTCCGGCGAAAGCATGTGTTTTGAGCCATCGATATGCGAACTGAATGTCACGCCCTCTTCCGTCAGCTTTCGTAAACCGGCGAGCGACATCACTTGAAATCCCCCCGAATCCGTCAAGATCGGTTTGTCCCAGTTCATGAACTTATGGAGGCCGCCCAATCGCTCGATCCGCGCCGCCGAAGGGCGCAGCATCAAGTGATAGGTATTCCCGAGCAAAATATCGGCGCCAGTCTCACGGACGGAACCGGGCAACATCGCTTTTACCGTAGCGGCAGTTCCAACCGGCATAAAAGCGGGCGTTCGAATGTCCCCGCGCGGTGTATGAAGCGTCCCCCGCCGCGCAAGGCCGTCTGTTTTGTGAAGCTCAAATTTAATCTGGGTCATGGCGCGCGACAATAGGCTCGAAGCCGGATCACGCAAGGCTAGAAGTTATCCATGTCGAGCCTCACCCGTAAAACCACGGCCTCGAATTTCCCGGTCCCTATGCCTCAAACCGCTTAGTGTAGTAATCCACCATTTCAGAAACCATACGATCGCCCATCGTATCCGAAGCATCCGCCATTGCCTCGGCAGCGGGGACTGCCATCACACTTTCCGCTCCGGCATCTCTGACCATCTGTCGATAATAGCCGAGGTCTTTCGCTGCGTTCTGGATCGAAAAGGCGAGTTTCGAAGAATCGCCATCAACGCCATATGCTGCAACAAGGTCCATCATCATGGAATGGAGCGGTCCCGCGGCCATAACCTCATGCGCTTGTTTGCGGTCAACACCTGCCTGATCCGCAATTGCCATAACTTCAGCCATCGCATTCGCAACGGTCATACCAAAAAAGTTGTTCAACAGCTTGATGGTATGCCCTGCGCCAGATGCACCAAGGTGGAAAACATTTTCGCCCAAGTCTTTCAACACCGGCTCAACGCGATCAAACGCAGCCCTGTCCCCTGCACACATGATGTTAAGCAAGCCATCGAACGCATGTTGCGGGGTTCTACCGAGGGGAGCATCCAGATAAGCACCTCCGGCTTCATCTACTTCCTTCGCCAAGATACGGGTCGAAGCCGGAAGCGATGTGCCGAAATCAATGACAGTTGCTCCGGGTTTTAGTCCTGCGATGACACCATCATCTCCGCGCATCCGGGCTTCCACACTCTGAGATGTGTCCACACACAGCATTACGATGTCACTGGCTTCGGCGAGCGCCTTCGGTGTCGTGACTTCGGAAGCGCCGCGCGCAATCGCGGCCTCGACATTGGTGCGACTGCGGTTAGCGAGGACTGTCAACGCATAACCCTTATCGAGCAATCGGGACACCATGGCGTTCCCCATAAGCCCAAGCCCGATGAATCCAATTTTTGTCATCTTTATATCCTTTTGAGCGGACGGACCGCTGTCTTCTGTAATCAGCTCAACAACCAGCCGCCATCGACATCAATCGTTGTTCCACTAACGAAATCGTTTTTGATGACAAACATGATGCCTTCAGCGACTTCTTCAGCGGTTCCAGCGCGGGGGATCAGGTTGCTGGCAGTCATTTTAGTGTAAAGCGCATCCCGTTCTTCACCTTGCAGCGCGACCATCGGCGTATCAATGGTTCCGGGGGAGACAACATTCACGCGGATGCGCGGTGCGACTTCACGAGCGACAGCGCGCGTCATAGCTTCAACGGCTCCACCGACAGAAGACAGAGCGATCTGACCGGGGCGACAGTTACGGGCCGGTGCACCCGAGACGAGTGTAATCGACCCGCCATCCGTAACATGCTTTGCGCCATAACGGACGACATTGGCATAGCCCCAAAGCTTATCGAACGAGGCTTTGTAGCCCTCCATGTCCATTTCAAGGAACGGCCCGATTGCACGGCTTCCACCCGTTGCAGCACTGACTAGAATATCAAAGGGGGCCAGCTTGTTGAGCATGGCTTCCATCGCAGCAGAATCGGTTACATCACAGGCTTCGACCGTTACGCCGGACGGCAAATCTCCGGCTTTTGACGGATCGCGGCTGATGGCAACCACCGTAGCCCCGCCCTCGGCAAGCATCTTCACCGTTGCCAGCCCAATACCGGATGTCCCGCCAAATACGACGGCCTTTTTGCCCGAAACATTCATGTGATTTTTCCCCTTGTGAAATCTATCGCCCAAACTGCGCGCTATGGCTTCAAGGTCAAGAGCTCAGTTTTGCAGTGATCGCTACGTTCAAGATATCTTCGATTCTTGCTTGTTTTTTTGCATTTGCGAAATATTGTTGCGCCGCAACACAACTTGAACAAGGCGCATACCATGGTGGCAAAAACAAATCCGGGTCGGTTCTTTGAAGATTTTCGGCTCGGAGAAACCCTTGTTCACGCGACACCGCGCACCGTCACGGAAGGGGATCGTGCTTTATATACAAGCCTTTACCCGTCACGTTTCGCGCTCAGTTCATCGGATAATTTCGCGCAACAAAGCGGCTTTGACGAAAGTCCACTGGACGATTTGATCGCTTTCCATGTGGCTTTTGGCAAGACGGTTCCGGATGTTTCGTTGAATGCGGTGGCTAATCTTGGGTATGCAGATTGCCGGTTTCTTAAGCCGATTTATCCGGGTGATACAATTAGAACAACCTCGGAAGTCATTGGTTTAAAAGAAAATTCTAATGGCAAAACCGGCATCGTCTATGTGCGCTCGACCGCAGTAGACCAAATGGATGAGCCGGTGCTGACATGGGCGCGCTGGGTGATGGTGCGCAAAAAAGACCTAACCGCCACCGCGCCGGAAACGAAAATTCCTGATCTTCCCCAAATGGTTAGCGCCGAAGACCTCACCATTCCTGACGGTCTCACTTTTGAGAATTACGACTTCGCTCTTGCGGGAGAACAGCACCGGCTGAGCGATTATAGCATTGGCGAAAAGATTGATCACGTCGATGGTGTCACAATTGAAGAAGCAGATCATCTATTTGCAACAAGGCTTTGGCAGAATACCGCGAAAGTTCACTTTAACACGCAAGCCCGCGAAGATGGCCGCCGCCTGATCTATGGCGGGCATATCATCAGCCTCGCAAGAGCATTAAGTTTCAATGGCTTAGCCAATGCCCAACTCATCGCCGCGATAAATGCGGGCAGCCATGTCAGCCCGTGCTTCGCCGGAGATACTGTTTACGCGTGGTCCGAAGTCCTTGATGTACAAACGCTTTCTGCCCCAAACATAGGCGCCCTCCGCCTCCGCCTTGTCGCGACAAAAGACCATGCGCCGGACATGACCCTTAGGAATGAAGACGGAAAATATGCCCCCGGTGTGCTTCTCGATCTGGATTATTGGGCGCTGATTCCGACGTAAAACCATCCAAAATCCGTGGTAATATCCGCAAAGCAACTGGCAAAACTCTCGCCCAACCCTTGCAATTCCCTGAAATCGACTTTTTCTTGACGGCAAAACCCTCCTCGCTTCACCCTCACACCAGAAAATTTGCGTGAGGCGAAGATGGCGACTCTGACCCAAGATCAAATGGATCAATTTTGGCGGGACGGCGTTTTGACCGTCGCCGATGCGATCACCCCCGAAGAGCTGTCCGCCCTGCGCGAGACATTCAACGGATGGGTGCAAGACAGCCGCGCGCATTCCGACGATTACGGCGAGACGCTCGATGGCCGCGCGCGGTTTGATCTGGAGCCGGGGCACAGCGCCGACCGCCCTGCCCTGCGCCGCATCCAAAGCCCCGAAGAAATCTCGGAGGCCTATGCCACTGTCATGCGCGGCTCGCGGATGGTCGAGTATGTCGCCGACCTGATCGGGCCATCGCTGCGCTTTCATCATGGCAAGGTGAATTCGAAACTGCCGGGGGCAGCGACCAAAGTGAAGTTCCATCAGGACTTCACTTTTCAACCGATGAGCAATGACGACATGATTACCGCGCTGCTGTTTGTCGATGATGTCACGTTGGAGAACGGCCCGCTCGAAGTCGTTCCGGGCAGTCATAAAGGCCCGCTCTATTCGCTATGGCATAACGGCATCTTCACCGGCGCGGTGGCGGATGAAGTTGTCGAGGCGCATGAGAACGCAATCGTCAAATGCACCGGCCCCGCCGGAAGCGTTTGTCTGATGCACGCGAGCCTGTTGCACGGGTCCGCCCCCAACCTTTCGGACACTTCGCGCACACTCTACATCGCGACATATTACGCGGAAGATAGCGTCGAGCTGAGTCCTAACGCTTTGCCCAGCACACTGACAGGCGCATTGATCCGGGGCGAAGAGTCAGGCCGCGTCCGCTGTTCAGCCTATGAAATGGAAATCCCCGAAGTCCCCAAAGAAACATCCTTCTTCGCCCAACAAGCGGCGGGGTAATGGGGGGCAAGCGTATTTCAAGCGACCGCTTCGAATTTTAATCACAGCCTAAATGCTTTTGCATATAGAGACTTAAAGACAACGATAGTAAAAAGTCTTCTTATGCTGGAATCCCTCAAATAGAGTGATCAACGCTTCAGACGTATAACGCTACGATGGTAGAAACCCGCCAGAAATTTTTGATCTATCGTCTCTGAATAGTCGCAACTAATCCGGGCAAATTCAGACCGATGTTTGCAGGTCCAGAAAATTATGTTTGCAGGCCGTTACAATTTTTCTGAAGATGGTGAGAAACAAACTTAGCTTGAAGGGGAATTATCGTTAGCGTGTGAAAAGCATTCTCGAGGTGTGCGTTCGAGCATCCGTGTTGAGGTGCTTCGCGAGCGGTTCGCCGAAACGATGGAGTACGCTTTCCTCGCGCACCTGAGGGCTGACGTTGCGGTGGAGCAACCCGGCGCGTTCACCGTTATCAACGCCGTTCAACCGGCTGAGTAAAACGAAGCGGGGCGGGCGTATGTCCGTCGCGCAAGTGTTCACCACATTAAACTTGAAAATTTAACTTTGGCCTTAACGGGGAAATTCATTATATGTTTGCTCTTGGGGCGCATTGAAAAGGTGCGGTGATGCGTGGCATATATCGAATAACTTTAGGAATGATTGCGCTAACATTAAGTATTCCAGACGCTTCTTTGGCTAAAGATAAGCGTGATGATAAAAATACTATAAATAAAATTGAATGCATTAGTGAATTTGAAATTCGAAGCCGTAGTAAATTTGATTTTGAAAGCAATAAAAAAATTAAACTTGACACATTTTTAAAAAATGAAGTTGATAAACTTGAAAAATATATTATAAATCAATACGAAAAACCAATACAAAGAAATGGAATTTATTATAATGTGGGAATTTATTTAAAAAATGTATTACTTCCTAACTCGAATCTAGAGTTTTATTGCTTTAAGCCGGAAAGAAATATTTTTGGCGGCAGGTATGAAATAAGTAGTAATTCTTTTAAGTGCCAAAGTACTGCAGGTAGTGACGATTTTAAATATTTTTCCAAGCAAAACATGTTTATTATTAGCAAAGAAAACATTTTGGATAATACAAGCTTTGGAGAGCAGCTTGAAGGCGGTAACACATTTTTCCATAGCAACACGCTTGTTGGAAAATGTAAGCACATACCAAACTAGTCGATAACTCTAAACGATCCGTCTGACTGCGACAACACTGTCCAGAAATCCTTTGAGCTATTGGAATTCTCAAACTCAATGCGTAAGATTCATCGTATCCGTCCGACAAACCCCGCTACCGAGCGTCCGGTGAAGATGCTCTTGCGCGGTAATTCGGTGTTCAGTTACGCAATCGATGCAGCGTAACGCCTAGGGTAGCAATTCGTCGAGACGGGTGATCTTATGATCAGCAACGCGCTGAGGACACCTGTGGGTCATGCCTACAGATCAACTCCGTTGAGTTTGCCTATCGCGACACCATTTTCTCAACAACAAACGGATATCAAATTCCGCCACGGCGCTACACCTCGCCTCTGAAATTAACGAACCCTATTTCATTCCAGCCCAGATTTCCTTACCAAAAAACGACATCAATTTTTTCGGATGTCGAAAACGGACGATATTTGGCGAAATTTTGAGAGCATAGAATCACGCGCAGTTCATGGTGAACCGCGACCGGGCGTGGCTCAAGCGCCCATCCACGGAGCAAGATCATGCGTAAGAACGCATTTGTTTTGATTGCAGCAATTTTCGTTGCAAGCGTTACCACTTCCGTTAATGCAGAAATTCTCTCTTCGGACGGAGTGACCTATAGCTACGGTTCGGAGTCGCTTCAGGCTAATCCATATTCAAGCACCAATTACGGTGCGGTCGAATATGTTTATCAGGACGAGACCGCCTTGGCCTCGCCAGTCGAATACATTGAGTACCAAACCTACGGTGAGCAATTCTCTGTTGCCGAAGAGCCATATGTCACATCCTACGAAACGCTCGCGACTGATCTGTCTGACCCAACGGTTTTCAACACTGAATATGGTCAAAACGGAATCGTAAGTGAAGTGATTGATGGCATAGTTTACGAAACCGTTGTCAGTACTGAAACACCCGTGTTCGAAAGCGGCCAAATCTTTCAAACCTATTAAGCAAAGCGATGTAGGGGGCGGCATCGCTGCCCCTTCTTCTTTATCATCGGGACAATGACTATCATCGGAGGCAAGGCGATGGATGAATACGATGAATTTGAAGACTACTGTCCTGAATGCGAAGGTGCTGGTGTCATATTTGATTGCCAAGATGAGGATGGATGCGTCGATCCTGAACGTGGATGTTACCTTTGCGAACTCGAATGTCCGATTTGTAAGTAAAGACCGAGCATAAAAATAGCATCAATCAACAAGCCCGCTGCCTCTTTTGAAAAGCAGCGAAGCAGCCAGCAGCCCGATGCTTAATTTCGTACCTATATGCTGAAGTCGCGGAGGCGTTCATCAAGACGGGTGATCTTATGATCAGCAACGCGCTGAGGACACCTGCGGATCATGCCTACAGATCAACGCACTTGAGTTTGGCAACCCCAATCGTCGCGGCTGACTTACGGCACTTTCCCGCATGGTCTGAACGCCCTCACCGGCAATCATAAAAATTATATCCGCACCCAAGGGACGCGATTTTTGAGATGAAGAGTCCGCGCAGAGCTTATCTGTTATGATGCTTGAAGCATCATCAACAGGGCAAATCCTCCGGCGATAAACAGGGTCTCCGCGACGATCAAAGTGATTGCTGCGGGGCCGACATTTTTGATCTCTGTCAGCGAGGTTTTCATGCCGACGGCGGCAACGGCAATCAACAGCATCCAGCGCGATACCACTTCGGCCAACGCCGTTAGTTCTGCGGGTAAAGTCACGACGGAGTTGAGCGCAACCAACAACATGAATGCAACAACGAAAGCGGGCAACAAAGGCGGCTGCTCTCCGGGCTGAGACGCGGCCATGCGCGCGATGATCACAGAGGCAAAAAAGACGATTGGCGCCAGCATCGCGACGCGGAACATCTTCACGACCGTCGCGACATCGCCCGTTTCTTCGGAAATCGTGTAGCCCGCGCCGACGACCTGCGCGACGTCGTGAATCGTTGCCCCGATGAAAAATCCGGCATCGCGGTCACTTAATCCTACATAGCCAAGGATAAACGGATAAAGGATCATCGCGATGGTACTCAGCACCGTGACGCCAATAACAGTAAAAGTGAGATTGGTTTCCGAGTTCCGGTTATTCGGCATCACCGCCGCAATCGCCATAGCCGCCGATGCCCCGCAAATCGCGACGGCTCCGCCGGTCAACAGACCGAACCGCCATCCCCGCGATAACAGCCTCGCCCCGATAAGACCGAAACAGATCGTCGCAACTACGCCCCCCATAATCCACAAAATGCTAGAGACACCAAGACCCGCCAGCATTTGCGCGCTGATCCGCAGCCCCAGCAAAGCGACCCCGACACGCAGCACGGTCTTTGCTGTAAACTCGATACCGGGCCGACACCGTTCGTCTTCATGCATGAATTGAAATGACATGCCGATGAGCAAAGCCATCAACATTGCAGGCGCGCCGTATTGATCCGAAATGAACTTTGCGGCACAGGCGATAATGGTCGCAGCGAACACGCCTTTGAAGATGCCCGCAGGGAATAGCGACGATACGCCGTCTATTGCCCTCGAAGAGAGCACGTCAGCAAAGCCGGGTCCCCCGCTCATAACAGCAGAACCGCCCGCAGCCATAGGAACATTCCCGAGCGGCCTACGCGCTAAAAGATGGTCTGAAGATGCACCCGGAATACCGGCGTTCCCGCACGATGCCTCACCGCCGCCGATTTTGTGGAACCAACCATGATCGCATTTTGCACAGCGGACCCGACGGCCATCCGGTATAAACCGACCTGAAATGGCGAGAAAATTCGTCTGACAATTTGGGCAAGTGACAATGATCTTGTCAGACATAGAGCAACATTCCAGCCTTCGTTTAGAGCACGTTCTATAACGACAAATGTTCCGGTTGGCGGAATGGTTCAATCAACAGCTATGACGATCGCTTGAGGATTACGAGAGCAGTTTTCACACGTTACAAGGTACGAAGAATGCTGAATAAATCCGTCATTCAACCGCCATGTGTGCCATCTCAAGTAGGCGCGCGACGTGCAAAGCTTCGCGGCCTCCGAAATCTGTAATCTGATGACGGCAGGACGTGCCATCGGCAACGATCAAATCATCAGGCGACGCGGCCTTCACTGCGGGAGCAAGCGACAATTCGGCCATCGCTTTTGAGACATCGTAGGTCTCGGCCTGATATCCGAACACGCCCGCCATTCCACAGCAGCTTGACTCGATCAGCTCAACCGAAAGGTTAGGAATAAGACCCAGTACCTTTTCAACTGACCCCATCACCGCGTGAGCCTTTTGATGGCAATGCCCGTGTAAAAAGGCTCTCTTTGCAATTGGCGCGAGAGGCAGTGCGAAATCCCCCGAATCCATTTCGGCGGCAATGAACTCTTCAAACAACATGACCCGCCGCGCGGCATCTTCGGTCCACCCGCTGTCTGTCAGACGCGGAGCCTCATCGCGGAAGGTGAGCAAGCATGACGGCTCCAGCCCGACAACCGTTGCTCCGGCTTCGATGCGGGGCAGCAGATGAGCGGCAGATCGCGCCATCTCCGCAACCGCTCGATCTACCAATCCGGCAGCAAGATAGGTCCGCCCGCAACATAACGGGCGATCATCTTCCGGCCCCGCGATTTCGACATTGTATCCTGCGGCGGTCAGAACGCGCGATGCAGCATAGAGATTTTCCGGCTCGAAATAACGGTTGAAAGTATCCGCCCAAAGCAGAACCGTTTTCGCCCCGCTCTGATGGGTGCGCGGAGCATGATCGGCGGCAAAGGGCGATTGCCATTTGGGAAGGGTCCGCCGCGCGCTTAAACCGAACATCCATTCGGAAGCTGATGCCACCCCCGGCACGGCATCACGCGCGTTTGCGAGAAAGCGTAACTTGGACAGTAGCGGCGCGTATCGGGGCAGATGCGCGACGAGCCTATCCCGCAAACCAATCTTACCTTGCGCGGCACGGGCGGCGAGAACCTCCGTTTTCATCGCGGCCATATCGACTGACATCGGGCATTCCCGTTTACAGGCTTTGCACGAGACACAGAGCTTCATCGTCTCGGCCATCTCATCACTGGCAAAGGCGTCTTGGCCTAACTGTCCTGTTAAGGCGAGGCGCAACGTGTTCGCGCGTCCGCGTGTCAGGTCACGTTCGTTTCGGGTGGCGCGATAACTGGGACACATCGCCCCGCCTTCCAGCTTTCGGCACGCGCCGTTGTTGTTGCACATCTCTGCTGCACCGACGAGGCCACCGGGCCAATCCGACCAATCAAAAGCCGTCTGGATACTCTGTTGCCGATACTCCGGCGGGGTGCGAAACAGCGTCCGGTCATCCATCTTTGGCGGGTGAACAATCTTGCCGGGGTTCAGCATGTTCGCCGGATCGAAATGCTGCTTTACCTCTTCGAACGCTCGGACAATGCGCGAGCCGAACATTTTCTCATGGAACTCGGACCGGACAATGCCATCCCCATGCTCGCCCGAATGACTGCCTTTATATTCGGCCACGAGGTCAAAGGCTTCTTCGGCAATCGCGCGCAGTTGCTTTGCGCCAAGGTCTTCGCGCAAGTTCAAAACCGGGCGCACATGCAGCAAGCCGACCGAGGCATGCGCATACCACGTGCCATCCGTGCCGTGCTTGCGAAATACCTCAGTCAATCGCTCGGTAAAAGCGGCAAGGTGTTCCAGCGCGACCGCGCAATCCTCCACGAATGAAACCGGCTTACCCTCCGATTTCATCGACATCATGATATTGAGACCCTGCGTTCTCACCCCCCAGATACGTGCTTGAAAAGCGGGGTCTAGCGCCTCAACAACACCGCCTGGTTGTTTGCCGAGATCGTCAAAAGCATACCCAAGCTCAGCCATCAGATCGTGTAAGCCCGCCAAGCGCCGCGCGTTCTCAGTCGTATCCTCCTCGGCAAACTCCACCAGCAAAAGCGCCGCCGGATCGCCTTTCACAAACTCATCCACGATGGGACGAAATTGAGGAATATCGCGACCGAGGGCGATCATGTTATGATCGACCAATTCAACGGCAACAGGGCCAAGTTTTACGATATGCTGCGCCGCATCCATCGCCGCGTAGAAGGTTGGAAAATGACAAACACCCAGTGTCTTCTTCCCCAAGACCGGAGACAGTTTCAGCTCGACCTTTTCGGTAATTGCAAGCGTGCCTTCGGACCCCACCAACAAGGTCGCAAGATTAGGCGGCATATCGCCCGGCAACAACGCATCAATATTATAGCCGCCAACCCGTCGAGCAGCACGAGGTAATCTTGCGGTGATTTCCTCCGCCTCGCGCGCACCAAGGCGGGCCAGTTCCGCGCCTAAGCTATCTCCGTCTTGGACAAGACCAAAATGCCGCTTCGTGCCATCCACCATCAGCGCATCAAGCGAGGCAACATTATCGCGCATCATGCCGTAGCGGATCGAACGCGAGCCACAGGAATTATTTGCCGTCATCCCGCCAATGGTCGCACGAGACGCCGTAGACACATCGACCGGGAACCAGAGGCCATCCTTCTTCAGGTGTCGATTTAATTCGTCGAGCACCAATCCGGGTTCAACAACCGCCTTTCGCGTTTGCGGATCGTATTCAAGAACGCGGTTCAGATGCTTGGAAAAATCAACGACGATGCTGTCATTAATCGTTTGCCCTGCTTGTGAAGTCCCTCCACCGCGTGCCGTAACCGGAATTCCGGCCTCACGCGCGATAGCAAGCGTCGCCTCAACATCGCTCCACCGGCGCGGCACAACGACGACCTTCGGCACAATCTGATAAAAGGAAGCATCGGTCGCATAACGCCCCAGATCAAATGCGCTGGACAGCACATCGCCTTCGATTTCGTCACGCAGTTTCGTCAGCACCGAAGGTTCGAGCATAAATTACCACTTGACCGATAGTAGAATACGAAATTCATTAAAAGGGAGAAACAAGCAATATCAAGTACCTCTATTGGAGAGAATGCGAATGAAATCGGGACGTCATTTCCTCCAAATTCCGGGGCCAACGAATACGCCTGACCGAATACTCCGGGCCATGCACCGCGCGGTCATGGACCACCGGGGGCCGGAATTCGGCGATCTCGGGCAAAGTATCCTTGAAGACTTAAAGCCGATTTTCAAGACAAAGAACCACGTCTTTATCTTTCCTGCTTCGGGCACAGGGGCATGGGAAGCGGCACTGGTCAACACGCTTGCCCCAAATGATTCTGTGCTGATGTATGAAACGGGACAGTTCGCGACGCTTTGGAAAAAAATGGCGGAACGGTTAGGGTTCGAGCCATTATTCATGCAAGGCGATTGGCGCAACGGGGCCAATGCTGAGGCGATTGCCGAGCAATTAAAAGCAGATACCAATCACTCCATCAAAGCCGTCTGCGTCGTTCACAACGATACCTCAACGGGGATTACCTCGGATATTCCGTCGATCCGGCGCGCAATGGATGGGGCAAACCACCCTGCGCTGCTCATGGTCGATACGATTTCATCGCTCGGGTCGATTGATTTCCGCACCGACGAATGGGGTGTCGATGTTGTCGTTGCAGGGTCGCAAAAGGGATTGATGCTGCCCCCCGGCCTTTCTTTCAATGCCGTCAGCGAAAAGGCTATGGCGGTCGCAAAAGCCGGAGGCACAAAGCGCTCATATTGGGATTGGCTGGACATGACCGGCCCGAACGGGAGCGGATTTTTCCCTTACACACCCGCAACCACCCTGCTCTATGGTCTGCGTGAAGCAATCGACATGCTATCCGAGGAAGGGCTGGAGAATGTCTTTGCACGCCACACAAGGCACGGCGAAGCAACGCGAACTGCTGTGCGAGCTTGGGGTCTCGAAATACTCTGCCAAGATCCGGCGCTCTATTCAGACTCGTTGACGGCTGTCGTGATGCCGGACGGGAAAGGCGCCGATGCCTTGCGCCAGACAATCTTGGACGGGTTCGATATGTCGCTCGGTACGGGCCTGAATAAGATTGCGGATCGTGTCTTCAGAATCGGACATTTGGGCGATTTCAATGATCTGACTTTGATGGGCACACTTTGTGGTGTAGAAATGGGCCTGCAACGGGCTGGCGTTTCCTACGAAAAAGGAGGCGCACAAGCCGCTATGGATTTCCTTGCAGCAACGCCACTGAAGGGAACAAACTGACCATAAAAAACGAACCGGAATTAATCTGGTCGTCTTATTAATTCAACGGGAGGAAAGTTATGACCATGAACCGGATAGTCGCGGGCGCTCTTGCTCTGGGCCTGATCGGCGGTGCAGCAAATGCAGCCGAAGTTTTGAAATTTGGCCATGTAGGAAAGCCTGGATCGCTGTTTGAATACAGCGTGAACGCTTTCGCACAATGCGCTAACTCGGCGCTTGGCGACAAGGGCGAGGTGCAAACCTTCGGATCGTCACAGCTTGGTAAAGATAAAGAGCTGCTGCAAAAGCTGAAACTGGGACAGGTTGATTTTGCCCTACCGTCTTCGGTGATGTCATCGGTTTCAGATGAGTTCGGTATCTTCGAGATGCCGTATATCATTCAGGACCGTGACCACATGAGCCGTGTGCAAAAGGCACTTGGCGGAACGTTCCAAGATGCGGCGAATGCAAAGGGTTATCGCATCCTCGGATATTTCGAGAATGGATTCCGCAATATCACCAACAACACGCGCCCGATTAATGTTCCAGCTGATCTCGATGGCATCAAGCTGCGCACACCAAAAGGCGCGTGGCGCGTGAAGATGTTCAAGCTCTATGGCGCGAACCCGACACCGATGGCGTTTTCCGAAGTGTTCACCGCACTCCAAACCGGTGTGATCGACGGACAGGAAAATCCTTACGCTCAGATTGCTTCGGCAAAATTCCAAGAGGTGCAAAAGTACCTCTCGCGTACCGGGCATGTGTACACGCCAGCTTATGTGCTGGTATCAGCCAAGCACTTCGCCAAGCTGCCTCTTGATGTTCGCATCGAACTTGAAGCCTGTGCAGCGTCTTCGCAGGAAGAGGTGTACAAAAAAGCTGCCGAGCTTGAGGTCGAACTTTTAAAAGTCATCGAAGACGCTGGCGTTGAGGTGAATGACCCTGACAAAGCCGCCTTCATCGAGGCATCAAAGCCTATTTATGAAGAGTTTGCATCCTCGGTTGAAGGCGGACAAGCCTTGATCGACACAGTACTTGGACTGGCTGCGTCGAATTAAACCGCGAGCATTGCCCCGGCCAACCGCCGGGGCTTTCGAAGATTATCACGCTAACGCACTGCTGCCCTAACAATCATAGGGGTGGCAGTAATCTCATGGCGGACCTTCATGACATTTATCAAAAATACGCTGCAGTGGCTGCTCGAATGGGTAACCATCGTGCTCATGATCGCTTTAACAATTATTGTGGTCGTCTCGGTGATCGCTCGACTGATGGGCGAGTCGTTCAGTTGGTATGATGAAGTCGCCGCCATCGGGCTGGCATGGGTCACGTATTACGGTGCAGCACTGGCCGCTTTAAAGCGTCGGCATATCGGTTTTGACTCGGTCTTGCTCGCAATACCTCCCGGCCTGCGCATTGCTCTTGCACTGTTCGGAGAGTTCGTCATCCTCGCTTTCTTTATCCTGCTCGCATGGGCAGGCATGCAAGTACTCGAAGTTCTCGAAGGCGATACACTCGTCTCGCTCGATTGGGTTCCAATTCAATTTACTCAATCAGTTATCCCAATCGGTGCTGCGCTGTTCATTATCTGCCAACTCGTATCGATGCCCGATTATCTGCGGTCAGTGAGGGACGGAATTTCGCTGGAACACCCTGAAATCAACGAGGAGGTGTCCTGATATGCTCATTGCCTCCATGTTCCTTATTCTCCTGCTGCTGATCCTGATCAATGTACCGATTGCCGTCGCCCTAGCTGTGGCGGGTGTTATGGGATTGCTCGTGACCGAAGGCGTCGACAGCCTCGTCACCGTCGCCCTCGATATGTATGACGGAGCGACGAAGTTCTCACTGATTGCGATCCCCATGTTTGTGCTTGCAGGCGCGATCATGAATGCGACCGGCATCACCGTCCGGCTAATCAACTTTGTCTCCGCCTTGATCGGCTTCGTGCGCGGCGGGTTGGCGATGGTCAATGTCGGCGTATCGCTGTTCTTCGCCGAGATTTCAGGGTCAGCCGTCGCCGATGTCGCCGCGATGGGGTCGATCATGATCCCCGAGATGAAAAAGCGCGGATACTCGAAAGAATTTGCCGCCGCGATTACGTCTTCATCGGCATCGCTCGCCATTATCATCCCTCCGTCAATCCCGATGATCCTATATGCGGTATCGGCAGGGACATCGGTTGAGCAGCTATTTGTCGCCGGAATTGTTCCCGGTCTGCTGGGTGCTGCCGGATTGATGGGCGTAGCCTACGGGTTTGCACGGCGTTACGACCTGCCTGTCGAAGAAGCCTTCAACGGAAAGCGCGTGCGCGAAACTTTCATCGAGGCGCTGCCAACTTTTGCGCTGCCGGTCATTATTCTTGGCGGTATCTTCGGCGGATACGTCACAGCAACCGAAGCGGCAGGATTGGCGGTTCTGGCCTCTATCGTTGTTGGTCTTTGGTATCGCGAGGTTGATCTGCGCCAACTGAAAGCGGCCATGCTTGATGGTGGAATGCAGACGGCGGTGGTGATGTTGTTGGTCGCCGCGTCTGTTTTGATGGGCGGTTTCCTGACCCGCGCCCAAGTACCCCAACAAATCGCCGCAGATCTGCTCGCATTTACGGACAACAAATATGTCATTCTGCTGATCCTAAATTTCTTCTTCCTCGTTATCGGATTCTTCCTGCACTCGGCGGCGGCGATTATTCTCGTGGTTCCGATTGTTATTCCGCTGATCCAAGGGGCGGGAATTGACCCCGTGCATTTCGGTCTTGTGGTAACCCTGAACCTCGCCATCGGACAGCAGACACCGCCCGTTGCCAGTGTGCTCATTACATCCTGTTCGATTGCGCGGGCGAATGTCTGGGAAGTGACAAAGGTGAACGTCTACTTCGTCGCAGTCCTGCTGACGGTGCTGATGATCTGTACCTATGTGCCCGCCGTTCCGATGTTCCTCGTGGAGTATTTCTACCGATGAGCCTGACACTGGACATCGCGCGACAGCTTATTCAAGCGATATTCGCGCAAGCCGCCCAACGCGGGATGAAGCCGTTGTCGGTTTGTGTGATTGATGCGGGCGGTCATCCAATTGCATTCGAGCGCTCCGATGGAGCAAGCCCGATGCGCTTCGCCATCGCGCATGGTAAAGCACATGGCGCGGTGATGATGGGCATCGGATCGCGCGCCTTGTTCGAGCGCGCGCAGGAACAACCTTATTTCATTCAATCCATGAATAGTCTTGCGAGCGGTGCATTGGTTCCGGTTCCCGGCGGGGTCTTGATCCGCTCCGACGGCACGATCATCGGGGCGGTTGGCGTGACCGGCGATAGCTCGGATAATGACGAAGCCTGCGCGGTAGCCGCCATCACTGCCGCAGGGTTCGACCCGGACACCGGAGGGAGCGCATCTTGACGCCCCCGCGCGGTCCTTTACATGGCATGAAAGTCATAGAACTGGCGCATATTATGGCCGGTCCGGTTTGCGGATTGATGCTGGCCGATATGGGCGCTGATGTTATCAAGGTCGAAAAGACAAGCGGCGACGACACGCGGCGGTCCGTACCCCCGGAGATCAACGGAGAATCCGCTGCCTTTATGATGATGAACCGCAACAAGCGCGGCATCGTCCTCGATCTGAAAAACCCCGAAGGCAATGCGGTACTGCGCAAGATGCTTTCTACGGCAGATGTGGTCATCGAGAATTACCGCAAAGGCACAATGGAAAAACTCGGCCTTGGGTATGAGACGCTGCGCAAAGATAATCCCGGTTTGATCTATTGCGAAATATCGGGCTTTGGGCGCACCGGCCCTTACGCGGATCGTGGCGGGTTCGATCTGATCGCGCAAGGCATGTCCGGCCTGATGTCGATCACCGGAGAGGGCGCGGGCCGCCCGCCGGTCAAAGTCGGTGCGCCCGTCTCCGACATTACAGCAGGCATTCTCGGTGCGATGGGCGTTGCCGCCGCCTATGCAAGACGCTTGCAAACCGGCGAAGGACAAAAAGTCGATACGTCGCTGTTTGAAGCCGCGATTACGCACACATATTGGCAATCGGCCATCGCCTTTGCTACCGGCATTTCACCGGGACCAATGGGCAGCGCGCATCCCCTCAATGCGCCTTATCAAGCTTTTGAAACCGCCGATGGCTGGATCAATATCGGCGCGGCCAATCAAGCGAATTGGGAACGGCTGATTACCTTGGTCGAAGCGCCTGAATTGAACGACGACGTGCGGTTTTCGACGAACAAAGCCCGGATGGATAATCTGGACGCTTTGACCGAAGCCCTCACCGCACGTTTTCAGACAAAGACAACCGAGGTTTGGCTCGGCTTGTTGGAGGCTGGCGGATTTCCCGCAGGGCCGGTTCTCTCCATCACCGAAATGCACGCGGACCCACAAGCCCGCGCGCGGGATATGATTGTCGAGACAGATCACCCCGGCGCAGGTACGGTCGAAACGATTGGCCTTCCCGTCAAATTTTCGGAAACACCGGGAGGCGTGAGCCGCCCTGCCCCTCAGCTCGGTGAACATTTTCCCGAGGTGCTTGCAGAGTACGGATATAGCGCCGACGAGATTGAGAGATTAATCGCTGCGGGATGCGTTGGCCTACCGCCGGAGTAAATCTTACTGTCCCTCAAACAAATTTACGCTCTACTTTATCCTCAAACTTTCTCTCAAAAAACGGCGCACCATTTTTGTAAGCGTTCAAGGTCGCGCGGACATAGAAATGATCTCTGTCACTCGTCATTTCGGCCTCGACATGTGTGCGCCACATCTGCCCGTCGCGGCCTCCGGTCTGTTCCCATTCTGCAGTTGTTCGGGCGGACAGAGGATCATCCGGGTGAATGTAAAATCGCTCCTTGAACCATGACCCGGAAATAAGCCCATGTTCGAGGTCACGTTGCTCGCCGCTGTCTTCGTCGATTTTGATCGTGGTTATCCCCGTTGCCTCATCCGTGGTTTCCGTCCTGACGTAGGAAGAGGCGCGCAGATGTTCGGTTCGCCACGGCGCTGCACCAACGGGGGCCTCGAAGTGCCATTCATCCTTATCGACCGATTGCGACACACGCATTGGAATGTCGATTGAACCGGCGTCTATCGTGACCGTCGCGGCCTCAGACGAGGGCCAGAGTGTGGGCCAATACGCTGTTGAAACCGCAACCCTCAAACGATGTCCTGACGGGAGGCGATAGGCGATTTGATCAAGCGCGAAGGTGACCGGATAAACCGCCCCCGGCTCTAACACGGAGGGATGTTCGTGCGACTCCCGATGTGCCAAATTCATAACGCCATGAGTAATAAGAGCGCTCGTGCCATCGGGATATACATCGAGAAGCCGCACCGCAATTTGCGCGTTCGGTTTGTCTGATGAAATTTTGAGATTGATCACCGGCGCGCCGACAATATCACGCGTCTCCCTCTGTACTTCACTGTCAAAGCAAACCGACAAGGCATCGTCTGCCGATTGCTCGTCCGGTAATTCATCTCCGAAAGCAAACGGGAAAAACTCTCCGGCATTCACGCCGCAATTTTGCGGGGATGAAACAGATTGACCGCAGGGCGATGCACCGGCGGTCAAAACGCCCTGTCCTAAGTGCAGTGTTTGCAGGGTGGTATTGTCAGAAGGCCAATCGGCCTCCGTAATCCAACGGCCTTTTCGTTCATCAACCCAGCGCTTCGGTTTGATCGAATCCATCAAATAGACGCGGTAGGCCGGATCATTTTCAACGCCCGTATCAATGCCTTTCAGCCATTTATCCCACCATCGTTTTGCCTCTTGCAAAAATCCGATAGCGGGTGCGGGACCGGCATAATGCGGGTATTTGTGGTTCCATGGGCCAACGATGCCTTTCACCGGCGATGACAGATTTTCCACAAGATGCGAGATCGTATTGCGGTATCCGTCATGCCATCCGCCTATGCTGAGAACCGCCGCCTCAATCGCCGCATAGTCTTCGCAAACCGAGCCGTGCTTCCAATACGCATCGCGGTGCTGATGGCGATGCCATTCGCCCCAGAGGAACGGTTGCGCCTCCAGTCGGGAAAGCCATATCGCGTCCCAATCATCGCCCACCAAAACAGGGTCCGGCGGGCGCGATGAATAGGACAGCATATTCGCGGACCAGCCAAAGTTTTCGGCCAGCAGACACCCGCCTTTGTAATGAATGTCATCGGCATAACGATCTACAGTCGAACAGATTGTAATGATGGCCTTGAGCGCAGATGGGCGCATTGCAGCGACTTGCAGACTGTTGAAACCGCCCCAGGAAATCCCCTGCATTCCGACATTGCCGTTGCACCAGGGCTGTGCCGCCGCCCACGCAATCACATCGCAGGCATCGTCCAATTCCTGTTGAGTGTATTCGTCCTCCATCAAGCCTTCGGACTCGCCATTGCCCCGCATATCCGTGCGGATGCAGCAATAACCCTGCCCCGCCATCCACGGATGAGAGAATTGATCCCGGACAATCGTGCCGTCGCGTTTGCGATACGGCAAATGCTCAAAGATAACGGGGACCGGATTATCACCGGCATCATCGGGCATCCAAACCCGCGCCGAGAGCCGCGTGCCATCGGACATGATGATCCCCATATCGGCATGTTCAATGACCCGTCGCGGGAAATCCGTCTCGACCTTCATCCGGCCTGCTCCTCATAAAAAAAGCCCCGCCCGAAGGGGCGAGGCTCACTGCATTATTAGGGTCTCACATAAGGCTTATGCGAACCACCAGCGCTCCATGTAGCGCTCGCCGTCCATATCCCAGTTCGTGCCCATCGTTTCGCCTTGCGCCACTTTATCCGATGTCGCGAAGACATATTGCGCGAACATTGGAATAATCGTGCCGCCTTCGTCGGAGACGATTTCCTGCATTTCGCTGTACATGTCGCGGCGACGATCTTCATCCAGCTCTGACCGTGCGGCTTTCAACAATACGTTGAAGACTGTGTGCTCCCAGTACGCATCATTCCAAGGCACGCCCTCTGCGTATGCGGTTGAGAACATCCAATCAGATGTCGGACGGCCACTCCAGTAACAAGCGCAGAATGGCTTGGTCATCCAGACGTTTGACCAATAGCCGTCATTCGGCTCACGGATGAGGTCAATTTCGATACCGGCTTTTTTCGCACTGGCTTGGAACAATGCCCCTGCATCGCCTGCACCTTCAAAGGCGGCATCGGCAACACTGAGCGGAACTGTCAGAGAGTCCATGCCTGCTTTTTTAAGGTGGAACTTGGCCTTGTCAGGGTCATAGCTGCGCTGCCCGAGATCTTTGGCAAAGAACGGCTGTCCCCGTCCGATTGGGTGATCATTTCCGGCAGAACCGTAACCAAAGAGGATTTTCTCGACCAACTCTTCACGATCAATCGCGTATTTAAGTGCCAAGCGCACATGATTGTCTTTGAACGGCGCAGCGCGCGTATCCATCGGGAAGGTGTAGTGTTGCGTACCGTTGGTCGACAGCACTTTGACGCCAGATTTGCGCTTCAACAGATTGACTGTTTTCAGTGGCACACGGTCAATGACATCAACTTCGCCGGTGACGAGCGCATTGGTCCGCGCGACCGGATCAACGATCGACAGAAGCTCAAGGCTATCGAAATAGCACGAGTCTTTTTTCCAGTAATCATCGTTACGGGTGAAATCAGCACGCACGCCGGGTTCGTAATTGTCGAGCTTATAGCCGCCTGCGCCGATACCTTTTGTCCAATCGACCGTGCCGTCGTCTTCTGCCGGGCCGATTGCGAGGTGATAGTCACTGACGATATAAGGGAAGTCGGCGTTGCCATCGCTGAGCGTGATCTCAACCGCATCATCGCCTTTGGCTTTGATCTCAGTGATCGGCGCAACGATTGGTTTTGCTGCAGATTTGGAATCTTCGCCGCGGTGGTGGTTAAGCGACGCGATAACGTCTTTCGCGGTGACTTTTTTACCGTCGTGGAACTTTGCATCACGCAGTTTGAAGGTCCACGTCTTCGCATCCGACGATGCTTCCCAGCTTTCGGCCATTTCACCGCGCAAAGCGCCATCTGGGCCGACTTCGGTGAGGTAATTATGCATCGCATTGGTGAGCGAGATCGTGAAACCGTTCTCGAATGTCGCCGGATCGAGCGTATCCGTGGTTCCGCCATGGGCTTTACCAACCCGCAGTTTGCCGCCACGTTTCGGAGCCGCGATTGCAGAACCGGTCGCCGACAACGCGATTGCCGCCGCACCGCCATATTGCAGTGCCTTACGGCGTGTAATCGGCGTTCCCGCCGCAGATAGTAATGTCATATTGTCTCTCCCTGAATCTATACGCCTGCACGCTAGCGCGTCACTCCGACTGTGGCAACCGGGCACGATCACGCGAGGGCATTTCGAGTTTACTCTTCGTTCTTATGTAAATTTCGCCGTCACTGTTTATGGACAAAAATCTTATAATCGCAGGATCTGCAATCACCCACACTAATCTGACGTAAGGTAAATCAACAATCTGCGACACTCTTAACTCTTGGACAATCATCTCGTGATGCCATATCAGACGCACAGGTTTTTATCGGGAGTCTCAAGGCTTCGCGATTCATCCAAGAGAACGGCGAGTCGAAGTTAATGGCTAAATTTACCCTCCCCAAGAATTCGAAAATCCTGCAAGGTAAAACTTGGCCGAAACCGGCGGGTTCAAACCTTAAAGGCTTTAAGGTGTATCGTTGGGACCCGGATTCGGGCGAAAATCCTCGTGTTGATACTTATTACCTCGACCTTGATGATTGCGGGCCGATGGTTCTGGATGCGATTATCAAGATTAAGAACGAGATCGACCCTACCCTGACTTTCCGCCGCTCTTGCCGTGAAGGGATTTGCGGATCATGTGCGATGAATATCGACGGCGCGAATACGCTGGCCTGCACCAAAGGGTTGGACGAGATTGACGGCGATGTCCGTATTTATCCTCTGCCGCACATGCCTGTCGTTAAAGACCTTGTGCCTGATCTTACTCATTTTTACGCACAGCACGCCTCGGTGAAGCCGTGGTTGATTACCGATACACCTGCACCGGCGAAAGAATGGAAACAATCTGAAGAAGATCGCGAGCAGCTCGATGGTCTTTATGAGTGCATCATGTGCGCGTGTTGTTCGACATCCTGCCCGAGTTACTGGTGGAATGGCGACCGCTATCTCGGCCCGGCGGCCTTGTTGCAAGCATCACGTTGGCTGAACGACAGCCGCGATGAGGCAAAAGGCGAACGTCTCGACGATCTGGAAGATCCGTTCCGCCTTTACCGCTGTCACACGATCATGAATTGCACCAAAGCCTGCCCCAAAGGTCTAAACCCGGCCAAGGCAATTTCGGGTATCAAGCAAATGATGGTCGAACGGCAAATGTAAGCCGTTAAATCTGCTTGGCGCGGTATCCGACCATAAAGTTGCCGCGTCAAAGCCCCTTTTCTCTTGCCCTGTCGGGTTTGTTCGCTCAAAGCTAATGGCAAGAAAACAGGTGAGGCACGGTGCGTCGGTTTCATTTTATTTACAGTGCAGTATTCATCGTTGCTACGGAACAAGCTCAAGCCACGAGTTGCTCTAATGCAAGCGATGATTTGCTTTTGAATAGCTGTGAAGCCTCCACTCACGCGGCTCTGGTCCTGCTCGCACCTGATGACGCGATTCCCGGTGATCTGGCAGCAGAGGACAAAACCACGCTCGTCGTTACCGGCGCTTATACCAGCGGCGAGAAGGTAGAACCCGAAGGCTTCGTCATGGATCACGGCAAGCCTTATGACCCCTATATTCAGGGTTGGGATGGTCTCATGCTGATCACTCCAGAGGGTGATCTGACGCTGCACCATGTTGCGCGCGTCAAGTTTCGTGGAAGTCTCAGCAACTTACGGGATCGCGCCCAGCGCCGTGCTTTTGTTGCCCGCGCCAAGCAACTGGGCCTCTCGGCGATTCAAAGCCACCTGCTGATTACCGACGGCGCACTTGATGTGCGTGATGTTTCCGGTGCAAGGCGGTTTCGTCGGCGCATTGTATTCTCGTATGAAAATGGAAACTACGGCATTTACGACAGCGGGGACCGCGCCTTGACGCTGTTTGAAGCCGGAAAAGAAGTGCAGGAAAAGTATGCTCCGCACATGGCTTTTAATTTGGATATGGGCAGCTACGATTATTGTGCACTAACCCGTGATGGCCATGAAAATGTTTGCGGTAAACTTGCCAGAAGCAATACCGATAAACTGTCGAACATTCTTGTTTTTACGCAAGATTGACGCACCATCTTGCTGCACCAGTTTAGCGGTATCCATTTTAAAATCGATTCAGGGCAAAGAATATGAGTGATTATACGCCTCCCAAAGTCTGGACATGGGAATCCGAAAACGGCGGCGAGTTCGCAAGCACGAACCGGCCAACCGCTGGCGCGACCCATGACGCGGAATTGCCGCGCGGGAAACATCCCCTACAGCTTCATTCACTGGCGACGCCTAACGGTGTGAAAGTCACGGTGATGCTGGAAGAATTGCTCGCCTTGGGACATGCCGGAGCAGAATACGACGCTTACGTGATCGACATTCGTAAGGGTGATCAGTTTGGTAGCGGGTTTGTCGACATTAACCCCAACTCAAAAATCCCGGCGCTCGTCGATCACAGCACACCAACCCCAACGCGCGTGTTCGAATCCGGCGCGATCCTCATGTATCTGGCGGAAAAATTCGGAGAGTTCCTTCCGAAAGACGGCGCAGCGCGCGCTGAGACGCTTTCGTGGCTCTTCTGGCAAATGGGCAGTGCGCCCTATCTGGGCGGTGGTTTCGGTCATTTCTACGCCTATGCCCCGATGAAGATTGAATACTGCATCGACCGCTTTGCGATGGAAACTAAGCGTCAACTCGATGTTCTGGATCAGCGCTTGGCAGATAACGAATACCTCGCCGGACCGGATTATTCGATTGCAGATATGGCGGTCTGGCCTTGGTATGGCGTTCTGACTCAAGGGAAACTTTATAGCGCGGGAGAGTTTTTGGATGTTGAATCCTACAAAAACGTCCGCAGGTGGACCGAACAAATCGCAGCGCGCGACGCGGTAAAACGAGGCCGGATGGTCAATCGCATCCACGGTGAGCCTTCGGAACAACTTCACGAACGCCACGACGCAAGCGACTTCGACACCAAAACGCAGGATAAAGTTTAAGCAGCGATACTGACCTGTTGTTCAAGCCGGTTGGGGATAGTTCAGACCCCCAACCGCTCAGAGCCTTCTGAATTCTGTATGAGCCAAAGAGTATCAACATTCGCACATATCTTGGTGGGAATGTTGATCCGAATGAAATTCAGAATGCTCTAATTCTTCCGTTCCAAAGCGTAGTTTGCAAGGGCAGCCAGTACCGCTGATCTATCGCCTAGTGGGTTGATATGGGCGATGGCTTGGGCCGTTAGGCGCTTGGCGCGGTCTTTGGCTTCCTCGACACCGAGGATACTGACGAAGGTCGCTTTTCCGGCATCTGCATCTTTGCCGACAGCTTTACCAACCGCAGCGACATCGCCTTCAATATCGAGCAAGTCATCGACAATCTGGAACACCAGCCCGAAATCACGGCCATAGCCTTCTAGCATCCGCATGTGAGCTGCGTTCGCTTTGCCTAAGATGCCGCCAGCCTGACACGCGACCTCGATCAAAGCACCGGTTTTCATCCGTTGCAGGCGCGTAATCTCTGGCAGTGTTAGAGGGGTCGGCGCGGACTCCGCCTCGATGTCGATCATCTGTCCGCCGACCATGCCCATCGCACCGCTGGCCTTGGCAATGGCAGTAACCAACTGGATGCGGATAAATGCATTCTCATGTGTGCGATCATCCGCCAGCAAAGTGAAGGCATGGGTTTGCAAAGCGTCTCCAGCAAGAACCGCTGTGGCTTCACCGAATGTACGATGCGTTGTCGGACGCCCCCGGCGCAGGTCGTCATCGTCCATGCACGGCAAATCGTCATGCACCAACGAATAGGCATGGATGCATTCGAGCGCACAGGCCACGCGCATGGCGGACCCTCTGGAGACGCCAAAAGCCGTTGCCGTCTCTAAGGTCAGAAATGCGCGCAGGCGTTTACCGCCCTGACAGGCATAACGCATCGCCTCAATAACGCGGGCCTCCGCCAGCCGATCTCCATCAGACGTGATAGAAGGCAAGAGCGCAGCAAGGGTTTCTTCAACTTCGGCGGCAGTGTCGGCAAGGCGCGACTTAATATCGACGGTCATTCGAAGGACGTGTCCTCGGCTGCGGTTGCTTTGCCGTCTGCACCGGCGACGATTTTTTGGACGCGCATTTCAGCCTGTTTCAGCTTGTCTTCGCAGTGGCGTTGCAGCGCTGCGCCTTGCTCGTAAATGTCGATACTTTTTTCCAGCGAGACGTCACCGCTGTCGAGGGCATCAACAATTTTTTCCAATTGACCCATCGCTTCTTCGAAGCTGAGTGATTTTACGTCAGGTTTCGTCATTTTTGCGAGGCTTTCGCGAGAGTTTTCACATGGACTTTCGCGGATTCTCCGAGCGCGCGAAGGTCGTATCCACCCTCCAATAACGACACAAGACGCCCCTCGCAATGGGTAGCAGCAAGCGCACAAAGGCGCTCCGTGATCCACTCGAAATCCGGCTCTTGTAATTGGAGTGATGCAAGAGGATCGTCCGCATGAGCGTCAAAACCTGCTGAAACTACAATCAATTGCGGATCGAACGTCGCAATCGCTGGGAAGATATGATCTTCATAAGCCGCGCGGAACTCGGACGAACCCGCATGATGTTTCAATGGCTTATTGAAGACATTACCGACACCTGTTTCGCTCTCACGTCCAGTACCCGGAAAAATACCGCCTTCATGGGTCGAAGCATAAAGGATACGGGCATCTTCTTCGACGACATCTTGCGTTCCGTTGCCGTGATGAACATCAAAATCAATCACAGCAACGCGCTCTAACCCTTTGTTCTCGATAGCATGGAGGGCGGCAATAGCCGCAGTGCTAAAGAGGCAAAAGCCCATCGGCCTGACTTTTTCAGCATGGTGACCCGGCGGGCGGTGCGCGCAAAAAGCATTGATCGCTGAACCACTTAGAACCTGATCCACAGCATCAACGGAAGCCCCCACAGCGCGCATAGAAGCTTCAAGCGAGCCGGGGCTGATCCACGTATCCCCATCAAGGGCTTGCATGCCCTCCTCAGGCGCGGCCTCTTTGATCGCAGCGACATAAGGGGCGGGATGCGCCAACAGAAGATGCTCTTCCGTGCACAGCGGCGACTCGCGTCGATCAAGATCGCCCAAATCCGCCAAGGCTTTGGTAAGCGCCCTCATTCGGTCGGGCCGCTCCGGATGGCCCTCCGGCACGTCATGGTCAATGAAGGAATCGTGGCTATAGAGAAGTGTTTTCATGCGTCCGACAATGGAACCGCCACGCATAGGGTGCAAGTCTGAAACGCTATTTATGCGGGCTTTTCCTTAGGCGAATGCAGTGAGGTCGTCGTCAACAGTGCCTTGAGCCATACGCCACGTAGTGAGCATCACAATGATCAGCAAACACGCAGGAATCGCGGCGAGTGACGATCCCGCAGCCAATAAAGCCGTGGCTCCGGCGCAAAGTATAGACGCGCCGGCTTCCGAGAAAGTGGCGGCTTTTGATGCGACTTGCCTGCGGCGGAACATCGTGCGCTTGGCCTGCGCGCGAAACCATAGCTGAACGAGAATTGCACAGGCTGCTGCCGTCATTGCCCCGGCAAATGTTATCGCCGCGCCACTTACTGACACCGCTGCAAGTCCGAGAACAAGTGGCGTTAGAACAGCCGCAATAATCAACAAAACCGCTTTGACTTTAGCCCAAAGCCGCGCCTTAGCAGGGACAGGTGCTGTCGCAATCAGATCCGGCGCATCTTCGCCAGAGATCGTCAGCCACGCTAATCCACCCGCCAGTTGGCCAACGGCCATGACGACAACAGGCGAGATAATCACAGAAACTCGTGTTTCTTCGCCGAACGTGACCCACAGCATCAATGCAGGGGGCAGCAAATAAAGAACCTGCATCAACGTTTGCGAAAGAAGCCAAGGATCACGGCCAATCAGTTTAAGCTCTTTGTGAACCAGCGCACCACTTGTGGAGCGCATTTTAAAGGTGCGGCGGGTGCGGGTTTCTTTGCGGGTTTCTTCCGATACGCCCAGCGCCTGAACCACGATCTCGCGAAACTGGGTCGCACCGATATAGGCGGACAGGATGAAAAATAGCGTCCCTATCACCAACAATGCCAATAGCGGCCCACTCGCCCCCGTCACAGCATGAGCCGGAAGCCATAATACTGAGGAATCATGCGGCGCATAAGCGGACAGAAACTCAGTATTAAAAAGTGAAAATCGCGACATCGACCCGTAAGCGATAATCGCAACCATCTGCAAACCAATCAGAAAAGCGGCTCCGATAACCGCTGCAACGATTTGCGAGATCAGCCGCGTACGTTGCGGGCCGACCGTTCGAAACATCAAGAGTGTGATCAAGACGGCAGCGCCTGTCGCGACCATCGCAACCGCTAGCATAACCGCATAACCCGCCAACCATGCTGCACCGCCAAGCATCGCGGCGATGTTGATAAATGGAGCGATCAACAAGACAGACATGAGCCAACTCGTCACCCCCATCATCCCGATCCGCACAAGAAACAAATCGCGCGACGGTGCAGGCGAAGAGAGCAATAAATCGAGATCATCCCGTGCATAAAATGCGCGCGTGACCGACTCCAACGACTGCGACAACAGCATTGTAAAACTCAGAACCAAGCTGACAGTGATGACCGCCATTGCACTTTGGTCCAATTCTCCGCCGCGTGCGAAAAACGAGTTGAGCACCGCATATCCAATGAGGTGCAAAATCGCGGCAAAGATCGCAATGCCGATCAGTGCCCGGTTCGTATTGCGATTACGACGCCCTGAGAAAAGCCAAGACCAATCGCGCCATGTCAAACGCACTTCATGATGTGTGAAATGAGAGAGTGCAGATTTTGAGAGGGCGGCACTCATGCCGCTGCGCCGCTTGCATTGGGCAGGGTCGCTTCCAACGGCGCAGCTTCTGTCTCACCTGCAACGACTTCAAGAAAGATGTCTTCCAGCGTCATGCCGCCCGCACTTGCACGTTCGCGCAGCTCTTCCAATGTGCCTTCAGCAATGAGGCGACCTTTGGCAATGATGCCGATCCGGTCCGCCATGCGTTCCGCGACTTCTAGAATATGCGTCGTCATGATCACCGTTACGCCCTCTGCAACAAGATCTTCGAGGACATTTTTCACCTGGCGGGCTGAACCTGCATCCAAACCCGTCAACGGTTCATCTAGGATGATCAGGCGGGGTTCGTGTATCAAAGCCCCTGCAAGGGCAACCTTCTGGCGCATTCCCTTGGAGAAACCGCCACACCGCTCATCCGCATGATCCGCAAGGCCGAATTGTTCAAGCAAACTATCCGCTTTGAAACGGGCATGGTCAGGCTCCATGCTCCAAAGGCCGGAGACAAACTCAAGATATTCCAGCGGTGTCAGCTTGTCATAGATCATCGGCTCATCAGGAACCCATGCGAGGATACGCTTGGCTTCGATAGGGTCCGCGAAAGCATCAATCCCACAAATTGACACCGACCCAGCATCCGCGCGCAAAAGACCCGCAACCATGCGTAAAGTCGTCGTCTTACCCGCGCCATTCGGCCCAAGAAGCGCGTAAAACTCTCCCGTTCGGATCGTGAGCGACAGATCATCAACAGCGGGACTCGAAAAGCTTTTACGCAAATCATTAATTTCGAGAGCCGAAGCGGTCAGGCGGGATTGTTCCATGGGATGCCCTTGCATGACAGAAAATCTGCATACAACATGGCGGAAGCAGTCTTTATGTTACGTGAATTCCGCGCAAATAGGCGTTTTCACTATTTCGCGAAATCCACCTCGACCCGTCTCAGGCCCGGAGGCGGATTAGGCATCCGCAAGAAATAAGCTGTCCGGTCACCGCCCGCTATCTCTGAAGACGCTTCTTCAGGCGCAAGGCTCGCCTCGTTCAAAACGGCATCGTTTTGGCCCAAAACCTTTACAACAAGGTTTGGCGCTGTCTTCAAGGCGCTACTATCGTTGATCACATCTGCCGTCACGAGCAGTGCCGTCTCTCCATCAGCCTCTTCGACATCATATTTTACATTATCAATACGAAGCGAGCGATTAGGAGGAATGACTTTGGAAACAACGGCATCAACGTTTCTTTTCCAGCTTGTCAGCCCAGAATCCAATGCCGGCACACGCGCAACAATTTCATCCTTGAAAAAATAACCCAGTGCGCCCGCAACGAGAGCAATGGCGATGCTGTAGAATAATATCCTCGGAAACCAGCGTCGTTTCCGTGGTTTTGATCTGGAGAGTTCCGCGCCTTGTGGAAGGTCGGGTAATGACTCGTCAACTTGCGTTGCATCCGCCACCGCCGCACCCACAGCCGCGCCGCCGCCAACAACCGCTGCACCCGCTGCGGCAACCGTTGACGAGATCCCTTGCCCAGTAGGAGGAATAGATCTTCGTTCTCTATTCGTATTAATTTGATTTGGATGCCGATCAATTGGAGCGGTGGTTTTTGCGATGGCGCGGTCCATTATACTCTGGCTTTGTTCCGCATGAGGCTTTTCCGAGCCTCGAACCGGCAATTCTTCACTTCGCCCTGTGGATTCTGGATTTTGAACCTCGACATTTTGCCCAGTTGGAGGATGGCCTTCAATGCTATGAAACCAGGCATTTTCACATTTAACGCAGCGTACTTTCCGACCTGTGGGCAGAAACTTTTCTAACGGAGCAACAAACCGAGTCTGACAATTGGGACAGGCAACGATTATTTTCTCAGACATACTAACCAATCCCCGACTTTCGGTTCGAATCACGCCCCGTTCAGCCGAGTAACGAAACCATGTGTGCCGAAACGATGCAATTCGTCTATCAATACGCGGGTAGTTTCCCCTTCCATGTGACATGTATAAAGCAGAAAAACTTCTCTATATGAGCGATAGATGAATTGATGACGTACTGTCTTTTTGCCTCAATGGTGGTCGAAGCAGGAATGCATGTGTATCAACCCAATTGCGACATGCACAAAGCAGGGAGGCAGGCTTGATTCTGTTCGAAAATGTCGGGTTTAGATACGGGCGCGGTCCCGATATCTTGCAAGGGCTAAACTTTGAGATCCCAAACGGTGAATTTACATTCATTACCGGAGCATCAGGTGCTGGGAAGAGTTCCCTATTAAGATTACTCTATCTGGATGATTTGCCTACTGCGGGTAAAATCTCTTTGTTTGAACGGGATGTTGCGACGCTCACCCGAGATGAGATTGCTTGGTTTCGCCGTCGCATCGGAGTTGTATTCCAGGATTTTCGCCTTCTCGATCATCTGACGGCTGCTGAAAATGTAGCTCTGCCATTGCGAGTCGCTGGCGCACGCGAAGCAGCCTATCGCGACAATGTAGCCGAAATGCTCCACTGGGTTGGATTGGGCGAGCAAATGAACGTGCGCCCTCCACAATTATCCGGTGGAGAAAAACAACGTGTCGCGATTGCACGCGCTGTCGTTGCTTCGCCTGATATCATCTTGGCCGATGAGCCTACAGGAAGCGTTGACCCTGAAATGGCAGAACGGATCATGCAGCTCTTTATGGAAATGAACCGCCTCGGGAAAACAATTGTCTTTGCGACACATGATCTTGAGATGGTGAATCGCTCTAAACAGCCCCGCATCGACCTCACTGCTGGAACAATCAACAACGGAATGGCCGCATGAGACGCAGTTCACTTATCCCGTTCCAATCCAGCGGCGGGATCTTGATGGCCTTGATCGTCGCAGCGATGGCATTTCTTGCCTGTTTTGCTCTCGCTGGAACGCTCGGTGCATCCAAATTGGCGAACGCATGGACCGAAGGTCTATCCGGTGCTGCAACGGTTCGTATCGGTGCAGAAGATGGCGCACCAGAACAACAGCTTGGCATCGTCCTTGATATTCTCAAAAGCAGTGAGGGCGTGATTGATGCAGTTCCGCTGACCACTGATGAAGTCGCCGCGCTTTTGAAACCTTGGTTTGGCGCGACGCCCGAACTCGCAGACCTCCCAGCTCCCGCCATCGTTGCCGTTACGATTGATCCTTTGAACGAGCCGGACGCCACAATCATACAAGCGCGCCTTGATGGGGCCGCTGCTGGCGCGGTTTACGATGATCATGGCGAATGGCGGGGACGAGCTGCTTCCGCTGCTCATGCCGTGCGGAGCGTGGCAATCGGCGCATTGATCGTTTGCGCGTTGGCGATTGCTTCTGTGGTGGTGCTGACGGTTCGCTCAGGATTATCCGCCCAAAAAGAAAATATCGCGACACTGAGATTAGCAGGTGCGGAAGATCGCTATGTCGCGAGGCTATATCAGAGTCGCTATTTCTGGTTAGGGCTTTTAGGTGGATTTTTGGGGTGCTTGCTGGCATTCGCTGCGATGGTCGGTTTTGACGCAATGCCGACGGTCAGCCGTGCATTGCCAGCTCTGGAACTGCCAACCTATTGGTGGCTAGTTTTCCTCGGAGTGATTTTGTTTGTCGTTATCTTATGCATCCTCGCTGCGCGGTTGACTGTGCTCGGCACATTGAGGCGCGGCGCATGATTTATGTGCGTTCAGGCATTTTCAACGTCCTTGTGTACCTGCTGATACCGATTTTCGGGATTTTCGGTCTGCCATTCGCAATCCATTCCCGCGAAGGCACTTACGGGGTTATGCGAGCCTACTCGCGCACGATCCTGTGGTTGATGAAAGTTCTTTGCGGCACGGAGTATGAAATCCGCGGCACTGCACCTGACGGAGAAGTCGTCCTTGGCGCAAAGCACCAATCATTTATCGATATGGTCATCATCATCCTGGCGGTTCCGCGTCCGCGCTATGTATTCAAGCGAGAACTGCTCTATGCGCCTATCTTTGGGTATTACGGAGCGCGCATTGGGGGTATTCCCGTTTCGCGCGGCAAAAAAGGCGCTGCCGTCCGATCCATGATTGACGGAATTCTAAGTCAGCAAAAAAAAGACGGTCTCGGCCAAACGGTTATTTTCCCGCAAGGAACCCGCGTCGCTCCCGCGGCAAAGGCGCCCTACAAAATTGGTGTCTGGAAAATCGTTGATACAATCCAAGTACCCTGCGTTCCGACGGCCACGAACGCAGGCTTATTTTGGGGACGCAAAACCTTTTTGCGGTATCCGGGCAAAATGATCATGGAATTTCTGGAACCAATCCCACCCGGAATGGAATCCGCACCGTTCATGCAGTTGCTAGAGGAACGGACTGAGGCGGCGTGTCACGCGCAAAATGTCGAGGCCGGCTTCCCTGAAGGCCGACCGCACCAATAAATCAACGCCTTACAGATCATTTCTGAACCGGAATACGTAAAATAACTGCGCATCTCGACATCGGATCAAACAATCGCCATCTAGTTGGTGATCCTCTCGAAAATCGAGAAACCGGAGCGCATGTTATGGTCTCAAGTACCCGTATTATTATGGCAACTCTTGTTGCAACGTCTCTTCATACGCCGGTCGCCTACGCAGATAGCGGTTCTTTACCGGAAGCTCTGCGTGAGCTTGAAAGGCAAGCCGAAGACCTGCTCGGCCCCGAAGCGCGCGAAGCAGTTGAATCTCTGCTGCCAATGATCGAAAGTTTAATGGACCGTTTACCGTTGTTGATCGACAACCTACCTCAGTATGAAATACCGGAGATCATGCCAAACGGCGATATTATTATCCGCCGCAAACGCAAACTGCCCAAGATCGACCCGGACGCCCCGCTCCTGCCCAAAGAGGGCATAAAAACGTAAGAGAGAAGCCTTATGACCGCTGCCGCCTCTACCGATGCTGACCTTGGCGATCTGCCTAGCTGGAACCTAGCCGACCTCTACCCTGCCCCAGACGCACCGGAACTGGAGGCAGCCTTTGACGAAGCAAAGCAAAAAGCAGACAGCCTTGCCGCCGATTATGAAGGCAAGCTCGCCACGCTTTCTGGCGCGGAGATGGCCAATGCGGTTCGGCGATATGAAGAACTCTCTGAAATCATGGGCCGGATCATGTCGTATGCTGGCCTACTTTATCAGCAAGACACCTCAGATGCTGCCTCCGGTCAGTTTTACGGAAACTGTCAAGGCCGCGTAACGGATATTTCCACGCCAATCGTCTTCTTCACACTTGAGATGAACAAAATCGACGACGCGGTTCTGGAAAAGCAAATCGCAGAAAGCGCAGACCTTGCGCGCTACAAACCTTGGATCGAACGCCTGCGCTCGTTCCGCCCGTATCAGCTCTCTGATGAGTTGGAGAAATTTCTCCACGATCAAAGTGTCGTCGGTTCATCCGCTTGGGTGCGCCTCTATGACGACCACTTGGCTAGCTTACGTTTTGAGATTGATGGCGAAGAATTGCCGATTGAAGCCGCGCTTAATCAGCTCTCGGACAGCGACCGCAGCAAGCGCGAAACTGCCGCGCATTCGCTGGCAAAAGTGTTTGAGGCCAACCTGCCGATCTTTACCCGTGTCACGAATACATTGGTCAAAGAGAAAGAAGTCGAGGACCGCTGGCGCAAACTGCCCACCCCGCAATCGGGACGTCACCTCGCAAACCACGTAGAACCGGAAGTCGTGGATGCCCTGCGCGATGCTGTGCAGAATGCTTATCCGAAACTGTCACACCGCTATTACGCGCTTAAAGCCAAATGGCTCGGGCTGGAAAAGCTTGAATATTGGGATCGTAATGCGCCCTTACCGGAGAAAGACGACCGTAAGATCCCATGGACCGAAGCCCGCGATACCGTGCTCGATGCGTATGGCGGTTTTGATCCTGAAATGGCAAACCTTGCACGCCGTTTTTTTGATGAGCAATGGATTGACGCGCCCGTACGCCCCGGCAAAGCCTCCGGTGCTTTCGCGCACCCGACCGTAACAACTGCGCATCCTTATGTGCTGGTTAATTACCTCGGCAAAACCCGCGATGTAATGACTCTCGCGCATGAGCTGGGCCACGGCGTTCACCAGTTGCTCGCCGCTGGCCAAGGCGAATTGCTCTCGCACACACCGCTGACATTAGCAGAGACAGCCAGCGTCTTCGGTGAAATGCTGACCTTCCAATCACTGCTGAAAGCCGAAACCGACAAAGGCCGCCGCAAAGCGCTATTGGCGGGTAAAGTCGAGGACATGCTGAACACAGTCGTTCGGCAGATCAGCTTTTACGAGTTCGAGAACCGTGTCCATGCGGCCCGCAAAGAAGGCGAATTAACTTCAGATCAAATCGGCCAACTCTGGATGGATGTCGCCCATGAAAGCCTCGGCCCGTCGATTAATCTGGTCGACGAATATGCAGCATTCTGGACCTATGTAAGCCACTTCGTCCACGCGCCCTTCTACGTCTATGCCTATGCGTTCGGTGATGGCTTGGTAAATGCGCTCTACGCGCGTTATCAGGAAGGCGAAGACGGCTTCCAACAGCGCTATTTCGATATGCTCAAAGCAGGCGGCGCTAAACATCACAGCGAGTTGCTGAAGCCTTTCGGTCTCGATGCTTCTGACCCCGCGTTCTGGGATCAAGGATTATCGCTGATCTCGTCAATGATCGACGAATTAGAAGCAATGGAAGCCTAAATGTCAGGCGAGACAAAACAAAAGCGCGAAAAGCGCCTTGCCGATGCCCTCCGAGCGAATCTGCGCCGACGCAAAGATAAAACACGCGAAGAAAAGGCGCGGGAATCGAAAGAAGAATGAGGAGCGGTTTTATGCTCCTCATGCTTCCTTACTGAAAGAACCCGCGCGGACCATCCGATACAACCGGTTCCAGTTCATCCGCGAAAACGACATTCTTCACGAACCAGTCTCCAGAGGGTGGCGTCACGCGCAAATAAACATTCCACTGTTCAAATGGTTGTTTACGACGGCATCCATTTGAATATTTAGAGGCTTTTCCATCACTTGGTGTTAGACAAATTTTGTAGAGCGATATGTGTCCCGGCTCGATGACGTTTGCAGGGTATTTTGATTTTACCAACGCCCGAGCCTTCTCGACAAATTCTTGCCCTATGGGGATATCACGCGGCTCGGCTATCCTCTCTACAAAAGACGGGCTAAAGGATGATGGATCATCGAATTGTGCGAGAACCTCGGTCTCAAGATCCGCATTGATCTTGATGGATGTAAGATGTGCTTCACTCAGGAAAGTAAACCTCCAACGGTGAATACCCGGCCTGATACTCTCCGCGATTTCGTAAACCCGCGTGGTATCCGTCTCTGGAACGAGTTTATTGTCGAGCAGATAAGCAACCGCTTCGGATGCGGTCGAAATCGACTCTGCCATCGCTGAAACTGGCGTAAAGCCTATGGCACATGCAGTTGCAATCGCTGGAAAAATAGATCTCATCAATCCCACCCTTTTTACTGATCTCGCAAGTATGACGCGCCATACAAGGCGATCCTTGGCCAAGCATCCCGTAAGTCTACACGATTCTACGCTAGCCCTTAAAACTAAACAGCTTTTGGAATCATTGCTCAACCCGTTTACGGCGATTCCACCACAGCCAAAACGCTGCAATCCAAATCATAATTTCCGGCAAAAACGTCCAATAGAAGATAAAGCCCAACCAATAAGGTGACCACCCGCCGGGGACATGGACCATCTCATAACTATGCCAGTGAAAGGGTGCGCCCCAGTAAAGTGGGGCCATCGTCATATCCAATCCGCAATGAACCAGCGCCGAGACACCAATAACGGTAATAATCTCGCCCATGCCTCGCTTGAACAGAATGACGGCCAAGCCTATTAGCGTCAGAGCAATCCAAACACTCGGCCAATGCAGTGGGGTCGCACGATGAAACCCTTGAACAATACCAAGATGATATCCCACAGCATCAAGATCGGGGAGCAGGCCACCAACAATTCCGGCAATCACCAAATCTAACCGTCGCCGTGCTCGCGTTGCTGTAACCCCAACTAAATACCCGGCAGGACCATGTGCGATTAACATAATTCACCCTCTTTTCGACAATCAAAGCAGGTGAAAAAGGAGTCAAAGAGACACGAAAAAGGCGCGTATGCCACAGCATTCAACACGCCTTTAAACACTTTGCGTTTACATTGAGCCATCAACGGATCGAAAGGCATCACCACCAATCAGCTTTAACGCAATGTGGTAATCTAAAGATACTTACGCTTCGAGCTCCGCATCCCAATACAGATAATCCATCCAACTTTCATGCAGATGGTTCGGCGGGAATTTGCGGCCGACATTCTGTAGTTTCATTGCGGTCGGCTTATAGGGTTTACGGTTCAGCATAATACCGGATGCCCGCCCAACATCCTGACTGCCTTTGCGCAGGTTACAAGGACTGCACGCTGCCACCACATTCTCCCATGTCGTGCGCCCGCCTTTTGAGCGAGGGACAACATGGTCAAAAGTCAATTCGACCGCTGCACCGCAATATTGGCAGACAAACTCATCGCGTAGGAACAGGTTAAAGCGCGTAAATGCGGGGTATTTCGCGGGCTGAATATAATCTCGCAGCGAGACAACACTGGGCACGCGCATCGACATCGATGGCGAATGCACTTCTTCTTCGTATTCCGAGACAATATTGACCCGCTCAAGAAACACTGCCTTTACCGCTTCCTGCCAGGGCCACAGCGAGAGCGGAAAGTACGAAAGAGGTCTGTAATCGGCGTTCAACACGAGTGCAGGACGATCCCGAATGCCGGATGGCCGCCGAACAAAGGTTGGGGTCGTCGAAATCGAACTGGTCATCTACGTTACTCTCCTAACCTGTGCCAGAAGGCTACATGTCGGGAGGGTAGTGGTCAATCATCCTAGAATAGCAGATTTTTCAGTCATACTTCTGATGCTTCGCGTCGACGAAATTGTTATGAATTCAGCACTTTATTCAAATGAGCAGCCGCCAGGCTCAGTCCCTCATTATCAATGCCGTGCCCCAAGCCGGGGCGGGTATGTGCCTCGACCTCCACACCCACAGCTTTCAGTGCTTTTGTGGCATCATCCAAAGATTGCAACGGCACGACCTGATCGGCATCTCCGTGGACCAACAAAACCGGTGGCTTGCTCTTGATCTCTTTTTCCAAAGCCTCAGCCCGCAAAAGACGTCCGGAGAATCCGACGATCCCCGCAAGTTGGGCTTCACGTCGCAAACCAACTTCCAAAGACATCATTGTCCCTTGCGAGAAACCAATCAAAGCAACGCGATCCGCCGCCAAACCTCTCTCAGCCATCTGAGCATCAACGAAGGCATTCAAAGCCGCTTTCGCACGGCCTAAGCCTTCCATCATCGCAACTTCTGACGAGCCATCGAGATAAGGGATCGGAAACCACTGACGCCCCATCGGGGCCGCAGCACAAGGCTCCGGCGCATGGGGTGAAACAAAAGCAGTATCAGGAAAAACACCAGCGAGCGGCTGCGACAATCCAATCAAGTCATTCCCATCCGCACCATAGCCATGCAGGAAGATAACCAGGCTGGTCGCCGTGCCGGAAGCCGCATCGACGGCAGGGCCTTCAAGAGTGCTCATCATCAGTTCCCTTTCGATTCCCGTCTTCCTAAACGGTTCGTTCCTTCAATGCCATGAGTACGATTCCCAGAGTAAGTAAGATCAAAGCAAACCAGCCCAATGGGCCGAGAGCCTCCCCTAAAAAGACCAAGCTGAGAAACGCGCCAAGGCCGGGAACAGCCGCCATAAATGCCGATGTCACCGGCGCACCAATCGTTCGTACCGCATATGTGACAAGCAACAACCCGATCAAATTAGGAATGATCCCCTGATAGACAATTTGCAAAACAATCTCACTCGTACTTGCATTCCCAAGTTCAGACGGAAGGAACGCAATCCAAATCGGGACGAATAAGACCGCATTTAGGACTGAACTACAGAGTAAAAGCTGTGGGATCGTCACGCCCCATACGCGGCTCGCGACCATGTATCCTGAGAAAAACACAGCCGCAGCGAGGAACATACCATCACCGAGCCAAGCATTTCCAAGCTTGATCTGCGCCGTATCCGCAATGACCATAACAACGCCGATGATGACGACCAAAGATCCGATAATCTGGCGAGACGTCGGGCGTTCTGAAAACCACAACCAAGCTATGCCGAGCGTAACTACTGGCAGAGCACCGTTCATATAAATCCCGCCATGCGCCGCAGGTGCGAATTTGAAGCCTCCAAAAACAAGCAAGATATAAAGCGGACCAAGAAGGGTTGTGATCACTGCAATGCGTTGAACACTCATGTCGCGCCAAGGCTTTAGCCACAAAACAACGGGCAACACCAAAACCGCCGAAACACCATACCGGATAGCGGCGAGGTCAAAGACTGTCAGAGGCGAAAGCGCCCCCATGCGACTAACCACCAGCCAGGATGACCAAATAAACAGAACAGATATCGCGGCTGCAAATCCACGAATACGCGGGGTCACACAGCGGGCTTTGAGCGCAACGCTGTGACACACAGCATCGCCATGACCGCTGCAATCACGACATTATAATTCGCCATCGACAGACCAAACAAATCCCACGGAATCTCGTTACAAGCCGCGGGTGCACGCCCCGAAGCGCTCTCTGATATCGTCGCCGGATCAAATGCAGTTGGAAGAGAACCGCCACCAGAACAACTTTGCGGACCTTGCCACCAATGTCTCTCAACACCGCTGTGGTAAAAGGCCAGTCCGATCTCAGCAAGAAATCCAATGACAGCAAGCACCCCGAACAAAATACGAGTGGTACCATTCGTCAAACCGGCAAGAACGGCTCCCGCAATACCGACACCCAATGCCCAGCGTTGAGAGATACAAAGCTGACATGGATGCAAGCCGCCGAGATACTGAAACGCGAGCGCCGCTACAAATGTCGAAAAGCCAATAGCAGCAGCTAAAAAGAAAGCCCTAGATTGCATATTTCAACACCGCAAAACCGCCGATTAAAATGGCAAAGAAAACAATCGTCACAAGCCCCAATCGACGCTCAATAAAGGCACGGATCGGCGTACCAAACTTCCAAAGCAAAGCGGCAATCAAGAAAAATCTAATGCCGCGACCAATCAAGCTCACTCCAATAAAAGACAAAAAGTCCATCTGAAGCAAGCCACTGACAATCGTTGTGACCTTAAACGGAAACGGCGTAATGGCACCGATTGCTACAGCCCAGCTTCCATGTTCGTCATACATCGCTTTAAATTCGTCGTAACGATCTGCTTTTCCATAAAATTCTAGGAGTTGGATGCCGACCGTATCGTAGAATAAAAACCCGATAGCATATCCGACCGCAGCGCCCGCAACAGATGCAAGCGTCACGACCCCTGCGATCAGCCAAGCCCTATGCGGCGCAGCAACAATTAACGGTATCATCAGGGCTTCTTGAGGAATCGGAAAGAATGAACTTTCCGCAAAAGCCAACATCGCGAGAAAAAAGAGCGCATAAGGCGACTCGGCTTTCTCAATCGTCCAATCATACAGGCGTCTTAACATGCCGCTCTGCTAAATCATTTCTGGGTTCGATGGAATTGCTATTCACGGAAAACTGCGATGATCACGAAAATATAAGAAAATCAAAATCAATTTAAGCAACTAAAAGTCTTGATCTGTAAACTCCTGTGACTTAATCGCTGTGCAGCGGCCCGGGTGGCGGAATGGTAGACGCAGCGGATTCAAAATCCGCCGCTGGTAACAGCGTGGGGGTTCGAGTCCCCCCCCGGGCACCATTCAAATAATATTTTGATATATATTTCATACACATAGATGAAATTTGAAATTTTTAGCCCACCTTTTAGCCCACCCTTTGAGCACGAAGCACCGCGAAACGATCCGATACAAAAACGGGCCGCATAATATGCAGCCCGTTCGATAGTTTCTGACTTCGGAAGCGTGGTTATTCATCGCCACCGCGATCACCCTCACGTTCAACGCGATGCGCTGCGATCCACCCGCGAAGATCGCTGACCTTGTAACGAACGGTTCGACCAAATCGAACAATTGGCGGCCCATCGTTGCTCATGGCCGCGATCTCGAGATACCGCTTGGTCGGAAAGCCGAAAACCTCTTCGACCTCGGCGCGGGTTAGAAGCCGTTCACCGGATATCTCGTCAGTCAGAGTTGAAATCGCAATTGTATCCATCGAGTTCGATCCTTTCGTCTTGGTAAAATTAAATCAAGTGCAGGAGGTGCGTGGCACCGGCAGCGGCCATCACAGCGAGCCAAATTTTTAATCTGTTGAGAAGCACTGCCTTGCTCCGCCGCTCCTCAGCGACCTCAGCAATGATGAACTTGCTAATCTGATCCAACGCCAGCCCGACGATCTCTTGCGAGAACTGCAGAGAGTCGTTTCTGACCCCTTCGAGGACATGACGAACGTCTTTGTAGGTCAGAAGGTTCTCATCAGCGCGTTTGGCCCGTTCTTCAGCGATGATCTTGTTTGTAACGGCCTGTGCGAACACCATCGCAACGAGAATTGGATCATCTTTGTCGATGCGTAGATCGTGCGCCGCCGACAATTGGCGGCGCAGCGAGTGAAGGTCGATATCGGGTGCCATCATTCCACCGCCTCGGCGACTCTCTCCTCTGCGTCACACTGCGGCGTCATCACCGCCATCGCGCCGAACATCGCCTTACGAATTTTGAAGAGACGCGAACGTTGCATAATCCGAAAGCTGGAATGGGGATCAGATGCTTCAGCCAGTGACAGATT
>CALKBI010000023.1 GCA_937990185.1 uncultured Neomegalonema sp. | reverse complement strand
CCGCCCGCAACACCTGATACGGCATTTCCAACCGCATCTGCGGAAGATGCTGCTGTCGCAGCGACCGCCCCTCCAGCCGCAGCTGCGGCTCCGACTGCCGCAGATGTTGCACCTGATACACCGGATTCTTCGTTGGATGACTCTGTTGACATATTATTACTCTCTACACTGCCTTGGCCTTCAACCGCGGCTTTAAAGTTTTCAAAAAAGGTGTTCGCCATACGATTGGCGACACCATCAATCAAACGGGACCCGAGTTGAGCAATGCGCCCCGCCACGCTCGCATCAGCCTCGTATGAAACTTGTGTCCCCCCTGGAACATCAGTGAGTGAAACGCGCGCTGACCCTTTTGCCATGCCAGCAACTCCGCCTTTGCCCTCTCCGACAAGAGTCAGGCTTTCGCCTTCGACCACATCCTGCATCTCAACAACGCCATTGAAGGTCGCTTTGACCGGGCCGACTTTTTGAACGACCACCGCCTCAAAATTCGTCGGCGATGTTTGTTGCATTTCTTTACAACCGGGAATCGATGCCTGCAGCACGTTAGGATCGTTCAGTGCACGCCAAACCGCCATCCGATCCGCAGCAATCACTTGTAAGCCATCAAGTTTCATCGAAATCTCCCGTAATTATTTAGCAGTGACATTATGTCTATAGAAAAGCCATGACACCTACTGTTAGCCTTTTGATCATATTGTACTTTGGAAGAGGTACGAATGGTTTGCAATGACGTAAATCCATTGCAGCATGGTCATCGGGTGATCACAGCGCCGATCTTGAACGTGAGTAAGATGTATTTTTTTATCGCGCAGGCGTGATTAGCTTGCAACACGGTGGCACGCTAGAATGAGCATGGTAGGCAAACAAAAGGTCTGATTATGTTAAAATTCCGCAATATCGCTGTTTTAACGCGAGGAATCGTTATTGGTTCCGTTTTTGCCTCTGTTGCAGGAACAGCACAAGCGGACAACAGTGTTGTTGTAGAACTTTATACAAGTCAAGGCTGTAGCTCTTGCCCGCCCGCTGACAAAGTTCTCAAAGCTCTTACTCGTCAGGAAAATGTAATCGCCCTTTCGTTGAATGTGGACTACTGGGACTATCTTGGGTGGAAAGACGATCTAGCACTACCGGGTAATACCAGACGTCAACGTGATTACGCCAAAATGATGCGCTCGCGGCATGTTTATACACCGCAGCTCATGGTCGATGGCAAAATGGACGTAATTGGAAGCCGTCGCTTGCAGGTCGATGCTGCGGTCGAAACCTACGCCCAAACTAAAGACGAAGCGATTGTGAAAGCCGAGATCGCAGGTGAAAACGTGAGCGTTTCGGTTTCGCCAGCAAGTGGATCTGCACCCGACTCAATCGTTTGGTTGGTCGGTTACGACGCAAGTATCGTGAAAGCGATCGGCGGCGGCGAAAATCATGGACGCGATATCGAATATTCGAATGTCGTTCGTGAATGGCGTGAGCTTGGCCGTTGGGACGGCAACTCGTCGCAAAGCTTCAAAGGCGCAAAACCCAAAGGTGAAAGCGGTTTTGCTGTGATTGTCCAAAACGGCAAGGTAGGCCCCATTCTCGGGGCAACGCAGGTCCGTTATGGCGGAAGCGTTAAGGCTGCTAGCGCGTCTCAGAACTGATTTTACCCCAGCGATTGTGCATCCAGAAATATTGCTCTGGATTTGCACGCACCCAAGTTTCCAACCGGTTATTAATATCTCCAGTTACGACTTCTGCAGACTTCTCTTCAGTCTGGAAGGGCGCTTCAATGATAACTTTGAACCTGCTGGACCTTCCAATACGCTCACCGCGTACTGGCAAGAGAAGAACACCATAATTTTTCGCAATGACAGCTGCGCCGAGCGATGTCTTTGCCGGACGGCCAAAAAACGGTATTTCCGGCGAGCCGTTAAATCGTTGATCTGTAAGAATTAGCGCTGCTCCGCCCCCCCGAACATGACGCAACATTCCCAGAGATCCACGTCGCCCTTTATGGAAAATCGGCGCGTCAACGACGCTCATTAATTTTTGAGCATACACGTCGAACAAAGGATTGTTGAAGGCACGATAAATTAATGCCGGCGGCCAACCATGGCGCTCGAATGCAATTCGAATTGTTTCCCAATTTCCGAAGTGGCCCGTAACCAACAGCGCGCCCCGGCCAGAGGCTTTAGCGGCATCCAGATGATGCAACCCTTCGATTTCGATACGGTCCGTGTCATCGCTTAATTTTTGGAGATAACCATACTCCAACAGCGTACGTGTCAGCCTGTCGAACATTTCGGTTAGGGTCGCCGAACGAGCACCGTCTTCAAGATCCGGCATCGCATATGAAAAGTTTTTCAATGCGCGCGCGCGTAAGCCTGTGAACCTTCCAAAAAACCTGCCCGCGGCTCCGCCAATCGATGTGCAAGTATCTAAAGGCAACCTGCAAACCGTTTGGGCAACGAGCTGAACAGCGGCGTATTCGAGACGATGCAAGAATGTGATACGGGGTTTTTTCAAAGACCCCTCCCGGAGAATTGCCTCAGCTGTTCCTCAATAACATCTGCCTGAAACATCATCATCACGACAGCATCAATACTCACAGAAAACCACTTACCAGGCACAGCAGACGTGTTGTGAAGGGTTTGGAAACAAGACCGCACATTCACCCCCGCGGCTTGCGGGGGTTAGCGTCACGACTTTGAACGATATTCGCGTATTAAACGCGAGGACCAACAACCATGATCATCTGACGACCTTCGAGTTTAGGCATTGATTCCACCTTGCCGATATCTTCCAGATCCCCTGAAACACGTTCTAGCAATGCACGGCCAAGCTCTTGGTGCGCCATTTCGCGACCACGATAACGTAAAGTGACTTTTAATTTGTCGCCTTCGCCCAGAAACTTACGAGCGCTTCGTAACTTCACTTCGTAATCATGTGTGTCGATGTTTGGTCTGAACTTGACCTCTTTCAAATCGACTGTCTTTTGACTTTTACGAGCTTCGGCAGCCTTTTTCTGAGTCTCATACTTGAATTTCCCGAAATCCAGAATTTTACAGACCGGAGGGTCTACGTTCGGGGAAACTTCAACAAGATCAAGACCAACTTCTTCAGCCAGTTTTACGGCGTCTCCGGGGTTCATAACCCCACGATTTTCGCCTTCATGATCAATCACGCGTACTTTAGGGCAGCGGATAAAGTGGTTCACGCGGGGGCCAGTATCTCTGGTCGGCGGCGCGAGATTCGGTCTACGAGCTATCGTCGTTCTCCATCAGTTGTTTGCGACCGCTTGCATCTTACCAGCGGTTAGCGTCAGGGTGCATATAAGCACCGTTCACTCAATATAATATAAAGAACGGTAAATGTCGCGGAGTTTTGCTGCGATTCAGGATTATTTTCGGGGGGCAATATGGCGAGCATTTATGACTTAAAGCCCCGGTTTCAGGCAATCTTGCGCCCAATTTGCTCAAAACTCGCCGAAAAAGGCGTTACAGCCAACCAAGTTACAGGCGCAGCAATGGCATTGAGTTTCGCCCATGGTGCTTGGATTTGGTTCAGCGGCGCATCGGGCATCAGTCTGGCTCTGCTCCCCCTGACCCTTTTTATCCGCATGGCACTCAATGCGATTGACGGGATGCTCGCCCGAGAATTTGATATGAAAAGCCGGTTTGGTGCGCTCTTTAACGAATTGGCCGACGTGCTGAGCGATGCAGCACTTTATTTGCCGTTTGCGCTTGTCGCCGCGCCAAGCCTGCTTGTCTTGGTTGTTGTGCTTGCGATCATTGTTGAGATGACTGGTGCGATTGCGCCTATGATCGACGCGGAAAGACAATATCAAGGGCCATTCGGCAAAAGCGACCGCGCAGCATTTTTTGGTATTGCCGGGTTTTTGTTAGGATGCGGTTTTATTCCCGCCGGTTGGTTCGGCTGGACGCTCTGGATTGCTTTAATCGTTAGCGTTTGGACAATCGCAAACCGTATGCGCGGTGCGCTCGCCGGAGGTTCCAGATGAACATTTCAACACCCGTTTTATACGCCATCGGTGCAATCTTTGGCCTATTGATACTGGCGACGATACTCGTTTGGTGGATCGGAAAGAACAAGCCCGGCGATGCCTCTGACGAGTTGATGCTCAGGATAAAATCATGGTGGTTCATGATTGGCGTCTTCACCATTGCAATGGTGATTGATCGTGCGATTTCTACGATCTTTCTCGGGTTCATTTCCTATCTTGCCCTGAAAGAGTTCTTTTCCCTGATACCAACACGGCGGATCGACCGGCTGGTTCTGTTATTCGCGTATCTCTGTGTACCGATCCAGTTTTATTGGGCGCATATCGGTTGGTACGGAATGTTCGTAATTTTCATTCCGGTTTGGATGTTTCTGTTCCTGCCAATGGTCATGGTCCTGCAAGGGCAAACGGAAGGCTTTTTGCGCGCGGTGGGCACTGTAAGTTGGGGATTGATGATGACAGTTTTCACGCTGTCACATACCGCGATGTTGCTTGCAGAAGGCGATTTGTCGAATGGCATCGCGGCGGGTGCGGGACTGTTGCTGTTCCTTGTCTTTATGACCCAGTTTAATGACGTGGCTCAATTCACATGGGGAAAGCTGACCGGAAAACATGCGATTGTCCCCAGCGTTAGCCCGAAAAAGACTTGGGAGGGTTTTATCGGCGGCGCAATCAGCACGGCAATCCTCGCCGCCTTCGTCGGACCTTACCTCACAATCATGCCGTGGCTGTGGTCGGCGGCGGCAGGAGCCATGATTGCAGTCTCGGGCTTCATCGGGGATGTGAATATGTCAGCCGTAAAGCGCGACCTGCAAGTCAAAGACAGTGGCGGGTTGATCCCCGGACATGGGGGAATTTTGGATAGGGTCGACAGCCTGACTTACGCTGCGCCGGTGTTTCTACATTTCTTCTATTACTTCTTTATCGGCGGGAGGGCGTAAATGATCCGCCTCCTCCGTCTTGGATTTTTCGCACTGATCGTTCGCCCTGTTTTGCTGTTGATCCTCGGGACGAATATCCGCAATCGCAAGCGGCTACCGACAACCGGACCGGCCATCATTATTGCAAACCACAACTCGCATCTCGATACACTTGCTTTGATGTCGATGCTGCCGCTTGCTGATCTGCCAAAGCTAACGCCCGTTGCCGCCGTTGATTATTTCGGGCAAGGCGCATTCGGGTGGTTTGCCAAGCATATCATTGGCATCCTGCCCATCGACCGGAGCGGTAAAACGCCGCGAAAAAACCTGCTCGATGGCGCGATTGCCGCCTTGGATGAAGGGAAAATTCTTATCCTTTTCCCCGAAGGGACGCGCGGCGAGCCGGAGCGGATTGCAACCTATAAAAAAGGCGTTGCTCATTTGGTTAAAGCGCGCCCTGAAGTGCCTGTGACACCTGTTTTCATGCACGGCCTCGGCAAAGCATTGCCGCGCGGGACGTATCTGTTTGTTCCCTTCACATGCGATGTTTTTGTTGGCGAGTCTTGGACCTATCGCGGCGACGTCAACGCATTCATGGAACGGTTAGAGGAACGCATGAGCGGGTTGGCCGCTCGCGGAAACTTCCCGGCATGGGAATAAGCGCGCCTTGGAAAATAGCAGCGCTCGTCTGGGGCTTTGCTGAAGCGACGCTGTTTTTTATCGTGCCGGATGTTTTGTTGACGCTGGCTGCGATCCGCCTTGGCTGGCGCAAAGCGTTCTATTTGCTGTTCCTTACACTCCTCGGCGCGTTATTGGGCGGAGCCGTGATGTTTTGCTTTGCGCTTTGGAACTGGGACGCCGCTTACGAGGCGGTCGAATGGGTTCCGTTGGTATCACCCAATATGATCGAGCGCGTTGGCGAGGAAATGCGGACCTCTTGGTTATGGCATATGACCATCGGCGCAATGACCGGCACGCCTTACAAAGTCTTCGCGATTTCCGCCCCCGGCGCAGGAATTTCTCTATGGGCTTTTGTCTTAGGGAGTGTTTTCGCGCGCATAATCCGCTGGGTCTTGGTGATTGCGCTGGCGACACTCATCGTCTCAGCTTTAAAGCGCGCAAGACTCACCCGAATGGCGATGCCAGCTTGGGCCGCAATATGGATTTTATTCTATGCCTTTTTTACAGCCGTAATGGAGTCATAGGACGACCACATACTCGTCAAAGATTAGCAACAGAGTATTACATCGTACTCAATCGCAACACGTCTCAACATCCACGCAATCTTAAGCGTTCGTTAACCCGAATTCGAAACGAGTACGGGTATAGATGGCAAAATCTGTCGCAGACGGCAGAACAGCTCCCGACGATAAGGAACGTATATGTCCAGACGTGTTAGAAAAGCCGTCTTTCCAGTAGCCGGCCTCGGAACCCGCTTCCTGCCAGCAACAAAGTCGATGCCGAAAGAATTGCTGCCGGTTGTCGATAAGCCAGTGATTCACTACGCGGTGGACGAAGCCCGTGCTGCGGGTATTGAGCAATTTATCTTTGTGTCATCGCGCGGTAAGACGGCGATGGAAGATCACTTTGACCGGTCTTTCGAGCTGGAAGAAACCCTCCGAAAACGCGGACGCGATGCCGACTTGCAACGTCTTCAAGATGCTCTGGTCAATTCAGGTGATCTTGTCTTCGTGCGCCAGCAAGAACCGCTTGGGCTTGGTCATGCGGTTTGGTGCGCGCGGCATATCGTCGGCGATGAGCCTTTCGCCGTTCTGTTGCCCGATGATATTGTGATGAGCGATCCTCCTTGCATCGGAGAGCTGATAGACGCGCATGAATCGCTGGGCCGCAGCCATGTGATTGCTGTGCAGGATGTCTTGCCGGAACATACCAGCCGCTATGGTATTCTTGACCCCGAGGCTGAAGTCTCCCCCAGCCTGATCCGGGCAAAGGGGATTGTCGAAAAACCTGCCCCCGAAGACGCGCCCTCTACCACGGCGGCCATCGGGCGGTATGTGCTTGACCCGGCGGTTTTTGAGCATCTCGACAAAGGCGTTCAAGGCGCAGGGAATGAGATTCAACTGACTGATGCCATTGCCGCCTCGATGGATGTCGCGCCTTTGCATGGGTGTCACTTCAAAGGCGAGCGCTATGATTGTGGCGACAAGCTCGGCTTTCTAAAAGCCAATATCGCGTTTGCTTTGCAACGGCCTGATCTGGCCGATGGGCTGCGGGAGTTTATGCGGGAAATTGGTGAGCAGTGAGGAGCGGTTTAGAGCCTTCTGAATTCTGCATAAGTCAAAGAGCATCAACATTCGCATAATGAGATTCCCGCGTTCGCGGGAACGACACATGGAGCGAGGGTTTCTATCGGACGCATTTGCCGGTGTAGAGTCGGCACTTCGCTCTCGATGATTTTTACCCCTCATTGCCTGCGGCAATGGGGGCACAAAATGCATCTGCCGCTGCGGGGTTTACGATTACGGGACCTTAGGACGTGATTGCTTCGCAATCACTCTCCGCGCCATTCGGGATCGCGTTTTTCGATGAAGGCGTCGATGCCTTCGACGGCATCATGGGTCATCATATTTTGCGCCATCGTCTCGCCCGCATCAGCATAGGCCGAAGCCAAATCAAGACCGAGTTGACGTTGGAACAGCGCTTTACCCATCTTGAGCGGAACAGGACTTTTCTTGCGCAGGTTATCGGTGATGCGCGCGACTTCTGCATCGAGCATATCTTCCGGCACAGCACGATTGACCAAGCCCCAATCTTCCGCCGTTTTCGCGCTGATGAACTCACCTGTGGCAAGCATTTCAAATGCACGTTTGCGGCTGACGACACGACTGAGAGCAACGGAAGGGGTGGAGCAAAACAGACCGAGATTAACGCCAGAGACACCGAACTTCGTGGTATCGACGGCCACCGCCATGTCGCAGGTCGCTACAAGCTGACACCCCGCCGCCGTCGCAAGCCCTTGCACTTTGGCAATCACAGGAACGGGCAAGGCGATCAGGCTTTGCATAAAACTCGAGCACCGCGCGAAGAGAGTTTGATAGTAAGCCAACTCTGGCGTGCCGCGCATTTCTTTCAGATCATGTCCGGCACAAAAGGCACGGCCTTCCGCAGCGATCACAACACATCTGACGGTTTCATCTTCAGCAATCGAAGCGATCTCCGCTTCCAACGCACCGAGCATCGTTTCTGAAAGCGGATTGAATTGGTCGGGCCGATTGAGGGTCAGCGTGACAACGCCCTCTTCATCATCCCGTAGAAGGTGGGGGTCCGTCATGCGCCCTGCTCTGCTTCATCTGACCATGTGAGATTAATCGGATCGGGCGCATCGCGAAACATATTGTCGACATCACCGCGCGAGACATCATTGATGCTTGCATGAGGCCAGACCGGACTGCGATCTTTGTCTATGATTTGCGCGCGCACGCCTTCGATGAAGATACCGTCTTCGACGAAACGCCGCGTCAGCGCGTATTCCATTTGCAGGGCTTCGGTCATATCCATCTTTTCGCCGAGCTTCATCGCGCGATGGGTGACACGGATGCTGAGCGGATTGCCGCGTTCGATTGCCGCGCGCTGACCCGCCGCCCATGAATCGTCGCGCATGGTATCGAGTGCCCGAATAACTTCGTCGCTGCTATCCAAGGCAAACGCCTCGTTGATGTTTGTCAGATGGTCCAGCGCTGGCGTCTCACCGGGAGGAGTAACGTGCCAGATATCTAGGGCGCGCTTTACAATGGAATGATTGTCATCGCCCCACTCTAAATTCTCAAGTGACTTTAGCAGCTCGCCAATGCCCTCGCGTTTCACTGTATGCGTCGCCAAGCCCAAGCGCACCATGTCCGCCGCCGCAAGCCGGGTCCCTGTCAACGCCAACCACATGCCAATCGCACCCTCAAGATGAGGCAACATATAGGTCGCACCAACATCGGGATAAAGTCCGATGCCGCATTCCGGCATTGCGAAGAGAGCATGTTCCGTCGCAACACGGAAATCTCCATGCATCGAAATGCCGACGCCGCCACCCATCACGGCTCCGTCGATCAACGCAACGAAAGGTTTCGGAAATTCAGCCACACGCCAGTTGTTCAGGTACTCCGCGCCGAAGAACTCCATGCAACCGTCGACATCATCCGCCTTACGCATATCGTAAAGCGCGCGAATATCGCCGCCTGCGCAAAAGGCTCTGCCGGGGACAGCACGGATCATGACAGCCTTGACGGAATCGTCAGAGCGCCACTTGGACAGTTGCGCACCCATCGCACGCACCATCCCTAAGGTCAGTGCATTTAACTGCTCTGGCCGGTTAAGCGTGATGATCCCCCAGCCATGGGCGACATCGAATAAGATTTCTTCACTCATAGTTGAAGTCTTAGGGGAGTGTGCGAGAGGTGCAAGAGCTAAAATAATCCGCCCTCAACTGCGTAGATCAGAACGATATAGTTCACGGTGATAATGATCGCAGTCATAAAGAATAAGACCCAAAGCGTGCTCATTGATCGAAACACGCCCAAAGCCTTTATCTCTTGGGATTCGGCGCGTCCCTGCATCAATTCTTTCCCTAAGGTAAGCGCCGCATTCGAGCGGGCGGTAAGATACAGAACGAACAACAACATTGTCACAGACAATAACGTATATCCGATGCACATAATTTTACGTTTGTCGTCATAGGCCGGAGTTTCAAAAATATCCTCAGACAGCACTGCCATCCCTGCGAAGGCGAGGGAGATCAGAACGAAAACCAGATAAGTATTTAATGAAAGCCGGGTGAACCCTTGGGCAATCACAACTGCATCTTTTGGCGTCATGCCGCATTTTCCTCTTCGCAGACTTTCGCCCATATTTCGCGTGCTTTATCGCGCAGTTGCAACGCTTCTACCCAACGATCCGATAACTCTTTTCCATCAGCTCCGGTCATCGCATATTCCGGCGGCCCAAGCTCGCATAAGAAAACCGGCGCATCATTGGGATTTTTACGCCGCCAGGCTCTGAACCCCTGTTCCCACCATCGCTCGAACAGCGACACCCATTTAGCGTGTTGAGGAAAGTTTAACGGAAGCTGAATCTGCTGACGGCTGGCGACCCGGCCTTGAAAGCTGTCGGCGCGTTGCAGGCATCGGGTGATTAGCCCTTGGTCGAACTCGGACAACGGATACCAGAACTCACGATCGACAACATAATGCGACAGGTCTGCACAGAGCGGCATATCCGGGATTGCGTCGAGCAAGTTCAAAGTAAAGAAAAGATCGTTCGTAATGCAATTACGGTGGGTTTCGAACTGGATCGGCATTTTTTCTTCGTCAGACATTTCCATCCAACGGCGAATGATTGGAATTGCCCCTTCGACAGTCAGTGGAAATACTTGGCCAATAACAACAACGAAAGGCCCGCCGAAGTCTTTTGACATCTTGAGGGTTTCGCGCAGTGCAGCAACCGACTTCGGGAACGCAACGATCAATGGCGTTAATCCGGTACGCTCAAAATGCGGTAGTGTTTTCATAGCCGTAGCAACATCAGCAGCGCCAAGGTCAATCGCCATCCCGTCAAACCCGGCATCCCTCACTTGATCAAATGCTGATGCCATATCGCTGTAAGGCTGCATCGCCCAAAGCGATTGAAAAACTTTCAACGGAGGATTCATACAGGTATTCTCCAAATTGACGTTCGTTTTCTAGCTCGCATTGAACCTCACAAAGCCAATTCATTCAAATTGATACAATCTTTCGCAAAATTTGTTAACGAATCCTCAGGATGATTACTTGAAAACTCCACGTATGAAAGACATCCTCGGCCATTTCTACAATAGGTTTCAGTCACCGGCCTTTGATACGCCGGAGATGGAGAAATCTTATTGGGAGTGGAACGACCGGAATAAACTCGCACATCGGAAAACATTCTTATTTCTGGCTATCATTACGCTCGCTTTGATCGGGATTTTAGATGTCTTAATGGCTGGCGAGATTGCGCCTGCCTTGTTAACAATTCGGGTCATCACAGTTTCGGCGCTTACCGCAATCTTCATTCGCTTCCAAAGTGACTCAACACCTGAGCAGCGCGAATGGCATATTTTCTTGTTCGGTATGACTGCTACGATATCGATAATAATCATGACAGTCGTTGCACCGCGCCCTGCTGCAGATTTTTATCCATTCCTATTATCAGCAACGATGGTTTTTGGACACGCTCTCATCGTTCCTAGATATTCCAGTTTGGCTATAATGTGCATTATCGCGAACTGCATTTACTGGCCTACGGTTTATTTCTCGCAGACCTCGCTCTCGGCAATTTACGCAAATATTTTTGTTATGAGCATTACAACTTTTTCAGTTGTCGTCGGTGCATTCGCCCGTGAGCAGTTGGAAAGAGAACAAAAGCTATATCGTGACCGGCTTGCCGAAACCCGAGAAGAAGCCATCGCCGCCCGAGACACTGCCATACAAGCAAATCAGGCGAAATCTCATCTGCTCGCAAATGTCAGCCACGAATTGCGTACGCCGATGAATGCGATCCTCGGGTTCTCTGAGGTGATGAAACATCAGATCTATGGCCCAATTCATCAACCGCAATATCGCGAATACGTCGATGATATCCATTTCGCTGGCTCGCTTTTGCAAGCAAACATCAATGACCTGCTGGATGTGTCACGGCTTGAAGTCAACAAAATGAGCTGGGATGATGATTGGTCACTGATTACAGAGATCGTCGAGAGGACAGTTAACACCTGTACGCGCGATGTGACTGCAGCCAACATTCGCCTCAAACAAGAGTTGCATGATACAAATCTTATGATCCATTGCGATCCCGAGCGCACCGCGCAAATCCTCATCAACCTTGTCACAAATGCAGTGAAGTTCAGTGACCCTGGCTCAGAAATCACAATCTCCAGTTCAGAAAATGATACCCACACAGAACTGGCGGTCATCGATCAAGGATGTGGCATCCCCACTCAGCATATCGAAGAAATTATCGAACCGTTCCGTCAAGTCGACTCAAATAGCAAAACCACGCAAAAGGGCGGAATGGGGTTGGGACTTTCCATTGTAAAAGGTCTGGTCGAAAAACTAGAAGGACAGCTCGCAATCGAAAGCGAGCTTGGCCACGGCACGAAAGTTACGGTAAAAATACCGGCTCATCGTATTGGGAAGCTAGCCCACAAAGACCAACCAAGCGCGTTGGCGTTGGCGAACTAGCTATACCTTATCAGTCAACGACCATCTGACCAACGCCCTTTGGTCCACGCGCGATCCATACTTCATCGTAAGGGTAATCCGCCTCAGACTTTCCACCCATTAATTTTCGGATCAAAGCGACCTGAAACTCGATATATCCCATCCGGTGAACTTCGTGGCCGATGCGGTCTTCGATAGTGTCATTAAGCGCACGCAGTTTCCAAAATGGAACCGATGGAAAGCTGTGATGCGCCGTGTGGTACTGCATATTCCAGCACATCCAGCGCAACACAGCATTTGTATCTGTCGAGCGGGTGTTTTTGAGAATATCGTCTTCGTGGCTCAGGCCAAGATGTTCGATGGTGTTCTGTAGCTGATGAATTGGTTTTGTAATCAACAGTGGTGCTAACCAGAAGATCACCGTAGCCCAGCTCTGTGTAAGAAGAGAGATGACAGCAATCCCAACATAGAGCGCCAGATGAATACGTGCCTCACGAATGACAGTCGATTCCTGATGCGGCGCGATATACGGCTCTATGACGTGGCCTTTGGAAAAGCGTATGATACGAGCAATCCGGCTATACCAGTAAGTCGGCCCAAGCACCCACATAAGATAACTGCGTAGGGTGTAAGGTTGCCGAACCAACTCGCCATCTTTCTCCCAGTTCTGAGTATGTTGATGGTGGGCGTGATGCTGGATCAGATCGAAATCTCGCGGATAGATCATTAAGAACCCTATGAACCTCCCAACCCACTCGTTTAGCGCCTTGGTTTTGAATGGAGTTCCGTGGCTAAGTTCGTGCTGTCCCGCATAGAGAAAATTAATCAGCGTTCCGTGCATAATGAACACTGGAACCGCCAACCACGACCCCCATGTCATTGCGAGCAAAATCCCTGTCACCAAAATCGCACCGAAATGAGAGCCGGCTTGCAGCCCTCCGCGTAAATCCGAACGCTGCATGAGGCTGCGGAGTGCTTTGGGTTCAATCAGCTTTCGCCGTGAAAAAACTTCATCCATTTCACGAACTCCCGTTGTCATACCGGCGCATCATTACACCGTCATTCTTCAGCAAAGATTTTCGTCCTCGTCATGCCTTTTCCGGCACAGCCGCACGCACGCGTTTAATGACCGATGAGAAATCAAGATCACCCTGTCCGTCAATCATCATCTTTTCATAGACATCACGCGCAGCGCGACCAAAGGGTACAACTGCACCAGCGGCTTCAGCGGCTTCCATCGCTAGCCCAAGGTCTTTTCGCATCAATGCGGTTGCGAAACCGGGTTTAAAGTCATTATCCGCGGAGGTTTTCGGTCCCACACCAGCCACGGGACAATATGTCGTCAATGACCAGCATTGTCCTGAGGCCGCGCTTGATACTTCGAATAGTTTTTCCGGCTCTAATCCTAAGTTTTCGGCCAAGACAAATCCTTCCGCAACCGAGATCATTTGAATCGCGAGCATCATATTGTTGCAAATTTTGATGCCTTGCCCAGCGCCAGCGGCGCCGGCCAGAACAGCCTTAGCGCCCATGATGTCGAACAAAGGCTGTGCCCGTGCAAAGGCTTCTTCCGTTCCGCCAACCATGAAAGCGAGCGTTCCTGCGTCCGCTCCCGTCACGCCACCCGAAACTGGAGCATCCAGCATTGCAAAGCCGCGCGATTTGGCTTCTGCCGCTAATGTCCGCGCCGTTTCCACATCAATTGTAGAACAATCAATGAACAAGGCATCTTTCTCAGAAAGCTCAAAGATTATGTCACGGTAAAGTCCCAAAACAGCTTTTCCGCCGGGGAGCATCGTTATGACAACATCAACGCCGGAGACAGCAGCCTCGCCATCAACGGCTACCGTTGCGCCTTCAATGGCCTCAGCTTTCGCTGTATCCAGATCAAATACCTTAACAGAGTGACCCGCTTTGATCAGATTACGCGCCATTCCAGCGCCCATATTACCGATCCCGAAGAAAGCGATAGCCGTCATGTCGCACTGTCCCTTTATTTTGCCGCTATGGACCAGCCAAGCGAATCCCGTCAAATGTATGCCCGCAGACGATAGTTGAGAGCGTTGGTTCGCGCCACGTCTAGTGTATATCTAATAAAAACCGAGGAAACCTGCCATGAGCGCCGAAATAATTGATGGAAAAGCATTCGCTGGCACCGTGCGTGAGCGTGTCTCAGGCCATGTCAAGAAGATGGTCGAGACTCATGGCGTGCAACCCGGTCTTGCGGTTGTTCTCGTAGGTGAAGACCCCGCCTCACAGGTTTATGTACGCAATAAAGGCAAGCAAACTGTCGAATGCGGTATGGCAAGCTTTGAGCATAAGTATGATGCGGATATCGACGAGGCCACATTGATTGGGGTGGTTGAGAAACTGAATGCAGACCCAAAGGTCCACGGCATTCTGGTCCAACTCCCCCTACCAAAGCACCTGAACTCCGACTTGATCATCAACACCATCGCCCCCGAAAAAGATGTCGATGGCTTCCACGTCGTCAATGTTGGACGTCTCGGCGCTGGCCTCAAAGCAATGGTTCCTTGTACGCCGCTCGGCAGTTACATGCTGCTTAAGGACCGTATGGGTGATCTCAGCGGACAGAACGCAGTGATTATCGGGCGCTCGAATATTGTTGGTAAACCGATGGGACAGCTTTTGCTGCAAGCGAATGCGACTGTGACCATCGCCCACTCCCGAACCAAAGACCTGCCTGCAATCTGTAAGCAAGCCGATATCCTCGTCGCAGCTGTCGGACGACCTGAAATGGTCAAGGGCGATTGGGTCAAGCCGGGCGCGACGGTCATTGACGTAGGCATCAACCGCGTTCCAGCGCCGGAAAAAGGCGAAGGTAAGCACAAGATTGTTGGTGATTGCGATTACGCAAGCTGCGCTGAAGTGGCAGGCGCGATCACACCTGTTCCCGGCGGAATCGGTCCGATGACCATCGCTTGCTTATTGGCCAACACCGTCACTGCAACAGCGCGTATCCACGGATTAGAAGAACCTGCTGATCTGACATTCTAACATAAAACTTGCGCCGCCTGTCAGAAATCAGGCGGCGTCTAAAGCCTGCGAAATATCGCTAATGAGATCATTGGCGTGCTCTAATCCCACTGACAATCTTATCAAACCAGGGGTGATGCCCAGTGTTTGCCGATCTTTTTCCGTCATGCGCTGATGCGTTGTGGTAGTCGGGTGAGTCGCGATTGACTTGGCATCACCGAGATTGTTGGAAATCCGAATAATCTCAAGTGCGTTCATAAAATTAAAGGCAGCCGGTTTCCCACCCTCAAGTTCGAATGAGACCATCGTTCCCGGCCTTTCCATCTGAACCGCCGCAAGATTATGCTGCGGGTGCGTTGGTAAACCGGGATGGATCGTCCTTGATATAGCTCGATGGTCTGTCAAGACATGAGCGATGGCTTCTGCGCTATCAGCAGCGGCACGGCAACGCAGGTCGAGCGTCTCCAGCCCTTTCAGCATTACCCAAGCGTTGAACGGACTCATAGCCGCGCCGGTATGCTTCATGTATTCAAATAATTTGCCGTTGATGAACTCTTTCGACCCGAGCAAAGCCCCGCCGAGACAACGCCCCTGACCGTCAATATGCTTTGTCGTCGAGTACATCACGATGTCTGCGCCCAGCGCGAGGGGCCGCTGAAAGCAAGGTGTCGCAAACACATTGTCAACGACCAAAACTGCTCCGGCATCATGAGCAACATCTGCGACAGCGCGGATATCAATAATCTCGAGTGTCGGGTTGGAAGGCGTCTCCAGAAAGAACACTTTAGTTTCCGGGCGCACGGCGTTTTCCCATGCAGATACATCCGTGCCTTCCACAAGGGTTGTCTCAACACCAAAGCGCGGGAGAAGATTATCGAGGATATAATGACACGAGCCGAACAATGCGCGTGATGCGACGACATGATCGCCGGCTTCCAGTTGAGAGAACATTGAAGCGTGCATCGCCGCCATGCCCGACGCGGTTGCAAAGCAGGCCTCGGCTTCCTCTAGCAACGCCAAACGCTGTTCGAACATTCCGACGGTCGGATTGCCGTAGCGAGCATAGACATATCCAGAGTCAGACCCATCGAACCGCGCTTCGGCGGTCTCGGCATCGGGATAAGCAAAACCTTGGGTTAGGTAGAGGGCTTCGGACATCTCATGGTGTTCACTACGCTCAATACCGCCATGCACCAGCTTTGTACGGGGATGTAGATCAATATTCATAGGTCGCTCCAACGAACAACCGGTCGAAATGGCGTTTTGGAAAAATCGCACACCTCTTTAGCGGTTTTGTTTCCGGTAGATACCGACGCAGCCCGCAATCCGGCTCAAATCGCTGCGTTAAACGAGAATTACGACCTCATACGGAAAAGGTCAAGGGATCGCGATCTGACCACCAATCACAGGTTCGCGACAATTCGTGGTTCCCGGTGCGCTCAGTGGCAAGCCGCGCAGGGAACGGACCGCGAGATAGCCGAAGGCTTGCGCCTCCAACATATCGCCATCAAGGCCAACCGCTGTTCGAACATTCCGACGGTCGGATTGCCATAGCGGGCATAGGCATATCCAGAGTCAGATCCATCGAACCGTGCTTCGGCGGTCCCTGCATCGGGATAAGCAAAACCTTGGGTTAGGTAGAGGGTTTCGGACATCTCATGGTGTTCACTGCGCTCAATACCGCCATGCACCAGCTTTGTACGGGGATGTAGATCAATATTCATAGGTCGCCCTTCTTTCAGACCACCTGTCGAAATGGCGTTTTGGAAAAATCGTACACCTCTTTAGCGGTTTTGTTTCCAGTAGACACCGACGCAGCCCGCAATCCGGCTCAAATCGCTGCACACATAACGAACTAGAGCCTCTACGTTGTTGCTTGCGTCAAAGGCGTGGAAGTGTCGATTACTCTCAGATCCGAGATCATGCTGAAATAAACTGTCAAAATATTCCCTTTCTCCGGCACACCTGCTTTTGGTGCGACGAAAATCTGATTACAAAGATCAGGACGCTCGCAAATAACGGATTGAAAGAATGGCGATAAAATTTCCCAATATAGGCAGCACAGAGTTCATCGTGTCGCAGGTTTGCATGATTGCTGCGACCATAGCGGGCGTTTATCTGGCCTCGTCCGAGGGTCTTAAATCAGCCATTGAATTTCAGCTCATCGAGTCGGATCGCACGAGCTATTACCAGCAGACCGCCCTCGCCCATGAACTGCGGACCAACACCGAAGAACTCGAAGAATTTATCACGCTTTGGCAAGAGCCGAACACGGTTGTTGTCGAAGGCTACCTGCCCAAGTTCGACACGTTCATCTGGCAAGCCTCGACTGAAAGCGAAGGCACCTTTGAAATTGCGCCCCCGCTGCTGCTCGGCATGGTCGAATTTCACCGCGAGGTCAACGGCGCGATTCAGGCGCGCCTCGGCAAGAAAACCAGCCGCAAGAAGATGATGGAAATCCTGATCGCACAGCGCGACAAGGCCCAGAACGAAACCCTGCCTGGGCTGGAAAAGTCCCGCGATGCTTTACGGGCACGCTTGAAACGACACGACGTCGTGGTCGAATAACCGGAACCCCGGTTCTCGCCGCCATTAAGGGTGGATCAGGGTGGAGGCGGGATTTTCAGGGTTTGGCCTGCTCACCCTCCCCCCCGTCACAGGTTCGCGACAATTTGTGGTTCCGGGCGCGCTCAGTGGCAAGCCGCGCAGGGAACGGACCGCGAGATAGCCGAAGGCTTGCGCCTCCAACATATCGCCATCAAGGCCAACCGCTTCGACCGGATCAACCGGCGCGTTGAGGCGATCTGCCATCATCTGCATCATCACAGGGTTCTTGCGCCCGCCGCCACAGATGAGCCACCGCGAAGGCGCACTTGGCATGTGTTTTAGGGCCTCGGCGACACATTCGGCAGTCAAGGCGGTCAAGGTCGCTGCACCATCCGATAGAGAGAGGTCCGTCATACGGTCCAGCACCATCGCAAATTCATTGCGGTCGAGGGATTTAGGCGGAATGCGTTCGAGGAAAGCATCGGTCGCATTACTGTGAAGCATCATGTCATCCACGTGGCCTTTAGCCGCCTCCGCGCCATCACGGTCGAGTGGCTCGTGGCCATGGCGCACCATCCAATCATTGATGAGCGCATTACCGGGACCGGTATCGAAAGCGAGCAGTGCGCCCTCTTCCTCTGGTGCGTCTTTGGTCGGGTCCACCCATGTCACATTCGCCACCCCCCCGATGTTGAGAAACGCAATCGGCTCAGTCGCGCCGATGCGCTTAGCGAGGGCGAAGTGGAAGAAGGGAGCCAGCGGCGCGCCCTCACCGCCCGCCTCCATATCGGCAGTGCGGAAATCCCAGACGACCGGACGGTTGAGCGAACGTGCCAATCGCTCACCGCTGCCAATTTGCCACGTCCAGCCCTCATCGGGCGCATGGAAAACCGTTTGACCATGAAAGCCGATCACTTCAGGCGTTTTTGGGGACATACCCAACAGGCTCACGACGGCGCGGGCATGGCTGTCTTCAACCTCATATTCAGCCTTGGCAAATTCGGCGGCAAGTTCCTTTGTCTCCGCATTGCGGTAATCAAGGGGTCGCCTCATAACCTGTTGCGTCGCAGCGATGGTTTCATGCGGATATTCGGCTCCCGCCCCGAATTCCGAAATCGTCTCGCCATCGGTCAGCACGAGTGCCGCATCAACGCCATCCATCGATGTGCCGGACATCAGGCCCAACGCCCAAATCGGTTTTCCGCGAGAGACTTCCATGCCGTAACCCTACTCCGGACTTGATCCAGAACCTTCTTGAGCCACCAGAGGTTCAGGATCAAGCCACCACCTTCGAAAACTGGCGCTCACGTCTAAATTATGATCCTTTGATCCAACGTAAAACCGTTACGGAGAGTTCGATGTCTCAAAAACCCGACATTATCTCACTAAAGCCACTTGGCCTGCCGGATGAAGCGTTTCGGCGAGAGGCAGCGCTGGCGCGGATTGATGCCCTCGCTGCACAGCAGGTTTATATCACCAACGTTGAAGTGTTTCTCGAAACCGCTGACGGAAAAATCGAATATTCCTACGAGGGATGGGAGGCGCATGATTACGAGCCGAATGATCCCGTCGAGGAAATGAAATACGCCAGCGCAGAGGCTCGTAAATACGTTGCAGCCTTCACAACTGACGAAGATGGTGAGCCGTTCTTTCGGTTCACCGTCCGGAGTGAGGAGGTTTATATCAATGCAATCACCGAATAACCCGGAAAGTCCCGCAGCAATCGACGACGGCCTCGACGATACTGTTTGGGTTAGCCCGATAATGAATGCTTCTGTTATCCAAAAGCATTACATGCCACCTGAGATCGACGATGACTTCAAGAAATTGAGTGATCTGTTTATTAGAAATAGGCGCGGTAAAGCTCTACCGGAAGACAGTTTTCCGAACACTTATTACTGGATGAAGCCGGGCAAAAGATACTCTAATCCGGGGCATCTGATGTATTGTGACATCCCCATTATCTCTGCAAAATGCGCGGATGTTCTGCGTACCGTAAATCTGGGAAGAACCTCTCTGTATCCGGTAAATTTGATGGATGCCGATAGAAAAACGCCGATACCCGGTACATACTTTTCGATCAACTTTGGCGAAACCAAACGAAGTGTCATCATTGAAAAATCAGAAGTAAGGCTTCGCTATGATCAATACGGTGCGACCGACAAACGAAAACCAAATAGCCTGTGTATCAACAGTTCGGCTCTCAAGGGGCCTGACCTGTGGATTGATGATACGATCCAGCTTTGTGTTTTTATGACGGGACGACTTGTTCGGGCGTTGCGCAAGGCAAAGCTGGACAGGCTGTTCGAACCTGTACCCTGTGTCATCGACGATTAAGTCCGGCTAACGACTGACCAAGTGCATCGTATTGGATGAGCAGCGCGAACCGTAGCGACCAAACCGGTTTTCCGCATTAGAATTCCACGGACTTGATCCGGAGCCTTCTTGAGCCAAAGGCGGTATGGGATCAAGTCAAGGACTTCGGAAACTGGCGCCCACGACTGAATTATGATCCTCAAGTCCAACGTAAAACCGTTACAGAGAGACCCATGTCTCAAAAACCCGATTATCTCACTAAAGCCACTTGGCCTGCCGGATGAAGCGTTTCGGCGAGAGGCAGCGCCAGTGCGGAGGCCCGTAAATACGTTGCGAGCTTCACAACAGATGAGGATGGCGAGCCGATCTTTCGTTTCACCGTCCGGAATAAGGATGTCTATCTTGATGCATTTGAATGAACCGGAACCGCAATATGGATGATGAACTTGATGGCACGATCTGGGTAAGCCCGATGCTGGTAAAACCAGAATTATTCAAACCTTTTAAAACAGACCTTTTGGAAGCTGAAGACAAAAATCTGAGAGAAACAATAATTCAAAATGATTGTGGAGTTCCCCTACCAGCGGAACGGTTTCCGAAAATGAGTTTTTGGGACGAACCCAATAAACGTCGGCCCATGCCGGGTCATCTTATGCGTAATGATTTCATCATTATGTCAGGCAAATGTGCCGACGTGCTGCGGGGTTTCAACCTTGGGAAAACCTCGCTTTATCCGACGCAGATCATGGAAATTGATCGTGTTACCCCGGTGTCGGGCAGTTACTTTTGCATAGGTTTCGGCGAGACGAAAGAAAGCATCATTATCGACAAATCGGATGTACGGTTTTGGGCAGAAAAATATTGGGCCAGCCACTTTCGTGATGATGGTTTTAAAGTTCGGGCATCTGCACGTGAAGGTGTCGATCTCTGGATTGATTCACAGGTTCATCAACCAGTTCTCCTGTCCGGTCGGTTGGTAAGCGCTTTACGCAAGGCTCGGCTCGATAAGTTGTTTTACTTGAACAAGTGTGTCGTGCTGGACGAGTAACGCGAACTCAAACCGGTTTTCCGCGAGAGACTTCCATCGAACGGCCTTTCCGCTATAACGCGCGTCAGAACCTAAGGACCAATGCGATGACTTACCAGCCAAAAGCCGAATTTCTGCGCGTAATGATCGAACGCGGATACATGAAGGACTGCACCGACCTTGAACACCTTGATAAGGCGTTCGCGGCTGGGGTTGTGCCCGCTTATATCGGTTTTGACTGCACCGCGCCGTCCCTGCATGTCGGCTCGCTGCTGCAAATTATGATGCTGCGTTGGCTGCAAAAGACAGGTCATAAGCCGATTGTCCTGATGGGCGGCGGCACAACGAAAGTCGGCGACCCCTCCGGAAAGGATGAGTCGCGCAAGATGCTCGACCTCGCGGGGATCGAGGCCAACAAGCAAGGCATCTTCAGCGTCTTTGACAAATACATGAGCTTTGGCGACGGGCCGAGCGATGCCGTGATGATGGATAACGCGGATTGGCTCGATAAGCTGAACTACATCGACTTTTTACGCGATTACGGTCCGCATTTTACCGTCAACCGGATGCTGACATTCGATAGCGTAAAGCTGCGGTTGGAGCGCGAACAACCGCTGACCTTCCTCGAATTCAACTATATGTTGCTGCAAGCCTATGACTTTTTGGAATTGCACCGGCGTGTCGGCTGTCAATTACAACTCGGCGGCTCGGACCAGTGGGGCAATATCATCAATGGCATCGAGTTGGGTCGCCGCGTTGAACAAGCGACTCTGTTTGGCATCACCACGCCGCTGATCACCACTGCCGATGGTGCGAAGATGGGCAAGTCCGCAGATGGCGCAATCTGGCTCAACGCCGACATGCGCTCGCCTTATGAATTCTGGCAGTTCTGGCGCAACACGATGGATGCCGATGTCGGTCGGTTCTTGCGGTTGTTCACTGAGTTGCCACTGGATGAATGTGCGCGGCTAGAGGCGTTGGAAGGCCAAGAAATCAACGAGGCAAAGAAAATTCTCGCGACCGAAATTACTACGCTCTGCCATGGAACAGATGCAGCGGCACAAGCAGAAGAAGCCGCGCGTGTCACCTTTGAGCAAGGCGCACTTTCTGAAGATTTGCCAACTGTCACTCTCAGCTCAGAGGATGTTGGCGAAGGTATTTCTATCGGCGCTTTATTTGTCAAAGCTGGCCTCGCGAAATCAGGCAAAGATGCAAAGCGCCTGATTGGTGAAAACGGGGCCAAACTTGATGATAATCCGATTGACGATCCACGCATGATGCTGACCGCAAGCGACTTTGCTTCACCGCGCAAACTCAGTGCGGGTAAGAAACGTCATGCTCTTGCCAAGATGGATTAGGACGCTTTCGCCTGTATCGGCCTTAAGTGATCCATTCCTGCTGGAACGCTCAAGACTCTGCGAACAGTGTCTAAAAATACATTTGTCTTGAATGGCTTTCGCAGGATTGCTGCTGCGCCAAGTTTTACGGTATAAGGTAGAAAGTCCTGTTTAAGAAAATCAGCGCCACCTGACATTGCGATGATGCGGAGGTCAGGGAAATCGCGCCTCGCACCTATGATCGCTTCTATGCCGTCCACACGCGGCATATAAAGATCAGTAATCATCAGGTCCAATGCCCCCATTTCCTGAAGATTAAATGCCGCAAGACCATTATTGCTTTGTGTAACGCTATGCCCCTCTGCTTCGAGGGTTTCCGCTAGCGACGTACGAAGCATCTCATCATCGTCGAGCAAAATTATTGCGGCCATTTTCTTACCCAGCGTTTGTACAAAAGGTAGCCCGTACAACACACAGGAAAGCGGTAAACAACTTGCTAACCATTTGGCTCAACAAGGATCAACTTGCCGCCAAACTTTTGAACTTTACGTTATTAGAAAGTGATTATGCGGCAAGAGCCGTATTGACGGCATCAACCAGTACATTTGGTTCAAACGGTTTTCTCAGAATATTACCAGCACCAAAAATACTCGCAACAGACAGATAGTCTTGCTTGAAAGCAGGACTACCACCCGACATCGCGATCACTTTCAAGTCTTCACGTGCCTCAAGCGCCGTGCGAATGGCATCAAGGCCATCGACTCTCGGCATGACCAAATCAGTAATCATGAGGTCAACAGACAAGAGCAATTCGGTGTCATATGCGGCAATACCACTGTCGCTTTCCAAGACCTCGTGCCCTTCTTCCGTCAATATAACAGAAAAAATTCGTCTTAACGCAGCATTGTCTTCGAGCAACAGAATGGTTGCCATATCGACCTCCTATACACGCCGTTCCACTCTCCGTTGTTAACCTAAATATGTGATTAATATCTCAGGGCGGCGTCATAGCTTCAATTGCAGCATTCGTTCCACCCGGCGTGTAAGGCGCGTTCATCTTCGCCAATGCAAGCTCAACAGTGCCCAAAGTACCCAGTATCATTGGCTCATTAACGTGCCCCATATGGCCGATACGAAACGCGCCATTAAAATCAAGGCCGATCCCAAGCCCCAGAGTCAGACTCAACTGATCTTCACAAATCCGGCGCAAAACTTGAGCATCGATATCGCCCGTTAGTATCGTTGTAACCGCATCGGACCGTGCTTCCGGGTTGGTAATATTGAGCTCGAGAGGACCGCCGCCCTCACCCCAACGCGCTACCGCCGCTCGAACACCGCGAGCCAGACGGGAATGCCGAGCACAAACAGCATCTAATCCTTCTTCGGCGATCATATCGAGCGCTTCGCGTAGACCGAATAAGTGGTTAACCGGTGCAGTCCCGCAGAACAGTTTATAATACATATCAGGGTCAGCACGAGGCAACCAATCCCAATATGCCGATAGGCAGCCGTTCTCATGTCGTCTCGCCATCGCTTTGCCATTCGCAAAAACGAACCCGAGACCCGGCGGGGTCATCAGTCCCTTTTGACAAGCCGCTACAGTGACATCAACGCCCCAAGCATCCATCTCGTAAGGCACACAGCCAAAGCAGGCGATGCAATCAACCATGAACAGCGTGGGATGGTTTGCCGCTTTGATTGCCTTTCCAATGGCCTCAATGTCGTTCCACACCCCTGTCGCGGTATCAATTTGAACGACAAGAACGGCTTTAATTTCGTGTGAAGTATCCTCACGCAAGCGCGCTTCTACGGCATTAGGGTCAACACCTTGTCGAGTGGAGCACGCGATTGTCTCAACCACTGCACCCATCTGTTCAGCCATCACTCCCCAGCCGGCAGCAAATCGCCCGGACTCAAGGACAAGCACTTTATCCCCTGCTGAAATCGTATTGAACAGCGCGGCATCCCAAGCACCGTGACCATTGGATATATACATCAGGCAATCGCCTTCGGTTTTGGCGATTTTTTTGAGGTCAGGGAATAACCCATGCGTCAAGTCAATCAGTGGCCCCTCATAGATATTGACCATAGGGCGATTCATTGCCCGCAAAACACGTTCTGGAATGACAGTTGGGCCTGGGATGGCGAGGAAGTGGCGGCCTGTCTCGATTGGCATGGGACGTCCTTATCTGGTTGTCCTCACCGATATAAGACGCGCTCTTGTGATCGTCTACACTGGTCCGCTTTTCCGTAAGACCCAAAGAACGCTAGGCTTATTCGCAGCGCATTTGCGCCTATTTATCATTTCCTGCGTTCGGCAAAACTGTCTGAGCATTTCCGTCCCCGATTTCCGCAAACATTTTACGTAAAAATCCCGGAGCCAGAGCAGACAGCGGATTCACACTAACGATAGGCTTATTCGTGTCGCCATCAACCGAGAACGTGACGCCAAACACGCCTTCACCCTCGCCCCCTGTCAACAATGATCCAACCAAGGGTACATTACCCAATGCACCGTTAATCGCATATGCAGGTGAAATAGAGCCATTTAAATTCAAGTCGCTGCGCGCAACATCGTAACCACCCTCAAGTGTCAAACCAAGTTGCGGGCCATAGGCTACGCCGTCTTTAACCTGCCATCGCGGGCCAATACCGCGAAACGGAAGTTCAATTTTAGAAAACCTGATTCCGCCATTCGTAAGATCGCTCATCAACGTGCGAATTGCACCGCCGGATAAGATTCGTCCCAGTGTTGGGGCATCATGCACCACCATATTGTTAATTAGAATGCGTCCAGAGATTTGAGCAGGCGAAAACTGATCTCGCCTGATCGCATCAAGAGTCAACGAGCCATCATACGCACCGGTAAATAAGTCCGTCGCCCGAATAAACGCTCCGGCATCCGGCGTGGTAAGTCTGATTGCCATCCCGTCAGACCTCTGTTCAGCAAGCACTTTTGCGGGAGCCGATCCATTAAGTTTTCCCGATACATTTGCCGCCCGTAAATCCGTGCCCCGCAATCGTAACCCGCCCGTCAGATCGAAAACACCGAGATCATCACGCAAAAGAACGCGGGCAAGCTGAACATTGATGTCGGTTTCATTCCGGTTTGAAGATTCTTGATGCGCCGTTGAGGTTTCGCCTTCCAAGGTTTCAGAAAAAGCGCGACGTAAATCGAGCCGTGAACCCTTCAGCAATATACCAACCCGGCCATTCGTTTTTCGCCCAAAAATCAGGCCGGTATCAATCGCAGAGCCTAGCTTGATCCGTCCAAAGTTTGCACGGGTAATTTGTCCATCATTCGAAAACCCTATGGACCCGTCAGCAATCATATCTTCGCCGCGCAATGCCAGTGCTTCGATAGCGCTAGCGCCATTCGCATTACGATACCCTGCCAATTTTATCGTAGCCGGAACGCCCGCAGATTTACGCCAATCGAGAGGGTCTACCTTTAAGACGAGATTCGTGAGGTCTGCATCGGCATTGATTTTTGCCGCCCCACCATCAAACATTTCGACACGTGCCTTTACCGCCGTAAGACCTTCAACGTAATCATCAAGCACGAGGCCATGACGTGCGAAATCTTCCAAAGACAGGAAAGATTCCAGTGTCAAAACACTGCTCGATTCACCGCTCTTGGGTTTATCGAAACCTTGCGAATATCCAAGCCGCGCCGCAAGCCCACCGATACGCGCATCACTCTGTAACGTCAGACCCTCTGGCGTGGCTTTAACTGTCAATAAGTCACCAGATATGGATAAATCTGTTTGAGGTTCCTTCAATACATATTGATGTATTTTCGCGAGGGCATCGAATTGAACATCTTCAACACGCAAATCCTTCGACAACGGTAAAGTCAAAAGGACTTGTGCATCTGCATCCCCTTTTGTTTTTGTAATGTCAAAACCCGTTGGTGAGATCGCGTTAATTGGGTCGGCATCCAGAAAACGAAGGGCGGATTGGACATGCCCTCTCGCTTTTAGCTTCACCTCGCCAAAGGGGATGTCTGGAGCAAAGTCCGCTATCGAAAAACGTGATCCACTAACCGAGAGAATGCCCGCTTGAGGGGCTTGGACGTGACCGCCGGATACAGCAACGTCAAGACGATCAAGTGTGACATGCGCCTCCCCTATTGCTTCTTGAATCGGAGGCATATCTGGGGAAAAAGTAACAAGCCCATCGCGGAAATTAAATCGCAGATCCAGCATATCCGAATCCGGATTTTCTTCATCGAATTGAGCATCGAGTGTTACTGCATCGACGTATCCAGATTTCACGTTCTTCGAAACCCAACGTAGACCACCGGGCGCTACACCAATCGGCCAATGATGTGGAACTCTAGCCGCCGGAGCAGAACCGAAAGATGCATTAATCCTGCCAACGGCGGTACCATTTTTTCTAAGCGCGAACTTGCCTCGCACTTTTACAGGTAACCCGTCGATAGTTGCACTGGCGTCTTTCAGTGACAGCTTTGCGGTTCCATCAGTCTGGCTCGCAGCCAGCCGAACAGTTGTATTCTCAACAGAAAGCGGCGCGGCGTAAAACTCAGGGATAGATACTGCCGCAGTCGCAACCTTGAGAACACCATCCGTTAATGTCTGCGTAGAGATGTCGAGGTTTCCACGCACTGTCATCGCGTCAATCGTGGACGTGCCGGACGATGCTTCGGTTATGCGCGTGCCGTTGATAACCGTATCGGCAAGAGCCACACGACCGGCGTCCAGATCAAAGTCCACACTGCCACTCGCATCTTGGAGCTGAACAGAGAGGCCATCAGTCGAACTGGCAAAGCGCTTTGCTTGAAATCTGGATATCTTCAGGTGTTGCGATAAGTCATTAAATGTCAGCGAGGCTTTAACTTCGCCAAGTTTTTGTTGCACGCCCTGCGCGCCTCTAATCTGAATATTGTGAGCGGCAAAAACAGGTAAAGATACTTCGTCGATGCTTGGATCATAAACCGCTGCACCGGCGATTTTGGCGATATCAAGTGACTGACCTTCTGGAAGCCCGGTGACTGATAAAGCCTCTAAACCGGCACGCTCTACCTTCACTGCGCCGGTTTCACTGTTGTATGTCACATCGACAATCGCAGAGTCCGTGGAAAGGTGGGTGTCTCCACTATGCAGGGTTGTATTGGTAAGTTTTAGCTTAGCAAGCAACGCATCTGAATTGCCTTGAAGCAACGTTCCCGATGCATCTGTGCTAAACTGGGGGGTCGCAATTGAGAGTCTGGCAATGTCGCATTTCTCCGATGCGATATCACACTCCAATTCAGCCGAGAACGCTTCGAGGTCTACCGGTATTTCATCAAGAATCACCGTCCCGTTCAATGCTGTCAACGACGCGGCGATATGTCGAAAATCGCCGCCATCATCTGCCGCAATAACAAACTTCCCACTCAAGGGAGCATCAATCCGGGCTAGCTCGGCCAAAAGTGGATCGAGCTCGGCAACACGGGAGGGACGCACATCGTCGAGCGTCAAGGTCGCGTTGACAGCTCCTGTCTCTGCGATATGGATCGCTTCGAGCCGTGCACCGCCGATACCACCATCAACGACAATATCGATGGTCGTTTCTAATCCCTTATCATTTGGCGCAACAGTAAAGCGCGCTTGCTCCGTCTTCCATGTCGTGCCTCTTGCATGATCAGTATAATGAACCTGCGCGTCTTCGATCCGCAAACGTGGCAGATTCTCCAAACTCGCTAAGTCACCAAAGGATGTAAGAGGATCATCGCCATCGTCAGAGTTCGGGAAATCCCCTAGCGCTAATTGAAGTGTGCCATCAACATCGCGGATTACATCAAGCGAAGCCCCGTTTAAGGCGACCTCTCTGATAGTAAGAATTTCTGAGGGATTAAACGATGGTGTTATCGCAAAGCGCAAACCCAACACTGGTACGTCGAAGATTTCCTGACCGTCTGTATCAGCCAAAATAACATTACGAAGTTTCAGCCCGCTTAAGCCGTCATCAGAACTGAAATCAAGTTGGGCATTCTCCACACGAACTTGCCAGCCGGGAGCAGCGTCAGCAATAACTCTGTCCAGTAACGCTTGAGGTACAGGCGCATCTATCGGGCCTATCAGCAACCGAAGAACGCCGGCAATACCGAGCAATACAACCGTCGAGAAAAGACCGGCCACGCTCAAAAGAGCAAATCTGATAGAAGTATAAATCGCGCGTACCAATGCTTCCTCCATGACAGAGAACATTGATTTTGCACTGTATGGGTTTAGTTCATGCTAAGAACTGGCAAAAAACATAGTTAATTCAATTTCATAGTTTAGAGGGGAGTAATTCATGACTGACGCTTCAAAGCCCGAAACTGGGGAGCTTGCACCGATTTTCTCAGCGCCTCGCGATGGCGGGGACGTAATTTCACTCGACGATTTTGCCGGTAAAATCGTTATCCTCTATTTCTATCCCAAAGACGACACGCCGGGCTGCACAAAACAAGCAATCGCATTCAGCGATCTAATCGACGATTTCGATGCGGCTGGCGCAGTTATTATTGGCGTCTCACGCGATACAACCAAAAAACACGAAAAATTTCGCGATAAGCACGACCTTAAAGTTGCGCTTATCTCTGACGAAGAAGGTTCAATCACTGAAGCATATGGCGTCTGGGTAGAAAAATCCATGTATGGAAAGAAATACATGGGCATTGAACGCACAACATTTCTGATTGATGCTAATCGGCAGATTTCGAAAGTGTGGCACAAAGTCAAAGTGCCCGGTCATGTAGAAGAAGTCCTCGAAACAGTTAAAAAGATGTCTTAATGTTTCAGACTATTCAAAATTGTCTCGAAAAAACCAGATTTCCAATTTACCGAAATGTTTGCTAGAATCTGGCGAGTAAACTGCAACGTCACACGCAGAACGCCTAACTTGCAGCCATACACGCATAGACTGAATGTGGAATGGAAGCCGAAACGAGGTTAAAATGTTTTCTAAAAGTAAAATTAACGACCCGATTGAAACGAGCAATGAAGCACAGAAATCGACTCCTGCATCTGCTCCTATCGCTTCCGCAGCAAAGCCAAATCCAAACAGCTCGCCTGTTACTGCTTCTGCAACGAGTGCCCGGCCAAAACCTTCAGTAGGGACTGGTCCGTCGATTATTTCACCTGATCTAAAAATCACCGGAAATCTTCACACCGAAGGTGACCTACAGGTAGAAGGAACTGTCGAAGGTGATATTCGTGCTAACCTTTTGACGATTGGCGAAGATGCCGTCATCCGCGGTGAAGTTGTCGCCGAAGATGTTGTTGTGAACGGGCATGTCATCGGGCGGATTCGCGGACAGAAAGTCAGATTGACGTCCACTGGACGTGTCGAAGGCGATATCCTTCACAAAACAATTGCTATCGAAGCTGGCGCCCATTTTGAAGGTTCTGTGCACCGGGGCGAAGATCCGATCAACAGTCCAAATGCAAAACCAGCTGCTGCGCCTGCAGCACCAGCTGCTGCGACTCCAATCAGCGCTGCGAAACCAAATCCAGCATCTAAAGCAGGTTAATATCGCGAGTTGTTCGTGTCACGCCGAGGTCATTAAATGACTTGGCACAACACGAACGCTAGCTATTGTTAATAAGTCAGAAAATTGTATTTGAAGGCGGCCCCGAAATCGATGTCGGCTCGTAAGATTGACCGGGATAAACTGGTGAATCGTAACGTGGCGAGCCATAGCTAGAGCGGATATCTGGAATGCCATAGCTTTGCTGTGGCTGCTGCGCGAGCGGAGATTCAAGGTATTGACCTGATCCCTGCTCAGGCAGTGCAGCAATGCCGCCGCCTGCAATCGGACTCAAAGGAATATCTTCGGAGCCACCATCGACCAATGGGATGGCGCGCGACGTCTCATAGACGAGACGTCCATCAGGACCTTCAATTCGTGCAGCAAGTGCCGGGCTTGTAATGCCGTTAAGAGCCTCATTGCGGAACCGCATTTCATAAGGCCAAGGCAGACCACCGCTTCGAGTGTAACTTTGCTCAGCGACCCAATCATTCACATTTCCAACCGCAGCGTCATAAACGCGAACCGTCAAGCGTGAGTTCTGCGGATATCGCCCATCGCCAGAAACAGCGAAAGCCGTTCCGCGTAGGACCACTTCTTGCCCGCTAGGAACGAGCGCTGGTGACGGTACAGACCGTGACGACACTTGTGTGGGTGGCGGCAGCGGCTGAGATAGTCTGGGGTCTACATCACGAGGCGCTTGTGAACAGGCCGATATTGCGAGGAGAGCGACAGCATAAGTCGCGCGAATGACAAGTGATTTCGACATGTTCTTCTCCGCTAAGGGATTTTACCCGTTATAACGCATTCGAAGTTACACGAAATCATTTAATATTTCTGGCGCACGCCGCCAGCCCAAGGGATCACACCTGCATCCCTACCATCAACATTCACAGCAGCGGGTTTTGAAAAAGTGAGTTTGCTTTCGGCGTTTTCAGACGACGAGGCGACTTTCACTCGAAAATGTTTGGATCAAACCTTCATAAATATGACCAATTGGCAGCATCGATCCGCATTCCTCAAAGCCCTCGCGGGCGAGCATTAACCGCAACCGCGCGACGACACCTTGCCTTTGATCATCCGAGATAATCAGACGATGCACGGCAGCGGGCTGCCCTTTACATTCGCGAGAGGGTTTGGAAAGAGCCTCATCTGCGGCAGTCTTGAAGCCTTCGTCGGGGATCAACGCACGAAGCCGCTTTATTGCTTCTTCTGGTAGATCAAAAATCTGGGCCATAACATTTTCACTTTTCAGCAATCAACACTTTGAATGCGCTTCAAAAAGGCCGCCCCTGAAACACATCGCACTTTACAAACGTTACGTTTGCGTTGATTCCGTCGCCAAACTCACCCAAAAACGACATAGATTATTTAAAACATGTCGTCTCAGCACCCTGATTCAGAACAAAATAAAAACATCTTGTTACCTCGCCCCGCATGGTTATCGTCTTGTTTCCTCGCCCCGCATGGTTATCGTCCGTTGGAATTGGGATAAATCAGAGCGAGTCGAAACTATGGCGGGCAGCGTCAATAAAGTCATTCTCATCGGTAACCTTGGACGCGACCCCGAAATTCGGACGTTTCAGAATGGTGGCAAGGTCTGCAACCTTGCGATTGCGACTTCTGAGAACTGGAAAGACAAGCAATCGGGCGAGCGCAAAGAGCGCACGGAATGGCATCGTGTCGCCATTTTTAACGAGGGGCTGGTTCGCATTGCGGAGCAATACCTTCGCAAAGGATCAAAAGTCTATCTCGAGGGCCAGTTAGAGACTCGCAAATGGACAGACCAACAAGGCGTCGAAAAATACACCACCGAGATCACGTTACGCCCGTTCCGCGGTGAAATGACCATGCTCGACGGTCGCAACGATAGTGGCGGAGGCGGCGGTAGCGGCGGCTATGGAGGTGGCGGCGGTTATGATGATCGTGGCGGCCCCTCAGGTGGCAACGACGGTGGCGGCTTCTCCAGCGGCGGCGGGAATTTCAGCAACGATCTGGATGACGAAATTCCGTTCTAATAGCCTTTTGAAAAATGCACCCGAACCACTTTTAGGAACTGCCCTACATATTTGATGTGGGGCGGTATCTGGCACGAGATTACTCCCCTTCAATCAAGGGTATGTCACCCGCTGGTGGGGTGTTACGGCTGCGGCGGCTTGTGACTTTTCCGTCAATAATTGTCATGCCCACACCCGGTAAATTTCCAAGCTCTACCGATTCCAGTATGGTTTTGCCGGGGGCGTGCTGCGCTTGGTCCATCAAGACGAAATCAGCGCAATAGCCTTCTTCGATCAAACCAACATCCAGTTCACGCTGACGCGCGGTATTACCGGTTCCAAAACAAAAAGCGATTTCAGCCGGGACATTGCCAAGGCTCGACAGCATCGCAATCATCCGCAAAATGCCAAGAGGCTGCACACCTGACCCTGCTGGTCCATCGGTCCCTAGAATAACGCGGTCGAGTTGTTTGAGTTCGCGCGCCGTGTTCAGCGTCAGTAGAGCGGCACGCTCATTGCCGTTATGAACAATCTCCAGACCTGCCTGACAAGACTCGCACAAACAAACAATCTGATCATCAGGCAAAGCCGAATGCCCACCATTGATATGCCCGATAACATCCGTTCCGGCTTCCAGCACAACATCGGCGTCGATCAAGCCGGAACCGGGAATCGACGGCCCGCCAGTGTGAATTGTCGATTGCATTCCGTATTTGCGCGCCCAATCCACCATTTTTTTCGCCGTCGGACCGTCTTTGACCGTGCCGAGACCAACTTCGCCGAGCAGCTTTACGCCCGCATCCGCCATTTCCTTGAAGTCATGTTCCTCAAGCCCTTGTTCGATCACCGGCGCACCGGCATGAACTTTCACTCCCGAAGGCCGGAAATTCTCGTACCAACGCTGCGACGCAATCGCGAGCGCCTTTAACCCGACAATATCTTTCGGGCGACCCGGCAAATGAACTTCGCCAGCCGAAATCATAGTAGTGACACCGCCATTCAGGGTGGAATCGATCCAGCTAAGCTGTTGTTGTCTAGGGGTATAATCACCAATGACGGGGTGGATATGGCTGTCAATCAAACCCGGGGCGAGGGTCACGCCTTTCGCATCCACAACCGTTTCAGCACCGGAGAGGTCCATGTCTGCCGCTTTACCGATTGCTACGATCTTACCGTCAACGGCAATGATGCAATCCGCATCAAGAATGGGCTTTTCCATCTTACCTGATAGTAACAATCCGATGTTGCGGATGACCAACTTACTCATGCGACGTTCCCTTAGTGCTTGTCTTTCGAACAGCCTGACACGCAAACTGGGAACGAGCAAAGGGAGGATTTCATGCGGGTACTCATTGTTGGCGGGGGTGTTGGCGGATTGACCACAGCGCTTGCTCTTCATGCGCGTGGAATCGAAGCTGTGGTTTGCGAGCAAGCACCGGAAGTGAAACAACTCGGCGTCGGGATCAACACTCTGCCTCACGCGATCAAAGAACTAGCGAAACTTGGTTTGCTCGACGCGCTAGACGCGGTGGGCATTCGCACCAGCAACCTGATCTATAAGACTGCCAGAGGACAAAACATCCTCAGCCAACCTCGTGGTCTTGATGCGGGATATGATGTGCCGCAATTCTCGATCCATCGCGGTAAGCTGCAAAAAGTTCTGCATGACGCGACTGTCGAACGCCTTGGTGAAGAGCAGATCAAGACGGGCTATCGCCTCAAGTCATTTGAACAAAATGATAAAGGCGTATCGGCTCGGTTCGAGACATCTGGCGGTGATGCTATTCTTAGCGGCGACGTACTGATTGGAGCAGATGGCATCCATTCGACCGTTCGACGACATTATCACGGAGACGAGGGTGCGCCGTCGTGGAACGGCATCCTAATGTGGCGGGGGGCTGCGATGTGGCCACGCTTTGCCGATGGCAAAACGATGATCATTGCCGGGGGCATGAAAGCAAAGCTCGTACTCTATCCGATTTTCAACGACTTGAATGAGCCGGATAAAGCGCTGATGAACTGGGTGGTTTGCGCCAAGCTCGGCGACGGCTCAACTCCGATCCCTTCACGGGAAGATTGGTCTAAGGCAGGCAAGCTGGACGAGGTGATGCAGCATGTTGATGGGGTGTTCGATCTGCCCGAAATCGACATAGAAGGATTGATCAAAGCGACTGAGCAAAATTTCATCTACCCGATGTGCGACCGTGATCCGTTAGAACAATGGACTGATGGGCGCGTGACATTATTAGGTGACGCTGCACATCCGATGTACCCGGTCGGCTCGAACGGCGCGAGCCAAGCTATTCTTGATGCAGTCTGTTTAGCGGACCTGCTGACAAAACATGACGGGCCAGAGGCGCTGGCCGCTTATGAAGCTGAACGACGCCCCGCAACAACCGAGATTGTCCACGCCAACCGCAAAGGCGGACCGGAGCGTGTTATTGATCTGATCGAAGAACGCGCACCGGACGGCTTCGACAGCCTCGACGATGTGGCAACGCCAGAAGAACTCACTGCGCTGGTCGGCGCATATCAACTGATGGCGGGCTTTACGAAAGATCAAGTGAACCGATGACCCTCAACGAATATAACCAATTCTGTGCATCTCTGCCTCATACCACGACGGTCGTTCAATGGGGCGGCGCGCATGTCTGGAAAGTTGGCGGCAAGGTCTTTGCCATCGGCGGATGGAACGACGAGGGCGCACCACTCGGGGTGACGTTTAAGGTCTCTGAAATCGGATATGAAGTGTGGAGTCAGGAGCCGGGGTGTCGCCCTGCCCCCTACCTAGCCTCTCGCGGTATGAAATGGATACAGCGCGTCACCGATGAAAGCATGGATGATGATGGATTGCGTGATGCTCTGGCCGAGAGCCACCGCCTAGTGTCGCTAAACCTGACAAAGAAACTGCAAAAGGAATTAGGTCTGAATCAAGAGGGGCAGCCCCCAAATGCCTGATCTGAGATGGGAAGACGGCGTTCCGGTCTCTACGGAGTTTGATGATCCGTATTATTCGCGTGTCGATGGGCTGTCCGAGACACGGCACGTCTTTCTTGACGGCAATGACCTGCCCGCACGGTGGCAAGGACGAGACCACTTTCATATTGCAGAATTAGGATTCGGGACCGGATTGAACTTTTGTGCAGCATGGCAGGCATGGGAGAAATCGGGAGCGACAGGACAACTGACCTTCACGTCCTTTGAATTACACCCGTTAAATTCTGAGGCCATTCGGGAAGCATTGGCCCTATGGCCAAAATTGCGAAACTATGCAGACCGTTTAACAAGCGCTTGGAAGCAAGGCGGCGGCATGATGACGTTCGGTTCAGTAACTCTGAATGTCATTACCGGCGATGCGCGGCAAACGCTCCCCAACTGGACCGAGAAAGCGGATGCCTGGTTCCTTGATGGCTTTGCTCCGTCTCGTAATCCTGAGATGTGGGAAGAAGATCTGCTCCAAGCCGTAGCCAGAGCATCTAAACCCGGTGCGAGCTTTGCCACCTATACCGTCGCCGGATTTGTACGACGCGGATTAGAGTCGGCGGGCTTTGAGATAAAAAAACGTTCTGGCTTTGGTAGAAAGCGAGAGATGTTGACAGGATACTTGAATATTTGCGATTCATCCGTGGACAGCGTATAACCTTTATTAACAAGACTATTACAAGGTGTTGTTAACCATAGAACTGAGGGTTCGCCATGCTAACCGCGTCGTTGATTATCACTGCTCTTGCCGCTTTCGCGCTTTATAATGCAGTCAACATTGTCCCACAGGGCGAGCAATGGACTGTTGAGCGTTTTGGTAAATATACTGGCACGTTACCGTCGGGACTTCATTTCCTTATTCCATTCGTTGATCGCATTGGACAACGCGTCAATATGATGGAGCGCCTGCTCGAAATCGACAAAATGGATGTGATTACAAAGGATAACGCGATTGTCCGCGCTGATGCAGTTACATTCTACCAAGTTACAAATGCCGCGCGTGCCGCCTATGAAGTTTATGAGCTTGAACGTGCGATTATCAACCTGACGATTACGAATATCCGCAGCATGATCGGCGCGATGGCGCTGGATGAAGTGCTGTCTGACCGTGATGAGATTAATATAAAATTGCTACAAGCAATTGATGAAGCAACGCATCCATGGGGTGTAAAAGCGACTCGCGTTGAAATTCGGGATTTGATCCCGCCTGCCGACGTCTCCGCAGCCATGGCCAAGCAGATCAAAGCTGAACGTGAAAAACGGGCTGAAATTTTCGAGGCCGAGGGCGCGAAACAATCGGCTGTCCTGCGCGCTGAAGGCCGCAAAGAAGCAGCATTCTTAGAGGCCGAGGCTCGCGAACGGGAAGCCGAAGCCGAAGCAAACGCAACAACGATGGTTTCCAAGGCAATTTCTGAAGGCGACTCTCGCGCGACGCAGTATTTCATCGCTCAGAAATATACAGAATCGTTGCGCGATATTGCCTCTTCACAAAACTCGAAACTGATCATGATGCCGCTAGAAACAAGCAATCTTGTTGGCAGCGTTTCAGGGATTGCTGAATTGCTGAAAGGCTTCAAGCCAGACCCGTCACCTACCGATGACAGGCCAGACAAGCTCGTTCGTCTAGTGGATTGAAGCATTTAATCTTGATGATCCGGTTTCTAACGCAGCCGGATCAGATCTTATTGGTTGCCCAGTGCGGCCATAAACTCACGCCACTCACCTGCTGAAAGGCCACTATTCGCCTGCTCCACAGCCTCACCGGCAAGCATCCGTTTCAGCGCACCCATGGCTGGCGCAGACATTTGAACAGCCCCCAGACGATAATCCTCAAACGCCCGATATGCCATCGGAACCCATGCTCTGGTCAGTTCAGCCATAGCATCGGCATAAACTCGAATTTCATATTGCGCGTGAGCATCTGCTCTCAATCGCAAAAAATGAAACAAGTTATGCAGATCCACTTTCCAGTACCATTGCGTATATGTCGCCAATGTCAGGTTCATGCGTGCAAGCTCTCGCGCCAGCCCATCGCGTGATGGATCAAGGGCAGTTGGCTTACCATCCGCATCAAGCGGGCCTTCATTGAGCATCTCGTGATAATGCGAATATGTCTGCTCCGCATCGCCGCGCAGCATATCGAGCACCCGCGCCGCCTCTTCGCCTTCCAGCACATCTCCCCTGCCCTGACGGTTTGATGTCGCTTGTGCCGCAAGTTGCTCGGGCGCAGGGACATAATATTCTTTGTCGAGGATCGAATAGCGCGCTGAATACTCGTTCACATTAGCGGTACGATGCCTGATCCACTGACGCGCAACGAAGATCGGCAGCTTAACGTGAAGTTTTATCTCGCACATTTCAAAGGGCGTAGAGTGCCAATGCCGCATAAGATAACGGATCAAACCTTCGTCATTTCGGGCCGCTTTTGTGCCCCGACCATACGAAACACGCGCGGCCTGAACGATGGCTTCGTCGTCGCCCATATAGTCAATAGCACGGACAAAACCATGATCTAATAAAGGGATAGCTTCATACAGCCGTTCTTCTAGGCCGGGTGCAACAACACGGCGCGTCGGCATGGATTGAGCGCGCTGCGCATCGATCTCGGCTTGTTGGTCAGGCGTAAGGCTCATCACGTTGTCTCTTGCTATAGGACCGCTAGCTGTGTCGAAGTGTTTAACGAACCAGTCGGGAGAGTCTAATGGCGATTCAATTTTTACACACGATGGTCCGAGTCAGTGACATCGAAGAGAGCAAAAAATTTTACTGCACCCTGCTCGGCCTCGAAGAAACGAGACGCAAGGATTTGGATGGTGCTGATTGCACATTGGTCTTTCTGTCGGAGCCGGGCGGTGGACCGGGTAATGAAATTGAACTGACTTATAATTGGGATAGCGACGAGGACTATACTGGCGGACGGAACTTTGGCCACCTCGCCTATAGTGTCGATAATATCTATGAAACTTGCCAAACACTTATGGATGCGGGTGTCACAATCAATCGCCCGCCGCGCGATGGCCGCATGGCATTTGTAAAATCGCCAGATGGTATCTCGATTGAATTGCTGCAAGCCGGTGACGCGCTCGCCGCTGCTGAACCTTGGGCAAGCATGGAAAATACAGGAAGCTGGTGAGACGCCTTAGACAAAAATGGATTGCGGCGTCCTTTGCCGCGTCCCTGATTTCTTCGCCCGCGCTCGCTTGCGATGTCGCGTTAGTCTTAGCGATTGACGTCTCCGGCAGCGTCGATGCCAAAGAATACCGTCTGCAGGCGGACGGTCTTTCCGATGCTTTGGGTGATCTGATTATCTCCGAAGCACTGGTCAATGCGAAAGCGTTGATTGCCGTGGTTCAATGGAGTGGAACGCCGCACCAAGCCGTCTCGGTCGGATGGACAGCCACGGATACCCATGAAGACGTCGCCGCCTTACGAAAGAAAATCGAGGCTATTCCGCGCGCTTTTCGTAACTATTCCACCGGAATCGGAGAAGCGTTGCGCGTCGCAATTGACTTATACGAAACCGCTCCGCGTAGCTGCCAACGTAAAGTTATCGACGTGTCAGGCGATGGGCCCAGCAACGAAGGTGCTGTGCCGAGTGCTCTCCATAACCGGCTGGATGCGGTAGGAATTACCGTGAACGGGCTTGCAATTGAAGGTTCGGAAGAAGGCATTGCACAATATTATCGTGATCACGTTGCCTACGGCCCCGGTGCATTTGTCGAGGTGGCAAAAAACTATAAAGACTTCCCTCGAGCAATCCGTCGCAAGCTGTTGCGAGAATTGGCAGATCGGTTAGCGTTAGGACCACAAATTATAGATTGAACGGCAAATTTGGCTGCTATTGCAATCTCTTGCGTCTTTAAGTACGAATAGTCACGAGAACCTCGGAGGGTTTGGAATGACGAATTTAGACATTGCGTATATCATTCTTGGTACGGTTAACTTCGGCCTTTTACTCTTGATCTTGCGCAAAATAATACGCGGATAGTCATTATTGGCGCACCAAAGCTGGATTACGTCTGATCCGCACTCACAATTTACAAAATAACGATCGGCTAATTGGCCCGTCCATATCGTTCTCTCATCGTTTCACGCTATCTTTGCGCACGCTATCTTGGTTCCCATTCAGGGCGTCATTGATTCTTGCGCCCCTGCGCATGGCCTAATAACGAATACAGCTAAATTCGCAGCCCCGACTTGACCGCAAAAGGCATCCCAGATGCAATTCCCTCTGTACCAAAGCAAGTTCTCGGTTGGGAAAACCCAGTTTTCGACCAAAAACTTGGCTTATGACGAATTTCTCTACGCGCCGCTTGCGCCGCCTCTACGCTATGCTATAGAGCGCTTTCAGCACGACATGCGGGCGTGGTGGAATTGGTAGACACGCCAGATTTAGGTTCTGGTGCCTTTAGGTTTGGGGGTTCAAGTCCCTCCGCCCGTACCATCGTGACTGGGGCTTTTGCCCGAAGATATTTAGCACGGAGCGCATTGTGAGCGCAGCAGCCAGTAAGAAGTCGGAAAAGCACGAAATGCAGGTAAACGAAACAACCGCTGAAGGCCTCGTAAGAGGCTATGAAATTACCGTTCCAGCGGCGGGCATTGCCGACAAAGTTACGGAAAAGCTGGAAGCACACCGCAAAGACTTTGCGATGAAAGGCTTCCGTAAAGGGAAAGCGCCGCTCACACTGATGCGTAAGATGTTCGGCCAATCCATGATGGGCGAGACCGTTCAGGAAATGGTCGATGAGTCGGTCCGTGATTTGATCGCTGAGAAAGACCATCGCCCTGCGATGACTCCCGACATTAAAATCATCAACGAAGACTTCAAAGATGGTGATGACCTCAATGTCTCCGTAAACTACGAATTATTGCCGGATGTACCAGAAGTCGATTTTTCGTCGATTTCGCTTGAGAAGCTCGTAATTGAAGTCAGCGATGATGCGATCAAAGAAAGCCTTGATCGTCTCGCTGAAGATGCGGTCAGCTATGAGACGCGCGATGGTGCGGCTGAAGATAAAGATCAAATCGTCATTGATTTCACGGGCCGCATTGATGGCGAACCCTTTGAAGGCGGCGCAGCGGAAGACTTTCCACTCGTTCTCGGGTCCGGTCAGTTCATTCCGGGTTTTGAAGAGCAACTCGTCGGCCTGAAATCAGGTGACAAAAAAGACGTCGAAGTCAGCTTTCCTGACGATTACGGCAATGAAGAATTAAAAGGCAAAGCTGCGGTCTTTGAAACAGCCGTAAAAGAAGTCAAAGCACCGAAAGCTGCTGAAATTGACGATGAACTTGCCAAGCGCTTCGGCTCAGACGACCTTGATGCGCTGAAAGGTGTCATCAAAGAGCGCGTTGCCTCTGAATACGACCAAGCGTCCCGCGCACACCTTAAGCGTAAATTGCTTGATGCTCTTGATGAAAAGGTCGATTTTGATTTGCCGCCTACGATGCTCGATATCGAAGGAAAACAAGTCGCCCATCAACTATGGCATGAAGAAAACCCAGAAGTTGAAGGCCACGACCACCCTGAAATTGAGCCAACTGAAGAGCATACGCGCATTGCAAAACGCCGTGTCATGCTCGGATTGCTGTTGGCTGACTTGGGGTCAAAGAACAACATTCAAGTCGACCAGGATGAGTTGCGCGACGCAGTTTTACAACAAGCGCGTCAATATCCGGGGCAGGAACGCCAGTTTTTCGAATGGATTCAAAGCAATCAACAAGCAATGAATGAAATTCAGGCGCCATTGTTTGAGGATAAAGTCATCGACCATATCCTCGATCAAGCAAATTTGACTGAGAAATCTGTCACTAAAGAAGAACTTGAAGCTGCACTCGAAGCACTCGAGACAGATGCTGTCTAACGAAAGCGTATGTCTTTAAGTTCTGGCAGCTTACGAAATATCAAGACCTTATGGTCGATGTGTTAGCGGGCGCTTCTTTCAGGAGCGTCCGATTGCGTAATAAGACCCCCCACGCTGGAGAACCGCGATGAGAGATCCCGTCGATACTTACATGAATACCCTGGTTCCTATGGTGGTCGAACAGACCAGCCGAGGCGAGCGGTCTTACGATATTTATTCCCGCCTTCTCAAAGAACGTATTGTCTTCGTATCCGGTCCTGTCCATGACGGAATGGCAACCCTGATGGTCGCACAGCTTTTGTTCCTTGAAGCTGAGAATCCGAAAAAAGAAATCTCGATGTATATCAACAGCCCAGGCGGTGTTGTTACATCCGGTCTCTCAATCTATGACACAATGCAATACATTCGCCCTAAAGTGCAAACGCTCTGCATTGGACAAGCGGCCTCTATGGGGTCATTGCTTTTGACCGCAGGCGCAAAGGATATGCGCTTTTCGCTGCCGAACAGCCGGATCATGGTTCACCAGCCTTCCGGCGGATTTCAAGGGCAAGCGTCCGATATTGAGATTCAAGCGCGTGAGATTTTGGAACTGCGCAAGCGCCTTAACCAAATCTACGTCGATCACACCGGACAAAAAATCGAAGAAGTCGAACGCGCGCTGGAACGCGACACCTTTATGACCGCCGAGAAAGCGAAAGAATGGGGCTTGATTGACGAAATTGTCACCAAAAGAGACCTCCCAGAAGACGATAGTTAAGTCTCATACCTACGATTACGCGAATGAACATGGTTAATCGAGCTTGAAATCGTATTGGTTACCATGTTCCAATGCACTAAATGTTAAAGCGTCCACCGATAAGGGACAGTTTGGCCCCAATGTCGCAAGGCTTCAGCAAGGATATTGCTGATAAAATAAGCCAAAGGCGTAGGAGAGATACAGAATGAGCAAATCAGGCGGCGACTCGAAAAACACCCTTTACTGCTCATTTTGCGGGAAGAGCCAGCACGAGGTTCGCAAACTGATTGCGGGGCCGACCGTTTTTATCTGTGATGAATGCGTCGAACTCTGCATGGATATTATCCGCGAAGAGAACAAATCATCACTGGTGAAATCCGGGGATGGTGTTCCTAGCCCACAAGAGATTTGTGATGTCCTTGATGATTATGTCATCGGTCAGCGAACTGCGAAACGTGTTCTATCGGTTGCTGTTCACAACCACTATAAACGCCTAAATCACTCATCTAAGTCGCAAGACGTCGAGTTGGCGAAGTCAAATATTATGCTGCTTGGTCCAACGGGCTGCGGTAAAACGCTGTTGGCTCAGACACTTGCACGTATTCTTGATGTCCCATTCACTATGGCGGATGCGACGACTTTAACTGAAGCCGGATATGTCGGCGAAGATGTTGAGAATATCATCCTCAAGCTGCTCCAATCGGCTGATTACAATGTTGAACGTGCCCAACGCGGTATCGTCTACATTGATGAGGTGGATAAAATCAGCCGTAAGTCTGACAATCCGTCGATCACTCGCGACGTATCAGGTGAAGGTGTTCAACAGGCACTGCTGAAAATCATGGAAGGTACTGTTGCTTCAGTTCCCCCACAGGGAGGTCGTAAACACCCTCAGCAAGAGTTTCTGCAAGTTGATACGACAAATATCCTGTTTATCTGTGGCGGTGCATTTGCTGGTCTGGATAAAATCATCGCTCAGCGAGACAAAGGCTCGGGCATTGGTTTCGGCGCTGACGTAAAAGCTGACGATGATCGCGAAATCGGCGAATTGCTCGCTGAATTAGAGCCGGAAGATTTGGTGAAATTCGGCCTAATCCCTGAATTTGTTGGCCGACTGCCTGTTCTGGCGACGCTGACTGATCTAGACGAACATGCTCTCGTTCAGATCTTGAGCGAGCCGAAAAATGCTCTCATTAAACAATACCAGCGTCTGTTTGAGATGGAGAGCGCGAAACTGACCTTTACGGAAGATGCGCTGATGGCAATCGCCAAAAAAGCCATCGAACGCAAGACAGGTGCTCGTGGCCTCCGGTCAATCCTTGAGAACACTCTTCTAAACGCGATGTTCGATCTACCCGCTATGAAGAACGTCGAAGAAGTTGTCGTGAATGGCGAGGTTATCGACGGAAACGCGCAACCATTGTTCATCTATGGCGATAGCAAGCCGGAACAAGAAGAAGCTCCAGTCGCCTCTTAAGCGCCTATTACAGGAACCTAGAACAAGCCCTCGCTGAAAAGCGGGGGCTTTTTTCGTGAAAGTCGGGTAAAAGCTACTCTGATTTCTCCACATAAGGATTTCCGCATATCGTGATTGTGCCATCCACGAGGCTCTGCTAAGGGAAGCCATATTAAAGTGGACAGAGAGTCGGAATACCTCTGTCCACTATTTCGTGCTTGCCCGCCGAAAGGGGACCCTCACAATGGACGCGCCTACTCAACACGATTATGCTATCGCCGATATTGGCCTTGCTGACTTTGGTCGCAAAGAAATTGAAATCGCTGAAACCGAAATGCCCGGCCTGATGGCTTGCCGCGAGGAATTTGGCCCATCCAAACCTCTAAAAGGTGCGCGCATTACCGGCTCGCTGCACATGACAATTCAAACAGCGGTCCTGATCGAGACCTTGGCCGAGCTTGGTGCAGACATCCGTTGGGCAACCTGCAACATTTTCTCGACCCAAGACCACGCAGCTGCAGCAATCGCTGCCGGCGGCACGCCGGTCTACGCAATTAAAGGCGAAAGCCTTGAAGATTACTGGCTTTATGTCGACAAAATCTTCGACTGGCCTGTCACGGCTGAAAATCCTGAAGGCACGCCGAACCTGATTCTCGACGATGGCGGCGATGCGACGATGTACATTATCCTCGGCGCAAAACTGGAAGCGGGTGAAGACATCATCCCGAATCCTGAAAACGAGGAAGAAGAAGTCGTCAAAGCGCAAATCTATGCGCGCCATAAACAGTCACCAGGCTGGTTCACGAAGCGCCGTGACGCAATCATGGGCGTCTCTGAAGAAACCACCACCGGCGTCCATCGTCTGTATACATTGGCGAAAAAGGGTGAGCTGCCCTTCCCCGCCATCAACGTAAACGACAGTGTTACAAAATCGAAATTTGACAACCTCTATGGTTGCCGCGAGTCGCTGGTTGACGGCATCCGCCGCGCAACTGACGTCATGATGGGTGGTAAAGTCGCTGTTGTTTGCGGCTTTGGCGATGTGGGCAAAGGCTCCGCTGAATCGCTCCGCTCGCAAGGCGCGCGTGTTATGGTCACGGAGATTGACCCGATCTGTGCGCTACAAGCAGCAATGCTCGGTTATGAAGTCACCACGATGGATAAGGCTTCGAGTAAGGGCGATATCTTTGTCACCACCACCGGCAACAAAGACGTCATTACAGTCGATCATATGCGCGATATGAAAGACCGCGCCATCGTTTGTAACATCGGCCACTTTGATTCCGAAATTCAGGTCGCTGGCCTGAAAAACATGAAATGGACGAACATCAAGCCCCAAGTTGACGAGATCGAATTCCCCGACGGGAAGAAAATGATCCTTCTTGCCGAGGGCCGTCTCGTGAACCTCGCATGTGCTACGGGCCACCCATCTTTCGTGATGTCAGCCTCATTCACAAACCAAGTGCTTGCTCAAATCGAGCTGTTCACAAAAGCAGACGAATACAAGAACGATGTTTACGTTCTTCCAAAGCATCTGGATGAGAAAGTCGCGACGCTGCACCTTGAAAAACTGGGTGTCGAGCTGACCAAACTATCTCAAGAACAGGCCGATTATATCGGTGTTCCAGAGCAAGGTCCGTTCAAGCCAGACCATTACCGCTACTAATTGATAATCAAAGGCTCCACAATTTCTTGTGGGGCCTTTGGTATTTGCAGCGTTGACCCATTCACGAAAGACACGCCATGTCCCGTAAAGATTATCTCTTCACATCCGAATCCGTTTCCGAAGGTCACCCGGATAAGGTCTCTGACGCTATTTCGGATTCGATCGTCGATCTATTTATTGCCGACGACCCCGAAGCACGTGTCGCCGTTGAGACGCTGACAACAACGAACAACGTTGTTCTTGCAGGTGAAGTGCGCGGCTCGGTCACGAAAGACGAGATGATTGCCGCAGCACGTAAGACGATTAAAGAAATCGGCTACGAGCAAAAAGGCTTCCACTGGGATACAGCGAATGTTCAGTGCATGGTTCACGCACAATCCGCCGACATCGCGCAAGGCGTAGATGACGGCGCGGGCCTTCACGCAGAAGAAGGTGCAGGCGACCAAGGTATTATGTTCGGCTACGCTTGCGACGAAACGCCAGAACTTATGCCAGCACCAATTCTATATTCGCACCGTATTCTTGAATTGATGGCCGCAGCACGACATTCCGGCGAAGCTTCGGGCCTAGAGCCGGACTCAAAATCGCAAGTCTCCGTTGAATATCGTGATGGCAAGCCGGTTCGCGCCCATACCATCGTTATTTCTACGCAACATGCCGAAGGCCTCTCATCAGATGACGTTCGCGCAATCTGTGAGCCTTATGCCCTGAAAGCTCTCCCCGAAGGCTGGGTCGATGCTGACACTATTTGGCATGTAAACCCGACAGGTCGTTTCGTCATTGGTGGTCCTGATGGTGATGCGGGACTCACTGGACGTAAGATTATTGTCGACACCTATGGAGGCGCTGCACCACATGGTGGAGGTGCTTTCTCGGGTAAAGATCCAACAAAGGTTGACCGCTCCGCTGCTTATGCTTCCCGCTATGTTGCTAAAAACGTTGTGGCTGCGGGTCTGGCTACGCGTTGCTGTGTGCAACTGTCTTACGCTATTGGCGTTGCAGAGCCTCTTTCGATCCATGTTGAAGATTACGGAACAGGCGTAGTCTCCGCCGAAGTAATCGAAAAGGCAATCCGCGAAACATTCAGCCTGACGCCGCGCGGCATCAAAGACCGTCTCGGCCTAACCCGTCCGATTTATCGTCGCACCGCAGCTTACGGGCATTTCGGTCGTACGCCAGATGCAGACGGCGGATTCTCGTGGGAGAAAACCGATGCTGCCGACGCGCTCAAGGCAGCCGCTGGCCGCGTTTAAAAAGATTAAGTACACTGCTCCGGAAGCATTCCGGAGCTTCCTTCTTTCGGCGCGACAAAAAGGCCCCGCATCACATGCGGGGCTGCGCTGTATCTAAAAGGCACTATACGAATGACAGCCACATATGACGTGACCGCCGTTGGCAACGCAATTGTCGATATTGTTGCCCAAGTTGAACCCTCGGTTGTCGAACAAGTCGATATGCCAAAGGGTGCGATGAGTTTGATTGACCTTCCCCAATCAAAAGCAATCTACGAAAAACTGGGACCGACGACCGAAAGCTCTGGCGGTTCCGCAGGTAACACGATTGCTGCACTGGCTGCGCTTGGCCGCAAAGCCGCTTTTATTGGCCGCGTTCGCAATGACCAATTCGGCGAAGTCTATGCCCACGACATGAAGGCAATGGGCGCAACCTTTGCCGCTACACCCCGCACAGATGGCGAAGAAACAGGTCGCTGCATGGTGATGGTCACCCCTGACGCCGACCGCACAATGGCGACTTATCTCGGTACTGCCACAGACCTCGGCCCGGAAGACCTTGACGAAGCCGCCATCAGCGGTGCGTCGGTGCTGTATCTCGAAGGCTACCTCTGGGATAAACCAGCCGCCAAAGATGCTTTTCGCCATGCGATGAAGTTGGCGCACGAGTCAGAACGCCGCGTTGCGCTCTCGCTATCCGATCCGTTCTGTGTCGAGCGCCACCGAGATAGTTTTAAAGAAATCATTGCCGATAGCGTTGATATTCTGTTCGCCAACGAAGATGAACTGCTGTCGCTTACGCAATCCGATGATTTCGAAGCGGCTCTGACAACGGTTTCTGAACAAGTTGCCGTTGTCGCTATCACCCGTTCAGAAAAAGGCGCAACGGTCGTTTCTGGCAGTGTTCGCGTTGATATTCCAGCTGATAAAGTTGACGCACTGGTTGATACGACAGGCGCAGGTGATATTTTTGCTGCGGGCTTCCTCAATGGCCTCACCACCGGGCAAGATCCTGAGACATGTGGAAAAATGGGCTGTGCTGCGGCGAGCGTCGTCATTCAGCAACTCGGCGCGCGCTGTGAAGCCGATCTGATCGAGCGCTTTAAACAAGCAGGCTGGATTGCATAAGATAACGACAATCATACGCTTCACATAACAACGGAGCGTATGATTACTCTTCTTTTGCCGCCGTCCGCGCCCGATTGCGAAGGCGTTTGGCCCGAGAGATCGAGAACTTCATTTTCCCAACAGGCGATTTCTTTCCGCCATCGCGCGACCAAGCGCTTTCACGCAGTAAATTGCGTGGAAGTTCAGCTATAGCGTCAGTGCCGCCCTCTACATCCCAAATATGCTCTAAATCGTGAAAGTCGTACCCGACAATCCGCGCGCCCTTTTCCCACCGAATTAACCAATCAACAACCTCGTGATACTCTTCCGGGGGGTCATCTTCAGCGTCCGTGACGACAATCGTTGCCCGTGCCTTTGCCATATTAACCTTTCCAATGCTTTCCCGAAGGTATTGACCTGTTTTTCCCTACTTGCAATCCCCCTGCTTCCCCGTTAGACACACGCTTCCTCCCGATACTTTAGTGACGGGCCGCTCGTGCGTGGGATGGGAGGAGCATTCGCCCCTACGCTTTGAAGCCGTTGCAGCAAAAGGACGTAATATGCCTCTTTACGAGCATATCATGATCGCGCGTCAGGATATTTCCGGCGCACAGGCCGAGGGCCTGATCGAAGAATTTACCAATATTATCACGGAAAACGGCGGTTCAGTCGTTAATCATGAATATTGGGGCGTGCGCCCAATGGCGTATAAAATTAACAAAAACCGCAAAGGCCACTACGCGATGTTGCGTCTTGATGCGCCATCTGCTGCGGTTCAAGAGATGGAGCGCCTGCAACGTCTGCACGAAGATGTCATGCGCGCCGTCAGCTTCCGCGTTGAAGCGCATGAAGAAGGCCCCAGCGCTATCATGCAAAGCAAATCCGGGCGTGATGATCGCCGTGGCGGACGCCGCGATGACCGTGGCCCGCGCGAAGATCGCCCAAAGCGTGACGACGCTCCTGCGGCTGAAGCCGCACCTGAAGCAGAAAGTACGGAGGAATAATCAATGGCTGGACCAGCAAAACGCCCATTCTTCCGTCGTCGCAAGTCATGCCCATTCTCGGGCAGCAGCGCACCGAAGATCGATTATAAAGATGTGAAACTGCTTCAGCGTTTCATTTCTGAGCGCGGCAAGATCGTGCCGTCCCGTATCACTGCCGTATCAGCCAAGAAGCAACGTGAACTCGCTCGCGCGATCAAACGTGCCCGCTTCCTCGCGTTGATGCCATACGCGATCAAGTAAGGAGAAACGATATGGAAGTGATCCTACTGGAGCGCGTCGACAAACTCGGCAATATGGGTGAAGTCGTATCAGTAAAGGACGGCTATGGCCGTAATTTCCTGCTGCCACAAGGCAAGGCTCTGCGCTCGAACAAAGCGAATCTCGCGAAGTTCGAAGCACAACGTGCTGCACTCGAAGCGCGTAATGCTGAAATGCGCGGCGAAGCTCAAACCGAAGCGAACAAGATCGACGGACACAAGTTTATTGTCATCCGTCAGGCGTCCGAAACCGGCGCGCTGTATGGTTCGGTCTCTACACGCGACGTTGCAGATCAGCTTAAAGCTGAAGGCTTCGCTATCGAGCGTAAGCAGATCCAACTTGAGCAGCCGATTAAAGAACTTGGCTTACATGAAATCGCCATTGTTCTTCACCCGGAAGTCACATCGACGGTTGTTGCAAACGTAGCGCGCTCCGCTGAAGAAGCTGAGCTTCAGGCAGACGGCAAGTCGATTGCTGATCTTCGCGCTGAAGAAGAAGCGGCTGAAGCGGCTGAGTTTGACGTGCAATCGCTGTTTGATGAGGATGCTGACATCGGTGATGACATCCGCAATGCGGGCCGTGATGAAGAGGAAGAAGCACCTCAAACCGGCGAAGAAGAAGATCCGCAGACTTAATATCCTGCGTATATCACTGGAATTAGAAAAGCCGCCGGTTCATCCCGGCGGCTTTTTTTGTCGTGCCGCGCCCTCTTCTTACATCAATATCAACCCATCGCAGAGGCCGTACTCTTTCCTCGTTTGATTTGTAAAAGGACAATCGGCGACAGCAGCGCGAGACCGATCAAGGTCGTTGTTAAGCCCGGTGCGATAAACAAGAACGCGACCAGTGCGACATACCAACGCTCCAGAGCATAAAGCGGTGCGAAGAGGTATCCTGAGAAAGATACGCCCAGCGCACCAATTCCCAGCATTGCTCCTGCCAATGTCACGGTAAAGCTCCACCATGTGAAGCCATCGGCCACCAGCAAAAGCGCCGGTGAATAGACAAAGACAAAGGGTACGAGCGCTTTCGCAATACCAAGGCGGAAGGCCGTGTTTCCTGTCTTGAACGGATTCGATCCGGCAATGCCCGCTGCGGCATAAGCGGCCAGCGCGACGGGCGGTGTGATATCCGCAAGCACACCGTAATAGAAGACAAAGAAGTGCGCCACGAGTGGTTCAACGCCAAGGATCTGAAAGGCTCCGGCAGTGACAGACACGAGAATGATATAGGTCGCGGTCGTTGGAACCCCTGCGCCCATGATGATGCAGGCGATTGCCACCAAGAGCAGAGAGAAGAACAACGCCCATTGCTGTACCGAGAACGAGTCCAGCAACGGTAATGACGAAACAAAGCCCGCAATATCATTTGCGGTCGTGATCACAATCGCACCAACGCGAAAGCCGGACCCGGTAAGCGTCACCACGCCTACGATAATTCCAACGCATGCCGCCGCCGCCCCAACAGCAATGGTTCCACGCGCACCCGCAGCCAGCGACTCCCACAGCGCGCTGATGCCGAATATATTTTCAGGTAAAGGCGTGCCGCGCGCTTTGCTGACCGCGACCTGCGAACTCGATTTCAGGAAACCGACAACGACACAGGCAATGATCGCATAAACCGCCGCATAGTCCGGCGTGCGCCCTGAAAGGATCATGTAGACCAATATAAAAAGCGGAATCAGTGCGAGCCAATGCTCGCGCAAGACAATCGCCGCTTTCGGCAGTTCTTCGGCGGTCAGCCCGCGAAGACCAAGCTTTTTCGCCTCAAGATGCACCATAACGAAGATGCCGAAATAATGGAGTAACGCGGGAAAAAGCGCCGCCGCTAAAACATCCCGTAGTGGAATGTTAAGGTAATCCACCATGATGAAGGCCGCCGCCCCCATTACCGGCGGGGTAATCTGCCCACCCGTGGAGGCCGTGGCCTCAACCGCTCCGGCGAAATGCGGTGGATAGCCGACTTTTTTCATCGCTGGTATTGTGAGCGAACCCGTCGTGACTGTATTGGCGATGGATGACCCGGAAATGCTGCCCATAAAGGCTGAAGCACAGATGGCCACTTTCGCGGGGCCGCCGGAATATCGCCCGGCAATTACCGACGCCAAATCAATAAATAGCTGACCTAAACCAATTCTCGTCGCCAGCGCTCCAAACAGAATGAACAAGAAGACATATTTTGCCATCGCCCCAATCGCGATGCCGTAGATGCCTTGGTTCGTCATGTAGATATGATTGATGAACCCAAGCCAGCTTGTTCCGCCGTGCTTTAATGCGCCGGGGGCATATTGGCCATAAAGCGCGAAAAGGATGAAGATGAGCGCAATCAACGGAAGCGTTGGGCCGATGGACCGGCGCGCGACTTCGAGGGTAATCAGCAACAGCGCACTACCCATGAAGACATCAGATTGCGAGGGATTGCCCACGCGTTCAGACACGATTTCAGGTGGCAAAAGTGGCAAGTAAAGCGCCGCGCCAACCGCCAGAAAGCTGAAGAGAATGTCGATAATCGCAACGCCCTGAAACGAAAAACGCTTATCTTGCCAGCCAACTCCATGCCGATCACGTCGCCATGAGAACAGTAAAAATCCAAGGCCCAAAACAAAGGCGAGATGGATTCCCCGATGCAGTAACTCGCGGATCAATCCAAACCCGGAGGCATAAAAATGATAGACAGACATCGCAACCAAAACGGCTGAGATCGCCATTGCCAGTTTTGGTCCGGTCACGCGGTAAGCTGTTTCAGGATCGAACTTACGCTCGATCTCGGCGAGTTCTTCTGCGGTAAGTTCGGCTTGAGGCGTCATAATACCACCTGATACGACATGCGACTTAAACAAAACCCCTCCCGTTACCGGAAGGGGTCAAGGTAATGAACGATCAAGTAAGCCTTACTTGAGCATTCCTCTGAGTTTTTCAATTTTAGCTTCAATCTCTTTAATCTCATCCAAGATCTCAGCTTTGTTGCCTCCCAACATGCCCGCTTCTTCATAGAAACGCGCCGCACCGGGGTGCAAAGGCACGCCAACACCGTTAAGCGCGCTGGCCGGTGTGATGGTTTTGCCTTTTGCGTGGCCCACATCGAGCAGCTTACGCGACTCGTTATTCCACAAGGCTTTGGTGATGTTGTAAATCAGGTCATCGTCTTCTTTGACGCTGGTGAACCATTGTGCACCCACGGCAACCGTATTGACGGCATCAACGCCTTCATATGTTCCCGCAGGAATTTCACCGGCAGCAAAGAACCCATATTTGCTCGTCAATGAAGCCGCGCCGTCGCCATCAATAGGAACCAGCTTGATATCCGCAGCGGACGCCAGCTCAACCAGCGAACCCGTTGGATAGCCAGCAACGACAAAGAACGCATCAATCTTACCGTTGCGGAGTGCCTCGGAAGCCGCGCCACCTTTGAGGGCTTCTGCGGTTAGGTCATCTGTCGAAAGATCGTTTGCTTCAAGGATCAGTTTTGCATCGACATAGGTTCCCGATCCCGGCTCATCGAGCGAAACGCGCTTACCTTTTAGGTCGGCCACCGAGTTAATACCGCTATCCGCCAAGGCAACGAGGTGAATATGTTCCTCGAATAAAGCCGCGATGGTGCGTAGGTCTGTTGCAGGCTCTTTGCCTTCCATCGTACCAGTGCCGGTATAAGCCCAGTAAGCGACATCAGATTGCGCGAAGCCGGAGTTACGAAGGCCGGAAATAATGGCGTTCACATTGTCGACTGATCCGCGAGACGAAACCGCCGAAGCAATCAACCCGTCAACACCGCACGAGCCGCCTTGGCCACATTCACGCGATCCGGGAGGCTTGGAAATCGCATTCGCAATAACACCTCCGACCGGATAGTATGTGTAGGCTGTGCCGCCTGTTCCGATGGTGAAGAATTCGAGATCTTGTGCAGCCGCACTGCTAGCCCAACTGCCGACCGCAAAAGCCGCAGCAGCCGTGATCTGTGCTATTTTACTAAATCTAGACAAAGTAGTCCTCCCTGCGGTCTCCCGCGTTACAAACAAATTTTTACGCTATCAGGGCGGACGGGGAAGGCAACCCAGTTTAATCAATGCGATTCTTCACATTGCGTAGGTCTATGGCTCGTCTGAGCAATGTCGAGCGATCCGCCACAAGCAACATTTCCACTTCAACCTTGCGCACATAGGCGCGGCTCACAGGCGGAATGTATTGCGAGGGTTGATTGCCGAAGGTTGGCGATACGAATTGCGCCCTCAAGAGATCGGAGACGCGCCACAGATGCGCCTCTGAAATCAGGCTTTTTTGTCGCAGGAAAAGCAATTGATCTTCGATCCACTTCGCCTCACTGAGAAAGAAATGTGGCCCTATCAGCAACTGTGCAATCATCGCGACGGCGTTCGGATTGAATAGATACGGCTCGTTCCAAAGGTAATCGATTGCGAACTGCATGTTTGACCGCATTACATGCTCGAAATAGGTGTAGATTGCTTCAGCGGTGGCTCCGCGCTCATTCGCCGCGACCGAATCGAGATAACGGCCAATGTCGATAAACCTCGGTGTGCCGGAAAGACCCGGTACAGGAACAAAAACTAAAGGAACAACATAATCGCCGTCATCCCGCTTGAGCAGCAGGTTGCTATGCACGCCACTCGCTTGCGCGAGCGCTACTCTCAAGTTCTGCGAGGCGAAAATCTCGTTCAGGTCATGTACTTTCGCGACGTAATTGTCATAGGCATCAATTCCCGGTGTGCGAAGCTCAGCATCGCTAAGAACCCGGCCCCCGTAGTTTCCGCCATTTGACCAGCCCGGACCCGACCAGTTGCCGTACCGAAGCAATCTCAATAATCCACTCATGATGCCCCCTGCCTGTTCAAATTCACAGCGCCGCTGCACCGCGATGATCGCCATGTGCCGTGCGCGCGGTCTACGCCGTCAAAAACAACCTCGATTTCAGAGACTTCCGCACTCGTAGGGCCTTTTCCCTCAAGTGATTGCTGCTTCGTCCGCACGACGCCATCCCGCACCACACCTGAGAAAAAGATGTTCGTCTGCGGAATGCGTACACCGAACGCATTCCCGGCAATGTTGATCGGAAAAGTTTGAGCAATCGCGCAATCAGAAGAAACTACAATTGCGACCCACGACCCGTCGATATCGGAAAAGTTGCGCAAGGAATTCGGGTTGCCCGCGCAACCACCGACGCTCAGAGCCATAAGAAGAAAAGCACTCGGAATTCGCATAACGGTCGTTCCTCCGCACCCGACGCAATCAGTCGAGATACGGAGAGAGCTTACTACCGCTTAACGCTTATCTCAAGTATCCATCACACCTAAAAGCTGATATTTCTTGCCCGATTGCATTAACAGCTATCGGATTTGCAGTATTTTTCGTGGCGACTTGTTTGAGCAACTCTCAATGGTGCTTCGCACCATTTGCCGCGCGCGGCTGGCGCGTACTGATGAGATGGACGCTTTTCGCTTTGCGAAAAGCTCTCTACTCAAACAACATGCGCGCTTTTTCGAGTGACTCGACCAGTGCATCCGCATCGGCTCGATTGTTGTACATGCCGAAAGACGCGCGGCACGTCGCGGTCACGCCGAGATGATCCATAAGCGGTTGGCAACAGTGATGACCAGCGCGGACCGCTACGCCGTACCTGTCCAACACCGTCGAAATATCGTGGGCGTGCGCGCCCTCCATCGTGAACGAGAAGATCGCGCCTTTGGTCTTTGACTGGCCTTGAACATGGAGCCAGTTCAACCCTGCAAGACGCTCAGCGGTATAATCGCGCAAATCATGCTCATGCTCGGCGATGGCTTCCATCCCGACATCCTGCATGTAGCGGATTGCTTCGGCCATACCGATAACCTGAGCAATCGGCGGAGTACCCGCTTCAAATTTATGGGGCGCAACATTGTAGGTGATTTCATCTTTGCGGACATGGCGGATCATGTCGCCGCCGCCGTGCCAAGGGCGCATCTCGTCGTGGCGCGCACGCTTCACATAAAGTGCGCCGCATCCGCTGGGACCATAGAGCTTATGACCTGTGATCGCATAGAAGTCGCAGCCAATATCTGCCACATCGACAGGCAAATGCACTGCGCCCTGAGAGCCATCGACCATCACCGCTGCACCAGCATCGTGGGCAAGTTCGGTTATGCGTTTAGCATCAACGACAGAACCAAGGACATTCGACATCTGTGTCACAGCCACAAGGACGGTGCGGTCTGTGATTGCCGCGCCGATGGCCTCCGCCGGGATATCACCATTCACATCGGGATCGATCCAGATCAACTTTGCGCCGTAACGCTCTCGCATAAAGTGCCACGGTACGATGTTGGCATGGTGCTCCATCGTCGTAAGGATAATCTCGTCACCCTCTTTTATGCGCGGTTCCAGCCACGAATACATCGCGAGATTAATCGATTCAGTCGATCCACGCGTGAAGATAATTTCATCTTCATGCGCCGCGCCGAGGAATTTTTGCACAACGCCCCGCGCCGCCTCATAATTTTCGGTGGCAAGGTTTGACAGATGATGCAAGCCGCGATGGACGTTCGCGTATTCGCTCTCATAGGTGCGCGTGACGCAATCAATTACCCGGCGGGGTTTTTGCGCGCTTGCCCCGTTGTCGAGATAGATCAGAGGTTTGCCATGAACCTCTAATTTGGTCGCAGGAAAATCATCGCGGATCGCATCAATGTCGTACATATCAGACCTGAACTTATAAAAGCGCGTTGCGTATTAAGCTGCGATTAGGCCGCCCGTTGGCGCCATTGATAAAAAAAAGATCACAAGGACTAACGTCACGGCAATCGTGACGCCGACGACTTTTCCGACATTCTCAAAGCCATGGGCTTCGGCAACATAGGCCGAAGACACATAGAGAGCCGCAAAGGTGAAAAACATTCTCACCGCTCCCTCCAAGAAGGACGGTAAAATAAACGCCAAAACCATCAGGGCAAGGTTCGCCAATCCGACTACGAACTGCGTCCATGCTGAAACGGATTTCGATTCAGAGTAGCTCGCGGTTCCGCCAAACAACGTGCCCAACACTTTGACCAGTGCAGCCGTAACGTAATATCCGATGATCACAAATGCGACGGTCGTGAACGCCGTCATCATTGCACTTGGCGCAGGCAAAGGAATGCCGTCCGGTCCCGGTGGCATTTCCAGAGTGCGGAAAATCAAGATAATCGGGATCGCAAAAAGCACTCCCGTGATCGCGACCATGACGATACGGTCGCGTTCAGAGAGGTCTAACGACAGAATGCGCCGCATTGATTGGCGCGGCTGCACCCATGCTTCTGCGTATAAGGCTGGAAGATTCACCGCCCTACCCCGCAGCCCGCTCAGCCATCCATGCATCGACGGCTTTGCGAACGATATCCTGTAAGCCTTCGTCAGCAATTTCCAGAATGGCTTCATCAACAAAGGCGGCGACAAGCATCGCCTCGGCCTCTTTCAAAGGCACACCGCGCGAGCGCAGGTAGAACAGCGCGGTTTCGTCTAATGCACCCGTCGTTGATCCGTGCGAACACATCACGTCATCGGCGTAGATTTCGAGTTCAGGTTTCGCGTTGAACTCTGCGCCTTCGGACAAGAGAACCGATTGGCTGATTTGATAACCATCTGTCTTTTGAGCGTCTTTTTTGACGTAAATTTTGCCTTGGAAGACAGCCTTGGATTCGTCGTCCATAACGTTCTTAACGACTTGGCGGCTCTCGCAATGAGCGGCCTCGTGGCTGATATAGACCGTATTGTCGATCAGCGCTTTGCCGCGCCCCATCACGCCAGCCGCGATATGACCGTTGCCATTCTCACCAGCCATCGTGATCTGTGTCTCATTGCGGATCAATGCGCCATCCGCCGCGAGAGTGAAGGTCTTGAACTGAGCCTCTGCGCCGATCTTGGCATAGAGTGCCGTAAACTGTTTGTCCGCGACTTCGGTTTGCGCGCGCAGGTGATTGAGCGTTGCGCCATCTTCAACGACTACTTCCGCACCTGTGGTCAATGCACCCGCACCGGATTCAAGCAAAGTCGCCGACGCGCCCTTTTCCACCAACATCTCAAGACGTAAGTGAGCAGGACGATTGCCCTCGTAACGCAGGTGAATTGGCTTATCGAGCGCGGTTCCCGCAGGAATACGGACGGCCAAACCATCAGAAAAGAGAGCGAGGTTTAAGTCAGCAAACGGACGCTCAACTTGTTTTTGCGCGCCGATGATAGGCTGTGCCTGAAGCGCGTTAAACACGCCATCCATCCACGGTGCGCCCTTTTCATCGGCAACATCCGCAACTTTGGCAAGCGCATCACGGTCAGATCGCGCCGCATCGAGATGACCATCGACAAAGACAAAACGATAGGCGTCTACGTCCGCAAAAGCATCCGCAGCATTATTCGCCGGGACTGGAGTGTCGGGCGTTACGTCACGGACGGGCGTGTACTTCCAATACTCGTCACGCTTCGACGGCATACCATGCGCATCAAATCTTGCGAAAGCCGCATCGCGTGCTGTCGCGCCCATCTGTGCAGCATCCGACGCTTTGAATGCCTCAAAGGCATCGCGCCAAGGGTTCGTCGGTGCATCCATTACGCTGCTGCTCCAAGAATATCGGCGTATCCGTTTTTCTCGACTTCCAGCGCGAGTTCAGGTCCGCCGGTTTGGACGATCTTACCCGCCGCCATGATGTGAACCACATCCGGTTTGATGTGATCGAGCAAGCGCTGGTAGTGGGTGATCACGAGAAAGCCCCGGCCCTCATCGCGCAGGGCATTGACGCCTTTCGACACCAGCTTCATCGCGTCTACATCGAGGCCGGAATCGGTTTCATCAAGGATGCAGAGCTTGGGTTGAAGCAGGCTCATTTGCAGGATTTCATTGCGCTTTTTCTCACCACCGGAAAAACCGACATTGACCGGTCGCTTCATCATATCAGGCGATATATCAAGCTCGGCGGCTTTCGCGCGGACGAGTTTGAGGAATTCCGGCGCGCCCATTTCCTCTTCGCCGCGTGCTTTGCGCTGCGCGTTGAGGGCCGTGCGCAAGAAGATCATGTTGCCGACGCCGGGGATCTCAACCGGGTATTGGAATGCTAGGAAAAGGCCCGCAGCGGCGCGCTCGTCCGGTTCCATGTCGAGAATGTCTTCGCCGAGCAACGTCGCGGAGCCGTCGGTAACTTCATATCCGTCGCGGCCTGACAAAACGTAAGACAGCGTAGACTTGCCGGAACCGTTCGGACCCATAATAGCATGGACCTTACCCGCTTCGACCTCGAGATCGACACCCTTGAGGATTTTGGTGTCGGCATCGTCTTCCAACTGGCAGTGCAGATTTTCGATTTTAAGCATCGGTGTCCCTTAAGTGTCGCGGCGCGGTGCGCCCGTGTTCAATCTTGTTTCTTGTTCGCCGTCAGACGGCTCATCAATGTGATAACGAGCGCGCCCAACGCGCCCATGCAAAGCGAAAAGGCAATGTTGGTGTGGAGGCTACCCACGCCGAAAACGAGGCCCATGATAAAGACCGCCACCGTAATGGCGCAGCCGTAGAAGAGTGCGAATTTAGGGCTGGCGCGGTTCATACCCTACTCCCCAAAACCGATCAGACCCAGAAGGTCTAAACTCGAAAACTGCATCACTTTCCCCGGCACTTGCGGCGAGCCGATCAGAGACGCCGCAGTAACCGCAAGCACAATGCAGGCGATCAATGACTTACGG
>CALKBI010000022.1 GCA_937990185.1 uncultured Neomegalonema sp. | reverse complement strand
CAACCGGAACACCGCTCTCGCCCTGCTTCAGAATCGCCAGTATCTGCGCGTCGCTAAATCTCGATTTCTTCATCTCATTCTCCGCGTCAATCAAACGCCGGAGAAGTCCAATTTTCAACCCTATGGTTTTCGGGGATGATTACCAATCCTTCATTGTTGATCTGACTTGCCGGAGCATCTGTCAGGATTACAGCCACCTGTGGAATTCCTGTCCGTCGACCATTACTACCGTTAATCAGGTTTGCCAGACGGTTTGTCGCTCTCGCCAAAATGGTTCCGGTGCTGGTACTTGCGCGCACACTATAAGCTTCGCGAATACCGAGACCGTCGCCGTCAACAATAGGACCACCGGGATCTGACATCAAACCCGAGTCGTCCTGATCGAACAGAGTCTCAGAGATCGGTACAATAATATCCGTCGGCGACGGGTCAGAGCCCCAACCGATGATACCACTTTGTGCCCCATCCGCTGCACTGTGATAGAACTCATCAGTGACTTGATAGACGAAATCCAAAGCATCGAGAAACTCATCGGCATCAACGCTGCCAGACTCATCGTTTCCGTACCAGATGTCAACGTCTGCCGAACAAGAGAAGACACGCGGCGCTTCTTCAATCGTCACCGTATAGTCTTCGACTTCTCCATCTGGCGCGGCGGTAGTTGCATCCAATCCGGCTGTAGTAGACCAGCGAAAGCGCGCGAAGGTTTGTGTAGTGACAGCACTATCCGGCACTGCCACATCAAATGTGATCGTTCCATCGTCAGCGGTTACATCACCACCGGCGCCATCATCTCGTAGATTAGCAGCCACCTGCTCACTGGCTTCGAACGTGCCGCTACCATCAAAGTCGATCCAACCTTGCAACAAACCACCTGCGCCAGTGACCTCCGCAGAGATCGTCGCAATCTGGCCCTGTGTCAGCGCCGGAATCGTGATGCCATCTTCGTCATTGTCACCGTCTCCATCGTTATCATCTCCGATCGCAGCCGTTCCAGTTGCGCTAAAGTCAAGAATATCAACGTCTTTGGCAACTCCGAGACGTAGGTCCAGATCATAATTGTGCCGCGTGAGACCGTATGAAGACGGAGCATCGGAATAATCCTGAGCACAGTATTGGAATGCACCGCGTGAACCCGTGGTCTCATCAATGATGATGTAATGAACATAAACCTTCCCGTCAGCCGGAACGGTAATTTGAAAATTGACGTTATCCGACCAGCTCGCGCCTCTTTTAACATCACCATTTTGATTTATTTGCGGTCCATTGTCGTTAAAGCTTGCCACATAGTGAAGACCACTATTTACGTTCGCGACCGTGGGAAATCTTCCTAATTGATTTCCGTTACTGTCAAATGCAGCGAATGCGTGACCTTCGAACAGGCCGGGGTCCCGTATTGGAAGGACAGCAGACGTATTTGGCTCCATTTCGTAGTATTTGATGCCGTAGAAGATCTCCCCTGTATCTCCGTTACTTTCCGCAGGCTCAGATAGTGAGCTGATGCCAAGCTGTTCACTCACACGCGCTCGGTTGGGCTGATACCACATATTTGCGCCAAAATTGGTCGGAATTCTGGAAAAACCATGCGTGGTGGGGTTTACCGGACTGCGTGTAGAGTCGAACTGCCGTCTCGTTGTTGTCCATCGATACCAATTCGCAGAACACAGCGCTGTCGGATCATCTGGTATAAAGGGCGAGGTCACAAAGCCCTCTTCTTCTATACCCACCACATAGTCTTCGACTTCTCCGATAGCGGCTCCCGTCCCAGTCGGGGCTTCCGCTTCGGACTGAACATTGGAAAGACGAAGTCGCAAAAATGTAGATGAGCCAGGCGCGGCGTTAAAATCGAGGCCTGTAAAGTCGAGGTCAATATCCTGCGCTGCCCCACTTGTTGGTACCGCTACGCATACGCGCTCACTCGTCGTATCAAATACGCCATTAAAACCATCTGTTGCGCCTGCATCTATGAACCCGCAGAGAAATGCTTCGCTGCCTGTATCGTTCAACACAGAGACGCTTGCCGTGTAAGATGTTTCGCTTCGTACCGCATCCACAAGCACCGCCTCTTCATTGGCGTCGCCATCAGCATTGTCGGATGCATTTACATTGCTGTCTTCCGGAGTTGGCGCTTGCGTGCCGATGAATAAGCCATCAGAAGCGCGGGCCTGTGAGGCTTCGCCATAATTGGTTGTAATGCCATCAACAACGGTTCCGTCGGTCTGGGCATCACCGAAATCGCTCGGGATGACATTGACCGCATCAGAACAGAAGAATCCGTCATTCTGAGCTGTGCTTGCCGCTCGCCCAACGATCAAAGGAGCACCCGTACCGATATCAAACTGATACATGAGACCGCTGCGATTTCTGATGCCGAATACACTGCCTTGATTATCGGCGTACATCGCCCCGAATACATTATTGCCGCCATTCCCACGTGTTGAAATCCCTGTTTTGCCAAGTTCAACGACAGAAAATGTTGGATTAGTAGGGCTGTCATTAAGCGTGATGCGCAAAAGGTCCGCGTCATTTTGTGAGGATTCCACGGTATAGAAACTGCCATCCGCAGGATTGAACGCAATGTCCGCAGTGCTAGGATTAATACTTCCCGCTGCCAGATCATATTCTTCGACAACAGCAACAGCATTCACATCGACCGCAACCAATGGCCGGTTATTGCCATTCTCGCGAATATAGAAATACCCATTCGGACCGAAATCACCCGTCGCATAATTTCGTGCTGGCAGGTCTGTCACTGGTCCCAAATTGACTACGGTTCCATCATTGCCAATGGCGAAAAGAACATTGGTATCCCGTCCGATTGCGTAAGCAATCCCAGTGGACGGATCGAGTCCTGTCGCACGGAGTTCTTCACCTGTATTGCCAAGCGTAGAAAAGTTCCCATTGATCAGGTCGACACGTGAAACAGCACTTGGACTTGCGTGAATTTGATAGAAGTCGCCCGTGCACGTAAAGGGTGTCAGAGATGCCAGCGGATTGCTTGAGGTCGCATCCAGTGCAATGTGGTTGTTCACGACGTCCGGATCACCAGGACCGAGAAGGAAAGATGTATAATATGTTGTTGGCTCGCCGCCCACAGGACGGTCTGTATTGGGAACAATCTCGTTTGTCGTCGTCCCTATTGGGTTGTATGGGCCTGCCTGCGGTGCGATCGCGCTCGAAGGTGGCGCATCAAACCCTGTCGCGCTGACTTCGATACGGTATTCAGTTTCTATCGCCGGACAGAGGGTATCTGCACCGGGAACAATATCGAAGCGATAAAAACCATCTGCCGCCGTAACCTGTCCTTGTTGCGAGTTAGGGCTAAAACAAACCGCCGGCAGCGCAGCGCCACTTGCGTCCGTCATCGTCACCGTCGCTCCAGCAATCAAGTCACGCGTATCAGCGTCGTAGATTTTGCCTGAAGGATCGATTGGGATTAAGACTTCGGTGGTCGTTCCTGACGGGACAGTAATGTTAGACTTCTCTGCAACGAGCCGACCATTTCGGCGCAGACGAATTCGACGATTTGAACCCCCAGACAGATTGTTCAAGCGTCCTCGTCCAGCCGTGTCTGTTGTCGCCGTTGAAAAAACAACTCCACCTGCTTCAAGTTCAGCATCAGCACCTTCATAAAGCGGTTCCGTGCTATCGTGAACATCGTTTCCGTTCACATCAATGAAAGCGGTGACAACTACATTGGTTGGCGGCGCACCAACGGGAAATTCCGCACCTGGGCAAAACGCACCGTCATTTCTGTCAACACCAAATGATCCGGTCGCGACTAAAACAGGTGCACCAGAAGGTAGCCCAGTTGCCGAGTTTATTGCCAGGTCGATTTCATAAATGTTGTTCGAGTCATTATTGGATATGAAGAACCGATTATTTGCATCTAGATAGGCTGCACCATAAGTACCACTTTCGCCTGTCGATCCTCCAAAACTTTGGACAGTGCCTTGCGTGACACCGCTGTCATTCGTCAATGAAAGACGGCGGGTTTCTTCGCCCTGCGTGCTGTAGAGGTACGCAAAATGCCCTTGGGCATCTATTACAAAATCTGCACCATTAAAGCTTCTTGGGCGCGGAATGTCCGCTATTACTTCTTCTAAGTCGACATCAATGACATGGACTACATCTGCGCCTGTTTGGGATAAGACATAATAAAGACCATCTGGGCCAACCGTGCCAGCGACGTAATTGCTACCATTGCCCCCGTTGGGCAACAAGGGAAGCCCCGTGGGGACGCCAAGGCTGACATGCTGGCCGTCGCTCTCAATGCGGATCAGGTTTTCATCGCGATCAAGGCCGTAGATAAAACCATCGACTTCGCGAAATCCGATGGCATTAAATGTGCCTTGCGATCCTGTAACGCCGCTTGGACGGATCGGCGCTCCAAGGTTCGTCACTCCGCCGGGAAATGTCAGATCATATAAATCCTGACCGGAATTTGGACCTTGCGAAAGATACACATTCGGCGAGCAGGTAAAAGGTGCTGCGCTTGCAGCTTTAGTCTCGAACAAACTTGCAACCACACCACCAAAAGATAACGCAACAAGCAACCGAATGCCTGTATAAAAAGCAGTAACAAAAAGGAATAAAACTTTACAAGCACGGTCCATCAGACTCTCCATTGGAAGATCCGATTTACTTACATGGCGGTGTATTAATAATATAAAACTTGAAAATTTGTATTTTAAATATTCAAAATTTTTCAAATATCATCGAAAAACTACAACTCATTGTTATAAATGATAATTACATATCAAATTAAATTATTTAATAAAAACAGTGACGCTATTGAGTAAATTCACCATTATTTCAAAAGTAAAACCGCTTTTAAATAATTTAAAAATTGAATAAATGGTGAGAAAAATTTCTTCCATGCTGCTTGGCTTGAGTCAAAGTACCATTTCTCACAACGTAACCAACTCCCTCTTATGTCTTTGTATATCGTCGCCCTTTTCAACTGCCTCGAAGACTTTGCAAGCTCCATTAGGAATGAGGATGCCGTCATCAACGCGAAAATGTAAGAGTCTACCTTGTCAAGGCTGCATCGTGATCACGACTTTGCCGGTTGCTTTTCTGTCTTCAATTAATCGGAGGCCATCGACCGCACGATCCAATGGAAAAATATCGGATACCAATGGTTTGATTTTTCCATCCGCAGCGAGGTCAAACAATCGCATCAAGCTTTCGGCCATCGCTTCTGGAGCTTTTTCAAAATAGGCTCCCCACCAAAATCCAAGCACATCGACGTTCTTAACCAGGAGGTGATTGGCTTTGAGTTGAGGTACGTCGCCCGACGCAAATCCTATCGGCATATATCGCGCTTCAAATGCACTGGCACGCAGCAAGGCATTACCTAGCTCGCCTCCCACCGGATCAAAGATAACATCCGCGCCGTGCCCGCCCGTTAACGTCAGAATTTTGTCGCGTAGCGCGGGGGTTTTTAAATCAAACTCATCCGTATCAAGGACAATCTCAGCGCCTTTATCTGCTGCCGCCACCGCCTTCTCTGAACCGCGAGCTAGGGCGATCACTCTTGCTCCCATCAATGCGCCGATTTCAACAGCCGTCAGCCCAACACCGCCCCCAGCACCCGCCACAACAAGGATTTCACCATTTTGAAGCCCCGCGCGGCGCGCTAATGCTAATTCTGCCGAACCATAAGCGACGGGAATAGCAGCAACCTCCTCATCGCTCACACCATGGGGGGCGGGCGCACAAGAGGCTGCATTGACAACTACATATTCAGCCAAACCACCGGAACCGCAATAAGCCGCAACGCGCGTGCCCCGCCAACCGGGGTCAATGTCTTCTCCAACGGCATCAACGACCCCGCAAACCTCACCACCTGGCGAGAATGGAAGGGACGGCATTTGTTGATAAGTCCCCTTCGTCATTAATAAATCGGCAAAATTTAAACCACAGGCTGAAATCTTAACTCTAATTTCCCCGACACGTGGGATTGGGATAGGCACATTTTGATGGGATAATCCATCCAATCCATTGAATTCGCTTAATATTAAAGACGGCATTTCGGGCATATTTTTTGTCGCTCTGATTGAACACGGGGCGTTTACCACTTTGTTGTACTGTAGAAAATAATTGTGACCAAGGCGCGTAAGCGCTTCGATGGAGTAAGAATGTCCAGTTCGGGATATCGTAGAGCAACAAAGAACCATGCGGTTCGCGTTGACCACACTGATGGCAGTGTGACAACAGGCTTTATACCTGTCCCGCAAGGTATGGATTTCGTCGGCACAATGATGCAAGCGCAACATTTTATGCACTTCGAAACCGATGACGGTGAGCATACGTTAATGAACGTCGCCTCCATCAAGCGTATAACCAGTACTGAAAGCGCTGAGACCAAAGATAAAGTTGATGAAAGTGCTGCCGAAAAAGCCCGGGCAGAACGCGAAGCAGAGAATGCAAAACGCCGCGCTGAAGAAGAAGCAGAAGCAAAAAGAAAAGCTGCTCAGGATGGCAAAATTCAGTGGACCGGCGAACAATATGATGCCCTTGAAATGTTGGGCCTGAAAGCAAGCGCCGATAAGGACGAAATTTCGTCTGCTTATCGAAAGTTGGTTAAACTTTACCACCCTGACCGCCTGCGTGGTCTGGGAGTCTCACCGAAGAAAATTGAATTCGCCGCAGAACGCCTCGCCGAAATCAACAACGCTTACCGCATATTAATTGCGACGGCTAAAGCAGCTTAATTCTTATCACGAATTCGTTTTGCTGCGGCGACCAACTCTTCAGGCGCGGCATGATGAGCCATGTGACCAACACCCCGTAATTCAGTTAAATTCGCGGACGGTAACGCAGCTTTAAACCGCCGGGCGTGCGCTTCTATCGGTAGGATCGTATCCTCGGTTCCATGGATTAATTCGATCGGCACATCAATCCCAGGGTAACGCGGAATGAGGCTCTCCATAGCTTCATTAATATTCGTGATATCGCGTCCATTTTCCCGAAAAGTCTTTGGCCGCGAAGCAAGTTCCGCTCCAATATACTCTGCATATCCAGCAGGCGGATCTTGCGGTTGAAAAACCCAAGCCACGGCGCGCTCAGCACCGGATTTCAGCGCACGTCTTCGAACCAAAGCATTAATGGGCGGGCCGAATACCGCAGTAGATGCCGCCGCATGATAAGCGTTATCTCCAGCAGGCCACGGATATGTTAATCCGGCCAGCATGACCGCCCCTTGGATAGTTTCAGGCGCATCAACTGCCCAAGCGGTCGCCACCGCGCCACCAAAACTATGCCCCATGACAATAGGGGCACGAATTCCGAGGGCATCAATTCCTGCACGAAGCACAGCCGCCTGAGCCGACGGCATAAAGCTTGGTCCATCCGCGCGGTCAGAATAGCCAAAACCGGGTCGATCAAACGCAATCGCCGTAAAACCCTCTGCGGCTAAAACATCGCTGAGTGAAAAAGTGAAATCTCGCAGGTTTCCGGATGCACCGTGAATCAGCACAACAGCTGGACCAGACCCACGCTTATCGTAGTGCAATCTCAAGATTTGCCCGGTTTGTGGATCTTCTACTTCGACAAATTGACCAATGGGGGGAAATTTATCTTCAATGATCGCAGTAAATTGAGATGCTGGTGTCGTGCAACCGTATGCAAGCGCACTTACCCCCAAACCAAGCAATAATGCCCTTCTTGTCCACCTGCTCATCGCAATTCTCCTTAGTCTGGAGACAGAAAATAGGCCATGTTTATCGCTGGTCAACGTAAGGACTTACCTTGCGCCGCTCACTCCTTTATGCGACCTCGGTAATAGGCCGTTTGAACGGCATAACTACATGTTTTGAATGTGAATAGGGGATAGACATGAGCGACACGAATTCTCTCGGGTTTGAAACGAGGATGATCCACGCGGGCGCAGCACCCGATCCAGCTACGGGAGCGCGGCAAACGCCAATATATCAAACGACATCGTTCGTTTTTAAAGATGCAGCTCATGCCGCACGCCTGTTTAGCCTTCAGGAAGTAGGTTATATCTACTCGCGCCTGACCAACCCGACCGTAGGCGCATTACAAGAACGTTGTGCTTCGCTTGAAGGCGGGGTTGGCGCAGTAGCTACGGCGTCAGGCCATGCCGCTCAAATACTCGCCCTCTTCCCGCTTATGAGTCCGGGCAAAAATATCGTTGCCGCCAATAAACTCTACGGCGGCTCAATCAATCAGTTTTCAAATGCGTTCAAGCGTTTTGGCTGGGAAGTAAAATTCGTCGATACCGACGATCTTGATGCCGTGAAAGCAGCCATTGACGACGACACGCGCGCGCTTTTCTGTGAAAGCCTTGCTAATCCCGGCGGCGTCGTCACCGATATCGAAGGTTGGGCAGCGGCGGCAAGCGGTGCGGGCTTGCCTCTCCTTGTCGATAACACGATGGCTACGGCAGCCCTTTGTCGCCCTATCGAACATGGCGCAACGATTGTTATAAACTCGACGACAAAATTCCTAAGCGGCAATGGCACGTCAATCGGTGGCATGGTCATTGACAGCGGTAATTTTGATTGGAGTGCGAGCGGTAAATTTCCGTCATTGTCGGAACCTGCTCCCGAATACAACGGTATCAAGTTCCATGAAGCGCTTGGTCCAATGGCCTTTACATTCTTTGGTATCGCGATTGGTTTGCGTGATCTCGGAGCTGCGCAAACTCCACAGAATGCATTTTATACAATGCTGGGAATGGAGACGCTTTCCCTTCGAATGCAACGTCATTCCGAGAACGCGATGAAAGTTGCTCAACACCTCGAAGGCCATCCCGCTGTCGATTATGTATCTTATGCTGGCTTACCATCTTCTCCTTATAATGCAGCGGCTAAAAAGTACCTGCCGAACGGAGCAGGAGCGGTGTTCACAGTTGGCTTAAAAGGTGGATATGATGCCGGCGTTAGCTTGGTAGATAATCTCGAACTATTCTCGCATCTCGCTAATATTGGTGATGCGCGCTCGCTGATTATTCACTCGGCATCGACCACGCACAGTCAACTCTCCGATGAAGAGAAAACAAACGCAGGTGCTGGGCCAGAAGTCGTGCGTTTATCTATCGGACTTGAAAATGCAGAAGATCTGATTGCCGATCTGGATCAAGCGCTCGCGAAATCAGCGTAACCGCCCTCGCACAATAACACCGAACCGGCGAATTGCTTCGCCGGTTCGTTCTGAACAATGCGTATATACGTATCTCTAGCAATCAATTTATCGGAACCGCTGCAATGAAAGCTCTTGTCTATACGGGTGTTGGACAACTCGATTATCTCGAAGTCGAAACCCCGACGGCTGATGCAGAGTTGAGCGTTGTAAAGGTCGAAGCGGTAGGAATATGTGGCTCTGACATGCATGCTTATCATGGGGCTGATGCGCGCAGAATGCCGCCGTTGATCCTCGGGCATGAAGCATGTGGTATCGCAGAATCCGGTCGATATGCCGGACAAAGAGTTACTGTTAATCCGATGACAACATGCGGCGCGTGTCGATACTGCATCGAAGGGCGCGACAACATCTGTCCTGATCGCAAGTTATTGTCTATCCCGCCCAATGAAGGAGCCTTCGCGGAATATCTGAAAATTCCGGATAGCAATCTCGTTCCTGTCCCTGATGGCGTCGTACCAGAACATGCCGCGCTGACCGAGCCACTTGCCTGTGGCTGGCATGCAGTCAGATTGGCCGGAGAGCGCCTTACCCAACCGCTTGCCACTGCGCGTATTGTGGTCATCGGAGGCGGCGCAATTGGTGTTGGCGCTGCGCTTTGCGCCCTCGATCAAGGCGCTAAAGATATCTGGATCGCAGAACCGAGCGCCTTAAGACGTGAAACGGCTAAAAATGCCGGTCCGTTCAATGTTTATGACCCAAAGAATGGTGGCCCGGAAGAGACGAGCGCAGACGTTGTCATCGACGCTTATGGATCAGAAGTATCACGCGCAGACTCGACAAGGCTCGCAGCACCCGGCGGCATTATTGCGCATATTGGTTTAGCCGGAGGTGATGCCGGATTAGACACGCGCAAAATGACCTTGCATGAAATCACTTTCATCGGAACATACACCTACACGATGGCAGATTTTCACGCGACCGCCCACGCCATTTTTGCCGGACGCATGGGTGACTTTAGCTGGATCGAAAAGCGCCCGCTTTCCGAAGGCGCTAAGGCTTTCGCTGATCTGGACTCGGCACTCGTTCCCGCAGCTAAAATCGTACTAAAGCCATAAATTCAAGACTTCGTGCCTTGTGGTTATCATTTAGATAACGCGCGCGGATAAAGTAACAAATCGTAAATTTTTATAATAAAATACAGATCAATTACTGAATAATCTTCATGATTGTGTTTAGGAACTCTACACTTTCATCGCGCATCTTCACTGTGATGTTATCTGAAGATAGGCGAAGTCATGATTTCCGCTAAAAAACTTGATTCAAAACTAGATATTCAACGACGCGTCGATCGTCGCACTGCTTATCTGGAAGAATGCTTTATCCAATCAGACTCGCGGTCACTTTGGGTCCGAAGCATAAACTTATCTGAAGGTGGAATGTGCATCGCCGTAAAAGAATATGGCGTCCTAAAGCGCGGAACAAATATTGCTGTTTTCATCAGAAACTTCCCCCCAATCGATGCACAAGTGCGGTGGACACGAGGCAACATCGCCGGTGTAAAGTTTCTAACTTCCGTGGAAAATCACACTGAAATACTCGGCCTGTTGAAGCGATTGCACGATGGCACTGAGGCGGGCCCCAGCCCTACCGCCAATAGCGTAGATGAAAAACTTCCGACGAACCTTAGTGAGGTATTCACGCAAGACATTCAACAAGTTGAATCAACGTTAGAAGCCCGCGCTTACAGCCGTCTGAATTATATTGAAAAATGCCATATCAAAACAGACAAAAAAACTTTCAAAGCTGAGTCCCAAGATATATCCGAAGGCGGTATGTGCCTTAAGTTACTTGGATTAGGTAAGGTTGACCTGGGGGACGATATAGAAGTTATTCTCCCTTGCGGTTACCCGCCCATAAAAGCATCTTTACGCTGGATGAAAGATCGTAAGATTGGTGTCGAGTTTCATACACCAATCAAAGATCACCCAATCTTTTTTGATATCGATAAGGGACTCGACAAATCAAATTGAACTGCCACTGATACAAATTGAAAGTGTGAGGCATCACATTATTTCGTGTGCCACGCTTCTTTTTTGAGAAAAAATACCTCTAATACAAAGACTTGCTTTGCCTGCTCTGCAAAGCCGCATCATAGTCTTGTGCATCAAAATCAGCAATGACTGATTGGATCAATTCGCCAGCTTTTGGCAACGTTTGAGGGTCAACTTGTGCGTCACTGTCCCACAATTTTGACCGCTTTAACGCACGAGCACATTGAAAATAAACCGCGTCAATTTCTACAATAATCGCCGTAACGGGTTCACTGCCATTAACTGCAAAGCGCGCAAGCAAATCCGGTTCAGTTGACAGATATGCTCTTCCATTTATCCGCAGTGTTTCATTCCAGCCGGGAATCATAAACAGCAACGCAACCCGCGCATCACGAACGATATTCTTTAGCGTATCGAGCCGATTATTGCCACGCCGGTCAGGGATAGCGATGGTACGATCATCAATAATCTGAACAAAGCCCGGTGCATCTCCACGCGGCGAGCAATCCATTCCTTCAGGGCCAACACTCGCAATCGTAAGAAACGGTGATGCCTCGATCAAACATCTGTATTGATCATTGATACAATGCGTTTCTTTATTGAGTGTCGTGGCCAAAGGTGGGGAATACAAAGCCTCAAGGTCGGTCAAAGACTCAATACGATGCGGCATCTTTATTCCCCATAATCATTTCAGCATTTATCAGCCGAACGCCAAAAGTTTCTAGACTACATACCGCCTCTGAACATCAGACTTACTCGACGCCCAATTTTACGAAGGCAGCTTCAACACGCGGCGTATCTATCGGGTTATTTAATTCCCAAAAAACGCGGCCTGGTGCTTCGACTTCAACGCATTGGATCGGAACGCCGTTTTCCAGAAAGCGCAGTTGTTCTAATCCTTCAAGCGCCTCCAAGGGGCCAGGTTTCCAACTGACATATTGTTTGAGGGCCGCTTGCGTATAGGCATAAAGACCAACGTGATGGAAGACAGGAACTATACCACCATCAACGATATCATGGCCCACATAAGGGATCACTTCTTTCGAGAAATAAAGGCCATTTCCGCCTGCCCCAAACACCGCTGTCGTACCACCAACACGCCCTGCTTTGCGGTCTTCGATAAAATTGCGGTATGTCTCGGCATCACACCGTAAGACAGGTGTCGCTACTTGCGCACCGTTTTTCATGGCATCAATGAGCGCTTCAACAAACCAGGGCGGCGTCAGTGGGGCATCGCCTTGCAAATTCACCACGATGTCGGGATTATCCAATTTCGATAACGCATCGTGACACCGCGCCGTACCGTTTTCACAAGCCGGAGAGGTCATAACGACCTCGGCTCCAAAGAGGCCAGCAGCATCTGCAATTCGGCCATCATCAGTCGCCACAACAACGCGCGAAACACCAGAGACCTCGCTAGCGGCTTCCCAAGCCCGTCGGATCAACGACTTAGAAACACCTGTAGCGCCTTTTAATGGAGCAAGCGGTTTACCAGGAAAGCGGGTCGATTGATAACGGGCGGGAATAACAATCGCGACCTTCACATCAGAACTCCACGCCGATTTGCGCTTTAATCCCCGATCGGAACGGATGCTTCACAAGCTCCATCTCAGTCACCAAATCAGCCGCCTCAATCAGTTCTTCTTTCGCATTCCGTCCTGTGAGAACGACGTGAGTCATCTCCGGTTTTTCTTCCAACAGGAATTTGACGACTTCGTTGATATCCAGATAATCATAACGCAGCGCGATATTGATCTCGTCCAACAGGACCATTTTATTCGCGGGATCGCGGATCAGCTCTTTTGCTTTTTCCCAAGCTGCTGCTGCCATTTCCATATCGCGGGATTTATCTTGTGTCTCCCAAGTGAAGCCTTCGCCCATCGTATGAAACTGACATGCATCGGAAAACTTCGCGAGGATTAAGTCACGCTCGCCTGTGGACATACCGCCTTTGATGAACTGCACCACAGCGCAAGGCATCCCATGGGCAATGCAACGGAAAATCATGCCAAAAGCAGCAGTGCTTTTCCCTTTGCCTTTGCCTGTATGAACGACGACCAATCCTTTTTGGTCTGTCTTTGTCGCCATGATCTTATCACGAGCGGTTTTCTTCTTTGCCATCTTCGCGGCATGGCGCGCAGCATCGTCCGTATCGGTCATGACGTCTCTCCTTGATGTCTCATACTTACTGAGATGTCAGAGAGGCGGCCTTTCCGCAAACGACTTTTGGAAAATTGATGGCATTCAATGCGTCGGGAGTTGGTTGTATCGTTAAAACACCGCGTCCTGAGCACAGTGTCATAAGCACCTCGAACTCGCCGACATCAATTGCTGAGTCAATCTCACCGGCGCGTACAAGTGCCATTGCATCGTCCCAGCCGAGCGTTCCGGAAGCATCCGCTTTTGATTGTTCCAGTGAATCAGCAACAGGGAGAGCGGCTTCTGCGGCTTGAATATTCGCCACACCGAGCGACGCCGGAATAGTCCCGAGAGGGATAGCTACTTCTGCTGTTAATGGCTCAGGCAATGCAGTCGGGGTCGAATCTTGAGACGTGCGCGGAGCGTTAAGCGATGGCAATGTTAAAGCGCGAATAGATGGCGGGGTGGGTAATGCCGCTGTGGGCTGTGTCTCAGCCGGAATAACGGCTACAGGAGCCACCGACGCAACCTCTACCGTAGGTCGACGAGTAGGTCTTGGCGATGCCGTTATAGGGCGTCGCAGGGGTCTTGGCGTTGTGGTCACAGAACGGCTCGCTTGCTGAACAGGAGCGGTTACAGCTTCTTCGGGCGACCGAACAGGTGGAGATTTATAGAGAACGGGAGCCGTCTTTCGCTTTTGTACCTTTGGTTTGAGAGGAGCGTCAGGTTTTGGTTTGGCCAAAGCAAGCGCAAGCGATTCTTGATTTGAACGCGCGTCGCGCCGTCGACCCTCTTGGCTGGGTCCAGACGTACTCACAGGGATAGAGCGATCAACAATCGCATCACTCGGAGCGCGCCCGTCATATCGAAAAAAAGTTGCTACTGGAGGATTCGGTTCTTCACGGGACGGCGATACGACCTGCTCCGATCCACCACGCAATTCGGACAACCTTGGTTGACCGGGAGTTTTACTGGGAATATCGCCAAGAGGTGAGCCGATCTGAGGCACGTTTATTCTGCCAACCGTACCAGTTTCGACGGCAGGTTTCGCGCATGCGCTCAACGCAATACAGGCTATGATAATTCCTGTGGCGGGATAGACACGCATAACAGTCACTCCGAAATATCTACGCAACATACATAGCAATATTTGGAGCTTCACGAAAGGGATGTGCGCCTTCCAAAAGGAAAACGCACACCCGGTGAGTGGCATTTAAGCACCAATCACCGATTGGTATCGAGTGATTTTGCCAGTCTAACAAGGTTAATAAATTCAGAGCGGTATCCGAATTCATCTTTGCCCTTTGACGAACTCGCGAGCTTGATGAGATCGTCATAGCCATATTCGCCCAACCGTGAACTGCCACGGAGCATCTGAGCAAATGCCGCAACCGCAGCCACAAAGCGCGTTTCTTCGTCCGCAGCATCAAGGCTATCAGACTCGTCCAGTGCATCAACGGATCGGCTGATCAGCGTGCTGGTATTCTCATCAGGCAATTTATAGCGGATTTTAACAAAGGCATATTCGTCGCTCGCATCAGTATCCCTTACGGGCTGAGCCTCCGCTTCGGCGTAGCGCAAATCATTGACCAGCTCCGCAGGTGAGCCTTTTGGCGTTAACTCGTAAATTGCAGTGACCGTATGGCCTGAGCCAATCTCGCCCGCATCAACTTTATCATTGTTGAAGTCTTCGCGCTTCAGCGCGCGGGTTTCATATCCGATCAAGCGATACTCACTGATTTGCGCCGGATTGAATTCGACCTGAATTTTCACATCCTTCGCGATTGGCAGCAACGCGCCCCCTGCTTCATCAGCGAGCACCTTTCGCGCTTCGGACAATGTGTCGATATAGGCGGCTACGCCATTACCGTTCTGCGCGAGTGTTTGCATAAGGTGGTCATTATAATTACCCATGCCGAAGCCGAGCACCGATAGAAACACGCCGGTTTTACGTTTCTTCTCAACATAGGTTTGCATCTCATCAGGGGAAGAAAACCCGACATTGAAATCACCGTCAGTCGCGAGGATCACACGGTTGATGCCGTCCTCATCGAAACTTTCTTGAGCTTTATTATATGCCAGTTCAAGGCCAGCTGCTCCTGCGGTCGAACCACCGGCACGTAACCGATCAAAAGCCGCAATGATTTTTGAGCGCTCATTCGCCGAGGTTGGCTCCAACACTGTTCCTGCACTGCCAGCGTAAGTGACAATCGACACCGTGTCGTTTTCATCCAACGTATCGAGCAGCAGTTTAAAGCTGTTAATGAGCAGCGGCAGTTTATTCGGGTTATTCATCGAACCCGAAGTGTCGATCAAAAGCACAATATTGGAATTCGGACGCGCATCGGCGGGGGGCGTGTATCCCTTGATCCCGATATGCATCAACTTGGTATCCGCGTTCCACGGAGTCGGTGTCACCGTTACATTCGCTTTGAACGGCTCCTTTGCATCCGTCGGCGCTTCATACTGATAGGGAAAATAATTGATCAGTTCTTCAACGCGAACGCTTGCCGGATTGGGAAGTTGCCCACGGTTCAATGACGCCCGCATAAACGAATAAGACGCAGTATCGACATCGACTGAGAATGTCGAAACAGGGTTGGTAGCGCTTTGTAGCGTCTGATAATCAGAGAATTTTTCGAAGCGATCACGACCCTGCGCCTGAGCGGTGTTTGTCGGTTGATCGGATGGTGTTACCCGCGAGAGAACTATTGCTTCTTCAGAGTCTTGAATTGTCTTCGTTCGAATTGTAGCCGACGGCTGCGGTGTGACTACGGCAGAGGCCGCGCTTGGCGCAGCAATATCAATGTTCTCTGCAACCTTACGTGATGCCGAAACGATAACATTATCGCTTTCAGAAAAGCTCTTAGCAACTGTGAGAGACTCAGCCTCAAGTTCCGCAGGCGCAGCGGCGATAACTGAGTCAACTAACGCATCAGCCGGGAGCGATTTACCGACCTGTTGCCGCGCTGTGGATTCGAATTTTGCTTGATCGACTCTTAGTGCCTCGATGTTTGAAAAATCTGTGTTCAACTCGCCTTTGATATTCGGAAGGACAACGAGAGCGGCAAGCCCTGCGGCAACGGCTGTACCGCCAAACATCATGTTGATCGTTGGAAGTCTACTGGTCATGGATCGTCTCCGGACTTTCGCACCCCCTCGGGGTGCGTTCTGTCCTTTGAGACGGCGGTGAGAGTCCGATCCTTGGGCGGTTGTCAGATTTTTTTCAGATGTACCGACAGCCTGCTTATTTTCGACAGAGGCTTCGCTTGTCGCTTTTACTGTTTCATCCTTGTTGTCATCTGACCGCAACGGAGTGACAAGCGCTGACGGTCTCTTCTCGGTTTGCGTTCCAGAGAATTCTTCCTCGAACGCAGCCATCGCGGCATTCATACCTTTTGCTCGCGCAACCAAACGTGGTTCAGCTTTATGAAGTTCATCGCGAAGCCGCTTCAGTTCATCAGTCATTGAGCGGCCTCCTTTGCTTGCGTAGCCATCGCCCGTAATTTCTTTCGCACCTCAGACATGCGCCATGCCACAGTGCCCTCGGCCACACCCAAAACTTTCGCTGCTTCGGCATGGCTCAAATCATCACCCAAGACGAGCGCGGCAGTCTCCCGTAGATCATCACTCAGGCTTTCGAGTGCAACCCGTAACCAATGGAGCCGTGCTTCGGTGTCCGCTGCCTCACCCCTTGCAAGTTCCGACACTTCGGCAAACCCAGAAGCCGTCCGCGACCGTGTTGCAGCGCGGCGTAAGGCATCACGGCTCGCATTCAACGTCACAGTATGTAGCCATGTCGTAAACTTGGATTCGCCGCGCCAGTTGCGCAGTTTTGACGGCATCGCTGTCCAAACCTCTTGAGTCACATCTTCCGCTTCCGCTTCATTGCGGACAACTCCGAGAGATACACGATAAACGCGATCATAATGACGATTTAACAACTCACGGAATGCCTGCGAATCACCCGCAGACGCCCGTTTAGCAAGGCTCTCATCACTCTCAGACCCATCCATTTCGACAGTGAGACGCATCACACGGGTTGTTCCTTGGGTATTTTGATAGTTTTCTGCAACAAGGTGGAAAGCTCAATGCACGTTCAATTACGTACAAAGTTCTTTAATCAACATTGTTGCTGAATTTGAACGCGGCGTCCACATGCCACGTTCTTGCGCTTCGGCAAATCGGTTCGCAATTTCGCGTAGTGCCGCAGGATTAGCATTCTCGATAAACTCGCGAGTGTCCTCATCGGTAAGGACTGCATCGAACACCAAATCAAAATGCCGGTCTTTGACGGCTTTTGTCGTTGCTGCAAAAGCGAACAGATAATCAACCGTCGCCGCGATCTCAAATGCGCCTTTATAACCGTGGCGTTTTACCCCTGCGATCCATTTAGGATTGACAACACGCGAGCGGATGACCCGCCCGATCTCGTCTTCCAATGTGCGAATGACAGGTCGCTCAGGCCGCGAATGATCATTGTGATAAACGACCGGCTCAGCGCCCGACAGCTGCGCAACTGCCGCCGCCGCGCCGCCTTCGAACTGGTAATAGTCATCAGAGTCCAGCAAATCATGCTCGCGGTTATCCTGATTTTGGATTACAGCCTCGACACCAGAGAGCCGCGTCTCCAGTGCATCCCGCGCACTGTCTCCCATAGCACCGCCGCCATAGGCATAGCTGCCCCATTCAAGATAGCTGTTCGCCAGATCATCACGTTCTGCCCAGAGCTTTTCATCTATGAGCGCTTGTAGCCCAGCACCGTATGCTCCCGGTTTTGAGCCAAAAACACGAAAGCCGGATTTTTGTGCATCACCCGTCCGTGCCAAATCTTCGCGATAACGCGCAGCCATTGGGTTTTTGTCCTCCGGTTCATCCAAGGCCATGACAGCTCGCGCCGCACTATCGAATAATTCCATCTGCGCCGGGAAAGCATCGCGGAAAAATCCAGAGACGCGCAAAGTCACATCGACACGCGGGCGATCAAGAACGTCAAGCGGGAGAATCTCAAAGCCTGTTACACGCCGGTTTGCGCCATCCCATTGCGGCTTGACTCCCATCAACGCGAGACCCTGCGCAATGTCGTCTCCACCCGTCCGCATATTGGCCGTGCCCCATGCCGTAAGGACCACACGGCGGAGCCAGTCGCCCTGCTCTTGCAAGTGGCGTTCTATGAGCAATGAGGCCGATGCCCAGCCGAGCGAATACGCTGCAGGTGTTGGCACTGCGCGGCTATCAACGGAGAAGAAGTTTCGTCCTGTCGGCAAGACATCAGGACGGCCTCGCGTTGGTGCGCCGGATGGACCCGGTGCAACGAACCGCGCGTTTAAGCCTTCTAGCGTTGCCTCAAACTCGCGCGTCCCGCAGCGCTGTAACGCTGGACGCATTGTCGTTTCAATCCAATCTAAGACTGGATCAGAGTTACTCCCTGAAAAGCGGTCACGCTGTTCTACCAACTGCGCTGCAAGCAGCTCTAATCTCTCAACAGTATCGCCGTTCGTGCGCCAAACTTCATCGGTGAGGGCAGCTAATTTATCAGGGCGCGGCCCTTCCCAAGCCTGTCCCATAGCGCAATCCAATGGATCGAAACCCGCAACCGCCAACAGATCATCCGCCAAAGCGCGGATTAAAGAGGCATCAGCGCCCTGCCCCTTGCCGCGCGGCACTCTTGCGAGGGCGACAAGCAAGTCAGTCTCCAACCGCCCCTCCGGCGCGCTGCCAAAGATGTGCAAGCCATCACGGATTTGCGCCTCTTTCAACTCGCAAAGGTACTCATCCAGTTTCGCGAGCGCGTCTTCTTCCGACGTATCGGCAGAAATTCCGGCGTCTTCCTCCAAACCCGTTGCCGCCGTCAGCGCTCGAATTTCGCTGCGCAAATGATCGAGCCTGCGCGGATCTACGCCGGAAGCTTCGTAATATTCATCGACCAAGGCTTCGAGGTCTTTGAGCGGACCGTAAGTTTCCGCTCGTGTCAGGGGCGGCGTCAAATGATCAATAATGACAGCGCTCGTGCGGCGCTTTGCTTGAGTGCCCTCACCCGGGTCATTCACGATAAAAGGATAAAGGTGCGGCGTTGGACCCAGCACGGCTTCAGGAAAACAGTCCTGCGACAGCGCTAACGCTTTGCCCGGCAACCATTCCAAATTGCCGTGCTTGCCCAAATGTATAATCGCATCGGCTTTAAATTTATTTCGGAGCCAAGCATAAAAAGCGAAATAATTATGCGGCGGAACGAGATCTGGTGCGTGATAGGTTTCTTTGGGATCTATGTTATATCCGCGCGCAGGTTGGATGCCGACAACGGCATTGCCAAAGCGCAAAATGGATAATGCGAAACCATCTTCGGCAACGAACGGATCGTCTTCCGGTGCGCCCCATCTGTCTTCAACACTCAACCGCAAATCCCATGGCAGGGTTTTGTAGAATTCTTGATAATCTGAAAGCGATAGTCGCTCGCCGCCCTCACGTTCAGCCCGATCCGCGAGCCAATTCGTTGGCCCGGCTTGAACTTGCTCCATTAAGTCAGCGGCGCTCATCTGTCCATTTTCGATCAGATAACCAGCGCCGGACAATGCGCCGAGCAGGTCAACGCAGCTTTGCGGCGTATCAAGGCCAACACCATTCGCGAGCCGGCCATCCTTGTTTGGATAATTGGCAAGCAGCACCGCGACATGCTTCTCGGCGTTTTCTTTTCTACCAAGCTGCGCCCAATTTGCAGCCAGTTTTGCAACGAACGAAACCCGATCCCCTTGCGCGCGATAGGTCGCTATGCGGCACTCGGTTGCCTCGTCGAAGTAAGCCTCGGATTTAAAGCTCACAGCACGGGTCAAAACCCGGCCATCGACTTCCGGCAGCGCAACATTCATCGCAATGTCACGCGCGTTTAATCCATTGAGACCTGTCGCCCATGCTTCTTCGGTCCCGCCGGAAAAGACCATCTGAAAGACTGGAGCGCCCGCCGCATCGAGAGGCGTCGGACTGTGTTCAGCAGATTGCGGAGAAGACACCGCAAAACCTGTGGCGTTCAAAACCACCGCGGGTGACGCATCCTTAAACAAAGCCGCCAAAGTCGCCGCCGATACATCATCTTTCAACGACGCAACAAAGATCGGGAGGGGGTTTAAGCCCTCTTGCATCAATGACCGAACCAGTCGGTTGACAGGGTTCAAGCCAGCCCCTTGCAACAAGGCACGATAGAAAACAATCGCCGCAACGGGCGCACCTTCAGTCCAATTTTCCCGAACGATCGAAAGGTCAGCCACATCGGAACCCGGCCAATACAATCCTGCACGGAGTAAAGGCTTTGCCGCTTGCGGTCGGTCCAAATCATCAATGATTGAGCGGGTATATTTCAATAAGTTGACGCTATTCTCCGGTCCGCCTTCTACGAAATAAGACCATAGCGCGTGCCAATCTTCTTCTGTGACACTCGACGCACGGCGCAACGCTTCATCCGGTTTATCGTCACCGGGCAATGCCGCGAATAGAACTCCGGCTTTTTTGAGCCGCGCGGAAAACTGCTCGATACCGTATGGCCAATAGCCTTCGCCGCCCAAAATTCGGGCAATCACCAAACGCGCTTTATCAGCCGTTTGATCGAGGTAGAGATCAACCGACATAGGGTGCGCGAGGTGGAGGAGCGACGCCAAGCGCAAAGATGGCGAGTCATCGCCGCCCAAACTATTACGTGCTTCGGCAAGCGCAGCCAGTTCAGTATCCGCCGCCGAGATGATAATCACATCAGCGGGGGTTTGCCCTAAATCAACAGCTTCGGACCCGTCAGAAACTTCACCCGGTTGCGCGAGCAATAAGTGCATTACTGCCCTATCCAGCTCGGAGGAAGAATAGAACTCCGCTCGCCGCAAAGCCGCGTCAATCTGGTGACCATAGGGGGGATCGCACCGACTTCATCCGTGCCGAGGGAGTTGAGGTAATCCATGATCAGTTCAACTTTTGTCTCAGGCGCTTGATCCGTAATCTCAGGGTTTACAGCGATGACCTGAAGGAAACACGGGCAAGCGGTTTTAGCCTTCGACATTGCACCGGCGTTTAATTCTTCATCGGATAGTGTTGCAGCATATTCGGGAACTTGACGTTTAAGCGTAGCAATCCGGTGAGCTGATACATCAGCAAGGCAGCGTTCTAAAAACGCAGTCCCAATTTCAGATTTTTGATTGTCTTGAGCCAACGCTGGCGAGGCGATTAACCCTGCAAATAATACGATCCGTATCATCCCAAGGCCTCACTAATTGCGCGCTCATTCAACCCATGCAGGCCAATAACAACGAGGCGTGTCTCGCGCGGCTCATCACCAAATGGTCGATCAAAATAGGTTTCAATACGCGGGCCGACAGCTTGGATGACCATCCGCATCGGTTTTCCTTCGATAGCGGCAAAGCCCTTGAGACGTAGAATATCATGCTCACGAATAACGGCAGCGATGCGTTCAAGAAAGGCGTCACTGTCTGTGATTTCGCCAATTTTTAGCGCGAAGCTCTCAAACTCATCGTGCCCATGAGCATGTTCGTGGCTGTGGTGGTGATCGTCATCATGTTCGTGATGATCGTCGTGATGGTCATCTGCATGATCGTGGTGGTGGTGAATTTCGTGGCGGGCACTCATATCGTCTTCAGCGCTTTTGCCCATGCCAAGCAGGACATCCGGGCTAAGACCTTTGACACTTGAAGGCACGAATGTGACGCCATCGCGTGCTCTGGGTTTTAGCGCATCAATAGTACTCTCCGCACCTCCATCCATCGCGTCTGATTTCGAAACAACAATCATATCGGCACAGGCGAGTTGATCCTCAAAAAGATCAGCGAGCGGTGTTTCATGGTCGATGCTGTCATCCGCCTCGCGTTGCTCCGTAACGCGTGCTTCGTCATGGGCAAAACGACCGGCGGCGACCGCTGGTCCGTCAACGACCGTGATCACGCCGTCCACCGTCACGCGAGTCCGGATTTCTGGCCAGTTGAAAGCCCGAACGAGAGGTTGCGGCAATGCCAACCCCGATGTTTCAATGACGATATGCTCAGGCGGATCATCCCTATCAATGAGCTTTTTCATCGTTGGAATAAAGTCATCCGCCACCGTGCAGCAGATGCACCCGTTAGAAAGTTCTACAATATCATCATCGCGGCATGTCGCGTCGCCGCACCCTTTCAGCACTTCGCCGTCTACACCGATGTCTCCGAATTCATTGATTACCAGAGCAATGCGGCGTCCATTCGCTTGAGCCAATAGATTGCGGATTAGTGTTGTCTTACCCGCACCGAGAAAGCCAGTTACGACAGTCGCAGGAATCTTTTGCATGGTGATTACCTTGTGATGACACGGTTTTTTAAACGTTGGCGATCTTCCCATCCTGCGCGTTCTAACTCGCAATCGAGATGGTTTTCTTCAGGCCAGCCTAAACATAGATAGGCAATTAAAGACCAATCCGTAGAAACATCGAGATCTTTGGAAACGCGATCGGGATCAAGGATAGACACCCATCCCATCCCCACACCCAATGCTCGCGCCGCAAGCCACATTTGCATAACGGCACAAACCACAGAATAACGCCGCATCTCGGGCATGGTTGCCACACCTAATCCGTGCCCCTGTCCTCCCGCTTCATCGCAAAAGACCGCCAAATGTATGGGGGCTTCGTGGAGGCCCGAAAGCTTGAGCGAGGCATAAAGCGCGGCACGATCCCCATCTTGCGTCGCCAATGCTTGCGCATTTGCATGTTCAAAATTGGAGATCACAGCTTTACGTTTGGCGTTGCTCTCGACGCGTACAATCCGCCACGGTTCTGAAAGACCAACGGATGGCGCAGACTCAACAGCGCTCAGAATGCGTTGAACATCCTGTTCGGACACTGGATCAGTCAAAAAACGACGAACATCCCGCCGCCAAGCAAAAAGCTCCTCCAATTCACGCTGAAAAGCCGAAGTGAAGGAGCGTATTGGCGCAGCAACGGGAGCGTCAGCTCCCGTATTCACGATATCAGCCGAGTCCGAGAGACGCGAAAACAGCGGTTTCCGCACCTTCAAGGAAGAAGGTCAGGCCAACACCTGCGACAACAGCACCCGCCAAGCGAGGTTTTAGATCAGCCGCACTTTCGATACCGCGCGTGGCAAGCCATCCTGCAGCGACCGAAATAAAGTATTGAACCACGATAAGCCCAAGCAGATATCCGCCGAGAACCGCTGCGCCCATTGCGCTTTCTTGTCCGGTGATCGTTTCACCGAATGCCCAGCCGTGGAACAGACCAGCACCTGCGAACAATGCCATTGCCATCGAGGTGCTCATAGCACGTCCTGAAGCCGCGAGGCCGCCCAGCAAGATCAGCGATCCTGCGATAACGAACTCAACGAAGGGAAGCGTCACACCATTAGTGATGAGTGCGATACCGCCCAACATCCCTGCAATGTATCCAAGCGGGGCCGACAAAAGGCGACCCGTCATCGCTGCAACAAGTCCAACAGCAATCACGAAAAATAAGTGATCAAACCCCAAGATCGGGTGACCAATCCCCGACAAAACACCGTGCGTAAACGTTGTCATTTCAGCGCCCGCAAGCGGATGGTGTGCGAAAGCCGGAGTCGCAATAGCGGCGGCAGTGGCCGCTAGGCCGATAATTCTTTTCATCTCTATTCTCCTCCCGTCCCACCGACGGGTGTTCGATTTTCTCGGACGGCAGGTCTCCTGACTTGCGGTGTTGGCTTTCGCCTGCTTCCCCCGCCTTCCCGGCTTTCGCCAGTGGCAGATGAGGGTTGCGCACCGCTTACAGTCGCGGGGGCGGTTGCGGCTATTGGCCCCCGAGATGGGTCGGCCATATCCCACATTCCCTATTATTTCTCGCGCCGCCTGTGACGGACACATCGAAACCAATCCTCCGACTACGCTTCCGTCATCCTGAGAGTCGTGTCAAGAATACGTGACGATCCTTTGTGCGTTAAAAGCGACATAATCAACGATCTATATAAGGAAACCGAGGGAAACTCTATGAAACAACTGGCCCGAACATTTATACTTTTATGTTTAGTGAGCCTCACGAACCCTGCTTTCGCACTCGAGTTCGGCTCTCCGGTAGATTGTGAATTGGACGAGACTTGTTTCATTCAGCAATATGTTGACCACGGAGCGGGTAAGAGCGTGCGGGATACCCACTGTGGGCATCGAAGTTACGATGGGCATAAAGGCACGGACTTTCGCCTTCCCGACCTTGCTGCCATGCAAAGTGGTGTCAAAATAATAGCAGCCGCTGGCGGGATCGTGGTGGGCACGCGCGATGGTCAAGCAGATGGTGCGTTTGCTTCAGGAAAATCCGTTAAAAAGCGCGAATGTGGAAATGGCGTTGCGATTAGGCATTCCGACGGCTGGACAACGCAATATTGCCACATGCGTCTCGACTCGGTCGCAGTAAAAAAGGGAGACAAAGTCAGCATCGGACAAACTTTGGGCTTGATCGGGCTATCAGGATTGACCGAATTTCCTCACCTTCATTTTCAAGTCACTAAAGATAAAGAGATAATCGATCCGTTTGACGGCACTGCGATCAGCCAGAATTGCAAAGAAAAAGGCCAGGCACTTTGGACTAAAAACAGCGATATTCTCTACAATCACGGGGGTATTATGAGCGTCGGCATCGTTGATGCGCCACCTGATTACGCCAGTATCAAGCAATCCAGCCCTTCACTAGAAACATTCGCGATAAATAGCTCTGCGATGGTATTCTGGGCACATTTTTACGGGGTTGAGAATAATGATCTTCTCACCTTGAAACTTACTGGCCCCAATGGAGGGACACTTTTAGATAATTCTCAAGTTATGACCAAAACACGGGCCGCTGAAATGCGATTTGGAGGCCGAAAGCGACGAGGGGACAGCTGGGACAAAGGACTCTACATTGGTTCGGCTACACTTCACCGCGATGGTAAGCTCATTGCGACACGCAATGCAGAGACGGTTATACCTTAACTGATTGGGTTGCCGTCACATTGCAGTGGTGCATCGTCTATTCGATCAATCACAACACGAAAACCGTCGCGCGATTGGGCCGTGCGGATCTGCTCTGCGTCTTCCATGACCGACCAACAAGACGGCGAACCATATCGAAAGCAAATCTCTTCGTTGACAGGCCAGTATATCCCGTCTTCGCAGGTTGCCCCCGGAAACTGCCAAGTTGAGCGGCCTTTTCCGTAAAAGCGCTCAGTGCCATAATGTTTTCCATCCACAGTATAATGCACTGTTTTGCCTTCGACGAGAGACAAAAAGTCTTCTGGCAACATCGTTTGGGAGTCGTCTGCAACGGCACTAAAGGTAATTAATGCGAAAAATGAACAAGTTGCTGCGGTGCGCATGAAACCGGCTCCTCAGAGATGCGATTGATGTAGACGGACGGCGAGTCGCTAGGGTCTCCATCAAGCGTGACAGGAGAATGGCGGAATGAGGTCGTCCCATCAGAAGAATCTGCAACAACATTCCAGCATCCGTAACGGTCTAGGCCGTAGAAATAGCAGAGGATGTCTTCTTTTGCGATCCATACGCCATGCATACATTCACCGCTCGGTAGCGCCCATGTCACCCGGCCATCTTCGAAATGTTGTTCGTCTCCGCGCGATTCATCCAAAAGCGTATAGTGAAACGTCTTACCGCTGGTAATGGCGCGTATTTCATCTTCGCCCAGATGCCTCTCCCCCGTATTCGGGCCAGCAATGGCGAACCCGGCGAGAATAGCAAAAATTGCCGTGACTATTATTCCGTTTAGAAAGCGCATTTTTGATCCTCCCGAAGATAGGTTATACCAATCCTCTCAGAATGCGTCAGTTTTCGTATCACAGTCGAATTTGTTCAATGGTCATGCTACTTGAAAGCATAATTCTCTATAGGAGCGCATTATGGAACTGATTTGGGCCGGTACATCACCCTTCGCACGTAAGGTGATGATTGTGGCGCATGAATTGGACATCGCGGACACAATTCAAACAACAGATGGGACTGGGACACCAATTGCCCCCAATTCAAGCACGGTATCGTATAATCCGCTCGGGAAACTGCCCTGCCTTATCCCTGATGATGGGCCAGCCATATTTGATAGCCGTATCATTTGCCAATATCTCATCGCCCGTGCCGGCGACACAAAGCTATTACCCGAAGGGCCGTCACGCTGGGAGACACTGACACTTGAATCCCTTGGGGATGGTATTTGCGATGCAGGGATTTTGATCCGCTATGAAACGGTATTGCGACCTGAAGCGTTGCGCTGGCCGGAATGGCTGGATGGGCAATGGAGCAAGATTGACCGCGCCCTCGACACAGTTGAAAGTCTTTGGACAGCGCATTTGGCAGGGCCGTTTGATCTGGGCCATGCGTCATTAGGGTCCGCGCTTGGGTATCTGGATTTCAGATATGGGGACCGCGAATGGCGCAGCACACGTCCAAAGCTGGCAGCGTGGTATGATGAGAAGTTCATGACACGAGCATCCGCCATCGCAACTGTGCCAGTGGGATAAAGTTTGATGAACTCACATGAAGATCGCGCTGCAGACCGCACAGCCCACTACCTCAAACGTGCTGTCGAAACCCTCGACGGTCAGTTTGGCGAGGGGTATGCGGCGGCTAATCCGGTTTTGGTCGCATCTTTTCTGCAATCAGCCTCCATCGAGAGCGCCGTTCTTTCCGCTGATGCAGCGCTGGAATCGACATTAAGAACCGTTTTGCCCCATGCCGATAAGAGCATAGAGCGCGTTTGTGCATCACTCGAATATCTCAAGCCACGGCTATTCGGGTGACTTCATGGAGATCCGTGTCACTCCAAAAATTTCGCTAGACAGCGATGAAATCCAAGAACGATTTGTTCGTGCTTCCGGTCCCGGCGGTCAAAACGTCAATAAGGTTGCAAGCGCGGTTCAGTTACGATTCGACGTCGATGGATCGCAGAACCTTACCGACGCAGTAAAACGGCGACTTAAGAAATTAGCCGGATCGCGAATGACACTGGATGGCGTTCTTGTGCTATCTGCTGAAAATCACAGAACGCAAAAGCGAAACCGCGAAGACGCTCTTGATCGTCTCATCGATTTAATCCGGGATGCTGCACAGCCTCCGAAATACCGCGTTGCGACACGCCCCAGCCTATCGGCCAAACGCAAACGGGTTGAAAGCAAAGTGAAACGCGGAGCCGTAAAGCAAAACAGGCAAAAGCCGCCGCTCGACTGAAATCTTGGACTTGCAAAAAACAAACCTGCCCGCTGCCACAAAACGGTAGCGACATCATCTTTCGTTATTGGCCCGCTTTGAAATCAATAATTTCTTTTTGATTATCACCGTAGAACCACTGAGTTACCTGCGTTAGTAAGACGCGACGATCTGAATTGGACCGAAGGGGCATATGATGAAAGCGACAAAGAACGTAAAGATACTGGCGACCCTTGGTCCTTCATCATCTGACCGCAAAACAATCCGCGCCCTTGCCGAAGCTGGTGCAGATGTCTTTCGCCTGAATATGAGTCATGGTGATCAGGAGGGGCAACGCGCTCGATATGAAGTAATTCGCGAGATCGAGCAGGAAATCGACCGCCCTCTTGGGGTATTGGCCGATCTTCAAGGCCCTAAAATCCGCCTCGGAACATTCGCGGATGGTCCCTATGATGTGCATGAGGGAGACGCCTTCCGTTTCGATTCAAACGAAGCCCCCGGAGATAAAACCCGCGTTCACCTCCCCCACCCCGAAGTGCTGCAAGCTCTGACAAAAGACGCCACCATCCTGATCAATGACGGTAAAGTTCGGATGCGTGTCACGGAAAAACATGCGGACGCCGTGGATACAATCGTCGTCGTCGGGGGCGAGATTTCAGATCGCAAAGGCATGAACCTGCCCGATGTTGTGTTGCCTCTCGCGGCGCTCTCAGAGAAAGATCGTTCGGATTTAGAGTTCGCTTGTGAATTGGGCGCTGATTGGATTGCCCTGTCGTTTGTTCAGCGCGCAGCAGATATCGAAGAAGCACAAGACCTTATTAAAGGGCGTGCGATGGTCATGACCAAGGTTGAGAAGCCCGCTGCGGTCGCTGATTTCCCCTCCATCCTTGCTGCATCCGATGGGATAATGGTCGCGCGGGGTGATTTGGGCGTTGAAATGGACCTTGCTGATTTACCAGCCATTCAGAAACGCCTCATCAGAGATTGCCGCAATGTCGGCAAGCCCGTGGTTGTCGCGACGCAGATGCTCGAGAGCATGATTCACAGTCCTGTACCCACACGCGCGGAGATCTCTGATGTTGCAGGTGCGATCTATGACGGGGCGGATGCCGTGATGCTGTCGGCTGAATCTGCCGCTGGCGATTATCCGATTGAAGCCGTCTCGACCATGCAGGATGTGGCACGGAAAGTCGAAACGGACCCCGAATATCGCAAAATGATCGACGCATCGCGCACCAATGCAAAACCGAGCATCGCGACGGCCATCACCTCCGCCGCGCGTGAAGTAGCCGATGCGGTAGATGTCAAAGCGATTTGTTGCTTCACTCATTCCGGCACAACGGCTCGGTTGGCATCGCGCGAACGACCAAGCGCGCCAATTGTTGTGTTGACTCCGTTCCGTAAAACTGCGCGCCAGCTAACCATGTGCTGGGGTTTACACTGTGTCGTGTCTGAAAGTGTTGAGCGCTTTAAGATGGCCGTTATTTCCGCTGCACGCGCCACGAAAGCGCTCGGATTGGCGGATGAGAACGACAGAATTGCCGTGACTGCGGGGGTTCCGTTCAACAAGCCCGGCACAACAAACATCCTGCGAGTGGCCCCTGTCGATGAAGAGGCCATCTATGAGGGAGAGCCGAGTGGCGGGTATTGATCCGGTACGCTGCACGGCGAAGGCAATGGGATACTAGATTCCGGGTGTCTATTATACGGACTACTCCTTGATACGTTTCGAGCCAAATCATTGGCTCGAATTCACTCACAATGGCGACTGAAATCTCATTTTTACCCTCCATTTACCACGATATTATCCATATAATTCAAACGATTAAATTATTATCTAGCCATTAGGCCTGCAACTGATTCGGTCTTGCACCCTCCTTGCATATCCGAACGCATGATTAGATTTGCCCCCATCCTCGCGGCTGCAATGCTGCTTTATCCATCAACGCAAAGCTATGCGTCTTCGGATAGATCAGAAGTCGTGTATTGCCATGACGTCCAACGCCAATTGGTAAAGCGGGTTCGGCAGCGCCATTGCGACGGCCAAGTTGTGACGCCTTCGCAAGCGAAATGGATCAATGATCGTATCGAAGCAGACAGGAATGCGCGTCGGGCGCAAACGCTTACGCAAACCGCTGTGCGTCAACATCATGGGTTCAAATTTAAAAGCGCGGGCGCTGCGTTCGCGGTGAACCATCATGGGGAAATCCTGACAAGCGCCCATGTCATTCGCGGATGCCAGGCTATTGAAGTCCGCAACAACAGCAGCGCGACGGCATATGCGGCAAGAGTCAAAGCAGTCGCCAGTGACAGTGACCTTGCCGTTATCCAAATTAATGCACCTACTCCAAATATCGTCCGGTTTAGCCCGCGCCCACCGGCAGATGGCTCGCCGCTGGCGCTGATTGGGTATCCATCTGAAGGAATGATCCGGCGTGTCCCTCGCATGACACCCGTGTTGATCAGTCATGCGGTTAGCAATCCATCGACACATGGTTTGACTGGTATCGCTGGTGATGTTCGGCGCGGAAATTCCGGTGGCCCAGCTCTGGATAGTCGGGGCCGTGTCGTTGGTGTTCTAAAGGCTAAAATTGACACCGTTGCTGCAAAAAAGCTGACAGGTCGGACGCTGACGCATCTTGGTGTGCTGGTCGAAAGGTCGAGAGTCCTGAGATTTCTTGAAAGGTCTCGCACACGTTACGTAATCGACGGCGCACAAACCGCCGAGAAAAGCGGGCGGGATCTGTTTAACTATGGAAGCCGAGCGGTTTATCGGGTTGATTGCCTCGTTAAAGGCTGATGCTACATGTCATCAAAGCACGCCCATGCCAGATAGTTTTGTGATACGGATATCGGAGCCGAAGGAGGATTCCGTTGTCACAATTTGCCATCCCACAACCGCCCGTTCCAACCATCCCTATAATCGATAGCGATGCCCTATTCCCGGTTCGCCGGGTTTATTGCATTGGACGAAATTATGCAGCGCATACAATCGAGATGGGCGGCGATCCTGATCGCGATCCACCATTCTTTTTTCAAAAGAACCCTGACAATCTCGATTTGTCTGGCGAATTTCCATATCCGGTTAAATCGAATGATGTGCATCACGAACTTGAAATGCTCGTTGCGCTCAAATCCGGTGGTACGGATATACCTGTCGAAAGCGCGCTTGATCATGTCTTTGGATATGCCGTTTGCCTCGACATGACGCGGCGAGATTTACAAGGTGAAGCAAAGAAGCTCAGCCGCCCTTGGGAAATTGGGAAATCTTTTGAACGCTCAGCGCCATGTGGGGCTTTGGTTCCTGTCTCCAAAATCGGGCATCCCGATAAAGGCACTGTAAGTCTGAGTGTGAATGGAGCAGTGCGCCAAACGGGTGATCTTGATCAGATGATCTGGAAAGTACCGGAGATGATTGCGTATCTCTCAGAATATTTCGAACTCGCAGCAGGTGACGTGATCCTATCAGGAACCCCCTCCGGCGTTGCTCCGGTGGTCAAAGGCGATGTGATGGATGCGGAAATCGAGGGTGTCGGATCACTCAAGGTTAAAGTCACCTGACACTTGAAAACCGCCTGCCCAACTAAGTTGATAGTGGGCAGACGTTTTTTGGCGGCAAAGGGCTACGGCTTATTTCGGCAAGTCGCCGATCACGCCTTTAACGAAAAAGTCCATTGTCGCCATCATGCCATCATCGGCGGTTTCACCGGCGGCAACGCGCTCTTTACCGTCGCGGTCAACAATCGGGCCTGTGAAGGGATGCAAACGGCCAAGGCGAATTAAGTCTTCGGTTTCCTTCGCCGCCTTCGCGACATCATAATCCATGTTGATGTAGGGAGACATCTGCACCATGCCCGGCTGGATGCCATCCCATGTATCCGTGCTCTCCCAGGTTCCATCAAGAACCTTACCAACGCGGGTTACATAATACGGCGCCCAATTGTCGATGATCGACGTGAGCTGTGCCGTCTTACCAAACTCGTGCATATCAGAGGCTTGTCCGAAGGCGGGAATACCTGCGTTTGCTGCGGTTTGCACCGGAGCCGGAGAGTCGGTGTGTTGCGTGATGATATCCGCGCCCTGAGCAATCAATGCTTTTGTCGCATCGGCCTCTTTGCCCGGATCGAACCACGAATTAACCCAGACAACCGAAATTTCGGAATCCGGATTGACGCTTTGCATTCCGAGAAGGAACGCATTCACTCCGCGAATGACTTCAGGGATCGGGAAAGAAGCGACGTATCCGGCTTTGCCGTTTTTCGACATTTTACCGGCTATTTGTCCCGCAATATAACGGCCCTCGTAAAACCGCGCGCTATAGGTGGCGAGGTTATCCGCACGTTTAAAGCCGGTAGCATGTTCGAATTTCACTTTCGGAAATTGTTTTGCGACCTTTAGCGTGGGATCCATGAACCCAAATGACGTGGTAAAGATCAACCTGTGACCCGATGCGGCAAGTTGACGGATCACACGTTCAGCATCCGGTCCCTCGGAAACGCTCTCAACGAATGTTGTTTTTACCTTATCGCCATATTTCGCTTCAATGGCTTTCAGCCCTTCATGGTGCTGATACGTCCAGCCATGATCACCAATAGGGCCAACGTAAACAAAGCCCACTTTCAGCGGATCGTCAGCGGCTTGCGCGGTGGTAAGTCCAAGGGCTGTGACAAGCCCGAGCAGCAAAGTGCGGAACATTTAGTACTCTCCCCGTTTCAACGTCAGATGCGTAAAAATGAAAGGTACATCATTTTCGGTGTCGGACGTTATCGATTCGCCGCGAAGAGTATTGCGGATTAGTCTCGAAAGGGAGTCAGTCGTTATCAGTTATTCCTGCGCCAGCGCCACTCATACGCGATGCTTCGGTTGCAGGTGCGTAAGTGCGTGAGGCAAAATGGTTTAATCGAGCAATTGCTTCCGCCTCGGTTTCCGGCACGCGGTTAAGCCTTTCGGCGCTTTGCGCTGTTGCGGGACCAGCAGAACATTCGGCTTCATCCGTCAAAAGCAACATGCGCGAAGCGTCGCTCGTCAAGCCAGTCTCAGAAACAACCAACGTCACATCAGGCCATTTTAAAGCCATACCGGACGGGCTGCACCTTGCAATGAAGGGGGCTAGCAAGAGAGGTTGCCTGACCCGACCAAGCCATTCCGAGACACCTCTATCGGCATCCATAATCGCCGTGCCAAGATGTATAGGACACAGTTCATGGGGTCTTGAAGGCGACTGGTCACGCCATTCAAGATAATCTGCCAAAGCCGCGACGCCGGGCGCGCCACTGGCTTGCAGCCAGTGAACAGCGAAGCTTGCTTCATCGGCCATGCCCCAAGGCAATCCCGCACCCCGCGCTGCCTTAGTCGCCAATGCCTTTACTTCACCTAAGGACCAACTCATCAGAGGAACCCACTCACTGCAATGGCGGATAAGCGAGATCGTCAGGGTCCATATCCGCCAATTCGTCGGGGAATGGCGCACCCTGAAACATCGTTATCCGCACCCAGCGATCACTGCGGGGATCAAATTTCGTCGCGCCGAAAAACGATAACTTACAGCGCAGCAGGTCAATCGGCAGCATCTCGGATGCAATCGTATTGTCGCGAATTTCGGCGTAAGGCTTTTGTGCCGCTATTTGTAAACGTCGCACTGTATGACGGTATTCAGGATGGCGAAGCAGAAATTCCGCAACCGTAGCCGTATCGTCAAAATTCTTTAGGGCCGCAAGCGCGAGCATTGCGTCACGCCCCGGTGCGAGGGGTTGCTCATAAGGCTCAAGCGGTTCTTCAAAGCGTTCGCCCAACCTCGGCTCAAGCTTTTCTTCCGAGACGTACCAAATCCGTGCCTGAGCGTCTTGTGCATCGAAATCTATGGACAAAGCCCATTGATAAATCTCGGTCAGTTTAGAACGGAGCGAGGCAATGGTCATTTTGCCGTTAATACGGGCAAGATGTGATTCATCCGCGCTCATTCCAAGAGCCAAATCGTCGATCAACGCGCCGTAAGGTTCGAGCATCAGTGAGACAAGCTGTTCTTGTCCTTCCAGCGACAAGGCCGTCTCTGCCCATTGGTAGAGCGCATCCCAAGGGCGGCTTCCCGATAACGCTGTATCTGAGAGATGCTTTCGCAGAACTTTAAAGTCCTCGCGCAGCCCATCGCATTTTTGCGCTTGCCCCGGATGATCGACTGTCCAGTTTTTGGCGTTTATCTCAGCCCGTTTGACCAGTTCGCTAAACATATCCTGTTCTGCTGTCGTCGCCGTCTCAATCGCACGAATTCTGGCAAGCGCTGTTTCGCGTGCGTCAATCCACGCATGGATGAGCGCAGGATGGTTCAGCAGGAACGGAGCCATGCCAAGGCCAGTGGAGTTGCCAACGCCGAAACGTCGCTTTAGGTCGGGCTTCAACGTCACTGCAGTCTTGGGCGCACGCATTGCTGCCATATGCTCCGCAAGATCAATGGTGAAAGAGCGGATCAACCAGACACTCAATAACTCCGGCTGGAACGATCCCTGAAATTCGGGACGCTCTGCCCAAGCCTCGCGATCCGCAGCACCGAACTTGCCAGAGCCATAAACTGCAGTGGTACGCATCAGATACCCGACAGGTTCGATCACAGCTGGATCGGGTTGTTGTCCACGCGACAAAGCATCAACCACATGCTCAAAAAGGCGCACGGAACGGTTCGCGCGGGACAGGACAAATTCGCCATCAGACAGACGGCCAGCCTCTTGCACCGGAACATGAGCAGAAAGGCGCGTTAAATCTTCTTCGGTTGGCTCACCATCAAACAGCGTAAAAGTAGAGTCCCACGCTTCGGCTATGACCCGATCAGAACGCAAATCCGCAGGCAGATCATGAGCAAATGCAACCAAAGTGTATGTACGCTCCGGTCCCTTGGCCCGATAGGTCGCGACCCCAACCCCTTTTGCGTCAATCCGCCACACCGGACGGTCAAAACGCCACCCCGCCGCTTTCATACGGCGCAGCAGAACGCGCATGAAGCTTAAGCGCGTTTGATGGAAACATCCCATGCGAGATAGGCGCATTACCTGTTCAGGAGCGCGTTTTGGGGCGTCTGCTTGGCCGCTTAGATCACTTGCTTGCTTCATAGGTGCGATACGCCTCAAATCCCGTCGCCGGTCAAGTCTCTCTGATCAATCGTCGCATCGCTTCAATCCCGAACATCGGACCAAGTGTCATGATTGCGATGGTTAAAGACCAACCCAGAGTTTCTGCCAGCATAGGAGTCACTTGTACCGTAACCGCAGTTAACGCGAAACCAAGGGCTGTTTGGAACGTCATGAGACTGCCAACGCTTTCAGGAGGCGCTGCATCGGCGACGAGGGCCGAAAACTGAGCAGAATCGGGAATTATAAAGATACCCCAGATAATCAGGGCCGTCGCAATCGCCCATACAGGACCGCCAAAGGCTAGCGCAGAGGCGATCCCTGCCAATCCGCTGATCACCATCATGGCCTGCGCTGCACGCGCTTTTCCGATGCGATCTGCCATCATACCCACAGGAACACAGGCAATCCCGCCCAACGCTATGGCCGTGAACGCTGTTAAACGCCCTGCCGCCTCTGCGCCTTCCATTCCGATAAGGACATAAGAAGCCGTCGCAATTGCCGCGCACCATGCCCAGAATGCATATAATTCCCACATATGACCCAGATACCCGGCATAGGCCAATCGCACCCTCCGGTTGGTCCAAGCCTGCGCGATGACTTTTGGGTCAAAGCGCGGTGCGCGGACATGGTGTGGCCCAAGCTGTGCCAACAAAACCAATACGGCTCCTAATGCCGCTGCGCTGGATGCTATTGCGACTGTGACACGCCAATCAACGCCGCCAAGCAAGGCAAAAAGATGCGGTGAGGCAGAGCCGAGCGTTAAAGCACCAACGAGCAGCCCAACCAAAAGCCCTCGATCCGACGTACCCCATCCAACGGCAATCTTCATTCCCACCGGATAAACACCGGCGAGCGCTGCGCCCGTTATGGCGCGTAGTCCAATCTGGGCAATGCCGCCAATCGGCGTCACAAGCAAAAGTGCATTCGCCGCCGCCGCAATAAGACCGCTGACAAGGAAAACGCGCCTTGGATCGTATCGGTCGGCAAGTCCCAGCACTGCAAAGCCAAGCGCACCAATAACAAAACCAATCTGAACGGCACTCGATAACGCAGCACCCTGCGCTCCGGTTAATCCTGCCTCAGCGGACATCTCAGGCAGAACAGCAGCAGACACAAACCAAAGGCTCATAGCCGCAATCTCTGCAAAGCAAAGCAACGCTATCGAACGTACCTTTCCTTCGTAGGCTGGTTTCTCTGTGTTGCCGGGTTTTTCTGTCACGGGTCAGCCGTTACGGCTGACGGGTTCGATTAGCCCCATAATTGCGCCTGCGGAGTCCGCATGGACGCACATTTTGCCCATGCCGGGAATGACAAAAGGATCACGAAGGATTTTCCCGCCGCATTCTTCACTATGGACAAGTGCCTTATCAAGATTCTCAACAGCGATGTATGTGAACCAGTGATCCGGTATCCCCTCGAAAGCAGGTTTGAATAGTGTGAAGATACCCGCAACAGGGCGACCGTCCTTCATCGCGATATAGTATGGCCGTGTTTCGTCATCCGTCGCCGTCGGCGCTTCGGTGAAGGTCCAGCCCATAACCGCGCCATACCATTTCAGCGCCTCGTCAGGGTTCCACGTATTCAGTTCTGTCCACCAAATCTGGCCGTGCGGGTTCGACATTTTTACTCTCTTTCAAATCACTCCGGACGGAATGTCAGCAGCTTTATTGACGCCGCACCAAATAGTAGTCCGAAAACAAGCTCGAACCAACGCTTGCTGCGCGCATACCCTCGCGCAATCAAAGCGGTGGAGAAGATAATCGCATACCCCCAAAACACCGTCATTGAGCAAAGAAGCAACATCCCGAATAAAGTCCAGACCGCAGACGCCGCCGCGTCCGGTGCAAGGGCAATCGCGTAGATGGACCCCCAACCCAAAACAGCTTTTGGATTGGTAAGATGCAACAGCAGTCCACGACGGAAAAATCCACTATTCCCCGCTTTGAACGGAGCAACGCCTCCGCCCAGAAAAGCTGCACGTAACGATTTAACGGCAAGATACAACAGATAGAGCGCCCCAGCATAGCGCACGATCTCAAAAATCCATTGGCTGGACATCATAATTGCAGAGAACCCGAGCGCCGCTGCAATACCCCACGATGCAGAACCCACAATAACTCCGGTCGCGAGCGCTAATCCGGCAGGCCGGCCATAGCCCATAGACGTGCCGCTGATCGCCATCGTAGCGGGTCCGGGACTACCACCACCAAGTGCCCACCCCAGCAAGATCAATGGCAAAGGTAGGGCAAAAAGCTCTGCCATGCCTTAAAGTTCCTTGGCTTCTTGGCGTAGGATAAATTTTTGAATTTTACCGGTTGAGGTTTTCGGCAGTTCTTTGAAAAGGACAGTTTTGGGGCATTTGAATCCGGCGAGGCTTTCCCGGCAAAACGCGATTACATCGGCTTCAGTTGCGGTTTCGCCTTCTTTCATCTCGACAAAAGCGCAAGGGGTCTCGCCCCATTTGTCATCAGGGCGCGCTACCACTGCGGCTGCAACAACACCCGGAAATTTGTAGAGGACAGCTTCGACTTCGACCGAGGAAATATTCTCACCGCCAGAGATAATTACGTCTTTGAGACGATCGCGGATTTTTAGATAACCGCCGGGATAGACCGCCGCCGCATCGCCTGAATGGAACCAGCCTCCCGCGAATGCCTCGTCGGTGGCTTCTTTGTTTTTGAAATAGCCCTTCATCACGGTATTGCCGCGCAGCATGATCTCGCCGGAGAGTTCACCGTCATGGGCGATGTCTTCGCCGGTCTCCATATTGACCGCTTTTGCACCCTCCATCATCGCCATGCGCGGACCTTGGCGACCCGCAATCTCTGCGCGTTCATCAGCGGGCAAGTCGTCCCATTCTGCTTTCCAATCGCATTGCGTGACATGGCCGTAGGTTTCGGTCAGGCCGTAAACGTGCTGCACATCTACGCCGAGGTCAGCCATCTGTGCCAAAACCGCAGGAGGCGGGGGAGCGCCCGCTGTGAAAGCGTTGATCGTGTGGGAAAACTCGCGCTTTTCTTCATCCTGTGCATTGATGAGCATCCCAAGGACAATCGGTGCGCCACCAAAATAGGCTGCTCCGTGATCCGCTGCTGCATCGTAAATCGCTTTGGCGGTGATTGCGCGCGTACACACCATAGTTCCGGCTTGCGCCGCCATCGCCCAAGCATGGCCCCAACCGTTACAGTGGAACAGCGGCACGATGTAGACATAGACAGGATGCTTTGGCAGCGGCCATCCCATAATCGTGCCAGTCGCGATTAGATAGGCTCCGCGATGGTGCAGCACGACACCTTTGGGACGCCCTGTCGTGCCGGAAGTGTAGTTGATCGCCATTGCGTCCCATTCATCGCTTGGCATCTGCCAATCCCAATCGGGGTCACCCTCCGCGATGAAGTCTTCATAGGTCAATGTGCCTGAGCGCTCACCTTCGCCGGGTTTCAGGTCGGCTTGATTATCAACAATGTCGACAACCTCTGGCGCTTTATCGCCGAGGATCTCCAACGCCGCCTTTAACACCGGGGATAATTGCGTATCCGCAAAGACGAACTTAGACTCCGAATGTTCAAGAATGTAGGCGACAGTATCCGGGTCTAGCCGTGTGTTGATCGAGTTCAACACTGCGCCGCTCATATTGACGCCGAAATGCGCTTCGACCATCTCTGGTGTATTAGGGCATAAAAAGCTGACCGTATCGTTGCGCCCTATCCCCCGTTTTGACAGCGCATGGCCAAGCTGGACGCATCGGTCATATGTCTCCCGCCATGTACGCTCTAGCGACCCGTGGATGACGGCTGTGTGTCCGCCGTGAACCTCCGCCGCGCGGCGAATAAAGGACAAAGGCGAAAGCGGGACGTAGTTCGCGTCTGTCTTTGGAAAAGCATCGTAATCTTCGCGCGGCATCGGCGGTCTCCCCGGTCGTCTGTATCCAGTTCCGCACTATGTGCGCAGTTTTGCACCTACAGTGCTACAAAGTTCTGATTGGTCAAGATGCCAATAAGTGCCGATTATGCCGTAAACGGCAAATCATGAACAGTGGCGCGGCGCTGGCCATCCGGTGTCTCGACCCAAAGCCCCTGCCCGATTTGCCAAAAATCGCGCTCCACCATCCCTATTGCGACGTTGGTTTGCATATCAGGGGACCAGACCGCTGAGGTTACTTGCCCAGCATTTTCACCTCCGTCAGCCGTCAGTCGCCAAGGATCGCGGCAACCCGGCACAGCCTCGCCCTCTATGGCTATCCCACGTATCAGGCGCATGGGGCCATCTGCGGCTTCCCGGAGGAGCGCATCGCGCCCGACACAGCCGATGGATGCCTCAACATCGCAGAACTTGCCCAAACCGCATTCGAAAGGAGTATTCTCGCGGGTCATGTCATTGCCGTAGGAAAGCAACCCGCTCTCGATCCGCTCAATAAGGTTTGGCCCACCTTGCCTGACATTTAAATCCGCACCGGCAGCAAAAAGCGCATCCCAAAGAGGCTCGGCCAAAGCGCGGTCTTCCAGGTAAATCTCGAACCCGCCCTGCTTTGAGTAGCCGGAGCGCGCAACGTAAATCGACTGCCCCTCAAAATAGAGCCACAGCCCGCGAAAGAATCGGATTGCGTGGACTTGCTCACCAAAAACACGCGCCATCAATTCATCGGATTTCGGGCCTTGGATAGCCAGAATATTAACATCCGGTTCATCAATTTCGACCTCGAAACGAAATCCGTAAGCCAGCCCTTTCGCCCAGAGCATCACATCGCTGTCGGCGATGGAAATCCAAAACCGATCCTCGGCAAGTTTGATCGCCACCGGATCGTTGAGCATCCCGCCGCGTTCATCAATGACCGGAATATAAAAGCACTGGTCAATTTGCGCCTTACTGAGATCGCGCGGCGTCATCAGTTGGACGAGTTTTTCTGCGTCCGGTCCGCGCACTTCAATCTGGCGCTCACAAGAAACATCCCACACCTGCACATGTTGTTTGAGGTGCGCGCAATCGGCCTGAACGGAGTCAATAACCGTCGGCAACAGCATGTGATTATAGACAGTGTATCCCTTCACGCCCGCAGCCTCCAGCCGCGCAGTATAAGGGGTTCCGCGCAGGCGGCGGGAAATGGAAAGTTCAGTCATCAGCGTGCTCGGATATTAGTTATGCCAGTCGATCTGTAAGATCTCGGCGCTCTTGTTTTCAAAATTCCAGACGCGTCCGAAATCGCGGATACGGCTTTTCAAACCCTTGGCCAGCGTAACATCCGCGCCCATCCAATATTGGGTATTTTTGAGCAGTACGTCTTCGTCCGGCGAGCCGCCGGGGATCGGTGCGATTTGGCCGTTTAGAATGCCCGGCACGGTAACGATGCGTGTCTTCCCGTCGGTTTCGTAGTTAACCTCTTCACGGCGCGCACCGAGGAATTCGCTGACCAGCAATTTCAATACGCTGGTTGTTCCGCCCGCCTGACCGGAAAAGATCTGCATGAGCGCATCGTATTGTTTGTCGTTCGAGCGCTTATCCATATAGGCGGCGGCTTTCCAGTCGCCTTCCCCCATTTTTCCGGGAATATCGAGTAAAAGCGCTACATTCAGGCCGTCCAGCTTTGAACGTCCGTAATGCCCCTCATCAATCCGAACCGCCATCCACGCATGACAAAACCCTTGCGTTGGAGGATGCTGACCAAGCGACACAACGCAGGGACAGAACACATCGCAGGAACAATTCAGCGCTAATTCGCCTTTGATCTGCCAAGACGTTGCCTTTGCCGCAGGTTTTTTCTTAGCAGGCGGTTTTTTTGTTTTGGTCGCAGCGCGGGCCATTTGGCTTCCTTTAATTATCTTCGCTTTTGGCGGCTTCGCCGTCTTCGTTAGCGGTATCTTCTCGTTTTTCAAAATAGATATCAGCGCAGCCCCGAACATTCGCGTTTACATGAGCAAGCGCGGCGGCGCCCTGCTCTTCTGTGCCGCCCATTTGCGACGCAAGATCAGTCACGCTGGCTTTCGCCATTTTCTTGAATAATTCGATGGTTTCTTCGCCGTCGTTTTGGACCTGTCCAACAAAAACTGTGCGCATTGCAATCAAGCCATCAAGCTCTGGTTGTAGTTCCGGTGCGCCATCATTTACGACGCCCTCGTAAAACCATGCTAGGGTTGCGACTTGGCTGCCGCAAAAGGCAAGATTTTGCGACGGATTGACTTCAGGCAGTTCGGATTGTGCTTGTGCAGCAGTGGTCAGCAGCGTGGCGGCAATAATAGTGCGGATCATATCATCTCCATTCCAAAGAGTGCAGCGAGTATGACAGCACTTCCGACGGACATTAAGGCAATCCCCACCCAACGGGACCAGTTTTCAGCGGCAGGTAGTAACTTTTCTGCGACGAAATAAGCGGCAATAACCGCCATCCACCAAGGGTTCATCGCGCCGAGTACAAACATCAACCCCATAATCGCGATACAGCAACCAACACAATAGACCCCGTGGCGCAGTCCCATCGGAAAAGCACCGCGCAATCCTTCGCGCCAATGCGAGAGCAGAAAAGCCATTGGCGAGCGGCAATGTTCCAGACACATATCCTTGAGATGCGTCATCTGATAAGCGCCTGCAATCACCATCAAAACGCCCGCAGCAAGTGGTGTCGCTTGCGTTCCGCCAAGCGTAAAATATGCGCTGCCACGCAGTCCGAGCTGTACCAAAGCAAGCGCGACAGATACCGCCGCCCAAAGGACAAAATATCCAGAAAAAAAGCTGAAAATCCTGACCGCAAGTAATGCGCCCCTATGCTCTTTCGCCGCAAGACCGGCATAGACCGACATGACAGGGGCCATTGCGGGCAACATCATAGCCAGCATCATCAAAATCCACATAACAGCAGTTGAGACGGCAATACCAAGGCTCCATCCCTCAGGGACTGTCATGTTCGGCATCATTGCCATCAACCACCAAAGCGGAATCAACGTAATACCCATCGCCGTGAGTGTCACAGCGCGCGGATCGCCCAGGAAATTTGAAAATCGCCGTGACGCCGCCATGCGTCGATCCCCGTAAAGTTTCAAGACTGTAGTGGCGACAAAACACCGCTCAAAGTCAATCTGAAATAAATGATAAACCGTTCTATCCGTTAATCAAAAGCGACTTTCTGAAGTCGTTTTATGAACCGATACTAAGTACAGGTTCCAATTCCAGAGTAGCGGCAAGGGAATTCAATCGCCTTTCGACGGGACCGCTCATCAAGGATGCATGGGCTTTTTTGAAAGAGAGCGACAAAGATTTGTTGCTGCGCTTTAACTTACTGTCGCTCAATATGTTCAAGGCAGCGCCGCTGATCATAGCGCCCAATCTCAAGGTCCGCCCGAGGGCTTCGGCTTGTCGGCGCTCATCATCCGTCAAGAGATCGGCTGCGGGTTCGGAACGCAGGGCATCTTTTGCACCCTTATAGCGATAGGCTAGAGCAACCGCCAAAAAGACACGCTCAGAATGCGTCAAGCCGCCCAAATTTGCTTGCGTCGCTGTGACGAAACAAGCTTTGGCGCGATAATCAGGGTGAATGCGCCAGTTCACATCCGCCAATAAAGACGCTGCAATCAATATTCGCTCTGGAATTTCGGGAAAGCATGGGATGAGCCACGCCGCTAGCTCGTCTCCGAACCCTGGAAACCGCGACGAATATTGCTCCATAAATGCCGCCGATTGAATCAGCGGATCACTTGCCCTTAGCTCATCCGTAAGATGGTCATAAAGAACGCCTTCCCTCAGGCCATATGCCGAGATTGAAAGAGCGCTGGGCGCGCAGCGCGTAATCAGCCTTTCCAGAACTTGTGCGGTGAGGGGAGCATTTGCAATGCGGGTTTTGGAAAGTCCCGCATTTGATAACTTGCTTTCATCCGCTTTTCGCACCCAAGCAGCGGTTTCCAGCGCTTCTTCGGGGGTCATCTCATACCCTTGGAGAACGTGGAGTGGATAAGAGCGCCTGTGCATATCTAGCGCCGCGAATGCGCGCCAACCGCCCCCGACAAGCGTGATGCGTCCACCATCCTCGGCGTCCTTCGGCCAGCCTTGTTCGAGAATGCCGTCGATATAAGCATCCAGCACTTCCCCGGTTAGCTCAGAGGCAGATAGGCGAAGCGGGCCGAGGGGTGTTGTCTTTGCCTCACCGATTTGACGGTCTTTGATGGTGGTAAGCTCCATCGAGGCCCCACCTATATCGACAACGAGTGCATCACGGCGATCTTCGCCCATCAGAACACCCATCGCAGCATAGCGGCCTTCGTCAACGCCGCTGATCACGCGGACATCAAGACCACATTCCTTTTTAATCTGATTGGCAAAGGCGGGACCATCGGTTGCATCACGCACAGCAGCAGTGGCAACAATTTGTAAGGTTTCAACCCCCATCGCTTTTGCCAACGCCTTGAAGCGTTTCAACTGTGCAAGAGCGGTCTTTTTACCCTCGGGATATAGCTTCCCAGTGACTTGGATCTCAGCACCAAGCGCGCAGGTGGATTTTTCATTGAAGAAGTAGGCCGGGCTTCTGGTGCGGCCATCGAAGACCACAAGGCGCACAGTATGCGAGCCGATATCAATAACGCCAAAGCGCGCCAAATCATTATCGCTATCCACGTCGGTCACGACCCTGTTTTCTTTTCGCTGAGGCGAATAAACGTCCGAGTCTGTCTTACGTGCAAGCGGAATTAAAAAGGGCATGCCATTGGCACGCCCTGATGATGCAAATTAGTCGTCGCGGTAAACGCGCTCGCGGCGCTCATGCTTCTCTTGCGCTTCTAACGACATCGTTGCCGTTGGGCGTGCAATCAAGCGCTTGAGGCTGATCGGGTCGCCGGTCACATCGCAATACCCGTAATCACCTGTCTCAATGCGGCGAAGAGCGGAATCGATCTTAGCAATCAGCTTGCGCTGGCGGTCGCGTGTGCGCAGTTCAAGCGCCCGGTCCGCTTCTTCCGATGCACGATCAGCGATGTCAGGCACAGCACGGGTTTCATTTTGGAGCGCTTCAACGGTTCCTTGTGTTTCGCGAAGCAGATCCTTTTTCCAGTCCATCAACTTAGTGGTGAAAAACGCACGTTGCCGATCATTCATGAATTGCTCTGAATCACTCGGAATATAATCATCTTCGAGATCAATCGTCGTCATTGGTTCTCTCCCTAACGCACCGCTTTATAATTGTTGCGATGTCGATACAAAACACGGGCCGAATACAGCATACTGACGACAGTGTCACATCACAAATGGCGATTATTAGGCAATTACAGGAGTTTGCTAAATCATGTTTTTGCTTGGATTGAATTAACTATTATTGAGGTCAGAGACGGAACCCTGCATTTTAATCAATGTTTTCGCATGGTTACGAATTTCATTGATGTCGCTTTTGTCTTTGCGTTGTAAATTTTTCATCTGAAACGCCATGCGCCTATTTTGTGAAAATTTCTTTTCGTGACGCGCTAAAAAATCCCAATAAAGCACTGAAAAAGGACAGGCTTCCTCACCTACAGATAGTTTAGGATTGTACCGACAATCGCTACAGTAATGACCCATGCGACTAATATACGCACCTGACGCGCAATAAGGCTTTGTACCAACTATTCCGTCATCCGCGTGTTGGCTCATGCCCAGCATATTTGGCAGAGAGACCCAATCAATCGCGTCAAGATACAGCGACATGTGCCATTCATGAGTTTTATAAGGATCAGCGCCGTACAATTGCAGGTAGAGTCCCATTAGCATCAGACGTTCTATGTGATGCGCGTATCCGGTTTTCAGCAATTTACCTATGGCATCCCGAAGACACGCCATATCGGTATCGCCTGTCCAGAAAAAATCCGGCACATCGTTCTTAGCGTCTAAAGCATTCATCTGAGCGTATTCAGGCATTTCGGCCCAATAAATACCCCGTGTGAACTCTCGCCACCCGATAATCTGGCGCACAAAACCTTCGACGGCATTGAGTGGGGCGTGACCCTTTTCGTAAGCCGCTATCGCTGCATCGCAGACTTCACGTGGATTGAGCAGTTTTACGTTCATCACAGCGGATAAGCGGGAATGGTAGAGGGTCGAATCGCCCTCCCACATAGCATCCTGATATGTGCCAAACTCTGGAAGGCGGTTTCGGATGAAATCATCTAACGCCCTTAATGCATCTTCGCGGGTTAAAGGCTCATCAAAGTTGTCGAGCGAACCGGGGGCATCGGGGAACCGCGCGGCAACTAAATCAATCACAGTTTGGGTTCGATCAGAGGGCGGGAAAGCCTCGCGGCGTGGCAATAATCCCGGACCGTCCTTTTTAAATGTCGCGCGATTTTCTTTGTCGTAATTCCATTCGCCCCCCAAAGGCTTACCGTCCTTCATCAAGTAGCCGGTTTCCCGGCGCACAAAGCGGTAAAAGTCTTCCATAATGAAGCGTTTGCGGCCCTCGCGGAAGGAATTGAAATCTGCAAGAGCGATCAGAAAATGTGTCTCTTCAATCAATCGCATCGGTGTGTTGGCTTGGCGCGCGGCGTCCTCAAGCGCAGTGAGAACCCGATAATCGCCGGGCCGAGCCAGTATGATTTCTTTCGGTGCGTGCTTTTCAACAGCTTTGACCAATCCATCGGCCAGTGATGCAGGCACTTCTGGAGCATCAATTTGATTATAGAGAACTGAAAATCCGCGCTCAATCAGAGCATCACGAAACCCGCGCATGGCAGCAAAGAAGAACACCAACCGTCTTTTATGCTGCCAAACATATGTCGCTTCTTCATGCGCTTCCGTCATGAGAATGGCGTCTTGTGCAGGGTCAAAGCCCTCGAAGACCGCGCTCTTGATGTCTAGTTGATCACCGCAAACGACAATCAGATGACGCAAGGGGTCAGGTATCTTGATTGAGATTGCCTTGCTCACGCTGTTGCCCCCGCGAACGACGACATTTTTCGGAGCAATATTTTACGTCGTCCCATACAGCCGCCCATTTCTTACGCCAAGAAAACGGGCGGCCACAAACCGCACAATCTTTAGAAGGAAGATCGTTCTTACGAACGTTTTTTGCGATTATTCTTCGCCTTCCATCAGCTCGGCCTTGGCAACCGTAAGCAATTCATCTGACTTGGCGCGAAGTTCCGCTTCGTCAATCGACGCATTACGCTCTTTTGCATCGGAGAGGACTTTTTGAATAACGTCATCATCGCCCGCTTCTTTCAGATCGGCACCGATGAGTGTGACGCCGTATTTTTCCGCTTCATCGCCAGAAAGGCCCCATTTTTCGCCAATCCATTGCGCGAGCATTCTGTTGCGGCGCGCTTCGGCTTTGAAGGTCATCTCTGCGTCGTGAGCAAATTTCTTCTCAAAAGCTTTTTTGCGATCGTTCAAGCTGTCCATAGTCGTCGGTCCTCACGGCTGAAATGGTTTCAGACGGCATATAAGGTGTGACGGACACGAGGGGAAGGCCGATATGTGTCGAAGAGATGTTTATGTGCTAACAGTTCAGGACTGCCGTGCATTTGCCGTACCGCACTTATTTCGTTTTTTGCTTTGATTGCTTCTTACTGCCGAAGAATAGGTCAAAAAGCGATGGTGAATTTGTGGTGTTTTGACCGCGAGATTTTTGGCGCTCAATTTTCACTTTTTCTCTGTCATGCTGACGATCCGAACCGCCACCTTTGGCATAGGCAGGCGCAGCAATGATACCGATAAGAAGAGCAATCACGAGGTTGCGGAACATTGCGCTTTCCTTTTTTCGTCTGGATCAGTCAAATAGGTAGTGCCAATTAACGAGAGCACACCTCAAACACATTCAAAGCCGTGTCATTCACCGTGATCACTCATGCTCGGCTGGCATATAATGCTACCGCAGCAGCATTCGATACATTCAGCGATGCAAAGCTTGTTTGCGAGGGTATCGACGCCAAAGCATCGCAAGTTTCCTGTGTTTTCTCGCGCAATCCCGCTCCTTCCGCGCCCAGAACGATGCCAATAGGCGACCCCCGTGCCGCCTGCATCGCATCGCCCAACGATAACGGAGCCTGCCCATCCAAGCCGATCATCACATAACCAAGCTCTTGCAGTGCCACCATCTCGTTAGAGATATTGCGCACCCGCAAATAAGGTTGACGTTCCAACGCGCCACTTGCCGCCTTCGCTAGAGCGCCAGTCTCAGGGGCTGAATGCCGGAAAGGGGCGATCACGGCCTTCGCGCCGAAAACTTCAGCGGTTCGCAAAATAGCACCGACATTATGAGGGTCGCTGACCCGATCAAGCACCAGCGTCACAGCGCCCTCTTCTGCCTTGCAGACATCTATTGGCGCGCCCCATTCCAACCCGTCTGTCTCAAGCGCTACGCCCTGATGCACTGAATTCGGGTCAATCGGAGCCGAGAATTTCCGCGCATCGCATGTCTCGGGTGTGATCTTCGCCGTCTCTATTGCTTCCGCGAGCTGGTTCTGGGCGTTTAGCGTGACAACCAAACGGTGTTTTTTACGATTTGGGTTGAGCAAGGCGGCCCGGACAGCATGGATACCAAACATCCAGTACCGCCCGCTTTCAAAGCGGTTTTGCCAAGTTTCGCGTGGTCGATTGGGTTTTTTCATCGCGCCCTCATAAGCGCGTCTCGGGTGACAGGCAAGCGGGGTAAGAAAACGACAAAATACATGGGCTTTCGTCTTGACGCATAGGAGGCCATCCCCTAAACCGCCTCCACTCTGCAAGACGTACCGCATAGCGGAATCCCGTGGAGGGGTGGCAGAGTGGTCAAATGCAACGGACTGTAACTCCGTCAGGGTAACCTTACGCTGGTTCGAATCCAGCCCCCTCCACCATCACATCCAATAAATAGACGAAAATACAAAATGTTAGCGGTATCGAGTGGTTTTCAGTCCCCCCGATAGTCCCCCTCGCTGAATGCCGTTGACAGCGACTTGTGATGCCGTGCTACAGCGCTGTTTATGCCCGTCCCAGAACCTGACGAGATCACCGACATCGCCCGCGCCAGACAGATGTTCGTCGCGCTCACCCGTTGGCGTTGCGGACGGGGTTCCACAACCAATTTATTGGGCCTGAGTTCAGCGGGAATCCGCTTCGCTAAATAATTCTGGTCGCTCCTCGAATTTTATCCAGGTTTGTTCGACCCAACGAATGATCTCGTGAAGGCACACTTCCATCGAAGACTCATTTGGAAAAGCTTCAATTTCACCGTCAGACGAAGAACTAAACAGGCGCTTTACCTCGTGAAAAATTCCTTCCATTTGTAGATCAATGTTCCCTCTAAAAAAAATTTGCGCATCCGGCGGTATCGGTAGATCGCTGGATAATCCTCTCAGATCGAACGCGTCCTCATTCTCGATTCGTATCGTGCTAATTGAAATTTGAGGAATGCCGTTAATCGATGCTACCCAAGCATTTAGCGCCTTCTTTGTCAGCGTGAGTTTCCGATGTTTGCTCTCGTTACTGATCGTGTTCAGCCTTGCGAGCGGGTGGGTGGCGGGATCATCGATCATATATGGTTGATCGGAAAGTAAGGTCGCTTGTGCGGTGTCGGACATCCAGCCGCGATCTTGTGCGATGGCACCGCGAAGGTGTGTGATCGTTTCGTCAGTAGTAGGATCATCAAGGCAAATCGGGAAACAAATCCGCTTTGTTCCCTTTGGTTCTTCGCTGCGGTTCTTATTTCTTACGGATCTGCTGATTAGTCCCCAAGCAATGTAGTCAAGTGCGTTCCGAGCGTGGTTGACTACTTGACCGATTTTTCCGCGTATTAGACGAGGAGCTTCATCGATGCTCACCGTGCCAGCGGTTTCACCATCCGTTTCGTCAATGGTAATTACTACGCTAGCAGGAGTGCTAAGTTCGTATTCCGTCATAAGATCTCGAAGAGAGGCAAGGCTTTCGCGAGCGAGCAAGATTTGTGTTGCTGAATCCAGCATGGCGTCGCTCAAATTGGGCCTCTCAGGATCAAGCCTCGATTTGTCTAGAAGTGGACTCAAGCCGAAATGTTCGATAGCCGCCGCTCGCTGTGCTCGAAGCATGTCTTCTTGATCGATTATTTCTCGATTTAGCGTCTGAAAATATTCTTGCTCATCGATCTCGTGATGGCCCTTATCGATGTAATTGTTTCGGATGTTTATGTCATCATCAGGGATCGGGTTGCTTGACCCCCGAGAGGAAACCGATCCGTTCGGACCTTTGAAATATCGCCTGAACTGAAATTTCAAAACATTGGTATGCATCGCATCAGTAGCGATACGTTTTGGTATCCTGACACCGTGAACCTCGACGAGTTCGTCAGACATTTCTTGCTCCTTATCGATGAGGATAAATCCACCGGACGGAAGGTCACGACTTGCTCTTCCGCAGGCAGTGTCAGAGGAAACCTGCTTGAGCTGCCGGTGCTTGATCCGTAGCGTTTTCCGATGAGCAATCCTAGTCCTTTCCGTTACTTCAAAACATCGCCCGAGATCATCCGCCTTGCGGTGATGATGTATGTCCGGTTTCCTCTCTCGCTCCGTAACGTTGAAGACCTGCTCCATGAGCGCGGTATCGACATCAGCTATGAAACTGTTCGCGCTTGGTGGAACAGGTTTGGTCCTTACTTTGCAGCCAAGATCCGCAAGTCGAGAGCGCGAGAGGCGCTAGCAGAATGGCGTGAGCTCATCGCTGCCTAGGCTGGTATGCAAAGCGGTTTAATCACCCTGCCGATTTTACTCTGACAATGCTCTTGCGATCCCGACGTTTGGAAATGAAGCATTTCAGCACCTCGCTTTCATGATCGACTGTCCGCCATAGATATTGGCGCTCGCCATCGATCCTCACAAACATCTCGTTCAGATGCCATTGCCAGTTCGAATGTGACCGATCTCGCAACCTACATCGCCGGATCTCAGCCACAAAATGGGGACCGAATCTTTTCTACCAAAGCCGAACTGTTTCATGACAGACGTCGATCCCGCGTTCGTGAAGAAGATCTTCAACTCAACTGAGCGAAAGCGGAAACCGGACATACATCATAACTGTCAGGCGAATAGTCTCAGGCGATGTATTAAAATAGCGAAACGGGTTGAAATTGCTCATGTTTCGAGGCCAGAATTCACCAGCTCCCAGTACAAGCTAGTTTAATCTGACAGTGCCACTTGCCATTCCAGTTGTACATAAAAACTGACAATAAGTTCGTCAAAAAAACTTGACAGTGTTTTAAAGTGACACATAGTCACAACTACGTGTTCACAACTTATAATTCAATTTCTAATGGGGGTATTAGCAATGGACAGTATATCGTCAACAACCGCGTCTGTATCGGGAGGTGCGAGTTCTAATAACCCCTTCCCGGAGGGTCTCGATAAAGAGCAGAAAAAGAGTTCTGAACAACAGCCCGCCAACAGCCGTTCGGCGTCCTCCAATGCAGGTCTTTCCGAAACAGATGGTCCAAACAAAATTGACGCCCCTGTAGACGTTGGAAAGATAGACCTTCCTTCTGAGGGCGCAAATTCGATACCCAAGCCTGCGAATGGTCCAGGGGATAAACTCGACGCCGAAAACAAGCTCCCGAATGAGAGCATCTCTACGGCAGAAAATCCCGGGGTCTCTGGGGATGAAGTAACCGGACGTATTGCCACCGAGCAAATTTTGAATGACGCGCGTATTGCGGAAGACGGCCAGACTTTGGGTGGAGAAGATGCGCTGAACCAAGCATTCGCAGCGCGCGGAATTGACACCAGTGCGCTTTCCGACGAATCCAGAGAGATTATCAGCCAACACGGCGAAGCGATTGATCGGGTCAACGCGGATAGCACGCAAACCGTCGAAGATGTCCAGACCGCGACTGGGGGTAATGACCGTCTGAACGTCGAGGGCGTTGACGACCTTCAAACCGCTGAAGGTGACTCTTTGATAGCGGTTGCGACCACGGATGGTACAATCCAGCTTAATACCGCCTTGAATGCAAGCCCTGAAGCGCTGAAATCCGCCGCCACCGAAGAAATTGGCGAGCGTACATTCCAAGACGTGGTGGCAGCAGAGGAAGAAGCGGGCAACGGTCCGTTGGCAACGTCGGATAGCAAGGGCTTCAGCGAGGGTGATTTCGGCAATGAGGT
>CALKBI010000021.1 GCA_937990185.1 uncultured Neomegalonema sp. | reverse complement strand
GGAAATGCTTCTGAGCATTGAAAACGTGATGAATGCGAGTGGCGCGCCCGCAGAAACTTTGATTTGGGCGATGATGGAAACGCCTCTCGGGATGTTGAATGCGGCTGAGATTGCAGCAGCAACGCCAAGGCTTGGATGCTTTATCCTCGGTACGAACGATCTGGTTAAAGATCTCAATGCTGAACACACCCCTGCACGCGAGCCGATTGTTACGGCGCTGGGCCTTTGTATGTTGGCGGCTAAGGCATATGGTTTGGCGATTGTGGATGGCGTTTATAATGCTTTTAAAGACGAGGAGGGCTTGCGCACTTCTTGTGTTCAGGGTCGGGCGATGGGCTTTGATGGCAAAACCCTGATCCATCCTGCTCAAATTGATGTTTGTAACAGTGTTTTCTCACCGGATGAGGCGGCGCTTGATCTGGCACGACGGCAAGTAGAGGCTTTCGCTGAAGCAACGGCAAAAGGTGAGGGTGTTGCAGTTGTTGACGGGAAAATCGTTGAAAACCTGCATGTAGAAACCGCCAATCGGTTGCTGGCCAAGGCGGAAGCGATCCGCAAGATGGAGGCTTCGTGATGTCCTTGTCTCCCGAAGATTTGTTCGCATTCCTCGATGAGTTGAAAATCTCAACAACGACAGTGACGCATCCTCCGCTGCATACTGTGGAGGAAAGCAAAGCGTTGCGCGGCGATCTTCCGGGAGCACATATCAAGAATCTTTTCTTAAAAGATAAAAAAGGCCGTTTGTTTTTGCTGACCTGTTTGGAAAACCGGACGGTCGATATGAAGTCGCTTCATAAAACTCTCGACTCAGCCCGCTTAAGCTTTGGAAAACCTGATCTTTTGTGGGAAACGCTAGGCGTTCGACCTGGCGCGGTGACGCCGTTTTCTCTGATTAATGATCGCGAAAATGAGAAAAAAGTGACCTTCGCTTTGGATGCCTCATTGAAGGAATCTGACGTGATTCACGCTCACCCCCTTCACAATGAGGCAACGACTGCTATCTCGTCAGATGATCTGATGAAATTTATTGCCGCGTGTGGGCATTCCGCCTTGATGGTGGATTTCGATACGCCGGGCTAAAATGCTATAATACGAGGAAGATTAATGTTGGAATTGGACGGAACGGCCTCAGCACCCGGTGGAGGTGATGTTGTAGTAGACGGAACAGATGCGGGTTTCATGACCGACGTCATTGATGCCTCGCAAGCTGGACCAGTCGTCGTTCAATTTACCGCGCCTTGGTGCGGACCGTGCCGGACTTTGGGACCGCAGTTGGAAGCTGCTGTTCGTAAAACCGCCGGTAAAGTCCGGATGGTGCGGATCAACATTGACGAAAACCCTCAAATAGCTGGTCAGTTGCGCGTTCAATCTATCCCAGCGGTATTTGGTTTTGCCGGCGGGCAGCCGGTTGATGGTTTTATGGGCGCGCAAACGCCTAGCCAAATCGATGCCTTTCTAGAAAAGCTGATGGCAGCGGGGGGCGGTACGGGCGGCGAGGAAGAGCAAATCGATGCGATGCTCGATGCTGCGGATGAAGCGGTCGGGCAGGGCGGGGCTGGAGAGGCAGCACAGGTTTACGCTCAAATTCTTGGTGTTAAGCCTGAAAATTTGCGTGCAATCACCGGACTGGCACGATGTTATGCAGCGAGCAATGATCTGGAACGCGCGCGTGAGACATTGGAGATGGTCCCCGCTGATAAGACTGATGATCCTATGGTTCAGCAAGTCCGGTCGATGATCGAGCTATCCGAAACTGCCGGCGATGCAGGCGAAGCCGCTTCACTGGCCGCAGCGGTAGAGGCTAATCCCGATGACCATCAAGCGAGGATGGATTATGCGCTTGCTTTGGTTGGAAGTGGACAGAACGAGCAAGCAATAGATGAGCTGTTGACCCTCTTTACCCGCGACCGCGAATGGAATGACGGTGCGGCACGAGAGCAACTTTTCAAAATCTTCGATGCATTGGGGCCAACGGACCCACTGACATTGAAGGGACGTCGCCGTCTGTCTTCGTTGATGTTTGCATGAGTTCGGTGAAACCCCAGTTTACACTACAAAATGCACCGGAAGTTATTCCGGTGTTTCCACTGCCCGGTGCTTTATTATTGCCGCGTGGAAGGTTGCCGCTCAATATTTTTGAGCCGCGTTATCTTGCGATGATTGATGATGCGCTCAAGACCGAGCACCGCTTGATCGGCATGATACAGCCCCGGTGTTGCGAAACATCGAAGACGGGAAGAGAGCTTTACAAAATTGGTTGCGCCGGACGAATTGTTACGTTTTCGGAAACTGATGATGGCCGCTACATTATAGCTTTGACTGGAGTTTCACGGTTTCAGGTCGATAGCGAAATCGAAGGTTTTCAGCCCTATCGCCGGGTTTCGGCGCATTGGGATAACTTTGAAATGGACGCCAAGAAACCACAACAAGATGATCCTGATTTCAATAAGGATGAATTTCTGGAGCTGGTAAACGCATATTTTCGAGCCAAAAGCCTCGATACTGATTGGGAAGCCTTAGGGCAGGCTGATGAAGAAACGATCGTGAATGCACTCAGCATGATGTGCCCGTTTGCAGCTGGTGAAAAGCAAGCCTTGCTAGAGGCTGAAGATTTACAGGCACGGCGGGAAACACTGGCCGCCTTGCTGCGAATTGACGCCGCTGGTGATGACTCTCAAGGCAGGTTGCAATGACTGATATTGATAAAGACTCCGCCGCTGAACCCCGTCTCGTCGATCCTAAACTATTAGAAGCGTTGGTGTGTCCAGTTTCTCGTGGACCTCTAAGCTATGACCGTGCGGCACAGGAACTTGTCAGCGAGCGTGCGAAATTAGCCTACCCAATTCGGGATGGAATACCGATAATGCTGTCGGATGAGGCGCGCCAACTCGATTAAAGACGGATGGCGGTCCAGAATATTTTAGAACGACAACATTTTTGAGAACGCCGTGATGTCCGATCCTGACATGCCGCTTGAACGGTTGCTGGAATACCTTCAGCGCCTTGCTGAGAAATCATTGTCCCTTTGGGATATTCCTGACAACGCGCAAGTCCGACTTATTAATGTCTCTGAGAATGCAACTTATCTCGTAGAAGCGCATGGCGGCTTTAAAGCAATTCTCCGTGTGCACCGGGAGAACTATCATTCACAGCGGGCGATTGAATGCGAGTTGGCTTGGTTAGAGGCCATCGACAGAGATGAGATTGTTGATACTCACCGTGCCTATCGTGGACGCAATGGCGCAGTGATTCAACAATGCGGAATAGAAGGGCTAGATGCGGAGCGGTATCTCGTACTCTTCTCTTTTCTCGACGGTGATGCGCCAGATGAAACCGGCGATATGGCCTCTGGTTTCGAAGAACTCGGGAGGATAGCTGCACGGTGTCATGATCATGTTTTGGTATGGAAGAAACCGGATAATTTTGTACGTCTGGTATGGGATGCTGACGCTGTTTTCGGGGCGAATCCAACATGGGGAAACTGGCGCGATGCTCCGGGAATTACCACTCAGTCGCGTGCTGTGCTGGAGAGCGTCGAGCGCAAAGTTTATGAGCGGTTAGATGCTTTTGGCAAATCGCCTGAGCGGTTCAATCTGATCCACGCGGATATGCGGCTTGCAAATTTGCTCGTCAATCAGGGCAAGACGCGCCTGATTGATTTTGACGATTGCGGATATGGCTGGTTTCTCTACGATTTTGCTGCGGCGATTAGTTTCATCGAGGACGATCCTCGTATCCCTCAGCTCAAAGCCGCTTGGTTGCGGGGCTATCGAAGTGTCAGAGCAATACGCGCTGATGAAGAAGCCGAGATGGATACATTCGTGATGCTGCGCCGGATGGCCCTGCTTGCATGGATCGGAAGCCATATCGAAGCGCCAGAGCCACAAGCACTTGCCTCGGATTTCGCAGCGAATACTGTAAAACTCGGGCAGGCATATATGAAACGCATGAGGGAATCCGCGCCTGTGGACTCTACTACCTCTTAGCGCCTCAGAAAATTGAACCCAGAATGATTGCTGCCAGTAAGATCATCCCTGCATCGCGGTTTGAACGAAACAGGCGAAGGCAGTTATCTGGGTTGTCGATATCGAGTTTGAGCAACTGCCAAATGAAGTGGCCGAAATAAGCAATCAACCCTAACCAAAAGCCGAACCCTAATCCTGCGGCTGCGCCCGCCATACCCGCAAGCAAAGTCGCAATACCGAAGAAACCGCTCAACCATGACGGCGTTGCCTCGCCAAATTGCAATGCGGTTGATTTTACGCCTATCATGGCGTCGTCTTCTTTGTCTTGATGGGCATAGATCGTGTCGTAACCGATGGTCCAAGCGATACCGCCGAAATAAAGAAGGATCGCAGGAATGCCGACATATCCTGTATGCGCCGTCCACCCGACCAATGCGCCCCAGTTGAATGCCAGCCCGAGGACGAGTTGAGGCCAGTTCGTGACCCGCTTTGCAAAAGGGTAAACCGCCACGATACCCAGGGATAACATGGCCAGAATGATGGTAGCCCCGTTCATCGTCAGCAGAATGATCAGGCTCAACAGGCATAACGCCGCCATAAACATAGTGGCTTGCGTCACGGATACTTCGCCGGAAGGCAACGGGCGAGAGCGGGTGCGGTCGACTTGAGCGTCAAATTTTTGGTCTACAATATCGTTAAGTGTGCATCCGGCTCCGCGCATTGCGACGGCTCCGATAAAAAAAGCAATCGGCAACCATAAATCAATCCAGCGGAATCCCGTTGATCCAATCGCCAGCGCAAGAGATTGCCAACAGGGGAGGAGGAGCAGCCACCAGCCAATCGGACGGTCTGCGCGCATTAACCTGAGATAAGGCCGCCAGTGCATTGGCGCGCCAGTATCGACCCAGTGCCCGGAAACGGCATCAGCTACGCGGCCCATTGGATTGCCTCCCGTCAGAAAAATGATGTTGTCCGATACCTAACCTAATAAAGTATGTGCATGAAACCTTGTTTGGGCAGATAAATGAGTACTGTAAGGCTTTTTCTCGATACGCCACTGGCCGCAGATCAATCTGTTCCGCTCGAACGGGATCATGCACATTATCTGTTTAATGTTATGCGCTTGGGGCAGGGCGATGAAATTTTGGTCTTTAACGGCCAAGATGGTGAATGGACTGCTGTTGTTGCAGAGTCAGGTAAAAAACGCGGATTGCTTGATGTCTCAAGACAAGCCCGTGCGCAGACCGACCCACCAGATATCGAGCTTTTGTTTGCGCCGATTAAAAAGGCCCGAACGGATTTCATCGTCGAAAAAGCCTGCGAGTTGGGCTGTCGCAGGTTGCGGCCTGTTTTCACGCAACACACCAATTCAGAGCGGCTCAATTTGCCGCGCTTACGCGCCCATATGATTGAAGCGGCAGAGCAATGCGATGGGTTGAGCGTTCCAGTGCTGGATAACCCGCAAAAATTGCGCGATGTCTTGGCTGGATGGAAAGACAGGTTGCTGGTTTTTTGTAACGAATCCCGAAACGGCGCTGAGATTTCGGCGGCACTCGCGCCTTTTCCGCGCGGGACGGCGGCCTCGATTCTTATCGGTCCCGAGGGTGGATTTTCACCGGCAGAGATGGAGGCCATCAGTTCTCTTGAGGCTGCACTCCCTGTGAGCCTTGGCCCGCGTATTCTGCGTGCAGATACTGCCGCGGTTGCGGCCCTTGCTGCGGTTCAGTCTAGCCTTGGAGATTGGTGAGAGAATTGGGGCGATGGCATAGCTTGTCATTCCAAATTTGATTTAAAAGTTCTAAGCCTCTTTGGAAAGAGAGAGTCTTATGTCAACATCAGCAACCCCGACGCCACTCACAACCCGTCGATCAAGTAATCTTCATGGCACAGCGGCAATTCCTGGCGATAAATCTGTTTCGCACCGTGCTCTGATTTTCGGTGCGATGTCGATTGGGGAGACGGTGATTACCGGATTGCTTGAGGGTGAGGATGTTCTGGATACCGCGAAGGCCATGCGCGCTTTCGGCGCGACTGTAACGCGCGATGATGACGGAATATGGCGGGTGCTCGGTGTCGGGACGGGAGGGTTCATGGAGCCTGACCACGTTATTGATTGCGGAAATTCCGGGACAGGATGTCGTTTGATTATGGGCGCCGTCGCCACGCATAATTTTGCGACGACGTTCACAGGCGATGCCAGTTTGCGCAGCCGTCCTATGGGACGAATTCTTGATCCGCTTGCCTTGTTCGGAACGCGATCCGCAGGACGAAGCGAGGGGCGCTTGCCGCTTACTTTGATTGGTGCGAGCAATCCGGTTCCGGTGACTTATACGTTGCCCGTTGCCTCGGCGCAGGTGAAGTCCGCCGTTCTCCTTGCGGGCCTTAATGCGCCGGGCATTACCACCGTCATCGAACCTGAACCGACACGCGATCATACCGAGCGTATGTTAAAGGGCTTTGGTGCGACAGTTGAAATCGAAGACACTGCCGAAGGCCGTTTAATTCACCTTCATGGTCAGCCTGACCTGACCCCTTGCGCCGTGACTGTCCCTCGTGATCCGTCTTCGGCTGCGTTTCCGGTAGTTGCCGCATTGTTGGTTGAGGGATCGGAAATTCACATTCCCGGTGTCTCCCGCAACCCAACGCGCGACGGACTCTATCAAACTCTTATCGAGATGGGCGGAGATCTCAGCTATTCCAACGAGCGCGAAGAGGGTGGTGAGCCTGTTGCCGATCTGACTGTACGCCACAGCGCATTGCGCGGCGTCACTGTGCCTGCGGAGCGCGCGGCATCCATGATTGATGAATTTCCCATCCTGAGCGTCGCGGCGGCTTTCGCGGATGGGGTGACGATCATGGAGGGAGTTGGCGAATTGCGCGTCAAAGAGAGTGACCGTATCGCCGCGATGGAAACCGGCCTTAAAGCAAATGGCGTCACTACGTCTTCTACGCCGGATACATTTTCGGTGACTGGCCATTCAGGAAATGGTGTTCCCGGCGGTGCAACTGTTGCGGCGCATTTGGATCATCGCATCGCCATGAGCTTCGCCGTGATGGGCCTTGCGTCTGAGGAACCGATTACTGTGGATGATGCCGCGCCGATTGCGACGAGTTTTCCGACATTCCAAGGATTGATGCGCGACCTCGGGGGAGAGATTGGATGAAATTGCGCCTGAGTTAATTCGCCGCACTGAAAGTAAGTTGACGCAACGGATGACTTTTGATTCTTTCGCGCTCACCGATAGCCAAAAAATATCGCGCGGGGAGGCAGGTTAAAGGTCCCGTAAGTGAATGTGGGGTTGCGGTGGTAACAACAATAAGAAAAGAAATCCTTGGCGAAAATTCCGGGAGCGACTGTTGTAGTTCTGAGATTTAATTGAATCTCATTTGTCTCAGAACGCTTTGAACGAGCGGAAATACCAACCGCTCGTTTTATTCCTTTATTCAGGCATTAAGAACAGATCAGTATCTGCGGGGTTTACTCCGGCTGTGGTCAGCATGGCATGGACTTGCCCACGGTGATGCGTAGCGTGATTGAAAAAGTGTATCACGAGAATGTCTTTTGGCTTGGTGACATCGCGTTTTGCGGCCCCGGAAAACCAGCTCAGGTTTCCATCGAACCAAGTGCTGTCGAGGTCTGACGCCCAACTCGAAATTGCTTGGTCCATTTCAGAGCGTGCGCGCTGGTAGGCGGTCCAGCTTTCGGTTTCGTGGACCGACTCAGGGATTGAAGGCATCTTAGGCGGTTTGGTTTCTGCAAACCGGTTCATCCAAATGCGATCTCCCCAAAGCAGGTGATTGAGCGTGCCGGTGATGGACCCGAAGAACGCGCCCCGATCCAAGTGTCGCTCATCATCGCTCAAGCGGCCTGCGGCGATGCATACACTTTCGTTCTGCCAAGCACCGTAGCGCGCCATTGTCCGTACATAGCTTGTGTCGATCATTGCATCATCCTGTCGAGGTTTTTAGAGGCGTTAGGCTTTCAATAAATTGCATCGCCCGCGAGCGTGGCGCAATCTCGTCGTCGATGAAGATGGGTGATGCTATCAACGACGGAGGCTGATGATGTACCTGCATAATGCTTTGATGGCCCGCGCGGAGGCGGACAATCCGGTACGGGCTTGTTTGATCGGTGCAGGGAAGTTTGGCTCGATGTTTTTGAGTCAAATACCGACTACGCCGGGCCTCACGGTAAGTGTGGTCGCCGATTTGCGACCCGACGCAGCACGTGATGCCTGCCGCAATGTTGGTTGGTCTGAAGAGCGGATTGCGGCAACTGATTTTGTCGATGATGTGAAAGATGCGGTTTCGCGTGATGATGTGGATGTGGTGATTGAAGCCACCGGTAATCCGGTGGCCGGGCTGATCCATGCCAGCTCGGCTATCGCTGCGGGCAAGCATATTGTTATGGTCAATGTCGAAGCGGATGCGCTGGCCGGTCCATTGTTGGCGGCAAAAGCGCGTGCGGCGGGTGTCGTGTACTCGCTTGCTTATGGTGACCAGCCCGCGCTCATTGCTGAAATGGTTGATTGGGCGCGCTGTACGGGCTTTTCGATCACCGCCGCAGGTAAAGGCACAAAATATATGCCGCATTACCATGCCTCCACGCCCGACACGATCTGGGATCATTATGGCCTGACAGCTGAACAAGCGGCTAAAGCCGGTATGAACCCTAAAATGTTTAATTCGTTTCTTGATGGCACAAAGTCAGCTTTAGAGATGGCAGCGGTAGCGAACGCCTGCGATTTGACCGTTCCCGCGAGTGGCCTCTCTTTCCCGCCCTGCGGGATGGATGATCTAGCGCATGTTCTACGCCCTCGTGAGCAAGGCGGCGTGTTGGATCGCGCTGGAATGGTCGAAGTCGTTTCCTCTATGGAGCGGGATGGGCGCGAGGTCGCGCGCGACTTGCGCTGGGGCGTTTATGTCGTGATCGAGGCTCCAAACGATTATGCAGCCGCTTGTTTCCGCCAGTATGGGATGAATACCGATGCGAGCGGGCGATACTCTGCGATGTATAAGCCGTTTCATCTCATTGGATTAGAACTGAACATCTCGGTGCTCAGTGCCGCTTTGCTTGGTGAGCCGACCGGCGCGACCAAAGCATTTAAAGGCGATGTTGTTGCGACTGCCAAACGTGACTTGAAAACGGGCGAGCGGCTGGATGGAGAAGGTGGTGAAACTGTATGGGGTAAGTTAATGCCAGCCAGTGATAGCCTCGCGTCAAGAGCATTGCCAATCGGATTAGCAGATGGGGTGCTGACACGCGATATTGCTATGGGCGAGGTTATCAGTTGGTCAGATTTGAAGATTGACGAAGCTTCAGATGCGGTCGCAATCCGGCGTGAGATGGAAGCGATGAATAGATGAATACCTTGCCGTTAACTTATGGTAAATTGAGGGTAGTCTAAAACACGCCGTTCTTCGCTAGTTCAACGAGGTTCTATGACTGATACGCTCACGATAGCAATCGACGGACCCGCAGCATCTGGCAAGGGAACGATTGCTCGGCAAATAGCTTCATACTTCGAGTTACGCCATCTCGATACCGGGTCTCTTTATCGCGGAGTGGCCGCAATGGTTCGCGATCAGGGGATTTTTCCGACCGATGGTGATGCCGTTGCCCGTATTGCGGATTCCCTGACCATTGATGTGTTAGAGCGGGATGATCTACGTGATGCGGGTATTGGGAATCTTGCCTCAATTGTTGCGGCTCATCCGCAGGTGCGCGAGTCATTGATGCAGTGGCAACGTAACTTTGCGATGGGTGGAGCAGTGCTCGATGGCCGTGATATCGGGACGGTTGTTCTGCCTGATGCGAACGCAAAGCTCTTTGTTACTGCGGAAATTGATGTTCGCGCTGCAAGGCGTTGGAGAGAATTATCGGCGCAGGAAGACATCGCTTACCGGACTGTTCTCGATTCCATCGAAGAGCGAGACCGCCGCGATGCCGAGCGTTCCACTGCACCAATGGTACATGCGGAAGACACGGACTTGCTCGATACCACCGAAATGAGTATAGAGCAGGCCGTCGCAGAGGCTCTTCGTCTCGTGAACAAGCAAATTAAAGCGGCCTAGAGCTAAGCCTCTGGGGCGTATTTGCTTTTTCTCATTTGAAGGTCCGAATCGGCATTCGAGCAAACTACTCGTTAACTTTAGGAAAGACCGCCGGAGACAACCGGCTGGCCAGAAAACATCGACGTATAGGAGCTAATCTGAATGGCAAATGCCGCAACCGCAACGGAATCGATGCAACCAAGCATGGACGATTTCGAAGCAATGCTGAACGAATCCCTTGAAAATAATGACCTTATTGAAGGTTCTGTTGTTAAGGGTAAAGTGATCGCGATCGAAAATGGTCAAGCGATCGTCGACGTAGGCTTCAAAATGGAAGGCCGCATCGACATTAAAGAATTCGCCGCACCCGGCAAACCCGCCGACCTTGAGGTCGGTGACGAAGTTGAAGTCTATCTCGACCGCACCGAAAACGCCAAAGGCGAGTCGGTCCTTTCCCGCGATAAAGCTCGCCGCGAAGAGGCTTGGGATCGTCTTGAGAAGGCATTCGACAAGAACGAGCGCGTCGAAGGCGCAATCTTTGGCCGTGTCAAAGGCGGCTTTACCGTTGATCTCGGTGGCGCAGTGGCCTTCTTGCCTGGCAGCCAAGTTGACGTGCGCCCCGTACGTGACGTTGGCCCGCTGATGAACACTCCGCAGCCGTTCCAAATTCTTAAAATGGACCGCCGTCGCGGTAATATCGTTGTTTCGCGCCGTGCTATCCTCGAAGAAACCCGAGCAGAGCAGCGTTCGGAAATCGTTGGCAAGCTCAACGAAGGCGATGTGGTTGAAGGTGTCGTCAAAAATATCACCGATTACGGTGCATTCGTCGATCTCGGCGGTGTCGACGGCCTATTGCACGTTACCGACATGGCTTGGCGTCGCGTGAACCATCCTACCGAAATCCTCAGCATCGGTCAGACGTTGCAGGTTCAGGTTGTGAAGGTAAACAAAGACACCCAGCGTATCTCGCTTGGCATGAAACAGCTTCAATCTGACCCTTGGGAAGATGTTGACGGCAAGTACCCGCTCGAAGGCCGCCACAAAGGCCGCGTGACCAACATCACCGATTATGGTGCATTTGTTGAGTTGGAGCCGGGTGTTGAAGGTCTTGTCCATGTCTCCGAAATGAGCTGGACCAAAAAGAACGTGCATCCCGGTAAAATCGTTTCGACGAGCCAGGAAGTCGAAGTCATGGTTCTCGACGTGGACGCCTCCAAGCGCCGCATCTCCCTTGGCCTCAAACAGTGCATGGACAATCCGTGGGAGGCTTTCGTGGCCAATCACCCACGTGGAACCGAAGTCGAAGGCGACGTCAAGAACATCACCGAGTTCGGTCTGTTCATTGGTCTCGACGACGACATCGACGGCATGGTCCACTTGTCAGACCTCGACTGGAACAAGTCGGGTGAAGAAGCCATCGACGACTACAAAAAGGGCGACGTCATCAAAGCCGTTGTTCTCGATGTTGATGTTGAGAAAGAGCGTATCTCTCTCGGTGTTAAACAAGTCGGCGGCGAGAGCTTTGACGATGCGACGGGCGGCCTGAAACGCGGCTCGAAAGTCGAAGCTGAAATCGTAGCGGTCACCGATAACGGCCTCGAAGTTAAGGTTGAAGGTCAAGACGCCTTTATCCGTCGTGGCGATCTTGCGCGCGAGCGTGATGATCAGAAGCCTGAAAACTTCAAGGTCGGCGATAAAGTCGAAGCCCGTGTTACATCGCTTGATGCCAAAACCCGCAAGATCGGCTTGTCGATCAAAGCGCTGGAAGTGGCAGAAGAGAAAGAAGCCGTGGAGCAGTTCGGTTCAAGCGATGCCGGTGCATCCCTTGGCGATATCCTCGGTGCAGCGTTGAAGCAACGCGAAGAGGACTAAGGCTGCGTTACTACTTTTGCCGATTGCCGCCGGGAAAATTTCTTGGCGGCAATGACATTAAAGTAAAGTATCCGAAGCGCCTTTGTAATCTGGCACTTAAGACTTCTGATAAACCCCGTTATTTCTAACGGGGTTTATTTTTTGGCGGGTTGCGGGGTTGGTTTTTTAGGGAACCCTGAGACCATTCGCTTCGCAATTTGTACGTAAGCCGCGGCCACTTATAGTTTTGAATCTATCAGATCCTCGGAGGGGGTAATATTGTTCGCGCCTTAATGGTCAACACGATCAACGGCGGATCTTCATTACTCTCATATTATAGAGTTTTACCGGGCCAAGAAAAAAGCCCAACTCGATCGATACAGCGATCCTATGAAGCGGATGATTGTCGAGAGTCAGATTGTAGGGGATATGAATTAGAGACGCGGAGAAACATGTGCTTTGGGACAAAAGCGGCTTCTCCGCGTCAGCGATAGAGAACGGGGGACCCTCGTATCGCGCACGAAGAACCTGCATTGAAATGGTTAATGAAGTGTTATCAGTAGAAATCCTTCAGGGGATTTGTCGAATATTTTGCCTTCGATGTACCATATATAGCTTACGCAACGTCACCTAGTCGAACATACGTAGAATACTCTAGATGATTGTGAGCCAAACTTGACGGGTCGCGACTCAGATAAGTTGCGTTCTGCTATTTTTGATGTGTTTTAAGAAGTGATTCTCTGATGCTCGCGCCCGATTCGAGCGCAAATTTTAGTATTCGAATGCGATTCTCAGCGCGAGACTAATAGATTTTAGGCCGCTTATGTTATCTGAGATCGAATTATCCACAGGGATTCAGCAACAAATGCCCCATTATTGGAAGAAATTTAGTTAACGTTAACGGACTCCTGCGATTCAACCTTGCAATGTCGTGTGGAGTTTCGTTATCTTATGGGTACTGCTCGATAGGTTTCTTGCCTGTATGAAACCTGCCTCAATCCAACTTTAGACGCCTTTGCAAAAAGGCGTCTTTTTTTTGCCTTCTGCCTTCAAAACCGTGCTTTGATAAAGATTACACAAACGTGAAGTGTGAGTTATTATTACTGTAAGAGGAGGATGGCATGAAGGTAATGCAAATTTTGCAGAGAAAAGGAAGCGCCGCGATTGAGTCGGTTTCTCCAGAAACCAGCCTCGGCGACGTTATTTCGATATTGTCTCAAAAGAAGATTGGGTGCGTCTTAGTTCTTAATAACGACGAGAAATTAGCAGGAATTGTGTCAGAACGGGACATTGTTCGTGCGCTCGGGGTTTCGGGTGGGGAATGTCTAAACGATTCTGTCAGCGCAGTAATGACACCCGGTGTGATTACATGTGCAGTGGAAGATGACGACAACTCAGTGCTGTTAAAGATGAGTTCAGGGCGCTTTCGACATATGCCAGTTTTTCAGGATGAAAACTTAGTTGGTTTGATTTCTATCGGTGACGTGGTGAAAGCACGAATCGATAGTCTCAAAATGGAAAACGAAGAACTCGAAAATATGATTCGTTCGGCTACGGCCTGAATTCTTCCTAATTTTCCTCGCGATTGTAATCTCGATCTATCAAGTAGGGCGTGGTAGGGCAGAAATTCTGATTAAAAAGCGGACGGCGACGTTCGCTCTCGCGAGGTAAACAGGTTTATGAAGCGAATAGGTCTTTATCCAGGGACTTTTGATCCTGTTACTCTCGGCCATCTAGATGTCATTGCGCGTGCGCGAAAGCTGGTCGATCATTTGATTATTGGCGTCGCTTCGAATGAAGCAAAAGGCCCGTTATTCTCTGTTGATGAGCGTGTCGCGTTACTACAGGCAGAAGTTGATGCTCTAGGAAACGGCGACAAACTTGGGACAATTACAATCGACCCATTCGATAGTTTGCTGATGTCTTATGCAGTTAAATTGGGTGCCGACGTAATATTTCGTGGATTGCGCGCGGTATCGGATTTTGAATATGAATTTCAAATGGTTAGTATGAACCGCGCGTTGAATGATGAAATCGAAACCGTCTTTTTGATGGCGGAACCGGAACACCAGGCCATTGCCTCCCGCTTGGTGAAGGAAATTGCGCGTCTTGACGGTGATGTTTCAAGTTTTGTGACGCCTGCTGTCAATGATGCTTTGATTGCTCGATATGGTACAGACATTTGACGTGAGGCTATCAACAGGTTAGCCGTCGCGGATGCTGCGACATCAAAGACGCGGCGCATATAACTATGGAGATTGAGATGAGACAGGTTTTGAGCCTCGCGCTCGCCCTCATGCTCGGAGCGGTCGCATCGACAGCGACGCAAGCAAAGGATAGCAACGTGGCGGTAAACGATCCCGAGAATACGCTGGTAATGGAACTAGAGAGTGGCTCAGTTTTGATAGAGCTTGCTCCAGACAGAGCCCCGACTCATGTGGCGCGAATCAAAGAGCTCACGCGCGAAGGATTCTACGATGGTATTGTCTTCCATCGCGTGATTGCAGGATTTATGGCGCAAACTGGCGACCCAACGGGAACCGGTACGAGCGGGTCTGGCAAAAATATCGATGCTGAATTTACGGATGCAAACTTTGTCCGCGGTGCACTTGGCATGGCACGGGCACAAAATCCGAACAGCGCTGACAGCCAGTTTTTCATCTGCTTTGATGAAGCATCGCACCTTAATGGCCAGTACACTTATCTTGGTAAAGTCATTGATGGGATGGAACTTATCGATGGCTTGAAAAAGGGTGCTCCTGGTTCCGGATCAGTTACAGACCCCGACAAGATGGTTTCTCTCAAAGTGTATGCAGACACTCAGTAATCATCTGAACATTATGTCCGATAGGAGAGCGCCGTGTTCGAGGCGCTCTTTTTCGTTGAAAATGAAAAGAGCGCGACGCGACGTGAAAATTTTTATACTGCAATTATGACTCGCCCGGACTTGCCCGTCGATCTGTTCGACTTTGATCTGCCAGAAGATTTAATTGCATTGCGTCCGGTCCGTCCACGAACCTCCGCGCGGTTGCTGGTTTCTGATGCTTTTGGCAATCGGGATGAGATGATCTCTGCTTTGCCTAAAATTCTAAATTCGGGTGATTTGCTGGTCTTTAATGATACGAAAGTTATTCCTGCACGCCTCAGCGGAGAGCGCATCCGCCCTGATACGACGGTGGCTGTTGAAGCAAATTTGATTGAGCGAATTGATGCATCAACATGGCGCGTCCTTGCCAGACCAGGGAAGCGACTGCGCGAAGGGGATGAGATAACCTTTCGAGGCGGCATTTCGGCCAAAATTATAACCAAGGAAGAGGGCGGTGCATTGCTGCTCGGGTTTTCGCGCTCGGGTATGGAACTTGATGCTGCTATCGCGGAGGCAGGAGTTATGCCTTTGCCGCCTTATATTGCGGGGCGGCGTCCGGCTGATTCACAAGATGAGCATGACTATCAAACTGTTCTAGCCGAGCATGAAGGTGCGGTCGCAGCTCCAACTGCGGCGCTTCATTTTGACGAGCCGCTGCTGAACACCCTGGAGGAATGCGGAGTTGATCGTGCGACTGTCACGCTGCATGTCGGTGCGGGTACTTTCTTGCCGGTGAAGTCTGAGACAACAGCTGGTCATGTTATGCATTCAGAGGCAGGCCGAATCGATTCTGAAACTGCCGATAAGATCAATGCAACGAAGGCCGCTGGCGGGAGAATAATATCTGTTGGGACAACGGCGCTTCGTGTTCTTGAAACTGCCGCTTCGGAATCCGGTCAAGTTGCCGCATGGGACGGTTCTACGGACATCTTTATTTCGCCCGGATATCGCTTTAAGGCAGTCGAAGGTTTAATTACGAATTTCCATCTGCCGCGTTCAACATTGATGATGCTGGTCGCAGGATTTATCGGAGTGGAGCGAATGCATGAAGTTTATCGGTATGCGGTAAAAGGGCGGTATAGATTCTACTCTTACGGGGATGCGTCCCTTCTTTTTCCGGGTTAGACGGAATGTGATGTTTTTAAAGGTCCGCAAACTCAGAAGATACTTGCCCTAACCCCACAGTTTGTGAATCATCGCTCGTGACGACTAAGTACAATTTTGGGTAAAACTAGCGCGTCCCTGCGCGCTCTGGAGGATTAAGATGCAGCAGTACACCCTTCGTGGAAAATTGATGATGGCTTGCGCGATTACGGCTGGTTTGACCGGCGCTGCGTTTGCACAGTCAACAAGTGAACTTGATGAGGCTTATGCGGTAAGTGATTTGCTTCCGCCCGAAGCCAAGCCGGGCGAATGTTACGCTCGTGTTTACATTCCGGCGGTCGAAAAACAAATTGCCCGTCAAGTGCTTGTAAAAGAAGCGACGGAAGATCTGCAAGTGATCGAGGCGGAATATAAAACCGTCGTCGAGACAATTGAGATCGCTAAAGAAGCCGAAAAACTTGAGCTAATCCCTGCGGTTTTCAAAACCGAAACGACGACGGTTGAGCTTGAGCCTGAAAGAGAAGTCGAAGAGATCATTCCTGCAGTCTACGAAGAGATCGTAGAAAAGGTAAAAATCCGCGAGGCTTACAAGACCTGGAAAAAGGGTGAAGGCCCAATCCAGAAATACGACGAGGCTACCGGCGAGATCATGTGTCTCGTTGAAATACCTGCTGAGTATAACGAAGTGACGAAGCGTGTCGTGAAAACGCCGCCTCGTACGATCACTAAAGTTATCCCTGCTCAGATGCGTACAATGGAAGTACGCGTCATGGTCGAGCCTCCGAAGACTAAGACCGTTAAGATCCCTGCTAAATTCGAAGAAGTCGAAGTACGTAAGCTTGTAAAGCCTGCTAAAATCGACCGCATCGAAATTCCAGCACGCTACGAAACTGTCTATGAGACGGTGAAGGCGACGGAAGGTAAAATGGAGTGGCGTCCGATTCTATGCAGCACGAACGTATCAGAAGATATTATTTCGCGCCTGCAGATCGCTCTTCGCGACAAAGGCTTCAACGTTGGTGTCATTGATGGCGTTCTCGGCGCAGGAACAATGAACGCAGTGAAGCGCTATCAGAAAGACAATGGATTGGCTGAAGGCCAGATCACGATTGAGACTCTGAAGAGTCTGGAAGTCGCGATTCGCTAATTCTGCCTTAACTAAAGCTCCTGAAACGACGGCACATATTTGTGCCGTCGTTTTTGTTTTATAGATGCTCTCTTTTATGTAGTCGATTTAAGCTGTAAGCAGCCGCAGCTTGAACAGTTTCGGCACTCTCTATATTCCATAATTTATGAAACCAGTGATGGTGTCGCGTTTGAACGCGCGCAGCAAGATTGATTGCTGAGATGCTGTCTCGGCGTTTGCATTTTTAGGTGTTCGCTGTGCTTTCCATATTTCGTAGTTCTTGGGCGCTCTTCCTCGGCATTGGCTTGCTAATGGTCGGCAATAGCATGCAGGGCACATTGCTTGGCCTGCGTGGTGCGTTGGAAGAGTTTAATCCGACGGTCATGGGCTTTGTCATGGCGGCATATTTCATAGGATTTCTCGGCGGATCTTGGTTGACGCCGATTATGATCAGAAATGTTGGTCATGTTCGTGTATTCGCGGCTTTGGCCTCGCTGATATCCGCCGCCTTCATCATTTATGCGGTGTTCGTAAACCCATGGGCTTGGGCGATTATGCGGCTTATTGTCGGGTTTGGATTTTCTGGCGTTTATGTCGTCGCGGAAAGCTGGGTCAACAATGCGACGGATAACGAGCACCGTGGACAGGCGCTTTCAGCCTATATGATCATTCAAATGCTAGGTATTGTTATTGGCCAAGCGTTGATCAATTTGTCGGAGCCGGGTGGTTACGACCTATTCATAATGATGTCCGTGTTAGTTTCGGTATCTTTTGCACCGATCTTACTGAGTGCTGCACCTGCGCCGGTGGCGGGAGCAAGCGAGCGGATGTCGTTTGCCGAACTCTTTAAATCATCGCCGCTTGGGTGCATTGGATCGATGCTTTTGGGTGGGATTTTCTCTGCGTTATTCGGCATGGCAGTGGTTTATGCGGGTGAGTTAAATTTTTCGGTGGAGACGACATCGGCTTTTGTTTCGGCGATTTATATCGGCGGAATGCTGATGCAGTATCCTATTGGTTGGGTATCTGATCGAATGGATCGTCGTCGTGTGATCATGTTCATAACGGCGCTGGGTACTGCGGCTTGTGCGCTTGGCATCTTAGGCGCGCCATCGAAGCCCGCGTTGTTCCTTGCAGCCTTCATTTTGGGCGGGGTCGCCAATCCGCTTTATAGTTTGCTGATTGCCCACACGAATGATTTTCTACCTGCCTCGAAGATGGCTTCTGCCAGTAGCGGACTTGTTTTTCTCAATGGTCTGGGAGCGATGTTTGGGCCAGTGACGGTTGGTTATATGATGCAAGTGTTCGGGCCGAACGGATTTTTTCTATTTAATGCAATACTTTGTGCCAGCATTTCAGCCTACGCATTATACCGCATGACACAACGCGCTGCGATTGATCCTGAAGATACCGGCAGTTATGTGCCGGTTCCTGCTCGGTCTGTAGTTGGCGCTGAAGTCGCTGCGGAAATTTACTATGATGAGGCAACTGATGGCGAATGACATCAAGGATATTCTTGATTTTTGGTTGAATGATGTTGGCCCCGAAGGATGGTATGTTGCCTCTGATGATGTTGATGATCAGATAAGGAGGCGCTTTTCTGATCAAGTCGCTGTTGCGTTATCGGGCGGGTTTGATGAATGGACAGAGACACCGGAGGGAACGCTTGCGTTGCTAGTTCTTCTCGACCAATTTCCGCGCAATTTATATCGGGGTAGTAAAAAGGCATTTGCCGGTGATGCGCGTGCGCTCGACATTGCTCGCTTAGCGGTCTGCAACAATGTTGATCTCGAAACATCCGAGCCGGGACGGCAGTTTTTCTATCTGCCATTTGAACATTCAGAAAGTCTTGCGGATCAGGAATGGTCAGTTGCGCTTTTCAAATCTCGGATGTCGACACTGACGGATGAAACGATGGGGCAAATTGAAAAGCATCGGGAGATGATTGTCCGCTTTGGCAGGTTTCCGTTTCGTAACGAAGCATTAGGGCGCAAACCTACGCCGGAAGAGACGGAATATTATGCCGATGGCGGGTATGCACCCGGAATAAAACTATAAAGTGTATTTATTCCCTTCCTCAACCATAATAGCGTAATGCTGAACTGTGTTGTTGAGGAATGAGACATGAAGGTAGACGGCGTTTCTTATCGCTCAATCTGGCCAACTGTGGATGGAGAGGCGGTGGAGATCATTGATCAAACCAGCCTTCCTTTTGATTTTAAAGTCAAACGATTAGAGACTTGTTCTGAAGCAGCCGAAGCAATCCGCGTGATGCGCGTTCGCGGCGCACCTTTGATTGGTGTCACAGCGGCTTACGGCATGGCGCTCGCGATGCATGCAGATTCGAGTGATGCGGGTTTGGCCTCGGCATATGAGCAGCTTCTGGAAACCCGTCCGACTGCGGTTAACCTGCGTTGGGCACTCGAAGACATGCGAGCGTATCTGTTGCCGCTGTCACCTGATGAAAGGTTTTCGGCGGCTTACGCGCGATCAGCTAAAATTGCGGACGAAGATGTTGAGATCAATCGGCGGATCGGTGCGCATGGCTTGCCTTTGCTGAGATCCGTTGCGGAGCGTAAAGGCCGCGTCAATGTGCTGACACACTGCAATGCGGGATGGCTGGCGACTACAGATTGGGGCACGGCCACGTCACCAATTTATCAAGCACATAATGAGGGTATAGACGTTCATGTATGGGTGGATGAAACGCGTCCGCGCAATCAGGGTGCGTTTCTAACGGCTTGGGAGCTGAACCAACACGGCGTTCCTCATACAGTCATAGTCGATAATGCGGGCGGTCATTTGATGCAGCATGGTGAGGTTGATCTTGTCATAACCGGAACAGACAGAGTCTCGGCAAATGGGGATGTCTGCAATAAGATAGGGACTTACCTGAAAGCCCTTGCTGCCCGTGATAATAACGTTCCATTCTACGTTTGCCTGCCTAGCCCGACGATTGATTGGCGTATCGCAGACGGCGTGAGTGAAATTCCGATCGAAGAAAGAGACGCCCGCGAAGTCACGCATCTTGATTCGCTGTTTGAAGATGGAAAAGTGGCCCCTGCACGTGTTGTTTCGACCGGTTCCGACGTGGCGAATCCTGCTTTTGATGTTACTCCGGCGCGGCTTGTTTCAGGGCTGATCACCGAGCGCGGCATTACGCAAGCTTCTCGCGAAAGTTTAGCCGAGACGTTCTGTGATAATGTATCACAGATATAATTGAATTATTTCTCCCACGATTGTGTGCCATTTCTTCTCAACAAGCCCTATATTGCCGTTGAAGAAGGAGACTTAATCATGTTCAAACGTCTGATTGCCCCTGTGCTACTGGCTCTGGCTATTGTGGAAGGAACACCAATGACTGCAACAGCAGCACCGCTAGAAACGATTGAAAAATCAACGGATAAGAGCGTCCAAGAGGCTGTGGATGCGTTTCTCGCTATCCTCGGCCGCAAGGGCGCAACTGTGTTTTCGGTTGTCGAACATGCCAAGGGTGCTGAGAAAGTTGGCTTGGAGATGAAACCGGCGACGCTCGTGATTTTTGGTAATCCTAAGCTGGGTACGCCATTGATGCAGGAATCACCGACAATCGGGATTGATTTGCCTATGAAAGCGCTTTTCCTTGAAGGTGATGATGGCAAAACGCGCGTTCTTTATACGGATATCAAGCAGCTCGCTTTGCGGCACAGCATCGACCCTGAAGGGCCTGTGGTAGAGAAAGTCGCGACTGTTCTGGACGGACTTACTTCGGCAGCGACTCAATAATATGGGTTCAGATACCGTCCCGCCTCGCCTTCGACATCCGGAAAAGGCGCATCGCAAAGATAACGAGTCGGCCCGAAAGCCCTCGTGGATCAGAGTGCGTGCGCCAAGTTCTGAAGGATATCGGGCGACGCGGGCGGTTATCGAAGAACATGGCCTTTCGACAGTTTGCCAAGAGGCGGGCTGTCCAAATGTTGGTGAATGCTGGTCGCAAGGTCATGCCACGATGATGATAATGGGCGAAACCTGCACACGGGCTTGCTCATTTTGCAATGTTGCTACGGGGAGGCCGGATGCGCTTGACCCGTTCGAACCTGCAAAAGTCGCGGATGCTGTCGCGAAACTGGGGCTTGAGCATGTTGTGGTCACCTCGGTTGATCGCGATGATTTAGCCGATGGCGGAGCGGAGCATATCGCTCAGACAATACGTGCCATTCGCCGTAAGCGCCCCGAAGCAACAATCGAAGTTCTGACGCCAGACTTTCTGCGCAAAGACGGTGCGCTTGATCTTGTGGTTGAAGCGCGGCCCGATGTCTTCAATCATAATCTTGAAACCGTTCCGGGGCTTTATCCTGAGGTCCGGCCTGGTGCGCGTTATTTTCATTCGCTACGCTTGCTTCAACAAGTCAAAGAGCAAGACCCTTCGATGTTTACGAAATCGGGCATCATGGTCGGTATGGGCGAAACACGTATACAAGTGCATCAGGTAATGGATGACATGCGCGCTGCCGATGTTGACTTCCTGACAATCGGACAATATTTGCAGCCGACGAAAAAGCACTATCCGGTGCGCGAATACATCACGCCGGACGCATTTGAAGCCTATGAGACAGCGGCATACGCCAAAGGGTTTTCGATGGTTTCTGCGTCGCCACTGACCCGGTCCTCTTATCATGCTGGGGATGATTTTCGACGCTTGCGCGCCGCTCGCCTTGCCTCAAACGGATAACTTTCTATGACTGCCCATTCTGAACGGCGCCGCGTCCCGTACACGCCGAAACAGATGTTTGATCTTGTTTCGGATGTCGGCATGTATCCGAAGTTTATTCCTTGGATCAGTGGTTCGCGCGTTCGAAAAAAATCACCCACGGAGGATGGCGGCGAGTCATTTGAAGCAGATCTTGTGATCTCCTTCGCGGTTTTCCGGGAGAGCTATACCTCGCTGATAAAAACTTATCCCGCAGATGCAAACGGGGTCGCGCGAATTGATGTTGAGGCAATCAGCGGTCCTTTTAACAAGCTACTGACACGCTACGCTTTTTATCCAGCGGGGGAGGGTGCTTGCGATATGACATTCGATGTTGAGTTCGCCTTCCGCAGCCGGTTGATGCAAAGGGCGGCAGGAGCAGCATTCGACATAGCGATGCGAAAGGTTGCCGGTGCATTCGAGGACCGCGCCAAGGAATTATACGGCGCGCAATAGCCTCGGATAACTATCCATCATGCGGTGCGTTAAGCTAATTCGTCGTCGATGAATTGTTGCACGATGCTGTCAAAGTCAGTGTCAGCCTGCATACCGAGCGCGAGCGCTTTTGCGGGTTTAAAATCCACAGCCCATCCAGATACGATCTTCTCCACCGCAGTATTGATCTCGTAATCGATCAGATCGAGGGCTTCTTTCCCGCCTTTTCGACCGAGAGCTTCAATCATCTCCGCGACCGTAACGGTGATACCTGGTAGGTTAAAACAACGGTTTTGGCCTAGTGTCTCTGCATCGATTTCAGCACTGCGGAGCAGGTTTTCGACTACGGCTCGGGGCGATGTCAGCCAACCTTTCGTGGCCTCTGGATCAACTGGGCACATGGCAGGTTCGCCCTGCAATGGTTCCCGGATGATAGAGGAGAAAAAGGAGGAGGCGGCTGCATTTGGTTTGCCGGGGCGCACAACAACTGTGGGCAACCGTACCCCGCGCCCATCGAAGAAGCCGCGACGGGAATAATCGTTGAGCAGTAATTCGCCAATGACCTTTTGACTGCCGTAGCTCGTTTGCGGGTTGGTATTTGTCCAATCCTCAATCGGTTGCGGTACTTCCCCGCCGTAAGCCGCGACAGAAGAAGAATAGACGATCACTGGTTTGCGCCCATTCGCGCGAGCGCTTTCAAACAGGTTGAGCGTACCGAAAAAATTGGCGCGAAGGCCCGATACAAAATCAGCTTCCGCCTGTCCACTCACCACTGCGGCGAGATGGAAAATTGCATCCCAGCCTTTTCCCATCAACGTGTCTACAGCATCGCGGTTTGCAATATCGAGGCTCTCCGCGGTCACAGGAAAAGGCGCGTCGATTGCCTCTGTCCCAGTTACATCCGCAAGGCAGAGATGCGTGATCGTATCGCCACGCAATGTGCCGCGTTCTGCTAGTGCCTTGGCTAGTTTTAAGCCGATGAAGCCGCCGCCGCCGAGGATGAGTATCCGCACGCTATTGCCTTTCGCGATAAGGTTGGAACCAGCCCAAACCCTCTTTAGTCGTTGTTCGCGGGTGGTATTCACACCCGATATAACCCTCATAGCCCAGATCATCGAGCAGGTCGAAGAGATACGGGTAATTCACTTCACCCGTATCCGGTTCATGACGTTCAGGTACGCCTGCGATTTGGATATGGCCGATATGCGGTAGTAGAGTGCGAATGCGTGTCGCCAGATCACCGGACATGATCTGGCAATGATAAAGATCGAGTTGTAGTCTCAGATTGGCGGCTCCGACAGCATCCAAAACTGTGAGGGCGTCTTCTGCCGTATTCAAATGATAGCCCGGAAAATCCCGATTGTTGATCGGTTCGATTAAGAGAGTCAGATCACCCGGTGCATTTTCCGCCGTCCATTTGAGATTTTTAATATAGGTTGAGCGGTCACCGTTCAGCCCCGCCATAATATGCAGGTTGCGAGGTCGGATGATTTCCGTGATCTGAAAGGCGGTTTGCATCGCTGCGGCAAAATCTTCTTCACGACCCGGCAAGCATGCGAGGCCGCGCTCGCCCCCTGCATAATCGCCGGGCGGAGCATTGATAAGGATAGGTTTGATGCCTGTGCTATCAAATGATTGCCTGATCGCCGTCGCTTGTTGGTCGTAAGGAAACAGAATTTCGGCGGCTTTAAATCCCGCGTCAGCAGCCGCGCTAATGCGGGATGAAAAATCATGCTCTGTAAAAAGCGTTGTAAGATTGGCGCAAAAACGCGGCATCTTTATTATCCGCTGAACGCAACCACTTCTGAACGTTGTGCGCCGAGGCCCTCGACCTCAACCTCAACCACATCGCCGGGGACGAGCCAGCCCGGAGGCGTCATGCCCATGGCGACGCCTTCAGGTGTGCCGGTGGCAATCACATCGCCGACGCGCAGTTTCATAAACTGGCTCATATAGCTGATGATTTGCGGAATTGAGAAGATCATATCTGAGGTGTTTGAATCTTGCCGCGTCTCGCCGTTGACCTTTGTGGTCACGCGTAAGTTCATCACGTCTCCTGCCTCATCGGCGGTAACCAGTTGCGGGCCGATGGGACCAAATCCGGGAGCAGATTTTCCTTTGCCCCATAATCCGCCCCTTTCGATTTGGAACGTGCGTTCAGAGATATCATTGATCGTGCAATATCCCGTTACGTAGTCGAGGGCATCGGCCTCGGAGACATAAGAGCACTCGCGGCCAATGACGATGCCGAGTTCGACTTCGTAATCCAGTTTATCCGAGTTCTTTGGCACGGTTATGGGATCGAAAGGACCGGAAAGTGCCGATGTTGCTTTCCAAAAAATAATTGGCTCTTTGGGAATTTCTGCGCCGGTTTCTTTCGCGTGGTTGACGTAATTTAGACCAATGCAGTGGAAGTTCGGTACATCCGCCAGACAAGCCCCGATGCGCCCGCCTTCGGGAACGGTGGGAAGGTTGCCAAGGTCAGAGTTGCGGATGGCATCCATTGTTTCCAATGAAAGGCTATTGCCGGAAAGATTGCCGACTAGCCCCGAAATATCGCGCATCGTACCGTCACTGTGCAGCACAACCGGTTTCGCTTCGCCCTCAGCTCCAACCCGCATTAGTCTCATGTCGTTTCCTCGATTTCGATCAATAATCCAAGGGAGAGAGTACACGTGGTGGAGCAACACGCAATGTCAGAAGTGACAGCTTCATTTCGAGGCGCTTTCATCAGCTTCCCTCTTGTCGATCTGTTTCAGTATCTGCTCTCGTCGCCTTCTTTCCAGTTTTTCATCATGGGGGATAAATTTTTCGATTACCCACGTACCAACTATCTCACCTGCTAAAGGTATGATGAGTGGGGCTGCCAATATGAGAAGAAGAAATAAAAATCCTGAAAGTAAGCGTATATCAAAATATACACTGATAGCAAAAAGTGTGAACCATAGAAATCTCACGAGATTGTATTTACGTCGAGTTCCGCTCGGGTCTCTATCAAGTGCATTCGCTATCCGGGCGTGTGCAAGCGAGTAATAGAACCCGAGAAAACTAAAGATACTCATCAGTGATTATCCCGCGCGAGCACTTCACCGATCCGCTGATACTTGGTCGCGAATTCCAGACAGCCGCCGGTTTCGAGTTGCCCGACATGGCTGCGATAGAGTTCCTGCCACGGGGTTTGGTGCGGCCTGTCTGGGGCGCTCCATGCCTCCCAACGCTTTGCCCGTTCTACGTCATCAATCTCTAACGTCAGAGTCCTTGCCGGAATATCGAGGCGAACGGTGTCGCCGGTTTCAATAATAGCGAGGCCGCCGCCGATTGCCGCTTCGGGGGATGCATTCAAAATCGACGGGCTTTCCGATGTACCCGATTGCCGACCATCGCCAACCGTGGGCAAATGGGCGACACCGCGTTTGATCACCGAATCCGGTGGCTGCATATTCACCACTTCTGCTGAACCGGGATACCCGACCGGCCCGACATAGCGGATGAACAGGATAGTATCGTCTCCGATATTGAGGCTCTCATCATTGATACGGTCGTGATAATCTTCCGGTCCCTCAAAAACGACAGCGCGCGCATTCATGATGCCCTCTTGTCCCGGTTCGGAGAGGAAGCGCTCACGAAAATCATCTGAAATCACACTGGTTTTCATAAGGGCTGAATCGAACAGATCCCCCGATAGCACCAAAAACCCTGCTTCCTTTCTCATAGGCATCGCAGCAGGAAGAATAACGTCGGTGTCTTCACTTTGGCGACCCTCAAGGTTTTTACCCATCGTTTTGCCCGTGATGGTGAGCGGTGAAGGGTCTAGCATTCCCGCTTGCAGCAATTCACCCATGACCGCAGGAATGCCGCCCGCCCTGAAGAAACTTTCGCAAAGATATTTTCCCGCCGGTTGAATGTTGGCGAGCAACGGCAAATCATATCCAATCGTCTCCCAATCTTTCACCGGCAGATCAATGCCAGCATGACGGGCGACAGCGGCCAAATGCGGGGGTGCATTTGTTGAACCACCGATAGCGGTATTGACCCGGATCGCGTTTTCAAAGGCTTCGCGTGTTAGGATAGCAGAGGGCCGCAGGTCTTCGTGCACGATTTCGACGGCGCGTTTGCCCGTCGCATAGGCCATCTGCGCACGCTCTTTATAGGGGCCGGGAATTGCGGCGCACCCAGTCAGACTCATTCCAAGGGCTTCGGCTAATCCGTTCATCGTTGATGCCGTGCCCATCGTGTTGCAATGCCCAACTGAAGGCGCAGACGAGCAGACGCGGTTCATGAACTCGTCATAATCAATTTCACCCGCGCCAAGCATCCGCCGGCTTTCCCAAACGACAGTGCCCGACCCAACCAACTCGCCGCCCCAATGCCCGTCGAGCATAGGTCCGCCCGAGAGGACGATTGCGGGAAGGTCCACTGTCGCTGCACCCATCAACATCGCGGGTGTTGTCTTGTCACAACCCGTTGTCAGAACAACGCCATCAAGGGGGTATCCGTGAAGCACTTCAACAAGGCTGAGATAGGTAAGGTTTCTGTCAAGCGCGGCTGTTGGGCGCTTGCCAGTTTCTTGAATTGGATGGACCGGAAACTCAATCGGTATGCCGCCCGCATCACGAATACCATCGCGTACCCGCTGCGCCAGTTCGATGTGATGCCGGTTACAAGGTGCAAGGTCACTGCCGGTTTGAGCAATGCCGATGATCGGACGCCCTCCTTGAATTTCTTCGCGGGTCAGGCCGTAGTTGAGATAACGCTCGACGTAGAGCGCGGTCATGCCCGGATTGTCAGGGTTGTCGAACCATTCTTGGCTGCGTAGTTTTTTGTCAGATTTTCTGGTCACACTTGATCCTCCGTTCCCCAGTCTTTACGGGATGGTATGACCGGTCAAGAATGCCCGCGTACGGAGTGGCGCGCTAAAATAATTGCAATAATATTAAAGTATCATTTTTATAAAAACGTTTAATTAATATATTTATTCTTCGTTAATGTAGAAATATCTATTTTTAAAACAGTAAGGGTGAATTAACCAAGAAGCATCATCGTGATCAATGTATATTTATTACGATTGAGAGCCGCCGATGACTGATATTCTTGTCTCCTGTGAGCGCGATGATGAGCCTAAGGTGCAAAAACTTGTCCGATCATTACGTGCTATTGGGTATAATGTTTCCGTAGGTATGAAAGGATTGTCCTCTGACGTCTTGTTGGATGACGATGCTTCTGATCTGGTTGAGTCGGCAAAAGTTGTTGTCACTATTTGGACGTCGCGGTCCGTTGGTTCAGGTCGTGTGATAGACCAAGCAATCGAAGCATTGGAAGCCGGAAAATATATCGGAGTCCTATTCGAAAAAGAGATTCAGATCCCAACAGAGTTCAGCGAATATCAAGCTGCTGATATGAGCGGCCATAGCAAAGAACCTGAAGAATTTGATTGGCTGTGCGGCGCTGTAGATACGATTATGGCTGCTGCTGTTGTAACCACCGGATTCAATAATGGTGACAGACGCTTTACGGCCTCGGATACTGAAAGCGCTATTTGGTACAAGGCGAGCAAGTTAGACAAAGTTCCGGGATATGAATTTTACCTAAATCAATATGGCAGCGAAGGTGCGTTTTACGCTCAGGCGAAAGAGCGGCAACACGATCTGACCACATGGTCTTACAGGCTTGAGCAGTTCACCAATAATGCTTGGCTTAAAGGGGCTGCAGCCGCAGTTATTGTTTGCTTTGCTGGCGCACTTTTCGCAGTGAATGGCAGCAAAGCGAGCATGGTTCCGCAAGAACAATACGCGGAATTGCAGGAGCAATATGCCGAGCTGCAAGATGAGAGATTAAAATTCAAGAACGATCTGATGGCTGCAAACGATTCGCGTTTGAGATTGATTGCTTCTTTGAGTGATAAAGTTAGCCGCAGCGAGTATGTCGCGTTGAGTAAACATGCCCGCAATCTTGAAAAGAAAGTCGAAAGTGCGCAGCTGGCATTTTTTGATCAACCTTCGCAAGATTTGCGAAGGATTGGATCGCCAGCCGCATTTGATGAATTGAATCGAAACCTTGATAATGTGCTTGAAGCAAGACAAGCGCTTGAAACTGCCGTCGGTGGAATTGAACCCGCGTCTGGTTCGCCGTGGACCTGTACCGTTGATGGGAACAGAGGTGTCAGCTTTGCTTCGGCGTGTTGGTCGCGTAACATCAATACGCTGTCTCTGAATGGTTTTGGCACTGAATATGCCACCACTCTTAAACCTGTTGAATTATTGCGGCAGTTGGAAACCCTTGAAGTTGCAGGCGCTCAGTTGAATGACCTTGGTCCGCTTGCCTCGATGAGTTCGCTGCGCAGCATCAATGTCTCTGGAACAGCAATTGAAAGTATTGCCCCGCTTGCGCCGCTCGTCGACCTTGAGTTCTTAGATATGCGCGGGACCGGCATTACGGATCTGTCACCATTAAAAGAGATGCGCAAACTTAAATCGCTCTGCCCACCAAATGGTCCATGCATTGTTGACGATATTGATAATGTGCAAAGCTATTTGGATGAGAATGTGCGCTGAGTAGATGCTGCTCTCGTGATTTTAGACACGGGGGCGGCACTCATATCATTGTAGCGCCAACCAACGCTTTTGATCGTTGCTTTGATAAACGATCTCTTCGATTTCAAGATTGTGTAAGTAAGTTTCTGCGCTGTTTTCCAACGGATCGCCGTTGATGATATGATCGAGGAAAGCGCGGCAGGTTTCGTAAACGCAATCACCTGCAAACAAGTTGTCGTTCCAATCGAAGCGTTGCTCTTCTTCGACAACAGACCCGTGCAGGCGTATCCAAATTCGTGCATCTCCATCGAGGCGTAAGCAGGCTTTTGATCCCTCAATCAACAGCTCGCCCATAGTACGGCGTGTGTCTCCTGCCTTGTGGTCTACCAACCGATTGCCATCGAACAGCGCACGGGTTCCACTTTCAAAGTCAAAGAGGATGATCCCGGCATCTTCTCCTGCGATTGCAGAGTTAAGTCGTTTCAGATTGGCGAAAACCCCTGTTGGCTCACCAAAGAAATACCGGAAGAGGTCTATTTGGTGGATCGCGGTTTCGCGTACTAAAAACCGTTCCATTTTTTGAAAATAAGGTTGGCGCGATAGATAGGCTTCTGGGCCTTGCCCATCACCCGGACGCAATCTGAAGGTTGCTTGATACACCTCGCCAAGCACAGAACTATCAAGCAGTTTTTTGATTTTTCGATGCCACGGTTGATAGCGAAAGTTCTCGTGGATTGAGACTTTCACATTTGAAGCGTTTGCAAATGCGACCGCCTCACGCGCTTCTTCGAGTGATGTGCAAAAGGGCTTTTGGCATTGAATGATTGCACCGCTCTTCGATGCTTTGCGGATCATCTCAAAGTGAGTTTGAGGCGGTGTAGTAATGTCGATAATTTCGGGTTTAACCTCTTCAATCATCGTGTCGACATCAGAATAGAATTTTGAGAACCCGAACTTTTGTGCCGATGAAAACGCGGTATCTATGTTCAGATCGACGACAGCAGAGCACTCCACCTCAGGCATCCGCGACCATGCTTCGAGGTGAAATTGACCGAAGTATCCAGCACCGATTACGGCAGTTCGCAGCTTTCTCACGGCTTGTCCAAAAAGCGACTGAGTGGGCCGAGATCGACATCCCAATGGGGCAGAGGTGCACCAGCGACTTCGGTTCGGAACGACGCAATCTTGTCTCCAAGTAAGCACCCGAGAAATGCTGTCTTCATATCATCGCCTCCGAACGCCAAGTTGGATATGTTACGAAGTCGCTTGCTCACCGCTTTATCGATATGTTGGCGGCCAAGGGAGTCGCCGATGTAGGCAGCTTCAACCCAAGCAAGATGATCCGCGTCGCTGTCCTCCAGTACCGTTGCGGTCTTGGTTTCAGTGATGCGTAGCACACGGTTAGAAATGATTGATGTGACCCACAACCCTCCCTCGTTATCGGGAGCGAGGCCGTCCGGAAAAGTGCCGGCCTGATATGTTGCGATTGATTGTTGCTCGGCTAAAGCACAGTTGTCACTTACTGCAAAGCGTGTTGTGCGGCGGGCAAAGGTCTCATTGACCCAAAGTGTTTTCTCATCATCCGAAAAGGCGATCTCGTTAGCGTAGCCCAATCCATCGGCAACAATTCTAGTCGTGCCGTTCTCACATAAAGCAATAAAGCCCGTCGACGCGGACCTGCGGTAATCGTCCGCTCGTGGAATGACCTTTGTGGAAACAGTGATCCAAATTCGACCCGCGCGATCCACAGTCACAAAATTTGCTGGCGGTATTGGCTGCCCGTCGATCTCGTCAATGACCAATTCTGTGCGTCCGTCGTGAAATAGGCGGATGATAGCACCCCGCTCGTCGCCGAGATGCGCAAGCAGAAAGCTGCCACCTTTTTCTAATGCGATCCCATTTGGTCGGATCGGCTCTGAGACATCGGAGGCAAGAATATGTGTGGTTTTCCCCGATGCAGATATGACGCTGACGCCGCCATCTCCATGCCAACAGGGTGCAAACAGCAAACCGCTCTTGTGAGAGAGAACGCATTCAGGACGGTTTAAATCCTCACCATGAAATTTAAGGTCATTGAGTGTAATCATTACAGCTTCAAACCTTCTCTCAGCCCCAGCTTATCTCAGATTACAGATTTACGGCAATTTATCGAGATGAACATTCAACACATCTAATGCATCCGGTCCTGCAGGTATTCTTGTCCAATCTGCCATTTGATTGCGAAACCAGGTCCGTTGTCTTTTGGCATAGCGTCGGGTGTCTGCTTTGCCTGTGTCGATTGCTTCTTCGAGGGGTATTTCTCCGCGCAAATGTGCCATGAGTGCCGGGCCGCCCAGCGCCTTTAGAGAAGGCGTTCCTTCAGGAATATCCCGCGCCGCCATCTCCGCCGCCTCATCCAGTGCGCCGTATTCAACCATTTCGTCAAACCTTTGTTCGATACGCTCGCGCAGCCAATCTGGGTCCGCCTCGAGAACAATGGACGTTTTTGTTTGTCCGAGAGGTAAGAGCGGTGGCGGGGTCTCTGTTGCCCAATCCGCAAGTGACTTTCCCGTGTGTTCGAAGACTTCCCACGCTCGTACCAGTCGTCGCGGGTTCATCGGATCAACGCCTTGCGCTTGCGGGTCGCGCCGCAGCAACTCGGTGTGAAACGCAGCGCGGCCTAAGCGGGACAACTCGTCTTCGGCTTGCGCGCGAACTTCGTCGGGGATTTCAGGGATCATAGATAACCCGCGAACCAATGATGTGAAATAAAGGCCCGTACCGCCAACGATGATGGGGCGGACGCCCGCATCTCGTGCTTCGTTGAGGACGCCGTACATCTCGCGCAGCCATGCGCCAACCGAATAACTGTTTGCCGGATCAATATGTCCATAAAGCCGATGCGGGACTTGCTCTTCCTCGTAGGAAGACGGTCTTGCCGTTAATAAGGACCATCCGTCATAGACTTGCATAGAGTCCGCATTGACAATTACGCAATCGCCAAGTTGTTCGGCGAGCGCGAGCGCAAGGCTGGATTTTCCTGATGCAGTTGGACCCGCAATCAAAATGGGCTGTGTCATCGTCCCTCAATGTGTTCGATCGTTCCGTTCGCGATACGGACAATCCTATCGGCGAGAATGTCGGCCTCGGCTTGTGAATGGGTAACGTATAAGATTGGCATCCGAGCATCCGACTTTAGCCGCGAAAGGTAGGGCAATATCTCATTCTTTCGGGCTTCGTCGAGATTTGCGAGCGGTTCATCCATTATCAATAGCTCTGGTGACGCAAGGAGTGCGCGGCCAATGGCGACACGTTGCTTTTCTCCCCCCGATAATCGGCTCGGTTTGCGTTTTAATAGGTGCTCTAATCCTAATAGAGAGATTATCTCGTCAACAGCCGGGCGCTTTGATTTTTCCAACAAACGCCAGCCATAAAGCAAATTGCGTTCGACAGACATATGCGGGAACAAGCGCGGTTCTTGAAACACCACGCCTATCCGCCGAGCCTCCGGTGGGACTGTTATACCGTTTGCGGTATCGAGTAAAATCCGTTCGCCGAGGGCAATTTTACCTCTGTCCGGTCTGCCAAGCCCGGCGACGGCTTTAACGATGAGTGTCTTCCCTGAACCCGAAGGACCAAACAAAACCGTCGCGCCGCCTTCAGCGCGAAAGGCCACGTCCAAAGCGAAGCCGCGCCATTGCTTTTGCAGCGAGACATCTAAGGCCGTCATGAGTCGCGCCCGGTCATTTGGCGGCGTGAGCGTGTGTTCAACCACTCGGACAGCGCAACAGCAATCAATGCGACTATGGTCGATATGACTGCCAATCTGAAGGCGATGCTCTCCCCATCCGGGGCTTGCAACGCCGTGTAGATTGCCAGCGGCAATGTCCTCGTTTCGCCGGGGATATTTGCGGCAAAGGCAATCGTTGCGCCGAACTCGCCCAATGCACGTGCAAAGCCCAGCACAGTGCCAGCAACAACGCCCGGAGCGGCCAAGGGCAGGGCGATGGTAAAAAAGACCCTGCGGCGTGTTGCTCCGAGAGTTCTTGCAGCGTTCTCTATGCCGCTATCCACCGCATCGAAAGCCAATCGGATCGCGCGAACCATCAAAGGAAAGCCCATTACACCCGCAGCAATGGCGGCTGCTATCCATGTGAAAGCGATCGAAATGCCGAAAACTTCGCGCATAAAGCCGCCAATCCAGCCATTGCGCCCAAAAGCGATCAGCAGAACATAACCAACAACGATAGGCGGGAGAACCAAAGGCAGATGGACGATTCCCTCTACCAGCCATTTTCCGAAAAATGTCTTGCGGGACAGTATCCAAGCGACCCAAACCGCCAGCGGTAAAGCCACCACCACCGCTACAATAGCGACCTTTAAGGATAGCCAAAGTGCCGTTATTTCGGGATCGGTGAGCGTCACGTTTGAAATTTTCCGATTAAACTGGATCTCTGAAGTGCATCAACAATGCCTTTAGACAGCAATCATAGAGTGAACAAAGCAATCAAGCGAGGAAACTTACTTGCATTTCGACGAGAGGTCGTCTAACGACATCGCTCACTTCACAGGTGCGCTTTGGGCCAAACGGGGAGACATCCCGCGCGGTCCGTCCGGTGGTCTTATGACCTCATTGGCGTACCGAGGATTAACCGGAATAGACGGAGAACAGGCAATGGCATTGCCCGAATTCACCATGCGTCAGCTTTTGGAAGCAGGCGTGCACTTTGGACACCAAACGCACCGTTGGAACCCTCGTATGGGTTCGTATATCTATGGTGAGCGCAACGGCGTCCACATTATGGATCTGACGCAAACAGTTCCATTGCTCCACACGGCATTGGTTGCTGTGCGTGATCAGGTCGCAAAAGGCGGTCGTATCCTGTTTGTTGGTACGAAGCGCCAAGCACAGACACCCGTATCTGAAGCGGCTGAACGGTGCGCGCAATACTACATGAATCACCGCTGGCTCGGTGGTACGCTTACGAACTGGACGACAGTTTCGAAGTCGATTTCTCAACTGAAGTCGCTTGAGTCCGAGTTTGATAGTGAGCAAAGCGGCTACACCAAACGCGAAATGCTGTCGCGTCAGCGTCAAAAAGATAAACTCTCCCTTGCGCTGGGCGGGATCAAAGAAATGGGCGGTGTGCCCGATATGATCTTCGTGATCGACACCAACAAAGAAGAGCTGGCGATTAAAGAAGCCAACAAGCTCAAAATTCCTGTGGTTGCGGTTCTTGATACCAACTGTAGCCCTGCAGGTGTGGATTTCCCAATTCCCGGCAATGACGATGCCAGCCGTGCAATCGCACTTTACTGCGATTTGGTTGCTGCTGCCGCACTTGACGGCATCAGTCAGGCACAAGGCGCTTCCGGTATCGATATCGGTGCTATGGACGATCCTACGGCTGAAGCTGCACCAGCTGCGGAATAATCAACGTCAGAGATGAGATCGCGCGCGATCAGGGCGCGTTCCGATAAGTGGTTACATTCACTCTCGGCATGGCTTGCGTATCGCGCCTGCTGACAAATTTAGGAGATGCATCATGGCGATTACTGCTGCGATGGTGAAGGAACTGCGCGACAAGACCGGCGCAGGTATGATGGACAGCAAAAAAGCGCTGACCGAAAATGATGGCGACATGGAAGCCGCAATCGACTGGCTTCGCGCAAAAGGCATTGCCAAGGCTGATAAAAAAGCGGGCCGCACGGCTGCTGAAGGTCTTGTTGGCGTTGCTGTTGCGGGGAATACGGGCGCTGCAGTTGAAGTGAACTCTGAAACCGACTTTGTTGCGCGCAACGCAGATTTCCAAAAAATGGTTGCTGAGATCGCAGGCGTTGCTGCTGGCGTTGATGGTACGGGTGCTGACGTGATCGAACAGGTCAACGCGGCGACATTGCCTTCCGCTGGTAAGTCTGTCGAAGATCACATCAAGGATGCGATTGGTACGATTGGCGAGAATATGAATGCTCGCCGCGCTTCGCGCCTATCTGTCGAAAATGGCGTTGTGGCATCTTACGTTCACAATGCTGTTGCGACCGATATGGGCAAGATCGGTGTTTTGATCGCTCTCGAATCCACGGGCGATGCTGACAAACTGAACGAGTTTGGCCGCAAAGTCGCGATGCATGTCGCTGCGAATGCGCCAGCTTCTTTGGATGTAGACGATCTTGATCCTGCTTTGGTCGAACGTGAAAAGTCCGTTTTGACAGAACAGGCGCGCGAGTCCGGCAAGCCTGATAACGTCATCGAAAAGATGATCGTTGGGCGGATGAACAAGTTCTATCAGGAAGTTTGCTTGATGAAGCAGGCTTTTGTCATGGACCCTGATATCACCGTCGAGAAAGCCGTTGAGAATGCGGCTTCCGAAGTTGGCGCGCCGGTAAAGCTGGCTGCGTATGTTCGCCTCGCTGTCGGTGAAGGTATCGAGAAAGAAGAAGAAGATTTTGCTGCCGAAGTCGCCAAAACTATGGGTGGTTAAATTCAAAAGTATTTCTGTTTACGTCGTTATAAATTATCTAAAATTTTTTCAAATGACGTGGAAATATCAGAGCTGCTCTCTTACTTGAGAGCGGCTTTTTCTTTTTTTAATAATGCGTTAAATTTTTTTAAATCCGCTCGTATGTAAAGATGAAAATTCTACTCAATACTGGGTTTTACATTACCATACTATCAACTGTTTTTGATGTAATCTGCTGCATAGAGTGTCATTCTAAAAGCGCAGTTGTGGATCGTTGGAAAACTTTTTAACCAAGATTGTCTGCTGGGACCCTAGATCCATGTGGCGTCGTTATGTCGTTGCGCTTTCTATTATTTTAACGGTCGTAGTTGGTGGACATATTTCGTCTTTGTCTGCAACTCACTTTCTAAGCTCCGATGCAGTAGTTGGCCAGTTAATCTCCCGTCAGGAGGCCTTAAGCCAACGTATTTTGGTTACATCATTGCGTCTTGTAGGAGAGCATAGCGAGCTTGTCGTTCGTGCAGAGCTGGAAACGTTGATTGATGAATTTGAAACGGCTCACATGCAAATTCTTGACGGTGCTGGTGATCCCGCGATGAAACCTGAAAATAGTGAACGCCTTAGGGCGATTTACTATGAAGGAATGAATGGTGAGCAATCTCTTAATGAGAAGTTAAAAATCTTTCTTGGAGAAGCCCGCCTCATACATACTGCAAATCTTGAAAGCGACGAGTTTGTAAAAGAACGCATCGATATTTTGCGAGGGCTTGGCTTTTACGCATCGCTTCAAAACGCAACTGAGGCCTTTCAGTTGGATTCTGCTGATCGCAAACAGAAACTTCGCAATATCCAACATGTAATTATCATAGTTGGGCTTTTGACGATTCTGGCTGAAGCTTGTCTAATATTCTGGCCTGCCCATATAGCCACACAAAACGCGCTTTCTCGTCTCGAAGGCAAGTCCCGGGAACTTCAATCCTCGAATGAACGGTTAACCGACAGCTTGTTTGATGCGCAGCTAGCGCGCCGGGAAGCTGACCAGTCCAATCGTGCTAAAACGATGTTTCTTGCAAATATGAGTCACGAATTGCGGACGCCGCTCAATGCAATTATTGGCTTTTCTTCCATGATTAAATCGGAAATTTTTGGTCCGGTCGGCAATCATAAATACCAAGATTATGCGAACGACATAGAACGTTCGGGTAAACATTTATTAGAGTTGATTGGTGATCTAATGAATGTTTCACAAGTGGAAGTTGGCGCTGCTCACCTAGAGCCGAAAAATGTCGTTATTTCTGAGCTGATCGATGATGTTAAGTCGATTATCAAAGGCTGGTCCATGGCACAGCGCCGTGAAATTCACTTCATTATTGATGATGAAGTTGGTGAATATTTTGGAGATCCACTCCGTATCCGTCAGATAATTTTAAACCTGCTATCAAATGCGATCAAGTTCACCGATGATAACGCTGTGATTAACGTCCGTGCCCGACGTACAGCTGAAGATGTCTTGGAACTGGTCATTGAAGACAATGGGCGTGGATTCGATCTGAATCAGATATCCCTGCTAACGCAACCATTCCAGCGCGGTGATGATGCTTTGACGCGAAGCCGCGAGGGAACCGGGCTTGGTCTTTCTTTAGTTAAAGCATTTGCGAAAATGCATGGTGGGGACGTTTCTATTGATAACAAAGAGACCGGAGGAGGACGTGTCGTCGTTCATCTTCCGCCTCTTGTACTAGAAAATGGCCATATTTCACGTGCCGCATAAGGCAATTTTCTGTTTTACTGACCTCAATCTTTGACGATTGCATAAGAACACAATAGATCAGCACCATTGGAATTTTAATAGACCGGCCTGTTGCCGGGCTATGAATAACAAGGGGACACCCAATGGCTTTTGAACTTCCCGATCTGCCGTATTCGCACGATGCTCTCGCTTCCAGCGGCATGTCCGAAGAAACGCTGCAATATCACCACGACCTGCACCACAATGCCTATATTACGAAGGCAAACGAGCTGATTGCGGGCACGGACTTAGAGGGGAAAACCCTCGAAGAACTCATCACGCTCACTTACAATGATGCTGACAAGCAAGGATTGTTTAATCAGGTTTCTCAGGCTTGGAACCACAATGAGTTCTGGCACATGATGAAGCCTAATGGGGGTGGTGCAATGCCGCCAGAGCTGGAGACGCGGATTGTCGCTGATTTTGGGTCTGTTGACGGCTTCAAAAAGGCATTTTCTGCAGCCGGTGCTGGCCAGTTCGGGTCCGGTTGGGTTTGGCTGACTGAAGAAGCAGGCACATTAAAAGTTATCGGAACGCCGAATGGCGTGAATCCGCTTTGTCTTGGCCGTAATACGTTGCTCGGCTGTGATGTGTGGGAGCATAGCTATTACATTGATTATCGTAATAAGCGTCCGGCTTACCTTGAAAACTTCCTTGAGAAGCTCGTGAACTGGGAAAATGTAGCGGGTCGCCTCGCAACATCTTGATCCTTCAAGGTTATCTCAAAACGCTGTAGCTGATTTGCCCCGGCCATTGCGCCGGGGTTTTTTGGTTGCGGTCTGAAAGGTAGCGGCGCGCGATATGATGAGTTCCCAAGCTATCGGCATCGCTGGTATCGTTGCAGCAACCGTCACTTGGGGCGTTTCTCCGCTTTATTATGCTCAATTAAGTCACATTCCTCCCTTTGAGATTGTGGTCCATCGGATTTTCTGGTCGTTGCCGCCAATTATCATTTATGCGTTGTTGACGGGACGCCGCGAACGCTTCTTTGAGGTGGGGCGCGACAGATACAAGCTCACAGCTATGTGCTTTTCGACACTCGCTATTGCGTCGAATTGGTTTGTGTTCATCTACGCAATTCAGATTGGACAAACTGCGCAAGCAAGTTTTGGGTATTATATCTATCCGCTCGCCGTGCTTTTACTCAGTGTTGTCGTGTTCAAGGAAAGCATTACGCCCGTTCAATGGATCGCGGCAGCAATCGCTACGGTTGGCGTGGCTTGGATTGGCGTTCGCTTTGGTGAATTGCCGTGGATTTCGTTGAGCGTGATGACGACATTTGCGATCTATGGCGTAATCCGCAAAGCCGCACAGATAACACCGTTGATTGGCGTCCTGTGGGAGCTGCTCCTCATCCTGCCATTCTTGTTATTCTATATCGTGTGGATTGGAGGAGGGCAGTTCTTTAGCGATTGGCGTGATGCGCTTTTGTTGATCGGTGGTTCGCTGTTTACCGGGATTCCACTGATCTTATTCGTTGAGGCCACAAAGCGGCTGCGTTTTGCAACCGTAGGCGTGCTTTTTTATATTAATCCAACTTTGCAATTGGTTTCAGCCCTGATCCTTGGCGAAGCGTTTGGCGTGGATCGCGCGATTGGCTTTAGTTTGATTTGGGTCGCCGTGGTACTTTATTGTCTGGAGCTTATTCGTCAGGACAGAGCCACACGAATGGCCTCAATTGCGTCGCGTGGTGATGGAGCGACTTCATAGTATCCTTTGAAACTCTCAGCCATGAATTTTTGTGTGGCCATATGCTCCATTAAACCAAGGAACGGTTGCCAATAGCCATCGACATCAACAAGGGCGAGGGGCTTTTCATGAAGCCCAAGCTGCCGCCAAGTGAGTGTCTCGATGGTTTCATCGAGTGTACCGGGGCCGCCCGGCAAGACAATGAAGGCGTCGGCGCTGGAGAACATGACTTTCTTGCGCTCATGCATCGTCTCAGTACGAACGAGTGCTGTTAAGCCCATCGCTTCGCCCTCGATAAAGCGCAAATGGTCAGGGATCACGCCGATAACTTCGCCACCAGCGTCAAGACATGACCGCGCTGTTGCACCCATCAACCCAAGATCACCGGCGCCATAAATCAACCGCCATCCGGCGTCGGCAATGCCGCGCCCAAGCTCTTCAGCCGCTTTTACATAAGAGGGAGCCGAACCGGGAGACGAACCACAATACACGCAAATTGTTTGCTTTGCGGTCATTGAGTTCTCCTGAAGCTAGGTTCTTAGGTGATTGGCTGTAAGGCTCTTCTACGATCATCGAAGAGCCTTATAGAATGTTGTTGTGCTTTGAGGCGCGTGTTTAGGGGTGTTCAAAGCACCCTATGCCGCATCGAGTGTCTCTACATCGCCATCATCCGATGAGTTGCGATTGGATAGATCAGGGATCGGGATGAGCATAAATGCAGGCATATGATCGCCAAGGCCTTTAACACGCGGACCACGGTCGTCCCTATCGCGCCCTCGGCCACCACTCTCTCGCCGAGGGGCTTCTGTCGATCGGGATTCTGAAGTTTTGGCGGGCGCAGCGGGGCGTTCCTTTTTCGCCGGGCGCTCCGCCTTCTTGTTTTCAGGCGCCTCAGTAATCTCCTCGACCTGATGCGCTGGCGTGTCGTTTTCAACCTGTTTAGAGCGCGATCCACGGCGTGCGCGGCTGCGTTTAGGTTTGTCGTCCTCAGCAGGCGTGACCTCAGTGCTTTTAGGCGCCTCTGTAGCTCCTGGAAGTTCTATCCGCGGAACTTCGGTGTTGAGCATTTTTTCGATTTGCTCGACGTATTTGGTCTCGGCATTCGTGGCTAAGGTAAAAGCCTTGCCTGAGCGACCAGCGCGGCCTGTGCGTCCAATTCGGTGGACGTAATCCTCCGAATGGGTTGGAACGTCAAAATTAAAGACATGGCTCACAGCGGGGATATCCAACCCGCGAGCAGCGACGTCGGACGCAACAAGAAGAGTTATCCGGTTTTCCCTGAAATCGTCGAGTGTCGCCATTCGCACGCGTTGATCGAGATCGCCATGCAGAGATCCTACGGAAAATCCATGCTTTTTTAGGGACTTTTCCAACACCCCGATATCGCGCTTGCGATTACAGAAGATGATTGCATTCGTGACACTTTCGCCCTCATCACCGAGGATCGCGCGTAATCCGTCACGTTTTGCTTTTGCAAGGCCGTCTTTGCGTCCTGAGCCAATGGAAACAAGGGCTTGAGTGATGTTTTCGCTGGCAGAGGATGCGCGGGCAACTTCAATGCGGGTCGGGTTCGACAAGAATTCTTGCGTCAGGCGTGTGATCTCGGGAGGCATCGTTGCCGAGAAGAACAGTGTCTGGCGCGTGAAAGGCGTCATCTTGAAAATGCGTTCAATATCAGGGATGAAACCCATATCAAGCATACGGTCGGCTTCATCGACAACCATAATTTCGATACCCGAAAGCATTAGTTTTCCGCGCTCAACGTGATCTAACAGCCGTCCCGGTGTCGCGATTAAGACATCGACGCCGCGATCAATCTTTTGGTCTTGTTCTTTGAAAGAGACACCTCCGATCAGCAAGGCCATCGAGAGCTTTACGTGTTTCGAATATGTCTCAAAGTTTTCAGCGACTTGTGCAGCCAATTCTCGCGTTGGTGCGAGAACGAGAGTACGTGGCATACGCGCCCGCGCCCGGCCTTTGATCAGGCGGTTGATCATTGGAATGGAGAAAGCAGCGGTTTTGCCCGTTCCAGTCTGAGCGATCCCTAATACGTCTTTTCCCTCGAGTGCAGGCGGAATACCTTCTGCTTGTATCGGGGTGGGTTCAGTATAGCCGGTTTCGGCAATTGCTTTAAGTACCTTCGGATCGAGGTTTAGATCGCTAAAAGTCATTAATACCTTCAAAGGGTTGCATGAGATTGTAGAACTAATGCCTGCATTCTCAAAAGGGGCTGTATGGATACAACCCGTTTCTTGCAACGCAAAATAAGGATTCTGCGTTAATTGTCAATTAACGCAGGTTTACTTGTGACTAACGCAGCTTGTTACCCGTTGCGCCGCACGACCAAGGCTTGCTCAAAGAAACCAACGATTGTGTCAAAGCTCACGGATCGTATCCCGGAACCAAGTGGATCATTGTAAAGAAGGTTCGCTCCAAGCTGCTGGTTAGGAAGTGTTGTCCACTCAATTCCGCGCACAACAATCATATGTCTGATGCCTGCAGCTTCATCATGCGGAGCAGGGCGGAGGCGAATGAGCAGAGTTTGGCCTTTTTCGACAATATTATAAATCAGCCTTGGATCGCGCGGTACGGTCGCCAACTCATAGGCTTGGCCACCGAATAAGCTCACCAGACGACCAATGGCTGGTATTTCTCCCGTTCTGGCGCAGATACCTTCCCTATCACCGCAGCAAGTCTTTACATCCAAGCCGTGGGCAAGCGCGACAATAGCGCATTGTGTTGGTGCATAGCCTTTGTTGACCCACCCAATGGCTTGTTGAGCCGCCGCTGCCCAGCACCAAAGCGGTTCTTCTTGGGGTAAGTGCGGAATATTATATTCGAGGGTTGTGGGCAGGCCCACAGACTGAGGGTGCGTGATCAAATCCGCACCAACAACACCGACACCGATGTGGTAAAGCGCTAACTTACCACTTGGTGAAAGTCCTGTTGCCGATTCAGAATACGGGAAAACATTCGTGAGGCTGCGTTCCTCGTATTGGGGGGCTGCCGATGCCGATGATGTGTCGTCAAGAGACGGCGCACCGGGAAATCTCGCTTCAAATTCGCGCTGACGTCTGGCGAATTCTTCATCGCTCAGATCTGCGACTTTAATTGCCCGTGATGCCGGAAGCGTGTCTGGTATTGAGATTGCCGAGAATGAACTTGCCCGGATTTGCGGTGCAGGCGCGTTTTCCGCAGTGCAAATTTTACCTGATTCTTCAGAGCTATAGCCGGTGTTGGATTCTGCATTCACGCCAAAAGCAGCGAGAAAGATGCCTGTAGCGGCAATCGTAAACAATGAAACGCGCTTCATTCAGCTATCCTTGATAAGACGGGCATCACGATGAGTATAGAAACTGCTATCACGAGCAGATGGTCTTAGGCGATAACCTCGCGTGACTGTGACCTTTCGCGAAGCAAGTGTTGCGCCATAGAAGTCGTGGGAAAACGACGTAAGGAGAAACGATGTTTATTGCCATGAACCGCTTTAAAGTTGTGAAGGGACAAGAGGCACAATTTGAAGAAATTTGGCGCAGTCGGGATTCCAAACTTGGCGAAGTTCCGGGCTTTGAGTCTTTCAAGATGCTGAAAGGGGATGAGGGTGAAGATCATACGCTCTATGTGTCCCACTCGATGTGGCGGGACAAAGGCGCATTTTTAGATTGGACGCGATCTGATGCTTTTAGGGCATCCCACAAGGGCGCGGGCAATCACCGTGTTGTTTATCAAGAAGCCCCCATTTTGGAGACTTTTGAGGCAGTTGAGGGAATTTAGCGCAGGTCTTTAGTCGCAAACGGCATCAACGATAATTTCGACCTTTAAGATTTCGCGGGCCAGCTTTGCCTCGCCGCAAGCGCGGGCAGGGGCATGGCCTTCGGGAACCCAGTCGTTCCAAACCTCGTTCAATCCGGCGAAATCCTTCATATCCGCAAGCCAGATCGTCGCGCGCAGCATTTTTTCTCGCGAGCTTCCCGCCTGTTCAAGCAGCGCGTCGATTTTTGCGAGGCAAGCGGCGGTCTGCTCTTGGATCGTATCGCCCTCAGCAACCTGACCGGAGAGATAAGCGATGCCGTTATGCTTGACGATCTTTGAAGCGCGGGCGGAGGTGTCGATGCGGGTGATCATGGGCAGTGTCCTGTTGGAGGAGGGCGATGCTTCGAGTAGGCTACCGTAAAAGATTCCAGCGGGATCGCCGCTGGGCATAGGTCTTTAATCTCATAGTTTTTGGAGGATAAAATGTCTATTTGGCACGTAAGTGATTACGTTGAATTCAAAGGCGAAAAGCCGAAGCACTTTTCGAAAATGACGACGAACGAGATCCTTTCCATCGTCTTCGTGACAGTGTTATGCATTGTACTTACGTTTCTGTTCTTCTTGAGTGCTGTCGATGAATTTTATCGAGGCAGTGCCCTCTATTCCGTTTTCCATCTCGTGCCGTCGCTTGTTTGTTTGTTTTCAAGTTGGCATTATGCTAACCTAATGTATCGGCGACATAAATGGGGTTTGCCGATGTTTTCTGGTCGGGATTCTGAAGAATAAGAATCGCACCGATTCAATTGATACAATCAGTTGTCATAAACTACCGAATTTAAGGAGAAGAACTTTTAGGGAGAGCGGACGTGTTTCTTGATCCGGTTCGCGCTAAATCAGCATCTCTTTCGTCCGGCTCAGGGTGATCCCTTCATAATCCCGTTCCACACGGTCAACGTCCCACGGGATGCGGATCATGAAAACGGGGTCGCCGTCATGGTCCATTGCGCATTGGCCTTTTTCTTTGGTGACAAAATCATCGACCACTTTCTTATCGCCCAAAACCCAGCGTGCTTCTTTGTATTGCGTGGCTTCGAACCGGACCGGAAGGGAATATTCCGTCTCGATCCGGCTGGACAGCACATCGAATTGCAGCGCGCCGACCACGCCGACAATCCACGCGCCGCCGATTTCGGGCTTGAACAGTTTGGCCGCGCCTTCCTCGGCGAATTGCGTTAGCGCTTTATCGAGGTGTTTAGCCTTCATCGGATCACCGGCGCGACATGTCCGCAGGAGTTCGGGCGCGAAGGATGGAATGCCTGAGAACCGCAAATTCTCACCCTCGGTCAGCGCATCGCCAATGCGGAGCTGTCCGTGGTTCGGCACACCGATGATATCGCCAGCCCATGCTTCCTCGGCCAGTTCACGGTCCTTTGCCAAGAACAGTACAGGGTTCGAGATCGCCATCGGCTTACCCGACCGCACATGGTGCATTTTCATGCCGCGATTGAACTTACCTGAACAAAGCCGCAAGAACGCCACGCGGTCACGGTGCTTGGGGTCCATATTGGCCTGCACCTTAAAGACAAAGCCGGTGGCCTTTTTCTCGTCGGGCTGGACTTCGCGGCTCTCGGTCTTCCGGGATTGCGGTGGCGGGGCGTACTTGGCCAGCCCCGTCAGTAACTCTTGAACACCAAAAGAGTTGATCGCAGAGCCGAACCAGATTGGCGTCATGTGACCTTCGAGGAAGGATTGTCCATCAAAGGCAGGCAACAACTCGCGCGCCATCTCGACATTTTCCCGCAGCTCATCGAGGCGTTCGGCAGGCATGTGTTCGCTGAGTTTAGTGTCGTCGAGGCCGGTCATCTCGATGCTTTCGGCCTTTTTGTTACGATCTGCACGGTCCATAAGGCCGAGGCGGTCATTGAGAATGTCATACGTGCCGAGAAACTCACGCCCCATACCAATGGGCCAGCTTGCCGGGGTCACATCAAGAGCGAGCTTTTCCTGAATCTCATCAATGATTTCAAATGTATCGCGGGCTTCGCGGTCCATTTTGTTCACAAAAGTCAGGATCGGCAAGTCGCGCATCCTGCAGACTTCGAAGAGTTTCAGCGTTTGCGGCTCGATGCCTTTCGCGGCGTCGATAACCATCACGGCGGCATCAACGGCGGTTAGAGTCCGATAGGTATCTTCGGAGAAATCCTCGTGACCCGGCGTATCGAGTAGGTTGAACCAGCAATCGCCCCACTCAAACGTCATCGCGGAGGCTGATACCGAAATACCGCGCTGTTGCTCCATCTTTAGAAAATCAGAGGTCGCGCGCCGCTGTTCACCCCTCGCGCGCACAGCTCCGGCGGTCTGAATCGCACCGCCATAAACCAGCAGTTTCTCGGTCAGCGTGGTCTTGCCCGCATCAGGGTGAGAGATAATCGCGAAAGTCCGTCGCCGCGCGATTTCGGGGGGAAGATTGCCCCCGCTATTATGTCCGATTGTGCTCATGAAGCGGGGTGTAGAGCATCACGGGCGGGGTTTCCAGCGTAGAGAAACGCCGTTAGTCCCAAATCTCTTCATAAAGGGCAATGATCTCTGTCGCCGTTGGAACACGGGGGTTGTTTTGCGGGGAGCCGGAGGCAAGAGCTTGTTCCGCCATTATGGGGAGTTTTTCGAAATACGTCGCTTCGTCATGGCCTTGGGCTTTGGGGGAGGGGACTTCGAGGTCGGCGTTGAGTTGCCGCAAACCATTGACGAGTTTTTCACAAGCAAGTGCGCTATTATCACTGTCCTCGGCCATGCCCATCACCCGTGCACATTCGGCATACCGATCCGGGGCTGCCGATACTGAGAAAGCGGTGACGGCGGGCAAGAGCATTGCGTTTGATAACCCGTGCGCAACATGAAAATGCGCCCCAATGGGGCGGCTCATCCCGTGGACAAGCGCTACCGAGGCATTGGAAAACGCCATTCCCGCTTGTGAAGCCGCGAGCATCAAGGCTTCGCGCGCTTCGGCATTCTCTGGCTCTTGATAAGCGGTGCGAACATGCTTTGCGATGGCGGGCATTGCGGCCAATGCAAAAGCATCCGTGTAGGGAAATGACTTGCGGCTGACATAGGCTTCGATGGCGTGGGTCAGACTATCAACGGCGGTGTCTGCCGTTATTCGCGCCGGTTTTGTGGTTGTAAATGTCCAGTCGATTAGCGCTGCTTTTGCAACCGAGGCGAGGCCGCTCAGATTGTACTTCTCTACTTTCTGCGTATCGGTAATGACGCACCATCTTGTCAGCTCGGACCCCGTGCCGCCTGTAGTTGGGATGAGAATAATTGGCAGGCCACACTTATCGATCTGCGTAGGTGCTTTGTAGTCCCTGACATGGCCGGGATTAACAGCCATAAAGCTGATTGCTTTGGCGGTGTCCATTGGCGACCCGCCGCCCAAACCGATAACACAATCATACTCTCCTGCGTTCAGTTCCATCAGGCCGATTTCAACGCAGGTATCGGTGGGGTCCTCGACCACGCCATCGAATAATCCCCATACGATACCAGCTTCATCGAGAGTGTCCGTGACGGTCTTCACATGTCCGATCTTGACGAGATTCATATCGGTGACAATCAAAGGACGGCTAAGTCCAAGTTGTTTGAGAACTTCGGGGGTTTCTTTCGCAACACCGCCGCCGATGCGGATAATGCTAGGAGATTGAACGCGACCGATCATCTTAACGCCCCGCCTTTTCTCGCCATTGAGCAAAGTCGGTTTTTGTTTCTTCTTTGGTCGCCGGATAAAGGCCAATTATTGATTTTCCAGCTTGAACTTCTTCGATTACAAAATCCTCATAAACGGTCATCTCGACAGCCTCATCGGCGATTTCTTCCGCAATTTCTGCCGGGACAACCACGACGCCTTCAGCGTCACCGACGATAATATCACCGGGAAAAACAGGCGCATCGCCACATCCGATTGGTTCGTTTATCCCGATTGCTTCATGAACAGTGAGATTGGTCGGGGCCGATGGACGGGCATGGTAAGCGGGGAAGGGCATCTCGGCGATTTCGGGGCTGTCCCTAAATCCACCATCCGTGACAATACCTGCGCATCCGCGGACCATCATGCGTGTAATAAGAATAGACCCCGCAGATGCCGCGCGAGCGTCTTTGCGACTGTCGATCACCATAACCGCTCCCGGCGGGCAATCTTCAACCGCTTTGCGCTGAGGATGCTCTGGATTTTGAAAAACGCTTACCGGATTACGATCTTCGCGCGCGGGCATATATCGTAGCGTAAAGGCTTCGCCGACCATAGAGCCTGTCTTGCCAAGAGGGAGAACGCCTTGGATCATCTGATTGCGTAAACCTCGCTTGAAGAGGGCGGTACAAATGGTTGCAGTGCTCACGCTACGGAATTTGTCGCGGGTCGAGTCTGAGAGGGGCATGTTCAAGAGCCTGTGTTCGGAAAGCGTAACGAATATGTTTCCCTCGTTGTCGCAGCTTGATCGCGAAACTCAAGTATCATTGCTCGCGCCTGATACTCGCAACAAATGTAAGTATCCTTACAACTCAAGTTGTGGTTACGATTTTAAATCACTATCAACAGGTTAGAAGGCCTTGGCCGATTGCGGTGTATTGATCGGGATATAAAACCTTGGCAAACATGGATCATGGGTTAATTCATGTCGGTATGTAATGAGAGGATAAAATGAACCAAACATCGTCAATTACGCCGCCGGACGGGGCACGCGAAGCCCATCGATATGTTGATTACTTCAACCGGATGGGCATCAACAAAAAGAGTATCCTTGAATCTGTCGGACTAACTTATGCGCGCTCGAACGTGTATTTCGACGATGTTTATAGCTGGATGGCCGAAACTGGCTCTTTCAAGATCGCTTGTGGTGCAGGGTGCGCCTATTGTTGCCATACGATGGTCAGTGTCCTTGCGCCCGAGGCTTTTTTTCTCGCAAACCATATCGAGACGGCTTTTGAACCCGAAGTCTCAAAAGCGATGAAACAGCGCATCATTGATCATGATGCCAAACACCGTGGATTGAGCGGCGCAGGGCGGCACGAGGGGCATATCGCTTGTCCTATGCTTGATCCGGATACATGGCTTTGCTCAGTGCACAGCGCACGGCCTTTAACATGCCGCTCCATGCATTCGAGTGATAAGCCGTCGTGCAAAAAGGCTTTTGATGAGCGGGATGCTTATATCTCGACGCCATCGCATCAGTTGTTCTTTGATAATACGCAGGCCTATTATGATGCGTTTGGCACTGCTTTGCAGGAACACAATCTTGAGATTGAACCGCTGGAATTAAATGCCGCCCTCGCAACGATCTGGACCGAAAAGAATGTCATGAATCGCTGGATGGCAGGTGAGAAACCGTTTGAAGCCGCCTATGCGGATAAAATGATGACAGATCGTCCACCTACGCCTGAAGAGCTGACATCGGATGACGGAGTATGAACCGACGCGGGTTTCTTGCCGTTGCCGGTGGTGCAGCAGTAGCTTCCCGTTGGTCATTTGCGGCCTCAGAAGTTGATGAGGCGGTCTCTGTTCTTAAAAGCGCAGATTTTATCGCGATTGGAGAGCGTCACGATAATCCGAACCATCATCGTTTACAGGCTGACCTTGTTGCAGCCTTAAATCCTCAAGGACTTGCGTTCGAGATGATCCCGCAAGCCAAGGAAGAAACTGTCAATCGTTTGCGCGCCGATGGTGTGTCGCGACAGGCTCTCAAAGAGGCACTGGAATGGGAAGAAAGTGGTTGGCCTGATTGGTCACTCTATGCCCCTATTCTTGAGGCAGTACCGGAAGCGTATATCGCTGGAGGCGGTTTGGCGAAAGCTGATTTAGGCAAGGTTTACGCCAAGGGTGCAGTCGGTATCGGGGATGACCTAGCCAAGCGATATCGATTGGCTGAACCGCTACCCGAAGCCCAACGCACTGATATGCTGGACGAACAATTTGCGGCCCATTGTGAATTGGTTGAACGGGACAAGCTCGGTGCGATGGTCGAGGTGCAGCGTGCTTGGGATGCGTCTTATGCGGAAGCGTGGCGACGGGCTGGTATATCAGGAGGTGGCTTGAGTGTGCTGATCTGCGGTAACGCTCATGCGCGGCTTGATACGGGTGCGCCCGCTTATCTGGCGTATGCGTTACCCGATGCTAAGATTGCAAGTATTGGTATGCTTGAGGGCGATGAAGAGGCTGCCGATGGGCAGTTCACCGTCACGCTCTCCGCTGCTTCGCCAGAGCGCAAAGATCCATGCGAGCAAATGCGCGAAGCCTTGCAAAAGAGAGGTTAGGACGCTTTTCGGATAACGAACACTAAAGCGTTTTCTTCTTCGCCTTGGCTTTCCAGTATGTGGCCTTGTTCATTGCAAAAGTGAGGGACGTCGATCACAGCGGCAGGGTCATCTGCGATAACCCGAAGCTGCGTACCCGGCTCAAGCGCTTTAAGGCGTTTGCGGGCCTTGAGGACCGGGAGAGGACAACGCAGACCACGAGCATCTAATTCTTCGATCATGCGTCTTCCCGTTTCTTGAATGGCACTCGGGCATGAACCTGAGCACTGAGCAGCAATCCAAACGCAAACAGGATTACGAGCATTGATGTCCCGCCATAGCTTACAAGAGGCAAGGGCACGCCGACCACGGGTGCGAGGCCCATGATCATCGCCATGTTGATGGCGAAATAGCAGAAGAATGTGAAACACACACCCGTTCCGATGAGGCGACCAAATGTATGTTTGATCCGTAATGTCGTTAGCATTCCGACAAACAGGATCATCATGTAAAGACCGAGTAAGGCCAACGCACCAACCAATCCGAATTCTTCGCCAAGCGTGGTGAAAATAAAATCAGTGTGCTTTTCTGGTAGAAAGTCCAGGCGGCTCTGCGGGCCTTCTGTGAAGCCCATGCCGCTATATCCGCCGGAACCGAACGCTATCTTCGATTGCGTTATGTGATACCCCGCACCTTGTGGGTCGCTCGCAGGATCAATGAAGGTCGTAATGCGGCGGCACTGATAGTCTTTTAGTATTTGCCAATCCTGACCACATGAACCGAAGATGGCATAGACTAATCCACCGGCTCCAGCGACGAGGAGACCAAAGAACCACAGGCTTGCACCCGCCATAAACATAATTGCGATGCCGCCTGCACAAAGCAGCACTGTCGTTCCCAGGTCTGGTTGTTTGAGAACCAGCGCTGCGGGGAGGGCGATAAGCGCTAGTGGAGGAAGCAGTAAAAAGGCGTTTTTTACACGGTCGGGGCGGATGTCGTGATAATAGCGCGCAAGGACGACAACGAGCGCGATTTTCATCAACTCAGAAGGTTGTAATCGAATAAACCCAAGGTCAATCCAGCGCACTGCACCTTTACCGCTGACGCCAAGAAATTCGACCGCAATAAGCAAGGTAAAGGCGAAAATGTAAAATGGCCATGCCGCCTTGTACCAGAGGCGAATATCAATCATCGCGACGATAAACATGCCAAGAAAACCGACGGTAAAGCGGATAATCTGCGCCCGCGCCCATGGGTCAAAATCTCCACCGGCAACGGAATAGAGCATCGCAAAACCAACCCCGGATACGATCGCGAGGAATACAGGCAATGCCCAGTTCAAGCGCAAAAGCTTGCTGCCAAGGCCGAGCGGAGTGGGTGCATTGGAAAGGGACATGCTCATTATACCGGCCCTAAAGGATCATGCCCAAAAATAGGGTTAGCATCGTTTGGCACGGCATCAGGAGGTGGTTTGCCTTGAAACTGTGCGTGTAGGAGAACATCTCGAGCGATAGGCGCGGCAACTTTTGACCCGCCTCCACCGTGTTCGACAACAACGGCAATGGCATATCGTGGTTTATCGGATGGAGCGAAAGCCACAAAAAGAGCATGATCGCGGAGTTTCCAAGGCAAATCTTCGTTTTTGAGAACGCCGGTTTGCCTCTCAGCAGTTGAAATACGGCGAACCTGTGCGGTTCCTGTCTTGCCGCTCATTTCTTTACCGATGGCCGAAATGCGCGAACGATAGGCAGTGCCGCCTTGCTCGTTCGTGACCGCAGACATTGCTTGACGGACCAGCGCAACATTGTCTGGATTTACTCCTAGTGAACGCAAGGGCGGCGCTTTGATCCGCTCACCATTACGGCCTCGTATGAGCCGTGGTTTGACGCCGAAACCACCATTTGCGAGCCGCGCGGTCATCACTGCGAGTTGCAAGGGTGTTGTCGTTGTGTAGCCTTGGCCGATACCAGCGTTAAGCGTCTCGCCTTTGTACCAAGATTCCCCGAGTACTGCTTCTTTCCAGTTGCGATCAGGCATAACGCCACTTTTGACACGAGGAAGTTCGATCTCCGGCTCGACACCGAGGCCAAAGCGCCTCGAAAGTTCTGCTATTTTGTTGATGCCCACTTGCTGCGCGATTTCGTAAAAATAGACATCGCATGAGTTCTTGATTGCTGAAATGCCATCCATGAAACCATGACCTTGACGTTTCCAACAGTTGAAAAACCGGTTTCCAAACCAAAGTGCGCCGTTACAGAAATGCCCGTCTGTTGGGTTGATGCCGTTCTCAAGCGCGGCCAGTAATGTCATCATCTTGAAGGTCGAACCGGGAGGGTATGTGCCGGCCACGGCCTTGTTAGTGAGTGGATTTTTCTCGTTGTCGCGCAAAGAGACCCATTGCTTTTGCGATAGACCGAGGACGAAATTATTCGGATCGTAGCCGGGCGTTGAGGCCAGCGCGAGTACGTCTCCATCATTGACGTCCATCACAATGACTGCACCACTTTCATCGCCAAGACGTTCCATAGCGTATTTTTGCAGCTCAAGGTCGATAGTTAGATCGAGTGTATCGCCTTGTGTTCCATCTTGGCGGAACAATTCCCTGATTGTGCGGCCATGTACATTACGTTCCACACGGCGAACACCTGCGGTCCCGCGCAAACCATCTTCGGCAATGCGCTCAATTCCATTTTTTCCAATCCGCATTCCGGGAAGTTTAAGCAATCCTTTTGCGGGTCCGGCGCGTTTGACGTCTTTTTCGTTTGGCGCGCCAACGTAGCCGACAATATGTGCGGTCATGTCTGCTTCGGGATAATGGCGTGTTAATCCAATTTCAGGCGAAACGCCGCGCAAAGCAGGGGCATTGGCGTTTATATCTGCAAATTCTGACCATGTGAGGTTTTCCGCTACAAGAACATGAGCGAAAGAAGATGATCTTCTTATTTTTTCGTAGAGTTCTTCCTGACGTTCAGGTTTTAGGTCGATGATTGTTGCCAGTTTTTGCAATGAGAGCTTGATGTCTTCAGTTTGCTCCCGAACCATCACCACCCGGTAGTTTTGGCGGTTTTCGGCTAAAGGCGTACCGTCGCGAGAGAAAATTTCCCCACGAATGGGAGGAATGAGACGAGGACGTATCCGGCTTCGTTCTGCGCGTTCGGTATAATGGCCACTTTCAACAACTTGAAGCTGGTACATGCGACTGCCGAGGATGCCTGCTAAACCTAGCTGACTGCCAAACAAAACGAGAGCGCGGCGGGTAAACCGCGAATTTGTAGCAGCCTGTATTTTGCGGCGATCAATCATGTGCGCCCGACCCTTAGAACCTTTCGGAATAGTATTGAAACAGGGGCATAAGCTATAACTGTGACCAAAAACTGAGCGAAGGGTGCGCTGATCGGCAGTGGCGACCATCGCGGCAGTGAATTAAGTATCCATTCAATCAAAAACACTATCGCTACGAAGCCGACAAAAGCAAACCAGCGAACCCCAAATGCCGACCGGACAAGGGCTTTGGCTCCCGCTTGTACAAACTGACTGCCAATTAACAACGCCAGCATCCCAGCGCCCAGCACGCCGCCACTAATCAGGTCGCCGATCAATCCGATGAAAAGAATTGCGAGCGTTGGCATTCCTAAAGGCCGGTGTACGAGCCAGAAAAAAACGACGCATAGTGTAAAGTTTGGCCAAATCGTAGCGCCGGAACCGGCTCCGAGGGGTAAAGCCGATAAAGCGAGGCCCGTGATTGTCGTTACAATAATCGCAATTATTGTCCAGACACTGAGCGATTTTTGCTTCACTCTACTGTTCCGCCATCGGTTTCTTCGGAGTTCTCGTCAGGTTGCGAAACAATCAGGACGGCATCCGCATCAATCGCCCTATCTGTGCGATCAAGCAATATGCGGACAAATTCGAGTCTGTCGAAATTTGCTGCTAGGCGAACGCGGAAACCTTCGCCATCACGCTCGACTTCACCAATTGGCAAGCCTTTAGGATAAACGCCGCCATCGCTGGATGTTGTGATCCTTTGGCCCGGTTTGATGCCTTCGGTTTTGGTTGCAAATTGAAGCAGGGGCGCCGCCGAATTATCGCCAACCAGAATGGCGCGGACAATTTCGTCTTTGGTGTCTTCGTCGGTGCTTTTTTTACCTGCGCCTTCAACAATAATAGGAATACGGCTGGCTAAATCTGTAACCAAAAGCACTCTGGCTGCATGTTTCCCAACGGATACAACGCGCCCAACCACGCCGCCTCCATCAAGCGCTACCGCACCGGGACCAATGCCTCCAGAACGGCCGACATTGATCATCACGGAGTGCGAGAAACTGCCTCCTGAACTGCCGACGACCTGCGCGGTAATGTAATCGTAATTCGGTGCAAGTGACACATTATGAAGGGCTCTCAGACGGGCGTTTTCTTCCTCAAAGCGCCTTGCAACTTCCCGCCATTGGTTAAGTTGTACGATATCTTCGCGGAGAGTGCGATTTTGTTCGTAGACATCAAGAAAACCGCTGAAATTTGACATCGCATCGCGAACAAATCGGAAAGGTGCGGAGACAAAACCAGTAATCGGGGCGCTAACATCCAATGCAATTCGGCGTAGTGGTTCCAATCGCGGATCACTCGAAGCGCCAAGCACATATACCAGCACACCAAAAACCACCGCGAATGCAAGTGTACTGCGGGAAATAAGTTGCCCGAATCCTGATCTGGAGCGGTACTGCGCCAACGCGAAACGCGCCTCCATTCTTGCTGATCTTGCTGTTGGTACTAAGAAACGCCTAAATTAATGTCAAAGGCGCGTCATTTTCCTGCCAGACCGCTGTTAGGGTCAGGCGTCTTCGATCAGAACATGCTGCAATTTAGTCATGTGTTCGAGCGCACGACCCGTGCCAAGTGCAACACAGTTCAGCGGCTCGTCCGCTATAAGAACTGGAAGACCAGTTTCATCGCGTAAAACCGCGTCTAATTCAGACAAAAGCGCGCCGCCACCAGTTAACATAATGCCTTTATCGACAATGTCGGCTGCAAGTTCAGGCGGGGTGGCTTCAAGAGCCACTTTTACCGCTTCAACGATTTGACCTACAGGTTCAGCTAGCGCTTCGGCAATTTGCGCCTGGTTTATGGTGATTTCTTTAGGAACGCCATTCATTAGGTCGCGACCCCGGACGTTCATATATTGGCCTTCGCCATCCTCCGGCATACAAGCAATGCCAATCTGCATTTTGATCTTTTCCGCAGAAGATTCACCGACCAACAAGTTATGATGACGGCGTAGATAGCTTATAATCGCCTCGTCCATTTTGTCGCCGCCTACGCGTGCAGAACGGGCATAGACGATATCAGCAAGCGCGATTACGGCGACTTCGGTCGTCCCGCCGCCAATATCAACAATCATCGAGCCATCCGGGTCTCCGACAGGGATTCCAGCGCCGATGGCGGCTGCGATAGGCTCTGGAATGAGTTTTACGCCGCGTGCGCCTGCTTCGAGTGCGGCATCACGAATTGCTCGCTGTTCAACAGCTGTCGCGCCGGAAGGAACACAAATTAGAATGAAGGGGCGTGATAAAAAGCTGGATTTATGAACCCGGCCAATAAAGTCCTTGATCATTGCTTTGGCGACATCGAAGTCTGCAATCACGCCGTCGCGCATAGGCCTAATGGCTTCGATACGACCCGGCGTGCGCCCTAGCATTGCTTTTGCTGGAGTTCCGACTGCCTCGACCGTTTTCTTGTCACCCTTGCTAAGAATGGCGACGACTGAAGGCTCGTTTAGTACAATGCCTTTGCCTTTTACGTACACAAGAGTGTTCGCAGTGCCGAGGTCAATGGCGATATCAGTGGAAAACATGCCGAATAGGCCAAACATCGCAGTATCCCGTTGTGGCATACGGCATACTATACGCCGTGAAAAACAATTGACTGCGTTATAGAGCGCAGCGTCTTTCGGCGTAAAGCATTTGTTCTACAATAGACGATTCTAGTGCGAAAATTAATGAAATCGGATGCTGCTCTGCGTTCAAACACAAAGCAGCAATGACTTACGCAGTTTGTTGCATTGGTTTTGGAGCAGACTTTTCCCGCCGCAGCATTAATTTATTGAGCGCATTAACATATGCGCGGACCGAGGCGACCATGGTGTCTGTATGTGCAGCGTGGCCGGTGACGAGTTTTCCGTCCTCTTCCATGCGAACACTTACCTCGGCTTGCGCGTCCGTGCCATGCGTCACGGCATGAACTTGATAGAGTTGAAGGCGGGCAGTGTGCGGAATCAGCTCTTTGATAGCATTGAACGAAGCGTCCACTGGGCCGTCACCTTCCGCCTCATGTTTTTGTTCGACGCCATCAATTTCAAGTTTTATCTCAGCTGTTTGCGGTCCTTCTGTACCAAAACGTCCACTAACTGATATGACCTGAAAGCGGCTATGTGCTGTCGACGTTTCTGTATCTTCGATCAGCGCGATAATATCGTCGTCGTAGACTTCTTTTTTTGCATCCGCGAGTGCCTTGAAGCGAATAAACGCTTCTTGAAATGCATTGTCGCCAATATCCATACCAAGTTGAACCAGCTTGTCTTTGAAGGCCGCACGGCCCGAATGCTTGCCCATTACCAGATTGCTCTCGGTCAGGCCGACATCTTCGGGACGCATGATCTCAAAGGTTCCTGCGTGCTTTAGCATACCATCCTGATGGATGCCGCTTTCATGAGCGAATGCGTTCTTACCGACAATAGCCTTGTTGAACTGCACGGGAAAACCGGAAACTGTTGAGACAATGCGGCTGAGTTGCATAATCTTGGTGGTGTCAATTCCGGTGAAAAATGGCATGATGTCCGGGCGAACTTTCATGGCCATAACGACTTCTTCAAGGGCAGTATTGCCTGCGCGTTCTCCTAGGCCATTGATTGTGCATTCGATTTGGCGCGCTCCTGCTTCGACTGCGGCTAGAGAGTTTGCCGTCGCCATGCCGAGATCGTTATGACAGTGGGTGGCAATCACGCATTTATCGAGGCCGGGAACTTCGCGCAGCAACATACGGATCAGCTCAGCGCTTTCACCGGGAGCGGTATAGCCGACGGTATCCGGTATGTTGATTGTCGTTGCACCACACTCAACCGCGATGCTGACTGCTTCAACGAGGTAATCATGCTCGGTACGGGTCGCATCCATCGGCGACCATTGAACATTGTCGCATAGCGAGCGGGCAAAGGTGACAGTCTCGCGAATTTTGTCGAGCACTTGCTCTTTGTTCATCGACAATTGGTGTTCGCGGTGCAGCGGAGATGTACCAATAAACGTGTGAATGCGAGGTTTTTTAGCGTATTGTAGCGCGTCCCATGCCCGCTGAATGTCGCCTTTAGATGCGCGGGCAAGTCCACAAACGACCGAATTTTTCACAACTTTTGACACTGCGGTAACGGCTTCAAAATCGCCGTCCGAGGCAATGGGAAAGCCCGCCTCGATAATATCGACGCCCATCTCGTCAAGTAGGGTCGCGATCTTGATCTTTTCTTCCAAAGTCATTGTCGCGCCGGGTGATTGCTCACCGTCGCGCAAAGTAGTGTCGAAGATTACGACTCGGTTAGAAGGATTCTCTGCGTTGGTCATTGTCGCCTCGAGGTCAGAAATTCAGAATGTTGATGATGGCGCGATAGCAGCCCCTCTGAGCGCACACGCCAAACCTGACGCGCTCAGAGGCGAGTAAGGAGCAATAGTCCGCATAATTTCATGCAACGATTCATAGCGAGCATCCTGCGTTTTGAATGGTTAATGTCAAACTAATTCCAAGGACAACCTCCTGGCAAACATTCGCGTATTCGGAGAGATGCAGGTGGTGTTGGATCTTCAACCTGGATTATTGGTGAGTTGAGGTGCTTGATGGGAAAGTCGCCGAAAGATTGTCCATTAACGGCCCAAATTTCAACGGCAACTTTATCTGATGTCGAATGGATTCAGCCTGCCTCAAAACCCCAAAAATCATCTTATAGATGATAAAATTTTTCTTTAAACAATCTTGGGTGATATTAAATGAGCCTGAGATCAAAAAAAGAACATGAGTGCTTTAGGTTGTGTTTGCTGTGGATAGTTTTGAACAAATAGGGGCAAAAAAGGGACTTTAAAAAGATTTTATTTTAGTTTCTTAAGCGAACTCAACGGCGTGCAAATAGACGTTCGATTTCAGATAGAGATAATGCGACCGAAGTGGGCCTTCCGTGATTGCAGGTCGCAGAATTGGGCGTTTCTTCCATCGACCTCAAAAGCGCATTCATTTCTGCATGATTTAATCTTCGGCCAGCGCGTACTGAACCGTGACAAGCCATTGTCGCGCAGACATGGCGCAGTTTGACGTCAAGCGCATGGGCATCGCCTAGGGTTTCGGGCGCTTCGGCAAGGTCACGGATGAGGCTTGCCGTGTCCACTGCTCCCAACATCGCGGGGGTTTCCCGCACAGAGATCGTGTCGGGACCAAAACTCTCTATAACGAGGCCGAATTTCTCGAGTGTCTCGGTCTCAGCGAGTAAAACCTCTGCTGCACCGGGAGGGAGTTCGACAATTTCTGGGATGAGCAGAACTTGCCGCGTAACGCCCGATTTGGCGAGGGCGTCTTTCATTTGCTCATAGACGAGACGCTCATGCGCGGCATGTTGGTCAACCAGGATCATGCCATCTCGGGTTTGAGAAACGATATAGGTTTCATGAATTTGCGCACGCGCTATTCCAAGAGGCAAGTCAAGCAAGCTGTCGCCAGCATCTTGCATTGAACCCTCGGGCTGCGGCGCGTCTTCGGTATTATGATGCGGTTCTGCATTCGCAAAGCCTGCCGTTTCCGGTGCAGCCCATCCATCAACGGACATTTCTTGCTGTGGTCTTTGAAATGTAGTGGCGGCTTCGGCAATGCCGCGCGGGACCGGGGGGGGAGGTCGATAGCCATAGCTGGCCCCGCTTGGCCTACCCATGGGACCAGATGCGGACGCTACATTGCTGCCTAAAGCACCAATCTGATCTAGTGCGGGGGCGCGATGCCCAGACTCGGCGAGGGCTTGGCGCAATGCACCAACGATTAATCCGCGCACCGCATTAGAATCGCGAAACCGTACTTCAGTCTTGGCCGGATGAACATTGACATCGACACGGTGCGTATCGAGGTCGAGAAAGAGGACGAGTGCTGGGTGTCGGCCTCGTGGGAACACGTCGGCATAGGCTCCGCGTGCTGCGCCAACCAGCAGCTTGTCACGAACCGGGCGGCCATTGACGAATAGGTGTTGCGCTTGCCCCGTAGCGCGATGATCTGTTGGCGCAGATGCGTATCCTGTCAGGTGCAAACCTTCGCGTTCAGCATCAATCGTCAGCGCGCTTTCAGCAAAATCTTTGCCCATAACCGCGACAAGTCGCGCGCGGCGCGCATCGAACAGATCGCCAGTTTCGGCGCGGGCCTTAAACAGACTGCGTTCTCCCTCGGTCAGTGAAAAACTAACTTGAGGATGGGCCATCGCGAGACGGCGAATGATCTCCGCAACAGCTTGAGTTTCGGCCCGTTCCGACTTGAGAAATTTGAGCCGTGCCGGTGTTGCGAAAAATAGGTCACGGACCTCGACTGTCGTCCCCGGTGGATGGCCTGCGGGTTCTGCCGCGCTCAGCTCTCCGGCGTCACAGCGAATGCGCGCAGCGTCACCATTTGCCATACGCGATGTGATCGAAAGCCTTGCAACAGACCCGATTGATGGCAACGCTTCACCGCGAAACCCAAATGAATGGATCGCTAGCAGATCAGCACCATCGGTTTTCGACGTGGCGTGCCGCGTCAACGCGAGAGACAAATCCTCGCTGCTTATCCCGTGGCCATCATCGGTCACGCGAATAAGTGTCCGGCCACCATCGCGGATCGTTACATCTATGCGCGCTGCATCAGCATCAAGTGCATTTTCGGCGAGTTCTTTGACAACTGCAGCAGGGCGTTCGATCACTTCACCAGCGGCGATGCGATTGACAACGCCTTCCGGCAATTGGCGAATAGGGGGCGGGGTGCTCATAGACTGAACTCTAGGGCGTTGGCAGCGTTTATTGAACCTCTTTTCTCAACGGGGCTTTTCCAACTGCCATTGCAGGTTTGCTTTAACTGTTGGCCATTCAGGGGCGATAATCGAATAGACCGCAGTGTCGCGAAGCGTACCATTCGCCATGATCATATGCGCCCGCAAGACACCATCAAATTTTGCCCCAAGGCGCTCGATCGCACGACGGCTTTGAGTGTTGATGAAGTGCGTTCGGAATTCAACCGCGATACAATCAAGAGCTTCAAATGCATGAGTTAGCAACAGCAGTTTGCACTCAGTATTGAGCGGGGAACGTTGCACGGATTGGCGATACCAAGTTGATCCGATCTCGATCCGTCGGTTTGCTGCGTCAATATTCATATAAGTAGTCATACCCACAGCTTTATTACTCGCCTTGTCTATGACGGCAAAGGGCAGCATGGAACCGGTTTCGCGTAACGCGAGGCGGCGCTCTATTTCTGCTCCAACATCTTTTGGCTTTGGTATCGTTGTGTACCAGAGATTATGAAGATCTCCGTCGGCGGCTGCTTCTGATAAATCGCTTTCATGCGCATGTGTCAGCGGAACAACCGACATGTGAATGCCATGTGCCGAGAACAGATCAGGCCATTGATCCATAGGTTTGAACCTCTCGCAGAAATATGATCGAAAATAAAATTGCGAAGTTGCAGCTTTAATCGCGGCCTTCGAGCGTATCTAAAAAAATGGATGCCGTTTTGTTTGTGAAAACGCAACAATCGCTTGCCGAACGGAATGAGAAAACCTCTTATACCTCGCATGAGAAGGACCGAAGATGGATACTGATTATATCATCGTTGGGGCGGGGTCAGCGGGCTGTGTCTTAGCCAACCGGCTAAGTGAAGACCCAAACAATCAAGTTTTATTGCTTGAAGCAGGACCGGAAAATTCGGCTCTATCCCTTAGAATGCCGGCAGCAGTTCTATCCAATCTGACCAGCACAAAGCATAACTGGGCGTTCAAAGGGGAGCCTGAACCAGAATTAAACGGGCGGCAGTTTCAACACGATAGAGGTAAGACGCTTGGCGGGTCTTCTTCGATAAATGGTATGTTGTTTATTCGTGGACATGCGCTTGATTTTGAAGGATGGCGTCAATCCGGGTGCGAAGGATGGAGCTATGCCGACGTGCTACCATACTTCAAAAGGATGGAAAATTACGAAGGGGGCGGTGATCAGTTTCGCGGTGATGCCGGTCCGTTGCATGTGCATCGTGCGGAACCTAACGATCCGCTGAATCGTGCGTTTCTGGAGGCAGGCCAAGAGGCCGGATATCCTGTCACTGATGACATTTGCGGGTATCGTCAAGAAGGGTTCGGGGTACTCGACAGCACCGTGCATAAAGGAGAACGGTGGAGCGCCGCGCGCGCGTATCTTGACCCCGCGCGGAGCAGGCCGAACCTGACGATCATCACCGATACACATGTCCAGCGTGTTACCTTTGACGGTCGCCGTGCGTCGGGTGTGATCTTTAAAGACAGTGCTGGAAAAATCACCACTGCGACCGCGCGCAAGGAAGTTATTCTCAGCGCCGGAGCCATAGGGTCGCCGCACCTGTTGATGTTATCCGGGATTGGTCCGGCGGATCACCTGCGCGCGATGGGCATTGATGTTCTTAATGATCTGTCTGGAGTCGGGCAAAATCTAAACGAACATCCTGATTTTGTTGTGAAATACAAATGTACACAGCCGGTATCACTCTGGCCGAAGACCCGATCTCTAGGAAAGTTAAAGGCTGGTATTCAATGGCTTCTGACCCGCAAGGGTGTCTGCGCTTCTAATCATTTCGAGGTCGTCGCCTGTGTCCGATCTGGCCCCGGTGTCGAATACCCTGACTTACAACTGGTGTTGACGCCTGTTGCGGTAGACGATGAGACCTGGAAACCGCTTCAGGAACATGCGTTCCAAATCCATGTCGGCCTGATGCGTGCGCATAGTCGCGGTGCTGTCGAATTGCGTTCCTCAAATCCGGCAGACCCGCCGCGCATATTGGTGAACTACCTTAAAGACGAAAGAGATCGGGCACTTATGCGCAAGGGAATCCGTTTAATACGTGAATTGGTTGAACAACCTGCCTTCAACGATTTAGCGGGCGCTGAGATTTTTCCCGGTGCAGAGGTTCAATCAGATGATGCGCTCGATGCAGTTTTGAACAGCCATACGGCAACCCAATGGCATCTCTCCTGCACAGCCCGTATGGGATTACGCGAAGATAGAGGTGCAGTGGTTGATCCTGTAGGCAAGGTTCACGGTATCGAAGCATTGAGAGTAGTTGATGCCTCAATCATGCCGATGGTTACAAACGGCAATACCAACAGCCCGACACTCATGATCGCCGAGAAATTAAGCGATGCAATTTTAGGAAAACCTGCTCTCGCGCGCATAGACGCGGAAGTCTGGCAGAACCCTGATTATACGACACAGCAGCGATAGATTGGCTTTAATATTGACCACGCTGTCGTTGTTAGGGCCGCTCATATTTCGCCTGGAAGAAAATCTCTACTTTCAACCCGTCTGATATTGAATAAAGTTCAAGCGACAGGCCGACAGTTTGTAGTGAAAAACTGGCCTTAACGAACTAGGGGAGCAGGATATGACCAAAGTCATCAAGGGCGGAACAATCGTTACCGCAGACCGTAGTTATACGGCGGACGTTCTCGTCGACGGCGGCAAGATCATCGAGATCGGACAAAACCTCAAAGGCTATGAGACCATTGATGCCTCGGACGCCTATGTTATCCCCGGCGGTATCGACCCGCATACGCATCTCGAGATGCCGTTCATGGGCACAACCGCTGCTGAGACATTCGAGTCAGGTACATTTGCTGCTGCGGCGGGTGGCACAACCATGATTGTTGATTTCGTGCTTCCCGGCGAAGATGGCTCGCTGGTCAATGCCGTTGATGCTTGGGATAAGAAAACCGCCCCGCAATGCTGCGCTGATTTCTCTTACCATTGCGCAATTACCGGTTGGAATGAGACCATCTTCAACGAGATGGAACAAGTGGTGAAGCGCGGTGTTAACACGTTCAAGCATTTCATGGCATACAAAGGCGCGTTGATGATCGAGGACGACGAGATGTTCGCGTCTTTTCAACGCTGTGCGAGCCTCGGTGCGCTTCCGCTGGTCCATGCCGAGAACGGCGATGTAGTGGCCGCGCTGCAAGAAAAATACATGTCTGAGGGCATCACGGGACCAGAAGGCCACGCTTATTCGCGTCCTCCCGAAGTTGAAGGCGAAGCCGCAAACCGTGCCATTATGATTGCTGATGCGGCGGGCGTCCCTCTCTACATTGTGCATGTGTCCTGCGAGCAAGCACATGAAGCCATTCGCCGTGCACGCCAAAAAGGAATGCGAGTCTACGGCGAGCCATTGATCCAGCATTTAACGCTCGATGAAAGTGAGTATTTCAATAAGGATTGGGAATACGCCGCACGCCGGGTCATGTCGCCGCCGTTCCGTTCTGCAGACCACCAAGCCTCGCTCTGGGCGGGGCTTTCAGCGGGTTCACTGCAAGTCGTTGCGACTGATCATGCGGCCTTCACCACTGAGCAAAAGCATATGGGCGATAGCGGCTTTCCAATGATCCCGAATGGCACGGGCGGCCTCGAAGAACGCCTCGCGGTTCTATGGACGCGCGGAGTAGAAACAGGACGCATTACGCCAAACGAATTTGTCGCGGCCACCTCAACCAATATCGCAAAGATCCTGAATATCTATCCGCAAAAAGGCGCGATTGCGGTGGGCGCGGATGCCGATGTCGTAGTCTGGGACCCGAAACTGTCGAAGACAGTCAGCGCTACAACGCAGAAATCTATCATTGATTACAACGTGTTCGAAGGCTTCGAAGTCACCGCTCAAGCACGCTATACGCTCTCGCGCGGGGATGTGATCTGGGCACATGGCCAGAATAGCCAGCCTCAACCGGGGAGGGGTAAATTCGTCCCGCGTCCCGCCTTCCCAGCAGTGAACAAAGCCCTCTCCAAATGGAAAGAGGTCACTGCTCCGAAAGGCGTGCAACGTGATCCGATGAATATTCCGAGCGGGGTATGATACCTATTTGGCGGAGGCTCGGGAGTTAGCTCTCGAGTATCCGCCGCGCGATAACACCTGCTTGGATTTCTGCTGCGCCCTCGAAGATATTCAGAATGCGGCTGTCACACAGCACCCGGCTGACAGGATATTCCAGCGCAAAGCCGTTACCGCCATGAATTTGCAGCGCATTATCCGCGCAAGACCAGGCAATACGTGCGGCGAGCAGCTTCGCCATTCCCGCTTCTAAATCACAGCGCCGGTCCGCGTCTTTTTCGCGAGCTGAGAAATACGTTAGCTGGCGTGCAATCATAATTTCAACGGCCATAATCGCCAGTTTGCCAGCAACACGCGGGAAAGCGGAGAGAGGCTTGCCAAACTGCACGCGGTCTTGGGCGTAAGAAAGCCCGAGTTCGAGAGCGTTTTGGGCGACGCCTACAGCGCGGGCAGCGGTCTGAATCCGAGCAGATTCAAAGGTTTTCATCAACTGCCTAAAGCCCTGACCCTCTTCTCCGCCAAGTAAAGCGTCGCCGGGAATTTTATAATCGTCAAAAGCGACGGTGTATTCCTTCATGCCGCGATAGCCGAGCACCTCGATTTCGCCGCCGTTTATCTCTTTGTTTGGAAACGGGTTTGCGCAATCACCGCGCTCTTTCGGAGCGATGAACATGCTCAAGCCACGATGGTCGGTCGTGCCGTCGACTGTGCGGGCGAGTACGGTCATAATATCAGCGCGTGCTGCGTGGGTGATCCAGGTCTTGTTGCCCGAAAGCACCCAGTCGTCTCCGTCCTTTTTTCCCTTTGTTTTCAAGGCCCCAAGGTCTGACCCTGTGTTCGGTTCTGTGAAAACAGCGGTTGGCAAAGTCTCGCCGGATGCGAGCTTTGGAAGCCAATGCGCCTTTTGCGCGTCCGTGCCGCCGGCGAGGATAAGTTCTGCCGCGATCTCGGTGCGTGTGCCGAGCGATCCAACCCCGATGTAGCCGCGAGAAAGTTCTTCTGAAACAATGCACATAGCAGTTTTTGACATGCCAAAACCGCCGTGTTCTTCGGGAATTGTCAGCCCGAAAACGCCTAATTCTGACATCTCAGAGATGATTTCCATCGGAATCAATTCGTCTTTAAGATGCCATTCATGCGCAAAAGGAATGACTTTCTTATCGGCAAAGCGGCGGAATTGATCACGGATCATTTCGTAATCTTCGTCCAAACCGCAGGTTCCGAAGGTTGCAAAACCCTCGGAATTTGTGAGAATTTCGGCGATTTTCTCTCGTAAAACTGATGAAGCGCCCGCTGAAATCAAGGCATTTATCGGAGCTGCCTGTAATGCGCGTGCGGCCTCGGTCGTGACGCCCATGTCCGCGAGGCGCACATACTCGCCTTGAGACATCGAAATCCCGCCTGCGATCTGCGCGAGGTACTCGCCAAAAGCGGCTTGCAGGAGCAGTTGCTCTGTCTCGCCAAACCGGTCCGACTCTGTGAGGCGTTTTCCCCAATCGCGCATTTGCCGAAGGCTTTCGACATACGTTGCCAGCCACGCCAACCCATGCGCGGCATGTTGCTCTGTCTCTAGTGAAGCACCGGAAACCCGCCCGCGTTCGTCCCTAGCTACACGTGCGCCGACCCCTGCCTTTGCAGACGCCAGAACGGTTTCGACGGCTTCCACAGCACTATCGCAAAGCCCTAGCAGGTCCGGGGCAATCAACATCTCGGTCATTGGTTCAAGGGCATCGGCCATTTATGCGGCTCCACGAAATGAAAATGCTGCAACTGCGAAGGCAATATAGCGCGCACGGCTTGAGATCAATGCCCGATATGTCGCACTGCGCAACATTATTTCTTCAGTCTCAACATTAACGACAGATTAATGCGATGCTATTTGTGCGTCGCAAAACCTCACTCTTGCTCCAATGCCTTAGTGACCCAGCGGTTCAACATAGCCAGCCCCGCCAAGACCAAACCCAAAGCAAGGAAGGATAGCACCCGGATCAGGCCTTCTAATCCGCTCATATCAATCAGGAATACTTTGGCGATTGTCAGCGCAATAATAGCGAAGGCAGCTTTGCGCAGGACGGTCGATTTGTGCATCAATGCAAGACCCAACACCACTGAACCTGTCAGGAGCATAGCGATGGTATAGCTATACAGCTCACCATCCATAACGCCGTAAGCGCTCAAATCCCGGCCTTGCCAGAGGCGGCGGATTTCAAAGCCTACATAAACCGAAGCCGACACTCCGGCCACAGCTCCAGCTCCGATGCGGAGCCAACGGTCGAGATGATCAAACTTCCACGCGATCCCACCGAGCAAAATGGCGGGCAAAAGATACGCGATCATAAGGCTATCGAAAATCGGCGGACCACTCACGAGTCCGGTATTCAACGGATTGCCAGCAGTCATGGCAATGCCAAGCATCAACAGGCCCAAAGTCCCGAAGATCATCCCCAGCGCCATGCGCATTGATTGGAATACACCTCCGGCCCGAAGACGGTAAAATTGAGCGGCGGCTGAAATCAGCCAGATCATACCGAACAGTGAAAGCGAGGCATGAATGAACAGATCATCCTCATCCAAGGCGCGGAAAAGCAAGATACATAAGAATATGCCACCAAGACTCCAGATGGCCGATTCCGCAACAATCTGCGCGCCGATCCGTTGGCGCTCCCGCAACATGATCCAAGCCGCTGCGATTAAGCTGATTGTGCCAATGAAACCGATGAACAGCTCCAGCAGGCTGGTTTCATATGCCCAAACAACACCGGGATCTATAACCAGGCGATAGCTGCACAGAACTATGCCGATCTGTGTGAACCAGCTCACAGGCCGGATATTGAACTTCCGATCAAGCCATGCACCGGAAGCCACAACACCCGCAAAGCCGAGCGTCAGCGCCGTCTCCGTTAAGACAACCGACATCGCAAAAGCGATCATATTGAGCGCTGCAAGAGCGAACATCGCGGTTCGTAACTGTGCGCTTCTTTCATTTGTTCCAGCGCCAATGTTACGCAAGGATTGTTCTGCAAAGACCGTCATTAGAACTGCGACGCCGATGGCATGTGCCGCCCATTGTATCGGTGTCAGATGGAAGAGCGGTTCCCAAAACAATGCGAGCAAAACAATCACCACCGGAGCGAAAGCGGCGGCGCCTGCTGCCCAGAATAAATCGTGTCGCGTGTCGCGCAGGCTTCTCCACCCAGCAATTATTGAAATGCCGATGCCGAAGGCCACGAGCCAAGTGATCGTTTTTGGAGCCGTTTCGCCAAGATCGAGATTGAGCGGGCGGGTAAACGCTGCAGCGACGTCAATGTTGAAAAATCCTTGCAGGCCAATGATTGCCAGCATCGCCGCAGCAACCGCTATGGCAAGGTCATCCAGAACGTCTGTGCGGTTAAACCAATATCCGAGCAGGAATAGAGCGCCCGCTAAGATCATAAGGGTCAGCCAAAACCCTATTTCGCCGGACATCGAAACAAGCACCGCGACGATAACCATCGTGATAAGGCTTGATCCGGCAAGGCGTGTTGGAAACTCAGGCCATCCGCTGGCTCCGAGCGTGTGGAGCCATTGAAAATTTGATGCGCCTGTAAAAGCGGGCCGCGTTTGAATGGTCGGAATACAGAGCGTTGCACCGGCAATCAGCGCGGCGAAGATAACGAAATGCTCTGATCCGGTCAGCAGCCAAACAAAGGTCGCGCCCAAATATGGGATGATCAACCCGAACGAGGAAACCCATGCCGAGCGTTTCATTGCATCGACCCCAAGACCGACAGCCGAGATCAAGGCGAAGTAGTAAAACAGCCAAGTGGTATTCTCACTCCGCCCATCGCTAACGATGAAGGGTGCGGCGACGGCGCCGGTTATTCCTATCACTGTCAGGAACGATCCATAAAGCCAGCCGAGAACCATCGACAGGGCGGCGAGAAAGACCAAGCCGACGAACGCAGTTTCCTTTCCGATCAGGCCATAAAGTTGATCGGCGGATATCACGGCAGAAAACAACGTGACGATGCCCGCCCCGGCAAATGCTGAGGGCAAAAACGCCGTCGAGCCGTCTTCATCGCTGGCGCGTCGCCTGATCCATTCTCCGGCAAAAATCAAAGCGCCACCAAAGACGAGCGCGCCCAACACTCGGTTTCTCGGTGAGAGTATGCCGTTCTCGATTCCGTATTGAACGAGGAAAATTCCCGCCATTGCCAGTGACAACGCGGCAATGGCGATAAACCAGTTCTCTTTGAACCATGCCGTCAGCTTTTGGATATTTGTCGTGTCAAAGACGAAAGATTTTGGTGGTGTTTCGGGCAATGATCCCGTTGGCGTGGATTGTGGTTGAAGGTCCGTTAAGGCCTGTTCGGTTGTCTCCGGTGGTGTGGTGTCTTTGGCGACGCTTTCATCCCGTCGGGTGTCCGCTGCATTTGCTTCAGTTGGCGCAATATCTGCTGGTTTGAGCGTGCTCAATTCCGCGCCCAAGGCCTCGACTTTCCGCCGAAGCGCGACATGGCTAAAAGCCAACCAAATCACGAGGACCGGAATGGCAGTCACAATTATGACTGCAACGGCGAACAAAACGCCCATCAATGCGACCCCTCAACAGATTGCCTTCATTACCGCATTTCAAGAAAAAGTTGAAATCTGATTCAACTGAATTTGAAACGCTGTAAAGGTTCTGGATGAGAGTATACACAAATATGAACAATGTTCAATATAATAATGAACGATGTTCAAAATTTTTACAAAGACGGTTTTCTATTCACTTAAAACTCTGAAATGGAGCAACAAAGTCCTCTGTAGATTACTGAAGTTGTCATCTGACAGAATGAGTAACTCAGTCTTACCATCGGCTCCGCGCCGTGTTGCGAGGGCCTCCATATTATCGACGGCGTATCCTGAGCCGACATCAATCAGCGCCTCTCCTTTGATCGTTTCTCCTGCATCGAGCGCAGCAACGGGAAACCGCCTTATCCGCATACCGGCTCCCCCAATCCAAGAGAACCGCCGTTCAAGCAAGTAGAGTGTCTCGCCATCAGGCCCGAGTGCTATGTCAGTCGGGCTATAAGATCCCTCCCGCCGGATTGAAAAGCGTTTGATTGCTCCATTATTCAAAATCCAGCCTACGTGATCATTTCCGTTGGCCTCGGAGGGCGGCTCCTCCGCGACCATAATCAGTCTCTCATCGGGGAGTTTGAGCAGAGACTCCAATCCCCGATTGTTGCTCAAATCGGAAAAGTCCGGCAATCCGGCCACCGCCTGTTCGCGGCCATTAAGACCATTGAAACGCGAAACGCGATGCTCTCGCTCAAAGGAAATCAATAAGTCGTCGCCATCGCGTGTGATGGCTTCTGAATCCGTGAAGGGGCGCTGTAGGAATGCTCCATCTGCTCCATACAAGCGCCAAACATCCAGTCCCTTGATGGCGGCCAGATGTCCTTGCGGATTAAAAACCAGAGTGGCGCGTACCCAATGCGCCTTATCGGTCAGAGCGATCATTGTCTCTTGATCGTCACCGAGTATCATACCGGAAAACCCGCCAAAATCAGCGCGGCCTGAGGACCATTCTAATCCGCCTAAAAACTCCAGCTTGCCTATGCGCGTTTCCTTGAAGTCTGACTCCGAGAAAAATACGGGCCGTGTCCAGCTTTGTCCGGTTTCAAACCGCTCTTGCGAAAAGGCGGGCTGGGTCGTCAGAACTGCGATGCATAACGCAGAGAAAAAACGGATCATTCTGCGTCCAAAACCGTTTGGCAAGCATTTGGAAGATCAGCCATCGTCAGGTCTTTACGAGGCGGCTTGTCGCTTGGCTTATAAGGCTCATCCGTGAACCACCACGCCAACTCTTTCCCGCAACCATGACCCGGAGGAGGCGCTGGTTGATCGACGCATCCGGGCACACCAGCGGGGCAGGATAAACGCACATGAAAATGCGAGTCATGTCCCCACCAAGGCCTTACTTTGCGCAGCCATTTCGCGCCGGGTGATGCTTTGCAAAGCTCACGTTTAATGGTCGCATTCACGAATATCCGCGCAACAGCGGGATCTTGCGCAGCCAACCCAATCGCGCGCCATGAACTTTTCTCCCAAAGCTCCCGATCCAACGTGGAACGCCCTTTCACAACATCATAGGAGGACCATGACTCGCGTTGGTTCGCGCTAGGCCGCTCCGTCAAGGGCCGCAGCCATACATCAACATCGAGGCCGGTCTGATGCGAGCGGTGTCCGCTGATCATCGGCCCTCCGCGTGGGCGTCCCAAATCGCCAATCAGCAAGCCTTTATAGCCGGCGCGCGTCGATGCCTCGGAAAAGCGGGAGATAAAATCCGCCAACGCCGGATGGCCCCAATTGCGTCCACGCGAAAGCCGCATCGCCGCCCAAGCCGGGCCGTCCTCAAACAGACGAACACCCCCAGCCAAACATCCTTTGGCATATCCGCCCAGGGATTGCGGATTTGCACGCGAAGGCGTTTCAATGTTTTTGAATAACTCTTTAGCGGCTGGTGGTTCTGCCGCCTGCAAAGGCAGAACAAAAATTCCCATCACTGCCGCGAGGATCACTCGTTTCATAGCCTGCTCCGTTTTTGCCAAAGCATACGGATTGTGAGGGCAGGATAAAGGCAGTTTTACGCGATCAAGGCTCAGAAAAGCTTCAGACGCATAAATGCGTTCTCACCGCAAAGCCGGGTTTTGCGACGTTTCCGGTCTTATGATCCGGTACATTCGGATGGCAACTGGCGTCAGGAAGATTGGAAATTGCGAGACGGCAACAAACAACATCACTTCTTCAGGGAATACCTCAGCCAATAGACCAAAGCTGAGAGCGACATTGCGATTGGCGACTAACATCCCTGCCGTCAGAGTATTAACTTTGCCAAATTGGTAGAATAGGATTCCGGTCGCGATGTACATGATGATCGAAATCGTGACGGCCAAGGCAAAGTAGAGATATACATTGGCGGATTGGTCCATGTCGTTGACATGGATTTTTGACATGATTCCGATGCAAAAGATCATCAAGGCAAATGTTGATCCCCATCCCATTCCCCGAACGAGACCTGCTGTTGCCCGCTTTGGTAGGAGGGGTTTTATTTTCCAAAAGCAAAACGAGATCCCAAGGGGGATGAGCAAATAAATAACGATATGCTCACCATATGTCTCAAATGACATATCGGGTGGTAGCACATCGTTCAACGTGCCGAAGAGCAAAAGTGAAACCGGCATCAGGAACGTTGAAATGATCATCGTTCTGACTGCCAGTCGCCGATTTAAATTCGCCATCTCCACGAGAGCGGGACTGGCAAAAACTGATCCGGCTGTCGTACTCGCCAGTAAAACCATCGTCACAAGATTTGGCGCATCACTCAGAACGCAGATCAATGTGACAATCGCTGGGATAATGAACATCTGCCAAGAGACAATCGTCCAGGTGAAGGTGTCTACCTTCGATAATATGTCCGTTGGACTTTCTTCAAGCGTGTTCAGCGAAAAGACGACGACGAAGAACAGGGCGATGAAGATGTACGGTAAAAATGCTTCCGCCAACGCGGGAAAAAATAACCCGGCGCCGATGGCAATTGCCATCAGAATTGACGACCATGCACGGTCGTTGGATGGTGAATCATTAGTAAACAAAATGAAACCGCGCCGCCTATCCGTTCGGAACAAAGACGCTCAGCGCCCTACTGCAGATAAATGTACAGCCGAATGCTGAACATCCGGTTTCAATGACGGTAGAATTCTCAATACTTCATAGATGCCTTGAGAAAATTTATTTCAGTAGGGTGGGGTGGAAACGGTAAGTGTTTGATGATCCAACGCAAAAAGCGCTGGCGACTTAAAGTTCCCTTAGGTAAAAAAATACCCGTCCTTCATATGTGAAGAACGGGTAGTGATGAGAGATACGCTTCGAGAAAAGTATCGCAAATCTAAAGCCGGAAATTCAGCTTAATCTCAAATCTGATAAGCATCGTAACACATCCCGTAATAAATTGAAATCATTATGTTATTTGATTTATTTTGTTTCAATTTCGTTGATTGCGTATTTACCATGTCGTTAAAAAGTGTCTTGCAATGCAACGTCGGAGCACTGATTTCGTCTAAATGAACCGATGCGATACAACTTCGTTTACAAACAAATAACGGATTGCGGCCCGCTTTAGGTCATGTCAGCTTTCCTTTATGAAATTACTTTTTACAGATACAGAATACGCAGAACGGCTGGCGAAGGTTCGTTCCGCGATGGCGCGAGCCGGTGTCGAGACACTGATCGTCACGGACCCCTCAAACATGAATTGGCTGACGGGATATGACGGTTGGTCGTTTTACGTTCATCAGGCAGTCATTGTCGGGCCTGATGCCGAACCGCTCTGGTGGGGGCGGCCCATGGACGCGGTTGGCGCAAGGCTTACGACGTATCTTGAGGATCAGTCGATCCTGTCTTACGCGGATGATTACGTGCAAAATCCGCTAAAGCACCCGTATGAAACATTGGCCGCTGCGCTCAAAGACCATGGTTGGGCTGCCGGTCCAATCGGTGTTGAGATGGATAACTACTATTTCTCCGCGAAATGCCTTGAGACCCTTCGTGCAGAGTTACCGCAAACCAACATCATTGATACCACCGCGCTGGTGAATTGGCAGCGCGCCGTCAAAAGCCCGGGGGAACTGGCGTTGATGCGTCAGGCCGCTGCGATTACGGAAAAGATGCACGAACGCATTCGGGAAACCGCAGAGCCGGGAATGCGGAAATGCGATCTGGTTGCCGAAATTTATGATGCGGCGTTGCGCGGAATACCCGAGGCGGGCGGTGATTATCCGGCGATTGTGCCGCTCGCTCCGTCAGGCAAAGAGGCTGCCGCCGCGCACCTCACGTGGGATGACCGTCCGATGAAAGCGGGCGAGGGGACTTTCTTTGAAATTTCAGGAGTGGTCCGCCGCTATCATGCACCGGCCTGCCGATCGCTGTTTTTCGGAAACCCCCCGCAAGCAATGTTCGAAGCGGAAAAAGCGGTGCTCGAAGGATTGGAAACCGGCTTGGCTGCTGCGACTCCCGGCACGACATGCGGCGAAGTGGCGGAGGTTTTTTTTGGAGTGCTCGCGAAACATGGCGTCATCAAAGACAGCCGCGCCGGATATCCGATCGGCCTGAGCTATCCCCCTGATTGGGGAGAGCGCACCATGAGCCTGAGGCGCGGAGACACAACACCCTTACAGGAAAACATGACTCTGCACTTCATGCCCGCGATTTGGACAGACGAATGGGGATTGGAGACAACAGAAACATTCGTCGTCACACCGAGCGGCGGCAAGCCTTTATCAAATGTCTCACGAGAACTGTGCGTGAAGTGAGGAGTTGTTGAAGGCCTAGCGGGATAAGCTTGGGGCGTTCTATTACGCCCCGCCACCCCTTTGGGATGCATCAACGCATATTTTCATCACGCCAATTCATGCGCACCGAAAATCTGTTCGCTGTGTTTGTCGATGTAGATTTTTACCCACGGCGTAAATCGTTCAGGATGCTCAGCGATTTGCTCGTGTAACTCTTCCAGTGTTAGCCATGCGGTATCCATGACCTCCTCAGGATTAGGCGCAACCACAGGGGCGGTTTCAAGATTGGCAACGAAGATATCGACGACTTCGTGCTCGATCAGGCCCATGAAGACATCGGCGCGGTATTCAATTTGATCGCGGTGTTCCAGCGGGACGGTAAAGCCCAACTCCTCGGTTAGGCGCCGTGCGGCACAGACACCTGCGTCTTCTTCCCAATGTGGATGCGTACAGCAGGTGTTCGCCCACAGCCCCGGCGTATGGTATTTTTCCATCGCACGGCGTTGGATCAAAAGCCGCCTTTCATGCATGACAAAAACCGATACGGCTTTGTGGCGCAAACCGCGCTTATGGACGTCCAGTTTCTCAACGGGCTTGAGAACACCATCTTCCCAAGCTGGAATCATCGCGCTCATGATGTCGCGCGGATCAGGCGCGTTAAATGCCCGATATTCTTGGCCATGATTTTCAAATGCGCCATGGGTCGTGCCTTCACCAGTTTTTTGTTCATGTAAGCCTCGAAAGTCAGCCGCTGTACGTCGACATCATGGCATAGCGAAACGAATCGTTCGCGCCGATCATCAGATTTATAATAGGCATCCTGCATCATGCGGAGCACTTTAAAGACAGTTTTGTGTTCTTTCATAAATCGTTTGCGGGCCAATTTCAGGTCGGACGGTTTGCCGGAGTCAAGGCAAGCCAGTACTGCATCTGCGGCCATACGCCCACCAAACATAGCGTAATAAATGCCTTCGCCTGAAGACGGCGCGACCACCCCTGCGGCATCTCCTGCAAGAACAACATCAATGCCATTATCCCACCGTTTTAGAGGTTCAAGTGGAATGGGCGCGCCTTCGCGGCGGATTGTCACGCACTCTGTTAGACCGGAGGACTCGCGCAAGGCTCGTGTTGCTTCTTTTAGATCAACCTCTTTTTCATGTCCTGTTCCCATGCCGATGCTGGCTTGCTTGCCATGAGGGAAAACCCAGCCATAAAAGTCGGGCGAGATTGAACCGTCATAGATCACATCGCAACGGTCAGGATCGTAATCACCGCCCTCCGGTGCTTCGACGATTTCGTGGTAAGCCATAACGTAGGGAATGGTGTCTCCGCCGGGTACTTCCGACCGTGCGACAGCAGAACGTGCGCCATCTGCTCCGATGACAAGCTTTGCATAGAGCGTACGGTTCTTTTGCGTTTGCTTATCTTTAAAGGTGATGATCGGCCCTTGATCATCGCGGTCGATGCTGACGAATGTACCGCTATATCTTTTTGCCCCGGAGACCACGGCACGCTTGCGTAAGAACTCATCGAAATGCTCACGGTCAACCATGCCGACAAAACCATTTTCAATTGGAATATCGACATGTCTGGCGGTTGGAGAAATCATCCGAGCTGTATTGATCTTCGCAACCAGTTGAGCGTCGGGGATATCGAAATCCTCGATTAGTCTGGGCGGAATAGCACCACCGCAGGGTTTAATGCGTCCATCGCGATCCAACATCGCAACGCTTTTACCTTCGCGTGCAAGATCCATCGCTGCGGTTGCACCCGCAGGTCCGCCGCCGACAACAACTACATCGTAGCGCATGAGAACTCTCCTTGGGTGAGGGGGCGATCCCCTCGTGAGTGACCCCGGATCACGCGAAGCGCGACAGCGGCGGCAATGAGAAACAGTAAGGCTTCAGACAGGAAGACAACTCCGTATGCAGTGCCATCTGAGTTGATAAAGAGCCGGGTTGCGTCAACAGCACCCGCTCCGAACAGGCCACCAAAGCCAGCCGCAATTGCTTGCGCCGCGCCCCAAAGCCCCATGCGGGTTCCCTCGCGCCCGGTGCGGCCTTCTCCGGCGAGTTGCATCATTGATCCAATGGCTGCGACTGCAAAAATCCCGTTTGAGAAGCCTAAAAACATAACCGCTTTACCGAGAGGCGCACCGACACCTATCTGTCCAAGCATGGCGATGATGCACAAGGCGACGGCAGAGGAGAGACAGCCGAAGGTGACCCAAAACCTCAACGAACCGATTTTGAACCCGGTCGCGGCGATACCGACTGTCAGCATCCCGAGGAACACACCGCCATTTTGCGCACCCGATAATGAGGTGGATTGGCCTGGTGTGAATGCGAAAACCAATCCGGCATAAGGCTCCAGAATAAGCTCTTGCATGAAATATGCGACCATCGAGAGAAAAACAAAAATAGTAAAATGCCGTGCCTCTCGTTCACTCCAGATTTCGCGTAATCCATCAAGGAAAGGAACAGCGGCTTCGTCGCGCCGTTCAACGACCACGCGGCGCTCAATCCCCCAGATTGCGAGGCAGGTCAGAGCAAACGCGCCACTCACTACGACAGCAACGATCTTGAGCAACAAGGCATGCGAATACGGATCAAGCATTTTGCCAACGATGGTCGCGGTGACGGCAATGCCAAAGATCATCATCAACCAGGTAATTGTCGCGGCTGCGGCGCGGCGTCTTGGTTCGGTTGCCGTCGCCAGTAAAGCCAGGAGCGATGTCCCTGATGCACCAACACCAAGGCCGATTAAGGCGTAAGCGAAAATCGACACCGCGAGGCCAAGCGCGAATTGATCGCCAATCAGCACTGTTCCGGCTGTCGCGGCCATTCCACCACAGGAAAGCGCTGCCATACCGCCAATGATCCAAGTCGTGCGGTTGCCGCCCATATCAGAGAGAAAGCCCCAATTGGGCCTTGTGATTTGAATGCCGTAATGCAGCGCAACCAAAAATCCGGGCAGGATCGCAGGCAATGCCATCTCAACGACCATGAGGCGATTGAGCGTAGATGTGGTCAGAACCACAATGGCTCCGAGAGCCATTTGGATCAAACCAAGGCGCACGATTGAAAACCAGGACAGCTTCATCCCACCGCTCCTAATGATCTTAATGCAAATGCAGCCACCATCATGCCGCTGACAAACATCGTCACGCCGACGGCATTATACCAAGGCGCGCGTCCCTTCGGATCGCGAAGCAAAACACGCATTGCAAAGATCTGCCCAATGAGCAGTCCCGTGACTGCGAGCGCGTAGATCGGCATCCCCCAGAACCAAAGCAATCCGATGACAATGGCTTGCGGTATCGCCATTCCGATGCAAGCGACATAAGCCGCGCGTTCAGGACCAAGTGTGACTGGCAAAGATTTCACGCCTGTCTCGCGGTCGCCTTCCAGCGCTTTAAAGTCATTGAGGGTCATGATTCCATGTGCGCCCAGCGCATAGAGGATCGCGACGATAATAACTTCAGTTGTTGGCAGGCCAGCGGCGAGAACCGCAGCGCCGGTAAACCATGGCAGCCCTTCATAACACAGACCAACGAGTCCCGGTCCCCACCATCCGGATCTTTTGAGCCGGATTGGTTCGGCAGAGTATGCCCATGCGCAAATCACGCCGATAATTGTGGCAATAAATCCCCAAGTGCCAAGAAATGAGCCTACAAAAAGCGAAAGCACAGTCATCGCGACTGCAATCCAAAACCCCCAACTGCCGGGAATACGCCCCGATGGGATAGGGCGGTTTGGTTCGTTTATCGCATCGACATGCCGGTCACACCAATCATTTGCCGCTTGGCTCATGCCACACACAATTGGTCCGGCAAGAGCAACACCCAGTACGATTTCGATCCATCGTCCAGAGGGCGAAACACCGCTTGAGATTGCACCACACAAAAACGCCCACATCGGCGGAAACCAAGTGATTGGCTTGATCAGTTCCAGCATTGCAGATGGCGCTGGAAGCCGCCTTGAATGATGAATATCTGTTACAGTCATAGTGTAACGATATCATTACAGTTTGGAATTGGAAGAGGGAACTGTCGTCAATTTCGGAATCAAGCGTCGCAGGCAGAAGTGTTATTCTTCATCTTTCCTGAGAAGGTCGTATTTCCGCAGGCGTACATAAAAGCTCTGACGCGACAGTCCGAGGAGTTCCGCGGCTGCAACGCGGTTATTGTCCGTCAGCTTGACCGCTGTTTCGATACACATTTTTTCCACAACATCCGCTGTAGCAGCCACTAACTCTTTCAAGGGAGCCGTGCCGACAAGTTCCATCGCATTATGGGTTGCCTTTTCACTGCCTTCTCTCTCGCGTATTGCTTGAGTTTGTGAACGGTTACGCAAGACGAAGCCAAAATACGGATTAGGCTCTTCATTCAGGTGACACGAGGCAATTTCTACTTCGGTTTCGGTGCCATGCGCACTTTTGAGCTTTGTCGAGAAAGTCTTGATGCGTCCTGTTTGGACGGTTGTTTCCAATAGGATTTTTTGATCAATCGATCCACGTAAAAGAAAATCGCCCAACATTTTTTCTTTTAAATCAGACAAGTGAACGACGTCACACAATCTAAGAAATTCTTCGTTCGCATGGCGGATTTCTCCGCTGGAATCTGTAAAGACAATTGCATCAGACCCGGTGCGAAACAACATACCGAGTGCTGAGGTGAGTTGTTCCGCCTCCGATGCGTCCCGCTCACCAATATCAAGGCGGCACAGCAACATCATGTCACCGGCAGAACGGAAAAGCGTTGGATGAATCTTTAATGTCTCTCCGGTTTGGGCTGTTTTTGCCGCCATCGGCATAGGATCTTTTTCGGTTGCTGCATTGAGCAAATGCTCTAGCGCGGAACGTCGTTTTATATTTTTAAGGACTGAGTTAATGGATTGACCAATCAAACCGTTGGACTCAACATTGAACAGTTTTGCCGCGAGAAGATTTGTATCAAGGATACGGCCATTAGAAGCGTCAACGAAGATAATTGCTTCGTTGAGATTGTCTCTGAGAACACGGTAGCGGGTGTCGAAATCCCGATGTTTTTCGTATTCTTTTTCAAGGGCAAGCTGTGCCCGAACCAATTGTTGCTGAACTTCGGCTGTTGAACGCAAATCCCGGCCAATGAGGATTATTCTTTCCGCATCCTCCGTTGGGTGTATCGTATAGCGAACTGGAAATTCCCTCTCGCCATTATCCACATGGTTCAATTCAATGAACGTTGAGGGAGTTTGGTCTTTCTTAGACAGTCCGGATAGGCGCTTTTTGAGTTTGGGTTTACTCTCTTCCGTGAGCAAAGCCTCGATATTCTGTCCTTTCCAGTGATCGAGATCCCCTAGCGAATTTTTCGCATCGCTTACATGGATTTCATCAACCGCAAAGTTTTCGTCCAAAATTAAAATTATATCGCTTGCGTCGCGGAGCGCTCGCTCAAGTGCGGACACTGAAGCCTTTCCCGCATGACGTCCTTTGGATGTATTTTTTACCAACTTCGTCAACGCGATATATCCGTCGTTTTTAAAATAACTTTCAAGCGTCCACGACTTGTCGCGGTAATATCGCATCTCGTGACACGCATATATCGCAAAGATCAAGCGCTTCTCGCACATTATGAGCGAAAAAGTCTGCGCCGATATCAGAAACGATGTTTTCTGGTTCACAAGTTAGTGCGCTCCCTCCCAGCGCGATTGGCGTGTCCGCTTGGCAATCGCGGAGCATGGTGACAATTGAGCTGCTACGTTTGAGGGATTGATCTGTTCCAATAGAAAGGCCGATCAAAAAGTATGACTTGTTACTAATTTGAGAATTCAGACTGTTCGTTTTGCTGTCGAAGATGACATCTACCCGCACACCATGACGCCGAAACTGATTTGCGATGATAACTGAACCAAGTGTGTGTTGTTCAGATTCCGGGATGATTAACAGTGCCCTGCGTTCAACAATATTGACGAAATTTTCGCGCACGAGAGAGGTTTCAAGGTTGCGGACGATTTGTTGGAGTCGCGATGTTCCAATCGTAACATCGGCAAATGATCGCGTATCTGAAAGCCATTCTTCGCCGAGTTGCCGTGCGGCTGCGGGTATAACATGATCAATTAGATCGTTCGGCGAAATACCCTCTGCAATCATATTCATAATCAATTGATCGTAAGCACCGTTTTCCACTTTCAAAAGTGGATCGCAAAGCGCTTTAGCCGCGTCATGATACGCTATGATGTCTTTTGGAGGCTGGGTCGATGGGGCTTTTGACGAGGTACACGCACCAAGAGTCTCAATCGAACGATTTGTCGATCGGGATTTAAGTTTCGATGTTTGCACTGCACGCGTCAAAACCGATCCTTTTCTCTGTTGGTGGTCGTTTGATGCCTCGGTACTGTTTGAGAAATCTGGTCCCGTTCGTACATTCATTTGCAAACCAAAAATTGTCAACTGAATTGGACAAATGTTGCAAAAGAGAAATTGGAATTATGCTGTTTACTAGATAAATGAGTCAGGTAAATCTCTGAAATGCACGCCTATAATCCAATATAGTTATTTTATAACAATAATTTATGGATTTTTAAGGGTGTCTATTCTTTTAATTTATCGGCATTCGTAAAGTGTTCTAAAAAGTTGACAGTTCCTATTTCGTGGCGTTAGCTGGAGGGGCATGAAGTGACGCGGGGAACGGATGCGTGCCGATCAACCAATCCAACAGTGACAGTCGATCCGGGCTTTATTCTGCTGAGGAAAGAAAGCGTCGTGACACGACAAAGTGGACAACTGTACAGGCAATTCTCGCGCCGATTCAGTTTTTGGTTTTTCTGATCTCGTTGATTCTCGTGGTTCGTTATCTCACGACCGGCGAGGGTTACGGTATTGCAACAATTTCAATCGTTGTAAAAACCGTGCTGCTTTACACAATCATGATAACGGGCGCGATTTGGGAGAAGGTGGTCTTCGGGCAATATCTGCTCGCACCGGCCTTTTTCTGGGAAGATGTGGTCAGCTTCCTCGTCATAGCATTGCATACGGCTTATCTGGTGGCGCTCTTTATAGGAGGGTTCGAGCCAACAGCTTTAATGATGCTCGCGCTTGCCGCTTATGCGGTCTACGTAGTCAATGCTGCGCAGTTTATCTGGAAGTTTCGACTTGCACGGCTTGGTCAACCATCGTCTTCAACTGATGATGTGGTGACGGCATGAATGCTTTTACGCAAATCAATCCGCCCTCGACCGGCTGTGGCAATGCGCCCGTTCTCAAACAAAGAGGTCAGCGCGAAGTCTTTTGCGGTCTGACCAGTATCGTGTGGCTACATCGCAAAATTCAGGATGCGTTTTTTCTCGTCGTAGGATCGCGCACATGCGCGCATTTGCTGCAATCGGCGGCAGGCGTGATGATTTTCGCCGAACCGCGTTTTGGAACCGCAATTCTTGAAGAAAAAGATTTGGCGGGTCTGGCTGATGCCAATGAAGAGTTAGACCGCGAAGTCGAGCGGTTGCTCGCGCGCCGCCCTGATATTCGTCAACTTTTCCTCGTGGGATCGTGTCCCTCCGAAGTCATCAAGCTTGATCTTAGCCGTGCAGCCGAGCGACTAACCCAAGCCCATGCACCGCAAGTTCGGGTGCTTAATTTCACTGGTTCAGGCATTGAAACGACCTTTACCCAGGGTGAAGACGAATGCCTTGCCTCGATGGTTCCGGTCTTGCCGGAGACTGAGGCGGAGCAGTTGCTCCTTGTCGGCGCTTTGCCCGATGTGGTCGAAGACCAGCTTGTGGGATTGATCGAAGCTCTCGGCGTTCCTGTCGTCAAAGCATTGCCGTCGCGGAGTGCAGATGTCGAAGTTGGTATAGGGCCAAACACCAAGTTTATTGTCGCTCAACCCTTCCTTGGTGCGACCGCAGGTGCTTTGACGGGGCGCGGTGCACAACACCTCGCTGCGCCATTCCCGTTTGGAGAAGAGGGCACGACGGCTTGGCTTCGCACCATTGCGGAGGCATTCAATGTCAGTCCTGAAAAATTTGATGAAGTCACCGCTGCCCCCCGTGCCCGCGCGCAAAAAGCAGTTGCGGCGGCATCTGAGCGCTTAAGCGGAAAATCCGTTTTCTTCTTTCCTGATTCTCAACTTGAAATTCCGCTCGCTCGTTTCTTGACGCGCGAATGCGGCATGACCGCCCTCGAAATCGGCGCGCCATACATCCACCGTGATCTTGTAAGCGCAGACCTCGATCTTATCGCCGAAGGGCCGGTTCTGTCTGAGGGTCAAGACGTTGACTTGCAACTTGATCGTTGCCGAGCGGCAAAGCCAGATCTGACAGTATGCGGTCTTGGTCTTGCTAATCCGCTAGAAGCCGAGGGTCTTGCGACCAAATGGGCTATCGAACTCGTCTTCACACCAATCCACGGATACGAGCAAGCCGGTGATCTTGCCGCGTTATTCGCAAAGCCATTGAAGCGCCGCGAAGGTCTTACGCTATGAAGCTGACCGTGTGGACATACGAAGGCCCGCCCCATGTCGGTGCAATGCGCGTTGCCACCGCGATGAAGGGCTTGCACTACGTTTTGCACGCACCGCAAGGCGACACTTACGCCGATTTGCTGTTCACGATGATCGAGCGCCGAGACCATCGCCCGCCAGTCAGCTACACGACTTTCCAAGCCCGTGATCTCGGCTCGGATACGGCGACACTGTTTAAAGAATCCTGTAAAGATGCCTTTGACCGGTTTAAGCCCGAAGCAATCATCGTCGGCGCATCCTGTACCGCCGAATTAATTCAGGACGACCCCGGCGGCTTATCCGAAAGCATGGGCTTACCCGTTCCGGTTATTCCCCTTGAATTGCCGAGTTATCAGCGCAAAGAGAATTTTGGCGCTTCGGAGACTTTCTACGAAATTTGCCGTGCCCTCAGTACACCGGTTGAACGAACACCGGAAATCACGTGCAATATCCTCGGGCCAACGGCTCTCGGATTCCGCCATCGCGATGATGTTGTCGAGCTATCCTCCATTCTTGAGAGCCTTGGCATTGCGGTGAATGTCGTTGCCCCGCTTGATGCAACACCAGCGGACATACAGCGGCTCGGTGCAGCGCATTTCAATGTGATGCTCTATCCTGAAACTTGCGAGACGGCCTGTCGCTGGTTGGAGCGGGAATACAAGCAACCTTTTACCAAGACTGTGCCCATCGGCGTCGGCGCAACACGCGATTTTATCGCTGAAGTAAAAACGATTGCCGGACTGCCTGATATCGCCGTCGATGATAGCCGCCTGCGGTTGCCTTGGTATTCCCGTTCAGTCGATTCCACATACCTCACAGGCAAGCGCGTCTTCATTTTTGGTGATGGTACGCACGCAATCGCAGCCGCGCGGATTGCAAAAGAAGAGATGGGCTTCGAAGTCGTAGGGCTTGGATGTTACAATCGAGAATTTGCGCGCCCGGTTCGCGCCTGTGCCAAAGAACTGGGCCTCGAAGCTCTCATCTCAGATGATTACCTGGAAGTCGAAGCCGCGATTGAAGCGCTTCAACCCGAAATGATTCTCGGGACGCAAATGGAACGCCATATCGGAAAGCGTCTCGGTATTCCTTGTGCGGTTATCTCCGCCCCCGTTCACGTACAAGATTTTCCCGCTCGTTTCTCTCCGCAAGTTGGTTGGGAAGGCGCAAATGTGATCTTCGACACCTGGGTGCATCCGCTTGTGATGGGGCTTGAGGAACACTTGCTCCATATGTTCCGCGAAGACTTCGAGTTCCATGATGATGCCGGTGCGAGCCATCATGGCAGCCATACGCCCGCCGCACAAAAACGTCGTGTCATCGAAGAAGCAACGGATACGCCTGAACCGGTGATCAAAGACGGTGTGACATGGCTCGCCGATGCGGAAAAAGAGTTACGGAAAATTCCATTTTTTGTGCGCGGGAAAGCACGCCGCAATACAGAAAAGTTTGCTGTTGAACAGGGTGTGACGTCGATTTCAATCGAAACCCTTTACGAAGCTAAGGCGCATTATGCTCGATGATACCGGCATAATGGGACCAGACCCTTATCGCATCGTCATTGTGACGCTCGATAGTCACGCTGCGGGACCGGCGCGCCGTGTTGAAACGAAACTTGCTCGCGTGTTTCCCGGCCTCTCGATGTCGATCTATGCGGCGGCGATGTGGTCGGAAAATCCTGAATATCTGGACCAAACGCGCGAGGCGATAGCAAACGCCGATATGATCCTCGTGAACCTCTTGTTCCTCGAAGAACATGTCTCCGCCATTCTACCTGCGTTGCAAGCGCGGCGTGATCATTGCGATGGTGTATTTGCCTGTATTTCAGCCAGCGAGATCGTATCGCTAACCCGTTTGGGTGATCTCGATATGAGCCAGCCGACGACGGGCGTGCTCAAGCTGCTGAAAAAACTACGCGGGTCAAGCAAGACGAAAAATGCCAGCGGCGAAAAGCAGATGAAAATGCTGCGCCGCTTACCGAAAATTCTCAAATTCATTCCCGGCAAAGCGCAAGACGTCCGCGCCTATTTCATGGGGATGCAATATTGGCTTGGCGGATCGGACGAGAACATCGAGTCTCTCGTGCGCTTTCTCGTTAACCGGTATGCCAAGCGGATCAAGTTTGCCGCTGTTGAGGCATCCGCACCGATTGATTACCCCGAAGTTGGTCTTTATCACCCCAAGCATCCTGAGCGTATTACGACCAATATTTCCACGCTTCCCGCGCCTTCGAACCAAGTGGGAAGTGTCGGATTGCTGGTCATGCGGTCTTATATCCTCGCGGGTGATACCGCTCATTATGACGCGGTAATTGCTGCCCTCGAAGCGCGCGGTCTTCGTGTCGTAACAGCATTTGCGTCGGGGTTAGATGCGCGCCCGGCAATCGAACGCTTTTTTGAAGACCTCCAAGGACCGACGATTGATACGCTGATCTCACTAACCGGCTTTAGTCTTGTTGGCGGGCCTGCGTATCAGGATAGCAGCGCGGCACAAGAAGTGCTGATGCGGCTCGATTTGCCATATATTTCAGCCCATGCGTTAGAATTTCAAACACTGGGCCAATGGGCGAAAAGTGATACCGGCCTTGGCCCTGTTGAAGCGACAATGTTGGTTGCGCTCCCTGAAATTGATGGCGCAACGAATCCGCTGATATTTGGCGGGCGTGTTGGCGATGATGGATGCACGGGGTGTTCTCATCGGTGTCAGCCTCAGGGAGCAGTGAATGCAATGATCCCATGCCCCGAGCGCATTGAACGCCTTGCGGGCCGCGCACTAAGCCACGTCAAATTGCGCCGCTCTCAGATTGCTGAACGCAAGGTTGGCGTTGTAATTTTTGGCTTTCCGCCCAATGCCGGTGCAGTTGGCTCCGCCGCTTATCTTAGTGTCTTCGAAAGCCTGCATAACACGCTCCTCAAGATGAAAGCTGATGGGTACTCGGTCGTTGTTCCTGAGACAGTCGATGATTTACGGGATGCGGTTCTGAAAGGTAACGCTGCACAATACGGCCAAGAAGCAAATGTTGCGGCGCGTGTGCCCGCAGATCAAATGGTCGCGGGCGAACCATACTTGGCAGACATCGAAGCAGTTTGGGGACCAGCCCCCGGTCGCCAGCAATCTGATGGCGGCGGCGTTTTCGTTTTGGGTGCTGAGTTTGGAAATGTCTTTGTCGGTGTGCAGCCGACATTCGGATATGAAGGCGACCCAATGCGCCTCATGTTTGAAAAGGGCTTTGCGCCAACCCATGCTTTCAGCACATTTTACCGCTGGCTCAAAAATGATTTCCAAGCGGATGTCCTGCTACATTTCGGAATGCATGGTGCGCTTGAGTTTATGCCCGGCAAGCATTCCGGCCTAAGCGAGTCTTGTTGGCCTGACCGCTTAATCGGCGATCTGCCAAATGTTTATCTCTACGCAGTGAACAATCCATCTGAAGGCACGTTGGCGAAACGCCGTGCAGGTGCAGTTATGATTTCGCATCTGACTCCGCCGCTTTCAAAAGCAGGTTTGTATAAAGCACTGCTCGATCTGAAAGATACCCTCCAGCAATGGCGGGAATTACCGCCGGGCGCGAGTGAGGAAGCTGAACTTCGCACGTTAATCGCTGATCAAGCCGAGGCTGTTGATCTTGATGATGAAGGCGATCCGGCGACGCTTTGGGTCAAGGTGCTGGAAGTTGAAAGCGCTTTGATTCCCGACGGTTTGCATGTTGTCGGAGAGCCGGTTGCCAAAGAAAAACGCGCGGCGTATCGCGAAGCGATGATTGAGGCAAAGACGCCTGACGACGTGATTGTGCGGGCCGAAGCCTCGTTTGATGACAGCACGGAATTGCCTGCAATGATGCACGCCCTTGCAGGCGGGTTTACTGCCCCTGCACCGGGCGGGGATGTCATCCGCTCACCGGATGTTCTTCCGACAGGGCGAAACCTTCATGCGTTTGATCCTTTTCGGATGCCGACCGCATACGCCATGCAAGACGGCGCGCGTCAGGCACAGCGTTTGATAGATCGACACGATGCCATACCGCAAAGTGTCGCGCTCGTTCTTTGGGGGTCGGATAACATCAAGTCCGACGGCGCACCTCTCGCGCAAGCGCTTGCGTTGATGGGAGCCAAACCCCGCTTTGATAATTACGGGCGTCTTGGTGGGGCCGATCTGGTCCCGCTCGAAGAACTAGGCCGACCGCGCATTGATGTCGTGATGACCCTTTCCGGTATTTTCCGTGACCTTCTGCCATTGCAGACGAAGTTACTCGCGGAGGCCGCCTATATCTGTGCGTCCGCTGATGAGCCGCTGGAGCAAAATTACATTCGCGCTCATGCGCTTGATTACGCAGAGCGGATGGGGGTCGATCTCGAAACGGCGGCGCTGCGGGTCTTTTCCAATGCAGAAGGAGCGTATGGTTCCAATGTGAACCATCTGATCGATTCAGGTGCGTGGGACGAGGAAGAAGAACTCGCCGATGCTTATGAAAAGCGGAAGAGTTTCGCCTATGGCCGCAATGGAAAATGCGCGCAACAAGGCGCACTTTTGAAAACCGCTTTAGAGGACGTCGAACTCGCTTATCAAAACTTGGAAAGCGTTGAGTTAGGCGTCACGACGGTCGATCATTATTTCGATACGCTCGGCGGAATTTCCCGTGCCGTTAAACGAGCGCGCGGCGAAGAAGCCGCCGTCTATATCAGTGACACGACCAAAGGTGACGGCAAAATCCGCACCCTCAAAGAGCAGGTCGCACTTGAAACACGGAGTCGCTCACTGAACCCGAAGTGGTTCGAGGGAATGCTCAAACACGGCAGCGAAGGCGTTTTGCAAATTGATGCACAAGTGAAAAATACCCTCGGTTGGTCCGCAACGACAGGCGAGATTGATCCTTGGGTTTATACCCGTCTGAGTGAGACGTTTATCCTTGATGAAGACATGCGCCGTCGCTTGGCCGAGTTGAATCCTGCAGCCAGTTCCCGTGTCGCAAATCGTCTGCTCGAAGCGCATGAACGCAATTATTGGAATCCCGATGCCGAGACGTTGGAAGCCCTTCGTCAAGGTGCTGATGAGCTGGAAGACAGGCTCGAAGGAATAGGAGTCGCGGCAGAATGACTCAGCCGCTGGAAAGGAGGCTCGCATGAGCCCACTAGATCTCGATACCCCGCCAGTTTTGCCTCGCGGTGCGGATGGCGAAGGGTCGGTACAAGTACAGCTTGATCCGTCAATGAAGATTGATACGGCAAAGGTTTTTGCCGTTTATGGAAAAGGCGGCATTGGTAAGTCCACCACGTCTTCAAATTTATCAGCTGCGTTCAGTAAGCTGGGCCATCGTGTCCTGCAAATTGGCTGTGATCCTAAGCACGACTCGACTTTCACGCTGACGGGCCGACTTGTTCCGACCGTCATCGACACACTTAAAGAGGTTGATTTCCATTCTGAGGAATTGCGCCCCGAAGATTACGTTTATGAAGGCTTTAACGGCGTCAAATGCGTGGAGGCTGGTGGGCCTCCGGCGGGTACGGGTTGCGGTGGATATGTCGTTGGACAGACGGTCAAGTTGCTGAAACAACATCACCTTCTTGATGATACAGACGTCGTGATTTTTGACGTGCTTGGGGATGTCGTATGCGGCGGTTTTGCTGCGCCATTGCAACACGCTGACCGAGCCTTGATCGTCACCGCAAATGACTTCGACTCCATTTATGCGATGAACCGGATTATTCAGGCGGTTCAAGCGAAGTCGAAAAACTATAATGTCCGTCTTGCGGGCTGTGTAGCAAACCGTTCGAAAGACACTGACGAGGTTGATCGGTATTGTAAAACAGTCGGCTTTAATCGTCTCGCACATTTGCCTGACCTAGATGCAATTCGCCGCTCGCGTCTTAAGAAAAAGACATTGTTCGAGATGGACCCCGATGAGGATATTGTCGCGGTGCAGAAAGAATATATGCGCCTCGCCGAAGTTCTCTGGAACGGAACAGAGCCGATGGCGCCGGAGTCATTGCCGGACCGTGAGATTTTTGAACTACTCGGGTTTGATTAATGGCTGATACCTACACAGAAACGCGCGAGCGTCTCACGACGTATTTTGATCGCACCGCCGCGAAGACATGGGCACAGCTGACGTCGGATGCGCCGGTGTCTAAGATCAGACAGACTGTGCGCGCAGGCCGTGATGAGATGCGTGCAATTTTGCTGTCGCGTCTTCCTTCCGATTTGTCCGGGCAGCGTGTGCTGGACGCAGGGTGTGGTGTTGGCCAATTAAGTGCCGCTCTTGCAGAGCGCGGAGCGGAGGTTGTCGGGATCGACATTTCGCCGAATTTGCTTGAGGTCGCACGGGATCGGACTCCGGCGTCTCTGCTACCGTCCATCCGTTTTGAAGCGGGCGACATGCTTGATGCTGCATGGGGAGAGTTCGATTACGTTGTCGCGATGGACAGTCTCATCCATTACAAGCCGGCGGATATCGCGCAGGCGCTGGCACGCCTACAAGCCCGTACGAGAAATGCAGTCGTCTTTACTGTCGCACCAAAGACGCCAATGCTCACCGCAATGCATATCGCGGGCAAAGCCTTTCCGCGCAGTGATCGCTCACCGGCAATTGTGCCGCAAAGCATTCCACGGTTAGAGCGCGAATTATCAAAATTGGACGAAACGAAAACTGCGATGCTCACCGAAGTAGGGCGGGTGTCGACTGGTTTCTATAAGTCTTTGGCGATGGAACTGAGCTGATGGCTGACCGCGAACTCCATCCTTTGACACAGTTCAAATTGAACATGCTTCCCTTCTCGGATGCCGGTTCGGATGGATTTCCTTTGCGCCGTTTGCTGCGCCTTTCTCTGTTTCAAATTTCTTGCGGAATGGCGACAGCGTTGCTGCTCGGTACATTAAACCGGGTTATGATCGTCGAGCTCAGCGTTCCCGCGTTCCTAGTCGCTCTTATGGTGGCATTGCCGGTTTTGATTGCTCCTTTCCGTGCCTTGCTAGGTTTCCGTTCTGACAATTACCGGTCGTCAATCGGTTGGAAGCGTGTTCCGTATATGTGGTTTGGATCGTTGTGGCAGTTCGGCGGCCTCTCGATCATGCCATTTGCAATTTTGATCCTATCGGGCAGTCAAGAGCTTGGCCCGTCTTGGGCCGGTGAAGTCTTAGCTGCACTTGCGTTTTTGATGACAGGCATCGGCTTACACATGACGCAAACAGCGGGCCTGGCTTTGGCAAGTGATCAAGCCACCGATGAAACCCGTCCGCGTGTTGTCGCATTGCTCTATATGATGTTCTTGGTTGGCATTGGCGTCTCGGCAGTGATTGTCGGAGCCTTGCTGGAAAACTTTTCCGAGATGCGATTGGTTCAAGTCATTCAGGGGACCGCGCTCGTTACACTTCTGTTGAATATCACGGCTGTTTGGAAGCAAGAATCCATGCGGCCAATGAGTAAATCTGAAAGGGCTGCACCAAAACCGAAGTTTTCTGATGCTTGGGCTGACTTCGTGCAAGGCGGAATGGCAGGGCGTTTGCTGGTCATTGTCGTGCTGGGAACATGCGCCTTCTCGATGCAAGATGTGTTGCTCGAACCTTATGGCGGTGAAGTTCTCGGCCTCAGCGTTTCCTCAACGACGTTTCTGACGGCGGTTTGGTCACTGGGAGCATTGATTGCGTTTGGCTTTGCTGCGCGGTCATTGTCTCGTGGCGTTTCGTCTTACACAATGGCCTCTCGCGGTATCATCGCAGGCATCGCAGCGTTCGCAGTTGTCATTGGTTCAGAGTTTATCGGCTGGACACCAATCTTCTTTCTCGGTGCGGCCATGATTGGTTTCGGCGCAGGGCTGTTTGCTGTCGCAATGCTGACTGGAGCAATGACGATGCCCGTCTCTGGTAATGCGGGGCGCGGTTTGGCGCTTGGTGCTTGGGGCGCGGCGCAAGCAACCGCCGTTGGGCTTGGTGTTGCACTGGGCGGCGGTATCCGCGACGGCATGGTCTGGATGATTGACGCTGGTGTTATTGGCGGTGTGCTTTCGCGGCCTTCATTGCCTTATTCCATTGTCTATCAAGCCGAGATTGTGATGCTGGTTTTGACCCTTGTTCTCATTGGTCCTTTGGCGCGCACGGCTGCGAAAACTTCTTCAAAAACTCAGGCCAGTAAAATTGGCCTTTCCGAATTTCCGACTTGAATGGCGTAGGAGACAACTATGGACATTACATCAACTATTGTCGGCCATGTCGATTTTGCTCAGGTTTTGCTTTATCTGTTTTGGATATTTTTCGCAGGGCTGATCATTTACCTTCAGCGCGAAAATATGCGTGAAGGCTATCCGATGGAAACTGAGGATGGAAAGCCTGCGCCAAATCAGGGGCCTTTCCCGCTTCCTAAAAAGAAAACATTCAAGCTGCCTCATGGTCGGGGAACGGTTACAGTGCCCCAAGCGAATGATGGTGATCAGCGAGAATTAGCATTGCGCTTGACGTCTCCGTCTGCCGGTTCGCCGTTCGAACCCACAGGTGATCCGATGATTGATGGCGTCGGGCCAGCATCATGGGCGGAGCGTCGCGACGTGCCAGAGATTGACGCGGCAGGTCATCCTAAAATCGTACCGATGGTCAAAGCGGAACAGTTTCATGTCTCCGCTGGGCGCGATCCGCGCGGCCTTCCGGTCGAGGCGCAGGATGGAGAAGTGGTCGGTACGATCTCCGATATGTGGATCGACGAACCGGAACAATTGGTCCGTTATCTTGAGGTCGAATTGAGCGAGGGCGGCTCACGCCTGATCCCGATGCAAATTGCGCGCATCAAGAAGGATCGCGTCACTGTACTTTCCATTATGGGCAAGCATTTCGCCAATGTGCCTTCGATTGCATCCGCAACACAGGTCACGATGCTCGAAGAAGAAAAGATTTGTGGCTATTACGCAGGCGGGAAACTCTACGCTTCAGAGTCGCGCCTTGGACCATTGGTTTAAGGGGATAGATTGTGTCGCACGACCACGATGATTTCGCGATTGAACCAATTCGGGGCCTGCCCGAAGTTCCTCCCGAGGGCGAGCATATCCTGTGGCAAGGTTCGCCGAGTTGGACAGCATTAGCACGGGATGCTTTTAAAACTTGGTGGATCGCAGGTTATTTTGCGGCGATGGCAGGATGGAGTATTCTCAACACAGGCGCAGGCGGTGCGCAGCTCGATCTTCGTGCGGGTGTTCCGTTCCTTGTCATGGGCGGTATCGCGATTGCGCTGCTTTACCTGATTGCCTTTGTTCAGGCGAAGACAACCGTTTATACAATAACCAACCGCCGCGTTGCCATGCGTATTGGGGCGGCGCTTACGGTGACGCTTAATCTTCCTTATAAATGGATTGGTTCCGCTGAACTTGCGTTGCGTAAAAACGGAAACGGAACCATCGCACTTGATCTGATTGGATCGACGAAATTCTCTTACCTTGTATGTTGGCCTCATGTCCGTCCGTGGCATCTGAGCAAGCCTCAACCGGCATTACGCTCTATCCCGGATTCGGAGCGAGTGGCGCGGATTATGGCGGATGCTGCTCAAGCGCATGTCAACATCGCAAGACCCCGCGCCGACGAACGGGCTGCTGCTGCGCTCGTTGCGGCGGAATAGGAGCGAAGGTTATGGCCGATAACATCATGCTCAATCAGCAAGCGGCAACCGCAACGCTGGACAGGCGCGACCGGGAGATGATCCCGCGCATTCTGGTTCGGGCTATGTTTGCATTGATGGCCATATCGCTCGTTGTTGTAGCATTCGCGCGCTGGACCGGGCATCCGCCGAGTGCGTTGCCGCCTCAAGATGTCGCAGTTAAAACTGAGCGATCTGTGCAAATCTTTGCCAAGATGGATGGATCAGCCCGAGTCGTTGATGTTGACGGAACTTTGGTCGCTGATCTTGACCCCACGCAAGGCGGTTTCATCGCAGGTGTTTCAAGAGCACTTGCACGGATTCGGGGCAATCAAGGTGTGGCGCTTAGCGCACCGGTGCGGATTATCCGTTTTGAGGATGGTCGCCTCGCATTGATGGATGACGAAACAGGATGGCGCGCCGAACTCTTTGGCTTTGGCCATGATAATGCAGCGGCTTTTGCGCGGTTGCTGGAAGAATAGGGGAGGACATACGATGTTTTTCAGACGAAAAGAGACAGCACCCTGCACGGTCGAGGTGTCGCATGTTTTCGAAAGTCTTCATGCTCATGTCCGGTTTGACAATGGCGCGGTGGTTCACCCCGGCGATGAAGTGCTGGTTCATGGCGCGCCGGTTACGGCGGCTTACGGAGAAGTGATTACTGAATCGCGGACGGCGACGATCACGCGCGCAAGCTGGGCCAAACGCCAATGGACGCGCATGACCGGCAATCTTGAATTCATGGAGCTGTGCGAATTCGCCTTCTCCGAGGAGGTAACGCTATGAATGCGTCGACAGAATTCACCAACCCGAAACCAACCAATTCACCGCTGCGCAAGCATATCGTCACCGAAACGACCGAGATGGCGGCGGAGACGACTCTGCTTGATCCAAGGTTTTACACGACCGACTTTGACGAGATGGACCGCATCGACGTCTCGCCCGTTCGCGAAGAATGGGATCGCTTGATCGCGCAAATGAAATCGGACCCGAATAAAAAACACTTCAAAAAGAATGAAGCGTGGAACGAGATCGATTGGGACGGCATGGAGCCGGAACTGAAAAAAGAGATGATCGACTTTCTTGTCTCTTCTCTGACTGCCGAGTTCTCGGGATGTGTGCTTTATAAGGAAATGAAGCGTCGTGGATCGAATCCGGATATTTGCGAGCTGTTCAGCTATATGTCGCGGGATGAAGCCCGTCATGCAGGGTTTATCAATGATGCGCTGCGCGAAGCGGGTATCGGCGTAAATCTCGGCTTTCTGACCAAGGCAAAGCAATACACGTATTTCAAACCTAAATTTATCTACTACGCGACCTACCTGTCTGAAAAGATCGGCTACGCGCGCTACATCACGATCTATCGTCATTTGGAAAAACACCCTGACAAGATGATCCATCCGATTTTCAAATGGTTTGAAGAATGGTGCAATGATGAGTTTAGCCATGGCGAGGCGTTTGCTTTGCTGATGCGGACCGATCCCAAACTCACTTCAGGTCGGAACAAGCTGTGGATCAAATTCTTTCTTATTGCCGTCTATTCGGTGATGTGTGTCCGAGATCATCAACGCCCTGCGTTCCATAAAGCGCTTGGCATTGACATCGAAGAATATGACCGCGAGGTGCTGCGCAAGACCTCGGAAATTTCGAAGCAGATTTTCCCCTTGGAAATTGATCTTGATAATCCACGGTGGGAACGCGGCTTAACCCGTCTGCGCGCGGCTTTTGTGGATATGGATGCTGCAAAGCGTCGTGGCGGTATTGGCGGTTTGTTTGGCAAAGCCTATGCCGGTGCGCGGATTGGTAAGAACTTTGTCGGCCTCTATTTGATCCCGTCAAAGAAAAATACTGTGCCTGAGAGCAGTCACCTTGTTCCTGCGTATTGATCGTTACGATGGTTGATTGGCTCCATATCCCTTGGGTTGCTGCGGTGGTGGCCTTGATCGTTTGGTGGTTCTCCACCGGACTGATCCTGCTCGGTGTGAAACGAGCTGATCATGGAATTGGAGTCTCGCACACGGCACTGACGTTAAGTTCGGTTCCGGTATTGCTGCTCGGATGTTGGGGGTTTTGGCATACGTTGGATGCGACGGATGTTTGGTCGATCTATGGCGCTTTTGGCTCGGCCATACTGATTTGGGGATGGTTCGAGCTTGCATTTCTCTGCGGGATTATCAGTGGCCCGAATACCTATAACTGTCCTCCTGATGTTCCGGCCTGGGAGCGGTTTTTGCGCGCATGGGGAACGGTCGCTTATTCCGAGATCGCGCTGATCGCGATTATGATTGTCGCCGCATGGATTGGACATGGTTCCGAAAACATGTTCGGCGTATGGACATTTGCGGTGCTTTTCTTCGCCCGAATCAGCGCCAAGCTGAATGTCTATCTGGGTGTTCCGAATATCAACGTAGACTTCCTGCCGAAACCAATGCGCCATCTCGCGAGCCATTTTCGAATTGCTCCGATGAACGCATTTTTCCCGGTATCCATTACAATTCTGACATTTGCGACCGGATGTTGGTTGGAAAGGTGGGGCGCTCAGGCCGCTGGTGCGCCGGAAGCACTAGGTTTCGCCTTGCTTTCAGCGCTAACAGCGCTTGCTCTGCTTGAACATTGGATGATGGTTCTGCCGCTTGCTGACGCAAAATTGTGGCAGTGGTTATTGCCGCAAAAGCCAAACGATCCTAAAGAAATAGTACCTTCTATCACGCACGGTTACGAACGGGGAAAAGTCCATGAACTTTGATCAACTCTTTGAAGCTCAGCTCGATACGCTGCGTGAAGATGGAAATTACCGTGTTTTCGCTGATTTAGAGCGCCGTAGGGGTGCTTTTCCGAAGGCCCGTAACCATTTTGAAGGCGGCGAACGTGAGGTCACCGTTTGGTGTTCCAACGATTATCTTGGTATGGGTCAGCATCCTGTCGTTTTGCAGGCAATGCATGATACCTTGGAAGAATGCGGAGCAGGTGCGGGCGGAACTCGGAATATCTCTGGAACCAACCACCATCACGTAGAGCTTGAGCGTGAGTTGGCTGATTTGCACGGTAAAGAAGATGCGTTGCTATTTACGTCCGGTTACGTGTCCAACTGGGCGGCATTGGGGACCCTCGGATCGCGGCTAGAGAATTGTATTATTTTCTCTGATGCTTTGAATCATGCTTCGATGATCGAAGGAATGCGCCATTCGCGCGCGAAGAAAGTAATTTGGGATCACAATGACGTCGCGGATCTTGAGGCAAAGCTGGCCGCTGCGGACCCTGATGCTCCTAAGATTATAGCCTTCGAGAGCGTCTATTCGATGGATGGCGATATCGCACCGATTGAAGCGATCTGTGATGTGGCCGATAAATACGGCGCGATGACATACTTGGATGAAGTCCATGCTGTTGGCCTTTACGGTGCTGAAGGCGGGGGTGTCGCTGAACGTGAAGGCATTGCAAATCGTGTTACGTTGATCGAAGGGACGCTTGGTAAGGCATTTGGCGTCATGGGCGGTTACATCACCGGCTCAAGATCAATGTGCGATTTTGTGCGCTCGTTCGCGAGTGGGTTTATTTTTACAACAGCCTTACCGCCTGCGGTTGCTGCGGGAGCGCTTGCGTCGATCAAACACTTACGTCAAAGCAGCATGGAACGTATGCGGCAGCGTAAGCAGGTTGCTACTCTGCGACAACGCCTTGAGGACACAGGTATTCCGCATCTTGCGAACCCAAGCCACATTGTTCCTGTCATGATTGGGGATGCTGCAAAGTGTAAGATGCTCAGTGATATCCTGCTGGATGAGTACGGCATTTACGTCCAACCGATCAATTATCCGACTGTTCCAAAGGGCACAGAACGCTTGAGGTTTACACCATCCCCATTGCATACGGATGCTGATATCGAACATCTTGTACAGGCGTTAGGCAAACTATGGTCGCAATGCGCTTTGTCTCGCGCCGTTGCATAATATCGGTTTTTTATTGTACGCTCCGTTAACCTTTTAAAAGGAGCGTGGTGATGGATGACGAGAATAAACAAGTCACGATATTCGACAGCGAATTGATCTGGGCCTTTTTTGCAGTTGGCGCTTTCACAATTGCGATTTTACTCCGTTTTGTCTGGGGACCGGGCGGATATATGGTTGATCAATTCGGATACCAGCGTTGGTATGTTCTGATTGCTGCGGCATTTTTCGGGTTTGGCCTTGGTTGGTTGCTCTTTCCGCGCAACCTGCCAATCATGCATTCCGACGAGGAAAGCTAATAATTTCATCAAAAGCTTACCTTACGGCGCGTCTTGCGCGCCGCTGAGGCGCGTGTAACTGTCCTTGGAAATAATTTCTCAGCGCAGGACTGTAAGCGCTAACTAGGGAGAGAGACATGGGCGATACGATGCGGATGGCAGTACGAGAAGACGTCGCACGTCACGAGGCCATACCTCTCGAAGATCGGTACGATCTCGAATCCACATATCAGGTATTGCAGGAAGGCGCGGAAAAATGGCCTTCGAACACGGCTGTTACTTTCCAACTAAAAGGTAAGCCTACCGACAAAGCCTATGACTGGAGTTATAAAGAGCTGCTCGAAATCTCTACCCGAGCCGCCAATTTGTTTCGCAGCCTCGGCGCTGACGAAACGAATTCCGTTGCATTGGTTCTACCGAACTTGCCGGAAACACTGGCGGCGATGTTTGCGGCTCAAACGTCGGGTATTGTTAATCCCATCAATCCACTGCTTGAAGCCTCGCAAATTTCGTCGATCTTGCGCGATTCCGACGCAAAGATTGTTGTAACCCTCCGCGCTTTTCCAAAAACTGACATTGCGCAAACTGTGGCTGAAGCACTGAAGTCCGCGCCCGGTGTCACGCATGTCATCGAAATCGACATGCTAAAGTACGTGTCACCACCCTTGTCATGGATTGTCCCGTTGATCCGTCCAAAAGTCGCGGCGGATCATGGCAAAAAAGTTTTGCAATGGGATAAGGCGATTGCTGAGCAACCGGGTGATGCTCTGACATTTGATATTCCGCCCGGTGGCCGCGAGCGTGTTGCTGCCTATTTCCACACCGGGGGTACGACAGGTGATCCAAAACTCGCTACGCACAAAATTGGCGGTATGGTTTTTATTGGCCATATCGTGAAAGAGGGCGTGTTGAACGAGGGCGACGTAATTTTATGTGCCTTACCATTGTTCCACTGTTTTGGCGCGTATGTGATGGGCCTGACCTGTCCGATGAATGGCGGTAGGTTGGTACTTATGACGCCAGCAGGCTTTCGGGGCGAGGGGGTCATCGATAATTTCTGGAAGCTTGTAGAGCGCTACAAGGTCAACTTCTTCATGTCGGTTCCAACCGCTTTGGCGGCGTTGAACCAACGTAAGATTGATGCGGATGTCTCTTCTTTGAATTTTACGGTTTGCGGCTCTGCTCCGTTGCCTGTTGAACTATTCAAGCAATTTGAAGAAAAAACCGGCATCAAAATTCTTGAAGGCTATGGTCAAACCGAAGCGACAGTGGTGTGTTCGGTGAACCCACCGAATGGCGAGCGTAAAATTGGATCAGTTGGTTTCCCGCTTCCATATACACGTATGAAATTGCTGCTCATAGACGATGATGGTGTTTGTACGGGTGAAGCCGCAGAGGATCAGATCGGCGAAATTTGCATCACTGGTCCCCATGTTTTCCCGGGCTACAAAGATATTCCCCGCGATAAGGTGTTTGTTAAAGGGCCGGACGGCAATGAGTGGCTGCGCTCGGGTGATTTGGGCCGCGTTGATCCGGACGGCTATTATTGGATTACAGGCCGCGCCAAAGATCTGATTATTCGCGGCGGCCACAACATTGATCCGGGCATGATCGAAGAAGTGATCATGACCCATCCGAAGGTAGCTTTCGTCGGTGTCATTGGTCAGCCGGATTCGTATGCGGGCGAGCTGCCTTGCGCTTATGTCGAATTGAATGAAGGCGAGAGCCTTGATCCTGAAGAGATCGTTTCATTCGCGAAAGAGCACGTACCTGAACGTGCGGCTCACCCTGTTTATGCAGAAGTAATGAGCGAGTTACCAAAAACGGCTGTTGGTAAGATCTTTAAACCTGATCTCCGCCGTTCTGCCATTCGACGTGTCTACAGTGATGCACTTCAAAAAGAGGGCATTGAAGCAACGATTAGCTGTGAAAAAGATGATAAAAAAGGTCTGATTGCTGTGGTGACACCGACAGCTGGAGCGACTAAAGATCAAGTGGCAAAAGTGCTAGATACATTCGCAATCGCTTGGAAAATGGGCTGAGGATCTGCGGAATTGGTAGTTTGGTGGATTTGATTAAATAATCCACTTCACAAGCCATTCCTCCTTTGCTAAGACGCGCTCTCACCACGTATTGTGCGGTCGTGGCGGAATTGGTAGACGCGCAGCGTTGAGGTCGCTGTCCGGTAACACGGGTGGAAGTTCGAGTCTTCTCGACCGCACCACTTACATTTTATCTTGTTCATTTTATTGATATATTTTGGTTGTGCTGGAATTGCCCCGCCTTTTCAGCAACCCTCCAAAATTTGGTTGATTGCTAGTGCGCCTTTTATGAACTGAAGCGCTTAAAAAGCTGAGGCCTCTGCTTTCGGAGAACGGCAATTCTATCAAAAAAGCCTGATTTTGGCTTTTTAAGACGTCAAATGACTATGACCCGTGTTTTGTTCACTGTTGTCGGTGGCCGAAAAATGGACGTGTGTGGAACGGAAAGCAAAGGTGGCTCTACTCGATGATCTCCTTTCTCGCTATGTAAGTCCCTTGGTAATCATCCCATTTTTCACGAGATTGGAAATTGTACAGGCTTACTTAAACATTTTGCGTCGTGTGGGCGGTGACTTTGAAGAAATGTGAAAGCGCTTCGACGAGGATTAGGCGAGGAATTAGACATCCCGCATCAGTTTTAGCGCAACCGTCAACACATGGATGAATGATACGAGTGTGAACTGACCTTAGCCCTAGCGGGGTATTCAAACTTCATAGCTTTCAATTCAATGCGATTTTCAGTGCACCCATTTCTATAGATGTATGTTTTGCATGGTCAGCGCTTTTTTTTTCGTCGTCCGTTCGCTCAGCGATCCGGCCCAACTCCATGTCAGAGGTGATTTGCGTTTCAACGCTCCGCTGAGGTGTTGTCGCATTCGGTAGGAAGCATCGACGATCTCACCACGCTCAAGTAGTGCTAAAATTTCAAGGTGCTCGGTGCATTGCTCAACCAAACGTTCGTGATTGATCTCGGCTCTGTACTCCATCAAACGCCGCATCTTATTGACGCGTTGAAGCGCTTGAAGAAAAAAAACATTGCCTGAAAGCTTGATGATCTCTTCGTGGAAAAGTGAGCCATTCGCTAGCAATGCTTCACCGGGCGTAGAGGCTACGGCAATGTCAAGCATACTTTCCTGAATGCGGCGTTGCTCCTCCAGAATTTTTCGATCCAATTCGAAGGAGGGTTCAAGCATTGCTGCCGGCTCGATAGCCATGCGAAAACGGTAAATTTCGTCGAATGCTTCGGGCGTCTTTGCAACGGGAAGAAAGCGCCAGCCATACCCTTCCTTGCGCTCTACCCAACCCTCTCGTGCCGCCCGTAGAAGAAGTTCGTTCACTTTGGCTTTAGACCAGCAATAGCGTTCTCGTAGCATCTGCTCAGTCACATTTTCGGGCAATAGATCGGTGAGCCAGTCATTTGCAAGTCGTTGGTAATCTTTGGGCGTTTCGTTGCCGCCTTCATTCAGAAGTCTTTCAAGATCGTCAGGTAGAGATGAGGCGACGAAGTAGCCGCGATTAACTTGCCGCGTCAGAATACCTTTTTCGTGGAGAAGTTCGAGCGCTTCGCGGACCGGCGTTCTTGATACGCCATATCGATCCGCAACTTTTTGCCCTCTGACATGCTCCCCTTCCGAGAGCGCACCCGATGCAATGTCACGCAGCAATCGCGTGGAGATGCGGGTAGGGAGATCACTGGATCGCAATTGAGTTCGCCTTGATATACTGAATTGTACTTCAATTACTCAAAATCCTAACATGGCATACTGCTAATATTAAAAATATTCTGAAAATGTTATTTTCAATCAATTTTTCCTAGAAAACTTGGATAATAGAAGCCTACCTTCCATTCCTCGGCGATTGACAGATAATCACGTCAGAACACATATTGGCTTTTTATAGCTTAATATGCAGTCTTGTTTGATAGCGCGAATCATACGCGCCACGAAGTTGTTCAAACCGGGAGGAGATTCAAGATGATCAGATTCGCTCGCATCAGCGCTCTTGCGCTTGCCGCAACGCTAATAAGCGGCTCGCTCGCTGTCGCAGAAGATTTCAAGGTGGAAAGTCCGCAATGCATCGCGCCATCCAACCCGGGCGGGGGCTGGGACTTCATCTGTCGGACGACCGCAAAATACCTCTTTGACCTCGACATTATCGAAGACACCATGCAAGTCACAAACATGTCGGGTGGTGGAGGCGGCGTCGCATTCGCGCACGTCACGAAAGAGCGGAACGAAGACAACAATCTGATTGTTGCAGCGTCGATGAGTACCAGCGCTCGAATTGCTCAGGGCATCTATAAAGGCGCGTCGAAAGAAGACGTACATTGGCTCGCGACATTCGGCGCTGAATACGGTGCGATCGCCGTGCCTAAAGACTCGCCGTTTAATAATCTCGGTGAGATGATGGGTGCGATTAAAATGAACCCGCGTTCCGTTGGGATTGCAGGTGGTTCGTCCGTTGGCAGCTATGACCACATCAAACCGATGCTTATTGCACGGGCAGCGGGAATGGAAGACGTCACCAAGTTGAAATACGTCTCTTACTCCGGCGGCGGCGAAGCGATGACGGGCTTGCTCTCCAACTCTGTAGAAGCACTGTCCGGTGATTTCTCTGAAATGCTCGGTTTTCTAGAGTCAGGCGATATCCGCATTATTGCTATCCTCGGGCCGGAGCGCTTGAAAAGCCATCCCGACATCCCGACCGCGAAAGAGCAAGGCTATGATGTCGTTGGTGCAAATTGGCGCGGCCTCTATATGCCTGCTGGCGCTTCAGACAAAGCTAAAGCGTTCTGGAAAGACGCGATCATGAAAATGACCGAAGATGAAGGGTTCCAGAAAGATTTGGAAGCGGCGGCCATGGCGACGTTTAACAACTTCGGCGACGATATGGATGACTTCGTTGAGGGGTCGATCAAGGACATTACGAAACTGTCGAAAGAAATCGGCATCCTCAAGTAACGCTTCCTCCTTGGGGCTGCCTCTGACGGAGGTGGCCCTTTCTTCCCCATTGTTCACAGGAGGGATTTATGAGTGACCGCATTTTCGGCGGTTTCGGGTTGGCGCTAGCGATCTTTTATATTTGGGCCGCTTCAATCATTCCAGACAGTTTCATGGTCGATGTGATTGGTCCTCGTACCTTTCCCTATATCGTCGGCGGCGTTCTGGGTCTTTGTTCGCTGATCTTTATCCTGCGCCCTGACTCCGAACCAGACTGGCCCCATTTCCGTGAGCTTCTTGAAATCGGGATGGCCGCTGCGGTTATGCTTCTTTACGGATGGATGCTCCCCGAGTTTGGTTTCTTAATTTCAACGGTTTTTGCCACGGCTTATCTGACATGGCGGCTCGGTACGACGCCGCTGATGTCGTTGGTCACAGGGGCTCTCACATCCGTCGGAATTTATGTCGTTTTTCACCTGATCCTCGGCCTGTCTTTGGCCAAGGGTCCATTTGGGTTTTAAGGGGGCGGTACTGTGGACGTACTTTCATCCCTCGGCGACGGATTCGCCATCGCTCTGACTGCTGAGAACCTGTTTCTGGCATTGGTGGGTTGTTTTCTCGGAACATTGATGGGCGCGCTTCCCGGTCTGGGGCCGGCGAATGGCGTTGCGATCATGATCCCAATTGCTTTCTCGCTTGGTCTCGGTCCGACCCCATCTTTGATCCTGTTAACAAGCATCTATTACGGCGCAATGTATGGCGGGCGAATATCGTCGATCTTGCTCAATATTCCCGGCGACGAACCGGCGATGATGACCTGCCTTGACGGTTATCCCATGGCACAGCAGGGCAGAGCAGGCGAAGCGTTGACGCTATCGGGCATCGCTTCGTTCGTTGGTGCGTTCTTTGCGACCTGTGGACTTGTTTTGCTCGCGCCGCAGCTTGTGAAAATCGCGCTGCTTTTCGGTCCTGCAGAGTATTTCGTCCTGTTCACGCTCGCCTTTGCTACGCTTGGCGGGATCACGGCGACCAATCAGGCTAAATCAGCATTCGCGGCGGCCTTCGGGTTGGGCATCGCCATGATTGGCAGCGACTCCCAAACCGGATCGCAGCGTTTTACCTTCGACCATATCCACCTCTATGACGGTATCGATTTCCTGATTGCCATTGTTGGCCTCTTCGCCCTTTCGGAAGTTTTCATCTTCCTCGAGAAACACAAGAGCGGTGAGATTGGGAAAACCGGCGCTAAGGTCGGCAAGCTGTTGCCCGACTGGAAGATGGTGAGGCGCTGTATCCCTACGATGGGCCGTGGCACGATTATCGGCTTCATCTCCGGTGTATTGCCCGGAGCTGGCGCATCGCTCGGCTCTTTCCTCGCTTACTCGCTTGAAAAGCAAGCGGTCGATCGTAAAGGTGAAACCTTTGGTGAGGGTGACCCCCGCGGTGTGGCTGCTCCGGAAGCAGGAAACAATGCTGCCTCTGGCGGCGCATTGGTTCCCATGTTGGCGCTTGGTGTGCCGGGATCGGGAACGACAGCAGTTTTGTTGGCGGTCCTGCTTCAGTTGAACATTACGCCCGGACCGCTTTTGTTCCAAAAGAACCCTGATGTGGTTTGGGGTCTGATCGCCGCGCTCTTTATCGGAAACTTCATGCTGCTCATTATGAACATACCGCTTGTCGGCTTGTTCACGCGCGTGCTGCTGGTACCGACCCGCATTTTAATGCCGGTCGTGGCGATGATTTCCTTCGTTGGTATCTACTCGATTACAGGGTCTACCTTCGATGTGATGTTGATGGTTGGCTTCGGCGTCCTCGGTTGGGTTTTGCGGAAATTGACCGTGCCGCTCGTCCCGGTCATCCTCGGTATTTTGCTGGGTAACGAGATGGAAGTGAACCTGCGGCGCGCCCTGACAATATCAGACGGCGACTGGTCGATCCTCGTCGGCAGCCCGCTTGCGATCATCCTTTGGGTTATCGCAATCATCGGCTTCACGTTACCAATCTTCCTTGGTCGCCGAATGCGCCGTCGGATGGAAGCTAACCGCTCAGGCTAAGAAACACGGCTCGTCGGAAAAAAATTTATTCCCGTCGGTCAAGAGGTGCGGCGGGTCAGGAAACGGAGATTTAAGACATGCGTATCATGACGCTACCCTGCGATGGCATCGGACCGGAAATCATGGCTGCCACGCTCGAGGTTGTTGAGGTCGCCAACGCTCGTTTCGATCTCGGGTTGACGTTCGAGGAAGAGGAGTCTGGTTTCACCAGCCTTCGGAACCACGGTATCACACTTCGCGAAGAGGTTCTCGACCGCGCCCGTACAGAATTTGACGGTGTGATCCTTGGCACTCAATCGCATATGGATTATCCGTCCGTCGCAGAAGGCGGTCGCAATGTCTCCGCCGGTTTCCGCATCGGCCTCGACCTCTATGCCAATGTGCGCCCAGCGCGCAGTCGCGATTTTCTACCGAACAAAGCGCCGGGTATGGATCTCGTCATCATGCGCGAGGCGACGGAAGGTTTTTATCCGGATCGCAATATGTTCAAAGGTGTCGGTGAGATGATGCCGGACCCGGACATGGCCCTTTCGGTTCGCAAAATCACGCGGCATGGCTCGATGCGTATTTGCACCGAAGCCTTCAAGCTTGCCATGCAGCGCGGGAAGAAAGTAGCGGCCATTCACAAGGCAAATTCGTTCCTGATGACGGATGGCCTCTTCCTCGAATGTTTCCGCGCTGTGGCCAAAGACTATCCGGAAGTCGAGACAGAGGAACTGATCGTCGATGCGTTCGCCGCGTTGCTCGTGCGTAAGCCGCATGAATATGACGTCGTCGTCGCGACGAATTTCTATGGGGACATCCTATCCGACTTGGCATCGGAACTTTCGGGGTCGCTAGGCCTTGCAGGATCGATCAACGCCAATGCCGAGACGGGGCTGTGCTGCGCACAGGCGCAGCACGGATCTGCGCCTGATATCGCTGGTCAAAACATCGCAAACCCAACCTCGTTGATCCTTTCAGCTGCGATGATGCTGACTTGGTTGGGCGAACAGCGCGACGTAGCAAAGTTGATGGCTGCGGGTAAAGCGATAGCCGATGCAGTAGACACTGTAATCGACGACCCTATGAAAAGAACCCGAGATCTGGGCGGTTCGGTCAACACGGATGTCTTTGGTCGTCACGTCACCGATGCGCTGAATTCCTTGGCGCAAGCGGCCTAACTGCACGTGATGAAAACACGTCTCGCCTTGATCCACGCGACGCGCGTTGCCATCGATCCAATCGAGGCGGCGGCGAAAGCGCTATGGCCGGATGTCGAAACCGTCAGTATCCTCGAGGAAGGTTTGTCGGAAGACCGCCGCAAATCTGAGGAACTGTCCCAAAACCTCTGGGACCGGATCGTCGCATTGTCTCAATATGCCGAATCCATCGACTCGCAAGGTATCCTCTTTACCTGTTCGGCCTTCGGGCAAGCCATCGACGATGCTGCGCGCAAGTCGAAGGTTCCTGTGATGAAGCCCAATGAAGCGATGTTTGACAACGCCTTTGCGCATGGCGAAAGGGTTGCGATGATCTACACGTTTCCTCCCGCAGCACCGGGTATGGAAGTTGAGTTTCGCGAAGCCGCTGCTGCCCGGGGCAGCGACGCTCAAATTGCCTCGGTCTTTTGTGACGGCGCGATGGATGCCAAACGAGCAGGTGATACCGAGACCCATGATCGGTTGATTGCCGAAACCGCTGCGGGGATCGAAAATGCCGACGTTATCCTGCTGGCGCAGTTTTCGATGGCGAGCGCCGCCGAAACCATTCGCGCCGGTTCGCGGCTCCCGGTGTTGACCAGTCCCGAAGCTGCCATTACCGAAATGCAGCGCAGGATCGGCGGGAGCGGGGCATGAAACCATGCTGATCGGTGTCATTGCGGATGATTTCACCGGCGCGAGTGACATCGCAAATACTCTTGCCAAGGGAGTTGCACCCGAAGGCGGGCTGAGAACAGCGCAGTTTCCAGGTGTCCCGACCGATTCAGCGCCTGCGGATATTGAAGCCGGTGTCGTCTCCCTCAAGAGCCGATCGTCTCCCGTCGGGGAGGCTGTGCGAGACAGTCTTGCGGCGCTCGATTGGTTGTTGGCTCAGGGTTGCCAACAGATCGTCTTCAAATATTGCTCCACTTTTGACTCGACGCGCGAAGGAAATATCGGCCCGGTTGCTGAGGCATTGGCGAAGGCGCTGAAGGTGTCGGGGGTCATCGTCTGTCCGGCTTTTCCCACCACGGGGCGCACGATCTATCAGGGGCATCTTTTCGTCGGTGACAAACCACTGAACGAATCCGGGATGCAGGATCACCCTCTCACGCCGATGACGGATGCCGATATCCGGCGGTGGCTGCGGTATCAGACACAGAGTGAAGTCGGGCATGTGCCGCTTTCCGTTATCGCGCAAGGACCGCAGGC
>CALKBI010000020.1 GCA_937990185.1 uncultured Neomegalonema sp. | reverse complement strand
AATCCGAGACGTCAGGATTTATCCGGCGGGCGAGGGTCTTGCCGCGCCAGAATATCGCAATCATGCAAGATTACATCGACCGGATGCGAGTGATGTTTTCGATAGCCCGGCGGCCATCCCGGTCGCCTCGGTTCGATCCGTCTGAGCGGTTCACCCAATGCGCGCCGCCGTGCCTGCAACCGAGCCAGCCGTTTTGCCTGCGCCGGTATCGTTTCCAATGCTTTTTGCAAAGCCTGCAACCGTCTGCATAGAATGGCCGGATTGACCTCGGCCGAGCGCGGCGCGGGAGGGTCAAAACGCTGTTCATCAAAACCACTAATCCGGGGACCAGCCCCGCGCAGAGGACGGTGCGGTTGCGCCAATTCACGAAACCATTTGCGCGGATCAAACAACACAAAAGCCGGAATACGGTCTCCCGTGCCTTTTCCTTTCGGAATAAGCCCTTTAGGAGCCGCACGCCTTGTCCCGAGCAAAACCACCAGCCCGCGCGCCTTCATCAAGATCACCCGCCGCAACGCAGACTCAGCCGGTTGCAAAACCCGTAAAACTTGGCGGCGAATGTCGGCAGGCATAGACGCAATCGCCGCACCGTTTGAGACCAACCCGACGAGCGCAAACATCGAAGCAACCAGACGCATCAGCGCCGTTACCTGATAGTTGATGATGACCTCGTCGTTCATGCCGTCCTTTCAGAAGAAAACCGAAAAGAACATATAATGAACACACAAGCATTTGCAAGTGCAAATGCGTCCGCCGTCAACGTAAGAACGAATGGCGCAGCGGCAGATGTATTTTTGCAGAGCAAAAATCATCGAGAGCCGAAAAGTTGGAAAACAAAGGCAAGGTTTGCAAAAGCAAATGCGTCCGCCCTAAACGCCAGCACAAACGGCACAGCTTTCTAACCTCATCCACTGTCGTACCCGCGACAGCGGGTATTTTTTAAAATTGACGGAGATTCCACGGATTCACAGGAATGACAGACGATTAATCATCGAGAGCAAGAAAACCAGTACCTCTGTCATACTCCGCGAAGGCGGAGTACCCACATCACCATTAGATCAGCCTTCTCAATTTAAAGCGTGGATTGTCCGCCTACGCGGACAATGACAGCGGAAAAGGCATCAAATTAAATCTCCACCACCCCGTTCCGGGCGAAGACCCGGAACCCCGAACCATCAAGACCGGACCCAAATCACGAAACCCCGACTTTATAGCCAAGGCCGAGCGGAGTAACGCCTCCTCCACAAATCATAAAACGTGAACTTTTCTCTCCCTTGACCAAACGGGCTGTTTCACGTCTTAGTCGCCCGGAAATCCGGAGCCAGACATGACCTTTCCTGACATTAGCCCCTTTGTATTCGGCTTAGAGTATAACGGCTTTGGCATCCGTTGGTATGCGCTGGCTTATATCGCGGGGCTATTGCTCGCTTGGCGGCTGGCGATGATGTTGACGGCGCGGCCTGCTCTATGGGCCGGAGACACGCCGCCCTACAAGCCTGAACAAGCCGAAACCTTGCTGTTCATGCTCACGATGGGCGTTATTTTTGGTGGTCGTCTCGGTTTTGTGCTGTTCTACAACTGGGATTATTACTCGCAAAATCCTGCTGAAATTCTGAAGACATGGCAAGGCGGCATGGCCTTTCACGGCGGACTGCTGGGTGTGGTTGTTGGCGGCTTTATTTTCTGCTGGTTCAATAAGGCTCCAGTCCTATCCACAGCGGATTCCATTGCCGCCGGAGTGCCGTTCGGCCTGCTATTCGGTCGGATCGCGAATTTCATCAATGGCGAGTTATGGGGCAAGCCGGGGGATGTCCCTTGGGCAATGCAATTCCCGACAATCAACCCGCTCACGGGCTTGCGCGATTGGGAAAATCTGACCGTCCCGCGTCACCCGAGTCAGCTTTATGAAGCAGGCTTAGAGGGCTTGCTCTTGCTCATCGTGACACTGTGGCTGTCATTCGGGGGCGGCTTAAAGCGCCCCGGTTTGGTCGCAGGCGTCTTTTTATTCGGATATGGCACGGCGCGCTTTGTTGTCGAGTTCTGGCGTGACCCTAATCCGGGCTTGGACTGCGTGACCCCGCTTTGCTTACAGATGGGTCAAGTCCTCTCATTACCAATGATTGTGGCGGGTCTATTGCTAGCCGGATATGCGATGGCACGCGGGCGGCAATGACGGCTTTACGCGATATTATCGCTCAACAGATCGAGGCAAACGGCCCCATGTCGGTGGCCGAATATATGACGCTTTGCCTGACACACCCCGAGCATGGCTATTACACAACCCGCGATCCGCTAGGCCGGGGCGGTGACTTCACAACCGCCCCTGAGATTTCGCAGATGTTTGGCGAGCTTATCGGCTTGTGGCTGGCACAGGCATGGACGGATCGCGGCGCACCCTCGCCTTTTGCACTGGTCGAGTTAGGGCCGGGGCGAGGCACATTGATGGCCGATGCCTTGCGCGCCGCAGAACGGGTGCAAGGCTTTGCCGAGGCCGCCGAGCTATGGCTCGTCGAAATGTCTCCTGAACTGCGTAAAAAGCAATGGGAAGCGCTAGGCAAATACGAACCGCGCTGGGCGGACAGTTTATCCGACGTGCCTGAAAAGCCTTTATTCTTGGTCGCGAATGAGTTTTTCGATGCTTTGCCCATTCGCCAGTTTGAAACGCGAGACGGAGCCTTGTGCGAGCGCGTTGTCGGATTAGCCTCGGGCAAACTAACGATGGGCCTGTCGCCTCCGGTCACAGAAGAGTCTCTGCCGAATGACGCGGAGGACGGCGTGATCATCGAGACCTGTCCCGCAGGCAGAAGCATCGCGAGCGACATCGGAACGCGCCTGAAAAAGAACGGCGGTGCTGCGCTGATTATTGATTATGGGCATAATACGCCCACCCCACGCGGCGATACGCTGCAGGCGGTGAAAGATCATGCTTATGCCGATATCCTTGAGGAACCGGGGCTTGCCGACCTGACGGCACATGTGGATTTTCAAACCCTCGCCGAAGCCGCCGAAACCGAAGGCGCAACGGTTTGGGGCATTCGCTCACAAGGCGCATTGCTCGACTGGCTCGGCATTCGCGTCCGTGCGGCCATGCTCGCAAAAGCATCTCCCGAGCGCGAAGAAGAAATCCGAGCCGCCCTTGACCGGCTCACAGAACCTGACCAAATGGGCACATTGTTCAAGACACTCGCCTTATCAGGGGATGACATTGAACCACCGGGATTCAGCGAAGAATTAGGAGCGTGATTTTTGGGGTATGCCCGTTGCAAACTGCATGTCTCATACAGTCTTTGAGGCCCAAAACGCACTCTCTCTTCAAAAGTAAGCTCTCGCAAAAGCATCGTAAGGCACTTCTATGACCCATCTGATCCACGCACCCAGACTTGCCGAAGCGGATGGCATCCATCACGGCTTTTTCACCAAAGAAGGCGGTGTCTCTGAGGGGATATACGCATCGCTACAATGCGGGCGCGGCGCATCGGATGATCCACGCGAGAATGTCGCCGAAAATCGAGCACGCGCCGCCAAAGCAATGAAGGTAAAGCGCGAAAATCTCGTCTCGTGTCACCAATATCATTCTGCGGATGTCGTCACAGTCGATACTCCGTGGCGTCCCGGAAAGCCTCCGAAAGCCGATGCGATGGTGTCAAAAACACCGGGTATCGCACTCGGCATCCTGACCGCAGATTGCGCGCCGGTTCTCTTTGTCGATGCCAAAGCCAAGATCATCGGCGCGGCTCATGCCGGTTGGAAAGGGGCCATGGGCGGTGTGCTGGAAGCCACGGTAGAGGCGATGATCGCTCTCGGGGCCGAACGCCAACGGGTACAAGCCGCAGTCGGCCCGTGTATTTCGCAAGATAATTATCAGGTCGACGCCGCCTATCGCGAGCGCTTTCGGGAGCTTGACAGCGGCAATGGACGCTTTTTCCGTCCCGATCCCGAAGATCAAGACAAATTCCGCTTTGACCTGCCCGGCTATTGCGCCGCGCGCTTGACGGCTTGCGGTGTGAAAGACGCCGAGCTGCCTAAGCACTGCACCTACGGCGATGAACGGATGTTTTTCTCGAACCGGCGCGCATTGCACAAAGATGAAGGCGATTACGGACGCGGATTATCCGCCATTGTGCTGCGCTAAAGCACTTTGCGTTTACCTTGAGGCATCAACGGATCGAAAGGCATCCACTCTACAAGCTTTCGATTCAGCTTAGCCCAAAGTGTTTGAAGATCAGATGTTGTGACTAATCCGCCTTGTTGATCACGATGTGCGAGCGGTTCGATCAAATCCCTTTCGCACCGGGCAGGTAAACCGCCAGAATACAGCCATTTTTCGTCGAGGAATTATGTTTGCTGCCTGAACGCAGCCAGACCAGATCGCCGGGCTTATAGGCATAGCCATCATGATCGGTCAGATCACCCTCGATCAACAGGAATTCTTCATCGCCGAGATGTTCATGAGCGGCAGTCGTTGTACCGGCAGCCATCCGGTACACATGAAAGCCATAACCGGTCTTGCCCCCATTGACCTGAAGAACCTCGCCATCGGGATTGCCGTCGTGATCGAGAAACGGCTCGAAAGGATCACGATACACATTAGCAACCCGTCGGTCCTCTTCGGTAATGGGTTTCATGCAATATCCTCTCAAAGTGCAGGCATTGCCCCACCCTACCACCGCACCCCGCCGCTCTCAATCGAGGAAAGAAAATCTGTTTTGAGGGGCGGGTGATCGGGAAATTAACATCGCATCGATTTTTTTAGTGTAACATCGATTAAGACAATTTTTGAGAGCTTTCGCATGACACAGACACCCAAAAAATCGGCGCGTCATATTGTCATTGGCGGAGGAAGCGGCTTCATCGGAACCGCTCTCCGTGAAGCGTTAGAGGCTCGCGGTGATCAGGTAACGATCATCTCCCGTTCCGGCGGTGCAGGACGTATCACGTGGGACGAATTGCGCGACAACGGTCTGCCACAATGCGATGTCGTCGTGAATCTTGCTGGTCAGCACATCCTCGACATGAGCAGGCGCTGGAATGATGCCTATCGCGACGAGGTCTTAAACTCCCGCATTGAGACGACCCAAACTCTCGTGCAAACGATTAATCACAGCCCAAATCCACCTGAAGTTTTTGTATCAACGGCAGGAAAATGCTTTTACGGAACGCGCGAACTCGATGGCGCAGACCCTATCCCTGAACTTGATGAAGATTCTTCGCCGATGGGTATGGATTTCCCCGCAGAATTGGTCGGTCAATGGGAAGCCGCAGCCGAAGGCGTGGATTCGAGCCGCATTCGACACGTTAGACTTCGCATCGGCGTGGTACTGGGAAACATCGAACGTAAATCACACATAGGCAAGTTATGGCGCATCGGTCGGGCGCGGGGATTTCTTCCAATCATCCGCTTACCATTTTGCCTCGGATTAGGCGCGGTTATTGGCAGCGGGAAGCAGATGTTTCCTTGGGTTCACATCGCTGACATGGTGGGTATCTTACTACATGTGATTGATCATCAGGATACAAAAGGCCGCTTTAATGCGGTGTCACCCGGCATCGTCGACAATAAGGAATTCACCGAGTGTTTTGCAGGCAAGCTCGGGCGTCGTGTGATTTGGTCAATTCCAGAGTGGCTGATACGTTTTATTGTGGGCGATGAACGGTCCTCAATTCTTCTGCGCGGCCAACTGGTCCGGCCAAAACGAACGTTGGAGGCGGGCTATATTTTTAAATATCCGGACATCGACAGTGCACTTTCGAATCTCGTGCAAAAGACCTTCTGAGTAAGGTTGCTTTTCGGTGCTTTCTCCACATCTACAGCGTTTTGAGATAACCTTGAATGGTCAGGATCTGGTTTCATGCGGCTCTTGGCGTGAAACCTGATTCAACAAAATCGCAAAACGCTTTAACACCAAACCCGCATATCCATTGAATTGCGCCTTTAGGGACAACCTTACGTTACGTCAAATAGCGGCTAAAACCCGAATTCTTGCTAACAGCCTTGAAGTTCAGACCTTCTTTCGCGTATTGCCCTCTATTAAAGGGGGATTCTGCGACAGCGCGCTTTCCCTTGTCTTTATTTCTGCTGCTCCTCACAGGGAATGCCGATGACCGCGCACGCTCCGAACAGTTTCCGCACGGGTCCTGATGAAAAGGGCCGTTTTGGCACTTTTGGCGGGCGTTTCGTGGCCGAAACGCTGATGCCGCTGATCCTCGAATTAGAGACCGCCTATAACGAGGCCAAGCAAGAGCGCAGCTTTAAGGCTGAGATGGAAAACCTTTGGCGCAATTATGTGGGCCGTCCGTCTCCGCTCTATTTCGCGCCGCGCCTGACCGAACATCTCGGCGGCGCAAAAATATATCTCAAGCGCGATGAGCTGAACCATACCGGCGCACACAAGATCAATAACGTGCTCGGGCAAATTCTGCTTGCTCGCCGCATGGGCAAAACCCGCATTATTGCGGAGACCGGCGCAGGTCAGCATGGCGTTGCAACGGCGACGGTCTGTGCGAAATTCGGCCTCAAATGCGTCGTCTATATGGGCGCGACCGATGTAGAGCGCCAAAAACCCAATGTCTTTCGAATGAAGCTGCTCGGGGCCGAGATTGTCCCGGTCACATCGGGGCGCTCGACTCTGAAAGACGCCATGAACGAAGCCCTACGCGACTGGGTGACGAATGTAGAAGATACTTTCTACTGCATCGGCACAGTCGCAGGACCGCACCCTTATCCGGCAATGGTCCGCGACTTCCAATCGGTGATCGGTTGGGAAGCAAAAGGCCAAATGAAACACGCCGAGGGCAGATTGCCCGACGTGCTGGTTGCCTGTATCGGCGGCGGCTCTAACGCGATGGGCCTGTTCCATCCGTTCCTCGATGATGCGGATGTGCGGATTATCGGCGTCGAAGCGGGCGGCAAAGGTGTAGATACCGAAGAACACGCCGCCTCCCTGACGGGCGGGCGTCCCGGCGTCTTGCATGGCAACCGCACATATCTGCTACAAGACGAAGACGGCCAGATTAAAGAGGCACATTCGATCTCTGCCGGTCTTGATTATCCGGGCATCGGGCCGGAGCATTCTTGGCTCAAAGACATGGAGCGGGTCGAATATGTCTCCGTCACCGATGACGAGGCTCTAAAAGCCTTTACGCTCTGCTGCGAGATGGAAGGGATCATCCCGGCCCTTGAACCGGCCCACGCGCTTGCCCATGTCGCAAAAATCGCGCCTGAGATGGAAAAAGACCAAATCCTGCTGCTGAATATGTGCGGGCGCGGAGACAAAGACATTTTCACGGTTGCCGAAGCACTCGGCACCGAAATTTGAATTGGAAAGACTGAATGGCGAAGTTCGCAACGGGTGACGTGGTCATCCTCGTTTCAGGCAGCATGAAGATGGCGGTTGAGTCTACGGATTCAGGCGTGGTCAAAGTCGTCTGGGCGGATGGCGGCAGCGTGCAGCGCGCCGAACTGCCTGAAGCAGTCCTCGACAAATATATCGCGCCTGAACGCAGCAGCTTTAACCGTCCTGACGGACCGCGTGGCGGTGGTGACAGAGGCGGCGACCGGGGCGGGTTCAAGCCCAAACGTGATTTTGGCGGTGGCGGTGATCGCGGCGGCTTCAAACCCGGTGGAGGCGGTGGTTTCCGTCCCGGCGGTGGGGGTGGCGGTGGACCCCGCAGAGACTTCGGCGACAAGCCGCGTGGTGGAGGCGGGGGCGGCCCTCGTCGCGACAGAGACTGAATGAGGATTGCCTATGTCCCGCATCGAAAAACGCTTCGCGGCCCTAAAAGATAAAAACCAAGCGGCTTTTGTCAGCTTTACGATGGCTGGCGATCCGAATTACGACACATCGCTCGATTTGATGAAAGCACTGCCAAAAGCAGGCGTGGACATCATCGAACTGGGGATGCCGTTTACGGACCCGATGGCCGATGGCCCTGCAATTCAACTTGCAGGACAACGCGCGATCAAGGGCGGACAAACCCTGAAAAAAACCCTCGACATGGTGACGGCGTTTCGGAAAACGGATGATGAGACGCCCATCGTTTTAATGGGATATTACAATCCCATCTTCATTCACGGCGTTGAGGATTTCATCGCGAATGCCAAGGCTGCCGGCGTGGATGGCCTGATCGTCGTTGATCTTCCCCCCGAAGAAGATGACGAGCTTTGCGTTCCGGCCCGCGCAGCGGGGCTGGACTTTATCCGGCTCGCGACGCCAACAACCGATGAAAAGCGCCTGCCTAAAGTGCTCGAGAACACATCCGGCTTTGTCTATTACGTCTCGATCACCGGCATTACCGGCGCAGCCACACCCGACGAAAATGCCGTTGGCAAAGCGGTCGCGGCGATCAAAGAAAAGACCGAGCTACCTGTTGCTGTGGGCTTTGGCGTCTCGACACCGGAACAAGCCGCTGAAATCGCAAAAGTCGCGGACGGTGTGGTCGTCGGATCAGCGATTGTGCGCTCAATGGCCGATGCTTTGACGGTTGCCGGCCCGCCGAAAAAGTCGTTCCAGAAAGACGTCATTTCTGCGGTGAAAAAGCTCGCCAATGCAACCAAACGTGCAAGGAAGTAGTGTTCTCTTTGCGAATGATCTCGCCATGCCCTAAATAGGGTAAAAATCACAGCGAGCAGCCCATGAACTGGATTACCAACTACGTCCGACCAAAGCTCGGAACTCTGCTCAATCGCCGAGAAACCCCTGATAATCTGTGGGTTAAATGCGATGAGTGCAGCCAGATGGTTTTTCACCGTGAACTGGCCGAGGCCCAGCATGTCTGCCCTTATTGTTCGCACCACATGGGCATTATCCCTGAAGAGCGGTTCAAGCGGTTGTTTGATAAGGGCGAATTTGAAACAATCGCCCAACCGGAAACCCCAGCCGATCCGCTCCAATTCCGCGATGAAAAGAAATATACCGACCGCCTGAAAGACGCCCGCAAGAAAACGTCGCGGGAGGATGCTGTCTTGATCGGTAAAGGCAAGATCTCAGGTGTTATGACGGTTGCCGCCGCCTCAGATTTCAATTTTATGGCTGGCTCGATGGGCATGGCGGTCGGGAATGCCTTCCTGAAAGCGGCTGAAACCGCCGTCGAAGCAAAAGCACCGCTGATTATCTTTTCGGCAGCAGGCGGTGCGCGGATGCAAGAGGGCATCCTGTCACTGATGCAAATGCCGCGCACGACGATTGCGGTCCAGATGGTGCGCGAAGCGGGCTTGCCGTATATTTCGGTCTTCACTCATCCCACCACCGGAGGCGTCACCGCCTCTTATGCAATGCTCGGGGATGTACAGATTTCCGAACCGGATGCGCTGATCTGTTTCGCCGGACCGCGTGTGATTGAGCAAACAATCCGCGAGAAACTTCCCGAAGGCTTCCAGCGTGCAGAATACCTGCTGGAACACGGAATGCTGGATATGGTGGTTGATCGCCGCAAGATGGCCGGAGAAATCGGTAAAGTCCTGCGGATATTAATGCGCCTACCTGCAGAAACGGCAGCTTTGCCTGACCCGGAAGGCGAAAGTCTCAGCGGCATTGTTGAAGGGACATCGCCCGGCTCTGCCAAAAGCGATAAGACGTGACAGGTCAGGATACCACCAAGAGCGACGCGATACTTGCGCGGCTTCTTTCTTTGCACCCTAAAGTCATCGACCTGTCGTTAGAACGCCTAGAGCGATTGCTGGCAGCACTCGGCAATCCCGAGCGTAATATTCCGCCCGCAATCCACATCGCGGGAACCAATGGCAAGGGATCGACCGGGGCATTTATCCGCGCCGGATTAGAAGCAGCAGGCAAGCGTGTTCATGCCTATACATCGCCGCATCTCGCACGCTTTCATGAACGCATCCGGCTCGGTGGCACGCTGATTGACGAGGACGCGCTTGCCGCTTTGCTCGAAGAATGCGAGGTCGCAAATGGCGGCGCACCGATCACCTTTTTTGAAATCACCACAGCCGCCGCCTTCCTCGCTTTTTCGCGCAGCGAAGCTGATTATACAATTTTAGAAGTCGGTCTTGGCGGGAGACTTGATGCAACCAATGTCATCGAGAACCCCGCACTAACGGTCATAACCCCAATATCCATCGACCATCAAAGCTATTTGGGCGAGACATTGGCCGAGATTGCCGGAGAGAAAGCCGGTATCCTCAAACAAGGCGTGCCCGCCGTTGTTGGGATTCAGCAAGAAATCGCAATGGGCGTGATTGCGGCCCGCGCCCGCGAACGCTCGGTTCCGGTTCATGCCGCCAATGCGGATTGGACAGCGCGCCGCGAACCGCGCGGCTTCTCGCTGCAATATGAAAACGGGCTGGTCGATTTGCCAAACCCGGCGCTCCCCGGCGATCACCAGATTGATAATGCCGGTCTTGCGGCGATGGCGCTGATCTTATTGGGGCATGATGCGCCAAACATTCTGGCCGCTTCAGTCCGCTCGGCGCAATGGCCTGCACGGATGCAACGGCTAAAGAGCGGACCGCTGATCGAGATCGCTCCGGCAGGATCAGAAATCTGGCTCGATGGCGGGCATAATCCGGCAGCGGGCGAGGCGCTCGCGCGGCTCTTGGCCGATATGGAAGAACGCGACCCCAAACCGCTGCACATGATTTGCGGGATGCTCAACACCAAAGATGTGACAGGGTATCTGCGCCCCTTCGAGGGCTTAGTCAGGCGGATTTATTGCCTCTCGATCCCCGGTGAAGATGCGACGTTGACCTCGGATGAGCTGGCGGATTTCGCTGAGGGCGCAGACCTTGATGCGATCGAGGTGGAGGACGCCGCCGAAGCCATGCGCTTAATCGGCGGTGAAGAAGACGCCGCAATCTCACCCCCGCGCATCCTGATTTGCGGTTCGCTTTATCTGGCGGGCCGGATATTGCGGGAGAATGGATAGCGAGCCACCTCTGCTTTTCCGGCCTCAATCTGCCCTTCTACATCACATTAAGCATACGTGTTTTTAGCAAGCTGTTTTAAAACTTCCCGATGACGTTGATGAAGACGCCTTCGTCGTTGAATGTGACGTCGCTGAGGTCGTCGGAGAAGTCGGCGAAGTTGTATCCGACGCCGAGTTTGAGGTTATCACCGAAGTGTCTGTAGACGGCGGCGAAGGCACCATAGCGGGTGCTTTCGGCTTCAGGCAGATAAAGCACACGGCCCTCGACGACAGCATCCCAGTTTTTGACAATATGCAGATCCGCGCGCAGCACCCCGAGATGGGCCTGA
>CALKBI010000019.1 GCA_937990185.1 uncultured Neomegalonema sp. | reverse complement strand
GCTGGTCGCATCCGCGCCAAGCGCCAGACATTTCGCCACATCCGCGCCATTGCGGACACCGCCCGAGACGATCAGTTGAACCTTGCGGTGCATTCCTAAATCTTTGAGTGCCTGAACCGCCGGACGGATCGCGGCGAGGATGGGCAATCCGACATGCTCGATAAATACGTCTTGCGTTGCCGCCGTGCCGCCTTGCATCCCATCAAGCACCACTACATCTGCTCCGGCTTTTACCGAGAGCGCGGTGTCGTAGTAAGGCCGCGCTGCGCCGACTTTGACGTAGATCGGAATTTTGTGGTCGGTGATCTCGCGGAGTTCTTGAATCTTGATCTCAAGATCATCCGGTCCTGTCCAATCAGGGTGGCGACATGCCGAGCGCTGATCGACGCCTTGGGGTAAGGTCCGCATCGAGGCCACGCGGTCGTTGATCTTTTGCCCCAGCAACATGCCGCCGCCGCCGGGCTTTGCGCCTTGGCCGACAACAACCTCAATCGCATCGGCTTTGCGCAGGTCGTCGGGGTTCATGCCATAGCGGGAGGGCAGATATTGATAGACAAGCTGGTTTGAGTGCCCGCGCTCCTCCGGCGTCATACCGCCATCGCCCGTGGTCGTGGACGTGCCCGCCATATTCGCCCCGCGCCCGAGCGCCTCTTTGGCTTGGCCAGAGAGCGAACCAAAGCTCATACCCGCGATGGTGATCGGGATTTTCAGCTCAATCGGCTTTTCCGCGAACCTGTCTCCGAGTGTCACAGCGGTATCACACGCCTCGCGATATCCTTCGAGTGGATAGCGCGACATGCTTGCACCAAGGAACAAGAGATCGTCGAAATGCGGGACTTTGCGTTTCGCGCCGCCGCCTCGGATATCGTAGATACCCGTAGAGGCTGCCCTGCGAATCTCGCTGAGGGTATGCGGGTCAAAAGTAGCAGAGAAACGGGGCAGGGTGCGCGGTTGGTCGGTCATAAGGTCACTCGGTGAAAATGTCTGCGATCTTTGTGTGGGTGGTTTGATGGGGTGTCAACCGATGCGCGTCATTGCTATGACTGAAAAATGGATAGACACAGCCTGAAATCACTTTGGCGACAGCCACTTGTTCGTGCAGCCTTGATACATATCGGGTTGTTGGGAACCGGCTGGTTGGTTGCCAGTATGATTGCGCGGACGCTGGGCCTGAGTGTCTCTTTGCTTGGTATTTTGCTCGGCTATGCGGTTGTTAATGTCGTGCTGACCGGGTGGTTGTTACGCAGGCGGGCTACCCCGGAACCACCGGAGACGGATGCTACGGCGGAAGCCCTTGCGGAATTTGGCGATGAACCGCTCGGGGCGGTGATCGGCGATGCGAAAGGTAGGCTCGCCAAAGCCCGAAAGCGTGTAGGACGCCAAGCTGCGATGTATCAACCGCTCGACAAATTGGTGCGCCTGACTCGAAAGATCGAACGGCGATTGGCGCTGGAACCGGAATTTCGCGGCACGTTCGCGCGGACGCTTTCCGATGATTTGCCGCTGATTGCCGATACTGCAGAGCAATATGTCGATCTGGCAGGGCAAGACCTCCCGGATGATCAGAACGCGCGGATGATCGTCGTTGAAGGGGTTTTGCGTGAGGCGGGGGATCGGTTGGAAACGCTCTCTAAAAGCGAAGGCCGGATGGATACGCCTGTAATTGGCTTAATTCGCATGGATACAAATGCCGAAGTTCTTGCCGAGCGCCTGTCTGCGGATACGGATGCAGCAACACGGCGGGCGACGGCGGCGCGGGTTAGTCATGCGCTGAAGCAGGCGGCGCGGTCTGTTGATGAGGGTTTTGCCGGTGATCTTCGCATTGCGGCGGATAAGATTGATGCGCTTTCTGGTGGAGATGGAGGGGCATTGGTAAAAGACTCGCCGTCCCTGATTGCGGCAGCGGAAGGGGTTGTCATCGAGTTATCGCCAGAACGCGAAGCCCAGCTCAGAAAGCAAATTCAAGCTTACTTATAAAATTTTGTTTCATAATTGTTCTCGATAAGGCAATAAGAACGAAACGTGTCTCTATTGGGAGAACTCCGTTCTGTTTGACACTGTTGAGATATGGATCGTTTTAAGCGCTGCGTTCGGCTTGATATGTATCGGGTTGATCTTTGTCGCGCGGCATTTCGCTGTGTTGGCTCGAAAGGGCGAGCTTTGGCGCGGTAAGGCGATAGAGTTTCAGCGTGACCTCGCTGCTCTGACTGCGCGAACTGATGAAGAAAGGCGCGCGGCCTCCGAGAAAATTGCGCTGCTTGGCGAGGCGCGGCGGGAGATGACGTCAGAATTTCGTGCGCTTGCGGGGCAGGTTTTGCGCGAGCATGGCGATGATTTCAAGCGCTCGGCACAGGATCAGATCGCGGGCATTGTCTCTCCACTGAAAGAGAATATCGACAAGTTTGAAGGCGAAATGCGCCAAGCGCGCGAGAATGCTGTGCGGGAAAATGCTGCTCTGAAACAACAGCTTGGATTTTTATCCGAACAAAGCGCGGCAGTCTCGCGGGAGGCGGAAACGCTTGCCAAAGCGCTGCGCGGCGATAATCGCGCGCAAGGGGCATGGGGTGAAGCGATCCTGTCGCGATTGCTAGAAATGGCGGGGCTGGAAGAAGGGCGCGAATATACGACGCAAGAAAGTTTGATCTCCGAAGACGGCAAACGCCAACGGCCCGATGTGATTGTGACGTTGCCGGGGGACAAGCAGTTGGTGATCGACTCGAAAGTCTCACTGACTGCTTATGACCGCGCGGTGAATGCGGAGGAAGAAGGCGCGCGCTCTGTTGCAATCGCACAGCATGTTCTGTCTTTGCAGGCCCATATCAAAGGTTTGTCGGCGAAACGATATTCGGATTTGGCGCGCGGGTCGGCGGATTATGTCATTATGTTTGTGCCTATCGAAGGCGCATTATCCGAGGCATTGCGGGCGCGGGATGACCTGACAGAGTTCGCGCTTGAGCGTCAGGTGATGATTGCGACACCGACAACGCTGATGATGGCGCTACGAACCATCCGAAATGTGTGGGATGTTGAAAAGCGCACCGAAAATGCTGAAGCCATCGCGGATCGTGCCGGAAAGCTGTTCGATAAAGTGCACGGGTTTGTTGTGGATCTGGAGCGTGTTGGAAAGCATCTGGATGATGCGCGCAGCGTGCATCAAAACGCAGTTGCAAAACTTTCTAGCGGTCCCGGCAATGTTTTGAGGCAAGTAGATTTACTGAAAGAACTGGGCGCGAAGACGACGAAATCTTTGCCGTCTTCGCTTCTGTCAGAAAGCGCTGGGCGTCTTGGATCAAGCAGCCATTAGGCGGCGGACCAGTGCGGCTTTTTCTTCCGGATCAAAGAAGCCAATTCTCTGATACGCGATGCGGCCCTCTTTATCGATGATGGCAACTTCCGGCGTTCCGCGCGTGCCGTATTTAATCATTGTAATCGGCAGGCGGTCATGGATGCTTTTGTCGAGGCGGTCATGTCCGACAGGATGGCCGAAGCCGGTTTTTTCGACAAAGGTACGTAGACGATCAATCGTCTGATGATCATGTCCCTCAAACACGGTGTGAATGCTGACAATCTTCATTTTGTCATTCGCGATTTCTTCCGCGAATTCCTTTTCCCATTTGAGCGTCAAGGGAATCGAGAATGATTTACAGCCGGGACACCAAAGCTGGAAGAAATCAACGACCACGACTTGTCCGCGCAGGTCTTGGAGGCGTACCGGATCGGAGTTGATCCATTCTTCGATTTCCCACTCTGGGGCTTGTGATCCCGCTGGAAGTGAGAGCGAGGGCGTGGCGGCGGTAGCTGCCGTCGCGGCGAGACCGGCGAGCGTGGTGCGTCGTGTCAGCATTATACTTATCTCCTGATAGCGGGGCCTATAGTTTGCCGTATGCTGAAGGCTAAAAAAAGTCACGCCTGCTTGAGTCGCTGTTTTAAGGCATTTCGGAAAACCCAAGTTTTTTAAGATTCCCTGCTGTTTGCATTGCTCTCGCGGCTTTCTAAGCGGCGCAGTGATTGCAAAATAGTGGTTTCACATCTGCGTTATTGTCGTCGTGAGGCATTGCTGTTCTGCGCGGGGCGCACTTAGGTGTCAGCCTCGTCCAGTGCCGATGGGCAATGGCTTCTACGCAGCGCTAGGCTACTGTTAGAACGCCTGAAATAAATCCGGCGAAGTATTAATATCGAGGGAGATGACCTTATGAAGACTCTAATCGCTGCGGCACTTACAACCTTCGCGTTCGGTGGTTTTGCACAGGCTGACGTCTACAAAATGGACGCGGATCACACTGAAGTTCGATTCTATTGGAATCACGTCGGTTTGAGTGAGCAATCCGGTGAGTGGGCTGTCGTTGACGGTGAAATCAACTTTGATCCTGAAAAAGTTGAAGAGACTTCAATCTCCATCGAAATTGATGCAGCGTCGATTGATACCGGCGTTGAGGGCTTGGACAAACACCTCAAAGGCGCTGATTTCTTTGATGTTGAGAACCATCCAAAAATTACCTTCAAATCGACAAAAGTGAAACAAACCGGCGCAAATTCGGTACTGATGACGGGTGATCTGTCGATCAAGGATACATCCAATCCTGTTGAGATTGACGTTGAACTTGTTTTCCAAGGTAAGCATCCGCTGGGCGGGTTCTTTGACAAATACAAAGGCGATTGGATCTCAGTGCATGGCAGCAGCTCGCTCGTGCGCAGTGATTTCGGTGTCGGAATGTTTGCGCCCTTAACCAGTGACCGCATTCGTCTGAAAATTTCTTCGGAAATGCAAAAAGTCGGATCGTAATTGAAGCGCTGATTTCTAGTTAGTTTTCGGGCGGGATGCTTTCACGGTATCCCGCCCGTTTCTTTTGGGCGCTGGGTTCTTTCAAAACGCTGTAGTCGAAAGAGTCGACAGCCCGGACACTCCGTGGAACACTTTGGCGATGAAACGCTGCAAATGTGTTCTTTGGGGCTTGTCTTTATTCTACATGACGATTGGCCCGGCTAAAGCGCAAGACTTGCCTTGTGGTTTGGCGCTCGTGTTGTCTACGGATGTTTCCAGCAGTATTGATGAGCAAGAATATGCATTGCAGATGGATGGTTTGGCAGGGGCATTTCGAACTCCTGTGCTTCGGGATGCTCTGCTAGGGATGTCAACGCATAGCGTCATGGCAACGGTTGTGCAGTGGAGCGGGTATTCACACCAAACGCAGGTCGTTCCATGGACCCGCCTCGATAGCCTAGATGCGATTTCTCAATTTGCTCAGGCGACGTCGGAAACACCGCGAGAGGCACGGGATCAACCAACGGCTTTGGCGAAGGGGTTGGAGTTCTCCGCTCATCTTCTGAAAGATATGCCCTGCACGCGGCGGGTGATTGATATGTCCGGTGATGGCATTACCAACTGGGGTGTGGAGCCATCATATTTTGCCGAGCGTGGCGTGTTCGATTCCATAACGATCAATGGCCTTGTGATCAAAGGCGCGACACCTGATCCGGAAGATTATTACCGCGAGCATGTTGCGCGGGGACCGGGGGCATTTGTGATGGTCGCGGAGGATTATGAAAGCTATCCCGAGGTTATTCTTGAAAAGCTGCTGCGCGAGATCGTGCCGCCTGTTTCAATGCGGTGATGCGCCGGTTACTCGCTATAGCCGACTTTAAATTGGGGTGGGGCGGCTGCCGTGGCTGGTGGCTTCGCTTTTATTAATCCGCGCGAGCCGTGCTTCGCGATGGGTGATGTAGGCGTTTGCAAGAAAGATGATCGCGCCGCCAAGCCAGACCCATTGCGACGGGGTTTCGCTGAAGATGAAATATCCGATCAGGGCAACGAAAGGCAGCTTTGCAAATTCGAAGGGTTGTAGCTGTGAGACTTCCGCAATGGACATCGCGCGGGTCCAGCATAAATGCCCGACCGTTCCGGCAAAGGCCAACCCCAACAGATAGCCGAACGTCTCCGCCGTTGGCCATTCCCACACAAACAAGGCCGCGACGAATGTGATCGGTGTTTGTAAAACGACCATCCAGATCGCGATGGCTTCGGGAGTATCGGTAGCGCTTAGTTGTTTGACGATAACAGCCGTCGTGCCGATTAATCCCGCAGACATGAGAATGAGCACCGTACCTAAAGAGATTTCGACGTAGCCGGGGCGCAGCACCACCATCACGCCGATAAAGCCAACGATCAGTGCGGTTGTTCGATGAAACTTGATCCGTTCGCCCAAGAAAAACACCGCGCCTAAAGTTGCAAAAAACGGCGAGGCGAAACCTAATGCGGTTACTTCCGCCAAGGGGATCAAAGTCAGCGCCGTAAAGAACGACAGCATGGCCATTGCGCCAAGGCCCGCGCGTGCCAGATGCAGTTTGGGTTGCTTCGAGCGCAATATCCCCGGTCCCATGCGGATGATCAAAGGCATAAACATCAGGGCCGCAAGAATGTTGCGAAAGAACGCGACTTCAAAACTGTGGATTTGTTGAGCGGATAATCTGACCAGCGCGGTCATGACCGAGAAGGCAAACATGCCGACGATCATTAGGATCGCTGCTTTTACCGGCTGTGTCATCGGGACGTGAGTATGATGCGCATGGCATCAGCCTACGCCAACGCTGTGCTGGCGGAAAGGTTAGTCTCAGTTTTTTCCTGCGGCGTCTACCCGATCAAGAACAATTCGCGCCATCGCGATGTCTTGCACGGCGAGGCCCGTTAGATCAGCGATTGTGATTTGGGTTTCGTCTGTGCGCCGCGCAACTTGTTTCGTTAAGACTGCGCCGAGGTCGTGGATGTGGTCGGGGTTGATTAAACCGGCCTTAATCGCGCTTGAGAAATCGCCGTGATCAATGGATTGCGGTGCGAAATCTGCGTAGAGGCCGTCTGCCTTGGCAACCAATGCAGTCTCCAACTCTTGCTTGCCGGGAGCGTCGGCTCCTACGGCAGTGATATGCGTACCCGCCTCAATCCACTCAGCCATGATGATCGGAGCGGTTGCGCCGGTGGTGGTGATGAGAATATCGGACGCCTCGCAGAGTGTTTGCAGGTTTGGCTCGACTGTGATCTGAGCCTCTTTTGATAGGTCAAAGGCGGCGCGCTGCGCCTTTTCCGGCGAGCGCCCCCAGAGCTGAAATGAAAGCTCCGGCCCAAGCAGGTCGGCATGAGCCAAGACTTGCTCTCGTGCCTGAATGCCGGTGCCAACGACTCCAATCTTGCGGCTGTCGGGTTTGGCGATCAATCGCGAAGCGATGGCCCCGCCGATGCCGGTGCGAATATCGGTCATACGCATCTCGTCATGCAAAATCGCCCGAACCGCGCCGGTTTTTGCCGAGAGGACAACCGAAACGCCGTTCCCGTTCGGCAAGCCTTGTGCTTCATTCGAGGGAAAGCCGGTAGCAATTTTGACAACGAAGATAGGGTCGCCGTGAATGTATCCGGCCTTGATATGGCAATCGGCATCCGTGCCGGGGAAGGGGATGTGCCCGACCGGAGGGAGCGTCACTTGATTGGAACTGACGGCGCAATAGGCGGCTTCGATGGCGTCCGCCGCCAAGTTTCTGTCAATCAGGGCTTCGATTTCCTGGCGGGTGAGGGTAATCATGGTCTGGACTTTCCGCATATCCGTCTGAGGGGCTTTGATGACATCTTTACCTGATTTCCGTCTCGAAACGCATTTTTCAAAATGGGAGTTTAAAGCCCGCCATCATATGACGGCATCGGATGCGGAAAGTATGTCGTTGCCGGACTTGCTGGCACTGGCCTCGCCTGAAGATCGGGCTGGGTTTGAGCAGATGTGGCTTGGTTATACCGAGACGTGGGGCGCGCCGGATGTTCGTGAAGCAGTGGCGGGGACATACGCCTCTCAGAGTGCTGAGAATGTTCTGTGCTTTGCCGGGGCAAGCGAAGGCATTTTTGCGGTTAACACGATCCTGCTTGATAAAGACAGCCACGCCATTGTCGTGACGCCGAACTATCAATCTCATGAAACGTTGCCCAATGCGATTTGTGAAGCGACAGGCATTCCGCTCGACCCCGATGACGGGTGGTCGCTCGATATTGATCGGGTTGAAGCTGCGATCCAGCCGAATACGAAACTGATTACGATTAACTTTCCGCATAATCCGACCGGCGCAATCTTGCCGCGTGACCGTTATGAGGCGCTGATTACGCTGTGTAGAAAACATGGCATTTGGATTCTCCACGACGAGATTTTCAATGGTCTAGGGCCAACCGGCGCAGAGCACTTGCCTTATATAGCGGACGTTTATGAGCGCGGATTGTCTTTAGGGGTGACGTCAAAATCGTATGGTCTGCCGGGGCTGCGGATTGGCTGGATTGCGTGTCAGGATAAAGACATGCTGTCGCGTATGGAGCGGCTGAAGCATTATCTCTCGATCTGTAATTCCGGCCCGAGCGAACGCCTTGCTTTGATTGCGATTAAGAACCGCGATGCGCTTTTGGCGCGCAACTGTGCAATCGTGGATGAGAATCTGCCGAAATGGGATGCGTTCTTTGCGCGCTTTCCTGATTTATTCGATTGGCAGCGCCCGGACGGGTCTTGCATGGGCTTTCCCCGATACAAAGGCGCGGATGGGGTCGAAAACTTTTGCCGTGAACTTGTCGAAGAAAGCGGCGTGCTGTTCCTGCCAAGTACGATTTATTCTTCCGAGCTGGGGCCAACCCCGACGGACCGTTTCCGGTTGGGTTATGGCCGCAAAGGTTTGGATGAGGGCTTGGCCGCATTGGAAGCACATCTTATGCGGAACCGGTAAGGGTCGTCTTCGCTGTGGCGCGCGGGGTCTATTGCGTCTAAAAGCGGCTCAACTGAAATGCGGGGCCGTTAGGATGCGTCCTCGCTGGTGATTGGCTGTTGGCGGTCAATCATTTGATCGACGGGAGAGATTTATGCGCCGTGTTTTGATTGCTGTATGCCTTGCGCTGCCAACTGTTGCCGCCGCCGAACAAATCGGTGAGGTTTCCACCGTGTTCAAGCTGCTCGGCGCGAACCATAAGATCGTGGTCGAAGCGTTTGACGACCCGAAAGTTGAGGGCGTTTCGTGCTTTTTGTCCCGCGCTAAAACCGGCGGTATTCGTGGTTCGCTTGGGCTGGCGGAGGACACCTCTGATGCGTCGATAGATTGTCGTCAGACCGGGCCGGTGAAATATCTCGAAGAACTGGAAGCGGGCGAACAGGTCTTTCGTCAACGGACGTCTATTTTGTTCAAAAAGCTTCAAGTCGTGCGGTTTTACGATCCCGCACGGAATGCGCTGGTCTATCTGACATATTCCGACAGAGTGATCGAAGGCTCGCCGAAAAATTCGATCTCGGCAGTTGTTGTCGAGCCTTGGAATGTTGATGGAGAGCTGCCGGAGCCTCCGACGTATGATGATTGAGCAGTCGACCCGGCTGTTCCGGTTCTTAACAAACGGGCCGGCCTTTTTGGATATTAGCCGTGATGTTGTCGCCTGGGTGCGTGATTGCGATGCGCGCGAGGTATTGCTGACGCTGCATGTCAAACATACATCATGTTCGCTGACGATTCAGGAGAATGCGGACCCCGATGTGCAGCGCGATCTTTTGACGGCGCTGGATGGTTTTGCGCCGCGCGATGCCCGCTATCGCCATAACAGCGAAGGGCCAGACGATATGCCCGCGCATATCCGCGCGATGCTGACCGCGACGTCTCTGTCTATTCCGGTGATCGGCGGGGAGGTGCAGCTTGGAACCTGGCAGGGCATTTACCTGATCGAGCATCGCGACGCTCCGCACACCCGCGAAATCGCCGCGCATCTGAGCTTTGAACGTTGAGGCTTATGGCGGGTGCGAAGTGCCAACGCCCCATGAATACGCTACTGCGGAACCGCGACCAGCGTGTCCCCATACGGTGAAAGCAGAGTCAGGTGATTTGTGTCATCCAGATGAATGCGCGTCGCTGCTTCGACCAGTTTTACCAAGGCTTGCTCTTGCCGTTCGATAGGATCGGCGCAGGCGATAGCGATGATCTCTTCGGTTGTGATTGTGAAGCGCGTTGGCTCGGACGGGCCGAGAATACGCGCACTGAAATCGCGACACCCAGTCGCGATATGGATCGCGCCTTCTGTAAACACCAAGGATGGCTTGTTCAAGCCGCTCAACGCCGGCTCGCGGTTGATGAATTGAATCCGCCAACGTGTCCCTGTGAGATCAGGCGTTGGAGCGAAACCGGGTGCTATATCGGGTATAGGCATCGCGAAGCTTTGCAGTGCGCAGGACGTGCGTTTTCCTTCCGGTGTGACGCAGGTGGTGTTCTGAGAAGGCACTGGAGAGGCAAGCGACGAACAAGGGACAATGGTATCGGTCGCCGTCACGCACATACCCGGCGGCACTGTCCCGACACGCCGCTTTCCGGTGTCTGCGGTGGCAGCAAAAGCGGTAAGGGCGAGGGTCGTAACTAAGATCGATTTCATTGTCATTCTCCGGTAAGTTTAGGAGTGTGACGCATGGAAAAGGTCGATCCTTGGCACAGTGGTAGATTTTTGAGTTTTTGTTGCGCTGTGTGCGTGGACCTGCCGTAAATTATATCAGCGCGGGTTTAATGCAATTGGCTGTTAAGCCGATCCCGCGTGCCTCGCTTCGCGCTGGTCGTCGGGAACGGGGCCAATCCACACACCAAACGGCGCCCGTGAATTATCTCGCAGTGGTGACGGGCGGCGGAGCGAACCCGCCTTCTTTTGAGGGCGGTTTTTTGTCTGGTTCCGACGAAGAAGAGACGCGCGTGGCTACCATGCGCGTTTTATGTTCGCTGGCGGTGATTGATTAATTGAGTTGGTGGCATTGCGAAATCGCTGTTGCATCAGGGAAAGCTTTTTTTATGTCGCCGCCGAACGGCTCCAACTCTGTCTCAATGATAACGCGACAGACAGCATGTTTCCCGTCAGCATTCGCGATAATCCATTGGCCTGAATTTTCTGAAATAACTTTATATCCATCATTCAGTAAATCAGAGAGTGAAACATCCAGTAGAGTGCTTGTGGTTCCGACAAAGCCATCAAACCAGTCGGCTTTTGAGGGAAGCGTTATGGCAAGAGAGATACCAACAGCCAGTAATGCAGCGCGTAATTTCATTCGATTAATCCTTGTGCCTGTGCGTATATCGACAGCGTTGCACCAATTAATCGAAACGGGCAATGCGTGGTAGTAGATGTACGCACCCCTTTGGGGTCAGGCGACGCCTTTGCAATAACAGATGTATCCTGCGATTGCGCCAAAGATGATTTCTGGAATCCCGAAAAAAATGTAAGTGAATGGAAGTATGGTTGCGACACTCCCGGGGAAATCACTGAACGACTCTGGAGAAGCTAATATCGTCGCTAGTAGCATACACAGTATCAATAAAGGAATGTGTGCCAGTAATGCGACGAGTGCGCCAATGAACATGGCCATATATGCATTGGTATAGTGACTGCACGGCATGATTAGCCTTCCAAGCACCCCTCCGATGATCGATGCGATGGCTATCATTGCTAGTATGTGTGTTTGAATACCTCCAAAGAAGATGAGCACGGTCATCGCACACAAACCCGCCATCAGTGCGAATACGGCTAATGCCGTTGATGGTAGCACTCTCACTGCGGGCTTTTTCTGATGCACGCGCACATCCATCTTATTTGTGCGGGCTTCACGCGCCGCTGGCTCGTGTAGAGATACGAAGATCGTGTCTAAACGGCCACCTTTGTGTTTGCCTCAAAAAGAAGCGAAAAGGTTAGCTGGCTATGAGGAAGATCTTAAAAGCCTTCGTCCTGTCCTAGAAGACGAATGATCTAACTTTGAGGGACGCACCCCTTTGGGGTCAGGCTCTATGCGCTGAGATTATCGTAATCCGCCCAAGGGACTGAAACGGATGACGGTATACGGCACTACGCAATTTTTGGGGGCTTCATCTCGCTTGCTCCGGTGATCCAGAATGACCGCCACCAGAGTTTCTGGTTCTGGATTGCCCGAACCAGTTGGGCAATGACGATTACCGTCGTGTCGTGTGGAAACGGATAATCATTGCACCCCAACCCACACTGATAAGGCGTGTTTTCGGTTGCGGTAAACTTATGACTAGCATTTCCTTAACGGTGTCGATCTTGTTTTTGTAATCAACGGCATACTGGCCTGCTCCTTGCTGGTTTCAGGACTATGGAGCTTCGATATCGCATAACAGCCGAAGACAGGGACGCCATTAGTGCTGCGCTTGCGGCAAGCGATGAGCGCATTGCTGTCTATATGACGACCGGGGCCGTCGGTCTGGCTGCGTTAACCTTTGCTATGCCTTTCTCCGCGACGAGTGAAGGCTGGGTGCGGTTGCTGGTTGGGATGATCCTCGCGCTGCTGGCTATTACTCTGACACATCGGGTGATTTCCTGGTGGTGGGTTCAGCGTACAAGGTTCTTTCCACTCCCGACAGTGATCGGCCTTGAACCGGGGCATCGGAAGCTCGCCATTGCGCTCGAAAGCGTTCAGGAAATCAGTGTGTTGGGCGAGCGTATCTTTCGTTGGCGCGCCTTTGAACAAGCGGCGGAGACGGAAAAATGGATCGCTTTGCGTGTGTCGGATCGGGAATGTCTGGCGATCCCGCGCTCTGCATTGAAACAGCGAGGGTTGTCTGAGGCTGAAGTTTTGGCATCCTTGATGGGACGGGGGGAGCAGTGACGATGAGTTCCTTATCGCCGGATGACGCCAAAGGCTTTAAAAAAGCCGTTCGCCGTTCTGCCGCACATACATTTGCTTCTCATACGAGCCGCTTGCAAGCTGGTGATCCCGATTATGTCGTGGGCCGCTCGCAGATACGGACCTTTTCGCTCGGAGCATACTGTTCGGTTCTGTTTATCTTCGCTCTGTTGAATGACTGGTGCGGTCGAGTGATCGGTCTGGCCATTGTCGCGCCACTTGAGGGGGTGTCAGGGGCGGCGGCGTTATTCGGTGCGATATTCCTGAGTTTTCTCGCCGCTTTTGCATTCTTGCGACTGAGTCAGGCAGCCATCGGAGCCTTATTCGATAATAGCAACGCGATAGAATGGCCGCGCCAAGACGTTGATTGGGGAAAGCAGGCTTTTGTTCTTGATCAGGATGGTATCGCTATCGCTCATCGTCTTGTTCGACGCACATACCGATGGGATTCAATGTCGGAATTGGTCGAAGATGATGTTTTCACCATCAAGCGGAAAAAGGGATCGCCGGTTGTTATCCCGAAAAATCCGGCGGACGAAGATAGTATGCGCGAACGGTTGATGCGCGGGATTTCTCTGTCCGGACGGACCCGTTCAAAGCGGGGTTGATTGGCTGTGCTTGTGGCGGAATGTCGCATTCCTTGCCTTGGAGCGTGATCAGCTTAAGTGCTGACGTTCATTTGTTAATTCCCGAGGACCGTATGTCGACACTTGAAGACCGCAAATCTGCAGTGATGCAACCGGATGCTTTGGCGCAAAAGACCGAGGCTGCGCTGGTAAGTATAGAGCGCGAAAAGCTCAAACGTGAGCGCAATGGCGCAATGGTGGGTATTGCCGCTGGCGGGTTCGGAATATCGGCGTCTTCGGGGCGGCTCGGCACTGTGATCAAAACCCTGCCAATCGTTATGGGCGGTGTTTTTGGGGCGCTGGCGGTTTATGCGCTGGTTTTGGCGTTCTCGTGATCCGATAGGATGCCAAGGGTGTCCGCATATTCGCTGACCGCCGCCTCTCCTTTGGGGGTCAGTGCGTAGATGCCTTTGTCGGCGCGCTCGAACCACCCGTAATGGTCGTCATACATGATCTGGCGGGCAGTCTTTACTGCTGAGGCTTTTGCAACTTCTGAGGCTTTTGTCGGGCCTTGCCTGTGCAAGACATTCAGGCAGCGCAAAGCGTCCTGCCGATAGGCTGTCATGAGACCTTGCCGTGTGGAACCGCCTTCGGTCGGGTCGCCAACACGCTTGGCGAACTCGCGCAGCAGCCGTGCTTTCTTTGGTTTGGACTTGCGCGGTTTGTAGGGCGCAGGATCGGCATGGATTTCGACCAACCCGTCCTCGATCCGAACCGTCAGCAACCCAAGCCCTAAGCGCCTGCACAGTTTGAGATTGTTCTTTATGGCTTTCCAAGCCGCTGCGCCGGACCCCCGGGGAACAGCGATGTAAACCGCGTCCGTTATGGTTTGCCGGTCGATCCCCTGATGAAACAAAGACAGTGAAAAGCCGGTTTTCAATTCGACAATTACCGGGTCTTCATCGCCTCGCGTTGCCACGACATCGGCTGCGCCAACTTCGCCTTTGACCTCGTATCCTTGGCCCTCCAGCAAGGCTTTGACCGGAGGGTAGAGGTCGGTTTCGAGGAGGGTCTTTTTGCTCATAACCGTGCTTATAGCGGTTTGAGACGATCTGAAAACACGTCTTAAATCGGCTGCTTTGAGGGCCGCAATTCGGCTATGGCCGCCAGATTGAAGAAATCTGTGTGCAGATACATTGCCTTGAATGGTGGAATCCCTTTGGATTCTTGAGCGCAGCCGATTAGGTTCCGCGCGATTCCATTCCTGAAGGACTGTCCCCGATGACTGACGCTGCTCTGGCTCAAATGCCCAACGCGATCCGTATTTTGGCACTGGATGCGGTTAAGGCTGCAAATTCCGGTCACAGCGGGATGCCCATGGGCATGGCAGATGCCGCAACGGTTTTGTTCACGCGGCATATGAAGATTGATCCGTCCAATCCGAACTGGCCGGATCGGGATCGGTTTGTCTTATCAGCGGGTCACGGCTCGATGTTGATTTATGCAGTGAACCATCTGCTTGGCTATAAAGACATGACGATGGAGCAGATCAAAGATTTCAGGCAGCTCGGCAGCATCACGGCGGGCCACCCTGAGCATGGTCATGCGGATGGCGTTGAGACAACAACAGGCCCGCTCGGGCAGGGCATTGCGAATGCTGTCGGGATGGCGCTGGCCGAGAAAATGCTCGCCGCCCGTTTTGGTGCAGAACTTGTCGATCACTATACGTATGTCTTCGCGGGCGATGGCTGTTTGATGGAGGGCATTAGCCACGAGGCGATTGACCTTGCGGGGCATTTGAACCTCTCGAAGCTGATTGTGCTGTTCGATGATAATGCGGTCACGATTGACGGCACGACGGATATGTCGACGTCGATGGACCAAAAGACGCGCTTCGCCGCCGCGGGGTGGGACGTGATGGAAGTCGACGGTCACGATATGGACGCGCTCGACGCGGCGATTGAGACGGCGAAGTCTTCCGCGAAACCTACGATGATTGCGTGTAAGACGATCATTGGTTTCGGCGCGCCAACGCTGGCGGGCAAAGCGAAAGCCCATGGCGCGATTACCGGCGACGAAGAAATTGCTGGTGTGCGTGAGGCTGTCGGCTGGGCGCATGAGCCATTTGTGATCCCCGATGATGTGCTTCAGCTTTGGCGCAATGCGGGTAGCGACGGTGCGGCGCATCGCGAAGCATGGGAAGCACGCCTTGCAAAATCCGCTGATGCGGCTGCGTTCAATGCGGCAATGTCGGGGGCGATGCCTGAGGGCCTTGAAGCTCAGATCAACGACCATAAAGCAGCGATGGCGAAAGAAGCGCCAAAGCTGGCAACCCGCGCCGCGTCCGGTAAGGCGCTCGAAGTGATCAACGCGGCGACGCCGTTGACCATTGGCGGGTCGGCGGATTTGACCGGCTCCAACAATACCAAGACCCCGGGTCTGAGCGATGTCACCGCGACCGATGCGTCGGGTCGGTACATCAATTACGGTGTGCGCGAGCATATCATGGCTTCGGCAATGAACGGCATCGCGCTGCATGGTGGATTTGTGCCTTATGGCGGCACATTCCTTGTCTTCACAGATTACGCGCGTCCGGCGATCCGGTTGAGCGCCTTGATGGGACAGCGTGTCATCTATGTGATGACGCACGACTCGATTGGTGTTGGCGAAGACGGCCCGACGCACCAGCCCGTCGAGCATGTCGCAGCCCTGCGCGCTATTCCAAACCTCAATGTTTTCCGGCCTTGTGATGCTGTGGAAACCGCTGAGGCATGGGTGACGGCGCTTTCGGATAGTGATCGTCCAACCGTTCTTGCCTTGTCGCGTCAGGGATGTGCGACGGTTCGTATCGAGCACACGACAGATAATCTGGCGTCAAAGGGCGGCTACGTTTTGCGTGAAGCCGATGGCAAGCGGTCCGTTACTTTGATCGCCACAGGCACGGAAGTTGAGCTGGCGGTGAAGGCCGCTGAAAGCATTCCCGGTGCGGCTGTTGTCTCTATGCCGAGCTGGAATAAGTTCGACGAGCAGACGGCAGACTATCGAGCCGCTGTCCTTGGGACCGCCCCGCGCATTGCGATTGAAGCGGGTGTTGAAATGGGGTGGTCGAAATATACCGGCGATGCGGATGCCTTTATCGGCATGTCGAGCTTTGGTGCATCGGCCCCGGCGGGTGACCTCTATAAGCATTTCGGTATTACGGTCGAAGCGATCATCGAAAAAGCGAAAGCGGTCTGAAGGCTCGGGGTTCCGGGTCTTCGCCAGGAACGATGGGGTTTTCCGCCCCGGCTGCGAAAGCCGGGGTCTCGCGAATTGAAGTGCGGTCTTGATGAGGCTGAGTTCCCTATATTCTGTTGTTGTCTCCGCGCAGGCGGGACCGACTGTCCTTGAAACTTAAACGATTTGAATTGCGTGAGAAGTGGATGCCCGTATTACGCGGGCATGACAGTACCTATGTCGCTTGGTGCTTAGGCTGAGGCTTTGCGATTTAGAGTGCGATCTTGATGGCGCGGGGTCCCGGATCTTCGTCCGGGACGGTGGTTTCTGTTGAGGTGGGACGCATTCGCTTCGCGAATGCTTTTGCTTGACATCATTTCATTTTTCGGTTCAAGTGTTCTTGTTTTGTTTTAATTGAAAGACCACATGATCTGGAGCCTGGACCGCATGACAGAGAACTACCGCCTCGCGCTGTTGCGGGTTGTGGCGGGGTTGTTTGTGTCTGCGGGGATGGCTTCGGATGAGACGATTATCGAGAAACTACCAAGGCATGTTCGCAACGGGATTTTGCTGATTTTGCGTCCGGCGGAATCGGCGACGCGGCGGATTGCTGCGATGGTGGCGCGGCATTTGGATTTGCCAGAGTATGTGAAGCCTGCGGCGCGTAAACCCGTCAACAAAGGAACCGGCAAAAAGCGGGGACCGCGTACGCCTCAGTTTTGTTTGATTGATCCGCGCAAATACTTTCCTGAATTGCATCCACACCGCCTGAGTGCGCGGAAAAAGTCAAAACCGAACGGCTCGACGGAACCTCAGATTCAAGTTCGGATTGCCGGTTTTGATGGTCAGCCTGATTTCGTGATTTGGTCGGAACCTAAAGCGGTTTTGACACCGGACGACGAGGTTTCGGCAAAGGCTTTGTATCGTCGCCTCTTGGCATTGAAATTGGCGCTCGAAGATATGCCGAAACAGGCGAAGCGTTATGTGCGCGAAGTGGCAAAACGAAAGGCCGCTGCGCCGGGGCCGAAAAGCGTTCCACCGCTTCGCATGGGCCTGCCACCGGGTTATCGGCGAAAACACATCCACAAGATTGATGAAATCCTGTGGGATTGTCATTGTTTGGTTCGGCAAAACCCGCGCCCGCCGGATATAAGCTAATGCATTGAAAAATTTGTTTTTTAATTGCTCTCTGGCATGAGGTGGAGAGTGTTTTTCTGTGCTTGTCGTTATGTGTTTGCTCGAATTGTCTTTTCCCTGTCGCTTGATGCTTTCCCTTCTTTGCTGACAGTTCTATGTTCTGCGCGGCCCCATCTGGTGAGGGCACGGAGACTTGACTATGAGCGACACAACTCTCGATGCAGTGCGGAGCATTATTGCAGAACAGGCAATGATTGACGTGGCCGAGGTGAAACCTGAGTCCACGCTGTCCGATCTTGGAGTGGATTCGCTTGGCCTTGTTGAGATCGTCTTTGCGATTGAAGAGAAATTCGACGTGACGGTTCCGTTTAATGCCAATGACCCGAGCGCTTCTGAATTCGATATTTCTTCGGTTCAAGCCGCCGTTGATGGTGTTGAAAAGCTGCGTGCGGCGCAAGCATGAGCAACCGCAGGGTCGTCGTCACCGGGCAGGGCGTTATCTCTTCGCTTGGCTTGACGGCTGACGCCCATGTCACCGCACTGCGCGAGGGCAAATGTGGAATCGGGGCGATTGAGCTGATCCCGACCGAAAATCTGACCATCAAAATCGCCGCCGAAGCCAAAGCATTTAAAGGCGAAGATTATTTTGGTCGCAGTGAAATCGCTTTGCGCGACCGCGTGACTCAGATGGCAACGGTTGCCGCCAAAGAAGCGATTGCTCAATCCGGTGCGGTGTTTGACGGCGCGCTCGGCGAGCGAACGGCAACCATTCTCGGCACGTCGATGGGTGGGCAGCAAACCCAGGATGAAAATTACAGGCTTGTCTATGGCGAGGGAAAAACGCGGGTTCATCCGTTTATCGTCCCCCGCTTGATGGCCAATGCGCCGGTTTCGTGGGTGAGCATGGATCACGGGTTGAAAGGGCCAGCCTATTCAATTTCAACTGCCTGTGCTTCGTCGAACCATGCCATCGGGCAAGCGTTTCACCTCATCCGATCTGGCGGCGCGGATGCCGCAGTGACCGGCGGCACGGAAAGCGGTTTGACGTGGGGCGTGCTGAAAGGCTGGGAAGGCTTGCGGGTCATGTCGAAGACCGCGTGCAGGCCGTTCTCGAAAACCCGCGACGGCATGGTGCAAGGCGAAGGCGCAGCGATTCTGGTGCTTGAAGAATTGGAGAGGGCCAAAGAGCGCGGGGCTGATATTCTCGGAGAGATCGTCGGCTTTGGCAGCAGTGCCGATGCGGGCGACATCGTGCAACCTTCGCTTGATGGTGCAACGCGGGCGATGCGGGCAGCGCTGTCAGATGGGTCGGTTGACCCTACGAAGATTGCCTATGTGAATGCACACGGCACGGCGACGGCCATGAATGACCGTACGGAATGCGCGGCCCTTCGGGATGTTTTTGGATCGCATGCTGACTCGTTGTCGGTGTCTTCAACCAAATCAGCGCATGGTCATTGTATCGGCGCTGCTGGTGCGCTGGAGATGGTTGCAACGCTCTCCGCTCTCGGCGGGACCGTCCCGCCGACAATTGGGTATGAAGAACCGGACCCGGATTGCGATCTGAATGTTGTGCCGAACGATGCCCAAACCCGCGATGTCCCTTATGCAATGTCAAACTCGTTTGCGTTTGGCGGGTTGAATGCCGTCGTCGTCGTCAAGCGCTGGGACGGGAACTGAGCGGTTAGAACGAGTCGAAAGCCGCCGTGAACCCCGATAGGGATATGGGAACTTGCACAGGTTGCTCTGGACCTCCGAAGATCACAATAAATGCAGTGTTCCCCGTTTTCATGTTGGATAGTAGGTCGCCCGAAAGTGGAGCACGGACAATGCAGCCGGCGTCGATGCAGCGTTCGAAGGGTGCAGCCTTTGCCGGTTGTTGATCAACTTTGAGACCCAGCCCTCCGGGAAGGTAGACGCCCAGTGGCACGACGATCTCGGCAAAGGCTTCGATGGGCTGGCCGTTCTCTGCACTTAATCCGCGTGGCTTGATGATCGTGAACACAGCGTCGGCTGATTGCTGCGAGCGGCGGTGTAACTGCGTCATGACGCAATCATCTTCGCGAACGCAGCGGATCTCCCAGTCCCCATGAGTTGCGCGAAGGCTTGCGCCACCCGGTTGAGCAGGTTGGGCGGTGGATGTTTCAGCGGGGAGCGGTTGCGGTTGCAGCGGGAGAGGCTGTGCCTCCAACGGAAGAGGTTGCGTCTCCAGCGGGAGTGCTTGTGTCTCTAATGGAAGGGGTTGCTGCTGCGCCAAGGTCGGCGTCGTCAGGCAAGCAAGTATAAGAGCAAGGCTTCGTATCATAACGGACTCCAACGGTGCACTTAAGGCAGAGGTATCACCGCCCACCCTAAGCGCAATGCACGAAGCCGTTGGTTAGCCCATCGCGAAGGCGGATTTGAGGCGCTGACGTGATGCAAGCACCGGATTGTTGGGTTGCTCTCCGGCAATCGGATCGCCAAAGATGTTCAGCACAACGCCACTCTCTCGAGCCGTAGGTTTAGCGCTCGTGGTCTGGACAGTTTCAGCGATCAACATATCAAGCTGCTTGATCCGCGTGTGAAGACGATCAACTGTGTTTGCATAGTCGCGCAGACCGGCGCTTAGAGCATTCTGATTGATGCCAACAATCGACACCGGCTCGCCTAGGGGTTCTCGGTTGTCATCGCCCGATGTACCCATTTGCGCAGTTAGCCAGTTGAAGATCTCCATCAACATCCAGTCGATGCGAGTCAACGCCATCGCTGCATCAGTGACGCGACATGCTTCGTCCGCATGATTGGTGGACAAATCGAGCAAGTCGATCGTCTCGTGCATCATGTGACGCAAAATTCTGCCATCCAAGCGCGGAGCTTTCACCGTCGCGCGTTTCGTATCGTCGTGCATCGAAATCCCCCGATTTCACTTTCTGAAGGAGACGATACTCCAAGGCGCTTAAGGAAGTCTGGTCATTGGAAAAATAGTCTATATTTTACAATGTTCTAAAGGCGTAAATATCACTAAAATTAATCGTATTATTCTTTTCGTTACATAGGTAAATAAATATTCGTCTGATTTTTCAACGCTGTAATGCCTGTCAGGGGGTTGCAAGCCTGCGCCTCAGAGCGGGAAAACTGTTGAGCGTTTTTTGGAGTGCGAGACCTGACCTTGAGACACGCTCTGCCAAAGTTGCAGGCCCTTCGAGAGATAACAAAATGCGTGTCCGCAATGCATTTAAGTTCAATGGGTTCGTCGGGATCAGATGGGTGTTTCCTGCTTTATGACAAAGTGAGATCCGGGTAGTCGTTACGTTATCTGATAGCAGCAAAAGTGACGGGCCTGATCCTCCAAAGACAATTCTTTCAAGCGCGATGGCCTCACCGCCTTCATCCCATGGACAGATGAAGAGCTTTACTTTTTCGGGCAAAACTTTAGCTGACGGTTCATAAAATCCGGGGAACGCCGATGCGAGTGTCGGAAAGCTGTCAACTTTTATCCGTGTGGAAGCATTGATCAGTAGTGAAAGTGTTCGCCGGCGGGTTTCATCCGAGTCGATTATGATAACAGGGGCATGCGCCACGAAATACACCTTATAATAGTTCTATATTGAAACGAATTCTCCCTAAGGTAATTTTATGTCAACGTGGTTAATTATTTATAAATGGACGGCGTAAACGAAGTTTTCCTGACAGTGTTTTAAAAATAAAAAGCTTCTCGGGTTACCCCCAATTTGATCCTCAGATTTATGTGAACTGAGCGTGAAAAACGACTTGCGGTTGTTACAATATATAATCTATCAATAGTCCCTACGGGGTGCGGTGACGCTATATCTGGTAGACTGCCGGGCAAATTTTGGTGAAGTCTACTGCTAGATTTGCGTGCGTAATGTAGAAAAAACATAACGATACGGTTGCCTCGCGGCGATGCGGGGAAAGCTGTTATCTAAGATATCTAGAGCGCGGAATCGGCATCGAGCACCGATTCAAAAAGCGTCGGAATTGAGGGAGCTAGTACGTGAAGATTGAGCGTTTTGATACTATTGCCGAGGGAAGTGCTTACGACGGGATTCCGTTCAAACTAACTGCCAGCGAGATTCGTAATCCCGATGGCTCAATCGTCTTTCGTCTTGATGACGTCGAAGCGCCGGAACAATGGTCGCAAGTGGCTTGTGATGTTCTGGCTCAGAAATATTTCCGGAAAGCCGGTGTTCCTGCAAAACTTAAACGTGTGCGTGAGTCCGGTGTTCCGGAGTGGCTGTGGCGTTCTGAAGCTGATAAAAAAGCGCTGGCGAAGCTGCCCGAAGACGAACGGATGGGCGGTGAAACGACCGCGAAACAAGTTTTTGATCGCCTTGCCGGAACCTGGACATATTGGGGATGGAAGGGCGGTTACTTTACTGCTGAATCCGATGCAAAAGCCTATTTCGATGAGATGCGCCGGATGCTGGCCTTACAAAAGTCAGCGCCGAACTCGCCGCAATGGTTTAATACGGGATTGCACTGGGCGTATGGCATCGACGGGCCGTCTCAGGGTCACTTCTACGTCGATTATAAGACCGGTAAGATGGTGCGCGCCTCGTCCAGTTACGAGCATCCCCAGCCGCACGCTTGTTTCATCCAATCGGTGCAAGATGATTTGGTGAATGAGGGTGGCATTATGGACCTTTGGGTCCGCGAGGCACGTCTCTTTAAATACGGCTCTGGCACGGGAACAAACTTCTCGTCAATTCGCGGCGATGGTGAGCCACTTTCGGGTGGTGGTCGCTCTTCCGGTCTGATGAGCTTTCTCAAGATTGGTGATCGCGCAGCGGGTGCGATTAAATCAGGTGGCACAACGCGCCGTGCGGCGAAGATGGTCATTGTCGATGCGGACCATCCCGATATCGAGACCTTCGTTGATTGGAAGGTTATCGAAGAGCAAAAAGTTGCGGCACTGGTCGCAGGATCAAAACTGCATGAGCAACATCTCAATGCGGTGATGGAAGCGGTCAAGACATGGGACGGGTCCGAAGACGACGCTTACGATCCGAAAAAGAACACGGCGCTCAAGCAAGTTATTAGAGCAGCACGCAAAGTTCACATTCCAGAAAATTATATCCAACGTGTGCTTCAATATGCACGCCAAGGATATTCCAGCATCGAGTTCCCTACCTATGGTCTCGACTGGGATTCGGATGCTTATCTGTCTGTTGCCGGGCAAAACGCGAATAACTCGATCCGTGTGAAAGATGAGTTTCTAACGGCGGTACAAGAAGACCGCGAATGGGATCTGATTGGCCGTAAGGACGGCTCCGTTCATCGCACGATCCAAGCCAAAGGCCTGTGGGACAAAGTTTGCCATGCGGCGTGGTCCTGTGCTGATCCGGGTATTCAGTATCATGACACGGTGAATGACTGGCACACTTGCCCGAATAGCGGTGAGATTCGCGGATCGAACCCGTGTTCGGAATATATGTTCCTTGATGACACGGCTTGTAACCTCGCATCGCTGAACCTTCTTGCTTTCATGAAGAAAGACGGTCGCTTTGATCTGGCGGCGTATGAACATGCGGTTCGCCTTTGGACGGTGACACTGGAAATCAGTGTTTTGATGGCGCAGTTCCCATCGGAGTCTATCGCGCAAGGCAGCTATGATTTCCGCACGCTCGGTCTGGGCTATGCCAATATCGGCGGGTTGCTTATGACGATGGGCCTTAGCTACGACTCAGATGAAGGCCGTGCGCTCTGCGGTGCACTGTCAGCGGTTTTGACGGGCGTATCTTACGCGACCTCGGCAGAAATGGCCGGAGAGTTAGGTGCGTTCCCGCGCTATGAGGAAAATGCCGAAGAGATGCTGCGCGTGATGCGCAATCACCGCCGTGCTGCCAAAGGCCAGACGTCGGGATATGAAAAGCTGCGGACATCGCCGGTTCCGCTCGATCACCATAACTGTCCTGACCAGCGTTTGGTCAAAGCGGCAGCGAAGGCATGGGATTTGGCGGTCAAGCTGGGCGAGAAGCACGGCTATCGTAATGCGCAGTCTTCGGTTGTTGCACCAACGGGTACAATCGGCCTCGTGATGGATTGCGACACCACGGGTATCGAGCCGGACTTTGCCTTGGTGAAGTTCAAAAAGCTTGCGGGGGGCGGTTATTTCAAAATCATCAACCGTGCTGTGCCATCGGCGTTGAAGTCTCTCGGCTACGACCCCGATCAGACTCTTGAGATCGTTGATTATGCGGTTGGTCGCGGCACGTTGAAAGACGCGCCGGGCGTTGACCACGAGGCGCTGAAGACCAAAGGCTTTGAAGAGGCGCAACTTGCGGCGGTCGAGGCCGGCTTGCCGACTGCGTTCGACATTCGCTTTGCTTTTAACCAATGGACCCTTGGTGAAGAGTTCTGCACGAAGACGCTCGGGCTTGATCCTGTTGCAATGATGGACCCGAATTTTGATTTGCTGCGCGCAATTGGGTTCTCAAAAACTGAAGTGGAAGCAGCAAACCTTTACGCATGTGGAGCCATGACGCTGGAGGGTGCGCCGCATCTTTCTGATGATCACCTGCCGGTCTTTGATTGCGCGAACCCATGCGGAAAAATCGGTAAGCGTTATCTGGCTTGGGAGAGTCACATTAAGATGATGGCGGCGGCACAGCCGTTTATCTCTGGTGCGATCTCCAAGACGATCAACATGCCGAATGATGCCTCCATCGACGATTGTAACGATGCCTATATGATGTCGTGGCGTCTCGGCCTTAAAGCCAATGCGCTTTACCGCGATGGATCGAAACTCTCGCAACCGCTTTCGACGCAGCTTCTCAGTGATGAAGAAGACGAAAGCGATTTGCAGGACGCTATCGGAGCCGATCTGCCGTCCGGTGTGCGGGCGGAAGCTCTTGCTGAGCGGATCGTCGAGAAAATCGTTTACCGCGATGTTGCCAAGCGTGAACGCGAGAAACTGCCTCAACGCCGCAAAGGGTATACGCAAAAGGCCATTGTTGGTGGCCACAAAGTTTATCTGCGGACGGGTGAATATGAAGACGGGCGTCTCGGCGAAATCTTCATTGATATGCACAAAGAGGGGGCGGCCTTCCGTGCGATGATGAATAACTTCGCCATCGCAGTGTCTCTGGCGCTGCAATATGGTGTGCCGCTGGATGAGTTTGTCGAGGCGTTTACCTTCACGCGCTTTGAACCTGCCGGAACGGTACAAGGCAATGACTCGATCAAGAACGCGACGTCGATCCTCGATTACATCTTCCGCGAACTGGCGGTTAGTTATGTGGACCGTTCAGACCTTGCCCATGTGGGTACGGATGGCGTTCGCTTTGATGAATTGGGTGGCGGCGAAGACGAGGGCGGCAATGCGCCGAACTCTGTCGAAGCAAAGACCGCAAGTCCGGCTCTGGATATGGTCAAGCAACTCGCATCCGTTGGGTATCTACGTAAGCACTTGCCAAAAGAGTTCTCCGACTTTTCCGGTGAACTTGCCGTCGAAAGCGTCAGCCCTGCGGCGCAAGGAGTCAGCCCTGTTGCCGAGCGTGCAGCGGCGGCAACGGCTTCGGTCGGTTCGATGGTCCTCGACAAAGTAGCAGAGGCCCGCATGAAAGGCTTCGAAGGCGACGCCTGCGGAGAGTGTGGAAACTTTACGTTGGTCCGTAACGGGGCTTGCTTAAAGTGCAACACTTGCGGCGGGACAAGCGGCTGCAGCTAAACTGAGTATTCGCTGGGGTGTTGCGCTTCGGCGCCTTTCCCCGGCTCTGAGATGAGGCAGAGGAGGGGGAACTTAATCCTCTAATGATAATAATAAACTGCCCGAGCAGGTAGACTGCTATGAACCCCCACCCCCTAAAAAGGGTGGGGTTTTTTTATGGAGCTTTTTCGCGTAGCGAAAAAGCGTCTGCTCTATCCACCCGCGCCAACTTTGCAGCGGCAAATGGTCGGCGAAGCCGAGCATTGAGAGCGAAGTGAGACGTTCAACGAGGCAAGAACCGCGTAGCGAAAAAGCGTCTGCTCTATCCACCCGCGCCAACTTCACAGCGACAAATGGTCGGCGAAGCCGAGCATTGAGAGCGAAGTGAGACGGTCAACGAGGAAAGAACCGCGTAGCGAAAAAGCGTCTGCTTTATCCACCTGCGCTAACTTCACAGCGGCAAATGGTCGGCGAAGCCGAGCATTGAGAGCGAAGTGAGACGGTCAACGACGAAAGAACCGCGTAGCGAAAAAGCGTCTGCTCTATCCACCCGCGCCAACTTCGCAGCGGCAAATGGTCGGCGAAGCCGGAGGTTTTATTTATAGTTCGCACGCCTTGTGCCGAAATCGCGTACCCGCTTTCGCCATGCGCGATAGCTGGCGGGTTTGAGGTTGTCCCGCATCAGTGTTTTTACTTGATCCGCGCTTAATCCATGCAGCGATTCAATTGCGTCAAAGCTGGTGTGATCACTCAACGCCATCTCGATGATCTCGCTGCGGGTTGCGTCATCCATTTTTCATCACCCAACCTATCAGTCCGATCAACACACCGGCGACAGTTATAACAGCCA
>CALKBI010000018.1 GCA_937990185.1 uncultured Neomegalonema sp. | reverse complement strand
AAAGATGTCTTTAACCCCGACCGGAACACCATGCAGCGTGCCAACGGGGCGGCCACGACGGCGCAGGTCATCCATTGCCTCGGCTTGCGCGAGGACTTTTTCTTCGTCGAGAAATGCCCACGCGCCGATTTTTCCGTCTGTTTCTTCGATCCGCGCGAGACAGGCTTTCGTCAGATCAACCGACAAAATCTGGCCCGCACGAATTTGCGTCGCGGCCTCGGTTGCGGACAACGAGGCAAGCGTCATGCGACGTACTTACCGAAGAGATAGTCCGGGAACCAAAGTGCGATCCCGGGGAAGATGTACATCATCACCATGCAGAAAATCACGATGGCGAGGTACGGCATGATCCCCTTGAAGATCTGGACCAGCTCGATCTGGTCCTTAAGCACCCCTTTTAGGTAATAGGCGGACATCGCCATCGGGGGGGTTAGGAACGAGGTTTGAAGGTTCAGCGCCACCAGCATCGCAAAGAAGTATGGGTTCACGCCAAACGTATCGAGCATCGGTAGGAAGATCGGGACGAAGATGATCAAGATCTCCGACCACTCCAACGGCCAGCCGAGCAGGAAGATGATGAGCTGACACAGGATTAGGAACTGGATGGTGGAGAGGTTCATCGACAGGAACCAGTGCTCAATCACGTCATGCCCGCCGAGATACGAAAAGACGGACGCAAAGGTCCAGGATCCGACAAACATCCAGCATACCATCGCTGTGGCTTTAGCAGTTAGGAAGACCGACTCTTTTACCTTCGTCCATGTGAGAGAGCGATAAAGGACGGCGAGAACCAATCCACCCAGCGCACCCATCGCGGCGGCTTCTGCGGGGGTCGCCAAACCGCCGAGGATTGATCCAAGAACTAACATGATGAGAACGGCCAACGGCACAAAGGATGTGATCAGCGACCAGTAAATGTAACCACGTGAAATGCTGGGATCGGGCGCAGGTTTCGGCGCAATCGACGGATTAACGGTCACGCGCGCAATAACGTAGAGAATGTAGCACCCTGCCAGCATCAGGCCGGGAAACACGGCGGCGGCGTAGAGCCGCAGTGGGGATAGCTCGGCAATCGCGGCATAGACGATCAGCATGATCGACGGCGGGATCAGAATACCAAGCGTTCCGCCCGCGCAAATCACGCCGGATGCAAACGACTTATTGTAGTTCGCATTCGCCATCGCCGGGAACGCCAGCAAGCCCATTAGCGTGACGACCGCCCCCACGATACCGGATGCCGTTGAAAAGACCGCGCATGTGATTAGCGCAGCAATTGCCATCGAACCGGGCAGGTTGCGTGCTGCGAGTTGTAAGGAACTAAACAGGCGATCCACAATACTGGCGCGCTCGACGACGTAACCCATGAACAGGAACAGAGGGATTGCAACCAGCGTGTCGTTCTCCATCACCGAATAGGTGTTCTGGTTCAGGAGGTAGAAGATCTGGTTGTCGAATAGATCGCCAAACGTCTCGATATAGTCAGAGTCGTAATAGGCGAAATAACCAAAAGCGACGCCCATCGCGAGCAGCGTGAATGCCACGGGAAACCCGAGCAACACGAGCACGATGAACAGCGAAAGCATGACAATGGCGACTTCGGGATTGGTCATTAGACTTGCCCCCGCTTAGCTTGCTCGGCCATAGCCATTTCCATTAGTTGATCCTCAGTCTCTTTGACGTCTTCAAGGCGTTCAAGCCACACCCCTTCTTTCATGGCTTTCCAACATCGCAGGCACTCGGCCACGCCCTGTAAAATTAGAAGGAAACCAGCAATCGGGATGAGGGTTTTAAAGAAATAAATCTGAATGCGCGCGGGGCTGTTCCAGCTGACCTCTTCATAGCGCCAAGAATCTGCGGCGATTTCCCAACCGAACCAGAAGAGGGCCAACATGCCGGGGAAAAAGAAGATGAGGTAGAGCGTAAAGTCGATGCGGGCCTGCCATCTGACAGGCAGTAACCGATAGACGACATCGCCTCGAACGTGAGCATCTTGCGCGAGTGCGTATGGTCCCGCCATTAGAAATAACGCGCCATACATTTGAACCATCATATCGAAGGCCCAGACAGTTGGAGCATTTAAGACATAACGCACGAACACTTCGTAAGAGACTGAGAGCGTCAAGATCATGATGCACCAGCCGAAGGCGCGACCGACCCATATACTCAAGCTCTCAATGGCATGAATAGTCCTAACCAACGCGACCTCCCCGAAGCGGTTGATAAGAGCTTTTCTGTGATCTTAGATCGCTGAAAATGCTCTAAATTATTTATTTTAATGCTTTCGCATACAAAATTTAAGTTCGTCCATCGCTGTACGCGTTCTCTTGTTATCTCTGCGATATCGGATCGTCAGAATATCCCAGCCTTTATGGCATTTCATTTTATGAAATTTGGGTCTGTTTTTTTTGAACGCTTTAGAGTTGAAAAACCGGAGGCTGTAAGCCTCCGGCTCTCGTACTCATGTTACAGCTTGATTTACGATCAACCGAAGTGGTGATCGTAAGCCAGTTTGTAATCAGGCTGGTTCAGGTTCAGGTAGTTCATCACGTCTTTCGCGTATGCTTTTTGCGAGTCGATGACTTTTGCGAAGAACTTATCTTCACCCGAAAGGCGCTCGACAACGATGTCCCAAGCTTCGAGTTGCTTTTTCATGACCGAGTCAGGCGTGCGATATACGTTGACGCCTTGCTCTTGCAACTTCACGAGGTCTTCTGAATAGCGCTTCGTGTTGTTCCAGTAGAAGTTGGAGTTTTCAGCTTCAGAAGCGTGCTTGAGGATCGCTTGCAGCTCGTCTGGAAGTCTGTTGAACATCTTCTTGTTGAAGGTGATTTCAAAGAATTCCTGCGACTGGTGGAAGCTGGCAAGGTGGTAGTGCTTGGACACGTCCTGCATACCAAAGTCGCGGTCAGAGGTCGGGTTGTTGAACTCTGCTGCGTCGATCAGGCCGGACTTCATTGCAGGCTGGATTTCACCGCCCGGAAGCTGAACAACAGACATGCCCATTTCGAGCAGAACGTCAGCAGCCAGACCAACGGTCCGGTATTTCAGACCTTCCATCTGAGAAGCGTCTTTAATTTCTTCTTTGAACCAACCCATTGGCTGTGCAGGCATCGGGCTGTTGAAGAACGAGACAACATTCAGGTTGAGGTCAGCCATCAGCTCATCAAACAGCTCTTGACCACCGCCATAGTGCAGCCAGCCGAGAACTTCTTGTGAAGACCAGCCGAAGCATGGACCTGTGCCGAAGAGCGAAGCGGATTTTGATTTTGAGTACCAATAAGCAGGCACGTAGTGCGCACCATCAAGAACGCCGCGATGAACAGCGTCTTGCATTTGTGAGGTTTTCACCACCGAGTTCACTGGTAGCAGATCGATTTTAAGAGCATCGCCTGCCATTGCGTGAACGCGATCAACATAGGATTTCGCGTTCTCAAGGAAAATTCCGCCGCCCCAAGCAGCCTGAACTTTCAGAGTTTTTGTTTTAGCGCGTGCAACATGCGGCATTGCGACGGCAGCAGAACCCGCTGCGATGGTCGCTGCACCACCGCGCAGAAAGGAACGGCGCGAAGCCGTAGGTTTATTTTCTTTCGTCATAGCATCCTCCCGGTCGTCATCATTTTTCGAGGCCCTTAAACTGGGACACCAGATTTCTTTAGCAAGCAATCTTACTTAGGGATAGCGATTTTGGCGCTGTGGGTTGACAACTTCGAGATCGAAATTCTCGTCTGTGATCAAATTTGCGATAATTTTAGGCAGAACCATCAATTTTACTGCAATTCAAACGCAATAAGTCATTCTGCAACCGTAGTCGATGTGCCGCTATTATGCGGTGGGCTGATAACTAAAAGCCTTTCAATATCGCAGCGGCATCGATTCTTGCGCGCTTTAGCGTTGTAAGATTTCGTAAATTCTGTTTAGCGCCAAAAGCATCTGAATCGCTGCATGGCTGAGCTTGTATTTCTCATTGCAATCGGATTCCGAATACAATTGGATAGAGTACGTTCCAATTCTGCGCTACTTGTTGTTTTTACATCCGCGTTTAAAAGACCCAAGAGCTAGTTTGTGAGGAAAATTTGCCAATGGCAGCGAAGCCAAAAGAATATTGGCGAGAACGCCTTAACGTACCGATGTATAGGGTCGGTGAAGCTGCTATATACGCAAAAGTAGCGCCTCAAACGGTTGCCTCTTGGCATAAGCGAGACAATGACTTTCGACCGCTTTTATCAAAGCGTGAGCGTCGTGAGGGATTGACCTATCTTCAACTAATTGAAACCGCTGTAGTTGCGACGCTTCGCCAAACTGGAATGAAACTTAAGGATATTGCGCGCGCTCACGCATATCTTATAAGCCGATCTGGATATCAATTTCCTTTTGCTCAAGCAAAATTTAAAACTGATGGAGTTGATATTCTTCTGGAGGATTTTTCAGAAGACGGTTTGGTTTCAAAAGATAAAATGATAGCAGCAAATCATGGTGGGCAACTGGTTTGGTCAGAAGCAATATATGCTCGCTTCCGAGAATTTGAATATGGCAAGGAAGGACTGGTTGATCGTTGGCAAGTAACCGGCGAAACTGGTCATGTGATTATAGATCCGCGAGTTGCTTACGGTGCCCCACATGTTCGGGGTATCCCGACCTGGGTCCTTCGGGATCGTTGGAAAATGGGAGAAGGTTTGGGCGATATCTCAGATGATTTTGATTTGCCAAAACCGTTGGTTGAAGAAGCGCTATCGTTTGAAAATGTAATTATTGACCGTAAGCGCCCGAACCAGTGGGTCAACTGACATTTTATTTTGATAGATGCGTAGGAAGGCGATTACCCAAATCGCTTGCTAGCTTGAATCCTCCGATGAAGGTCAAGTGGCATCAAGAGCAAGGTTTTGCTCACAATATGCCTGATGATGAATGGTTGGAGATAGTGGGGAAGCGTGGCTGGGTAGTGGTAACTCAAGATCGCAAGTTCCACATGATAGAAGCTGAGAAAATGGCAGTAATCCAACATAAAGTGAAATGTTTTTATCTGCCCTCCAATGGAAGGTGGGAGGCGTTATGCTCTATTATCCAAAAACATAAGAAAATGATCGAATTATCAGTAACTCTTGATGCGCCGTTCATTTTTGAACTTAAAGGTAGGAATAGATTCTATAATATCAAGTTGGACGACTGACAAAAAGCCACCGCTAATCTGGCGAATTTAAAGAAGCTTTTCGTTAGTTCTGCGAAGAATTTAGCGTAATCGTAATTTTAAAGATTTTACCATTTGATCAATTTAATTTCTGGCGTTAGCGTTGAGTCTCTTAGAGCACGGAGGCGGTGATTGCGATGAGCGGAGTTCGACAAAATGGTATCGCGGCTGGGCGGATTTCTCCCGCTGCCTTGTCCGAGAATTTTTCCGATGCATATCCGCCCTTTTCAGCGCATGAGGCGCTGGTCGCCGCCGACCGTTGCTATTTTTGCTATGATGCGCCTTGCATCACGGCATGTCCGACAGAAATTGATATCCCTCTGTTTATTCGGCAGATTCAAGCCGGTAATCCCGAAGGCGCGGCGAAAACGATCCTCAAGCAAAATATACTGGGCGGGATGTGCGCACGTGTTTGCCCCACGGAAACATTGTGCGAGGAAGCCTGTGTCCGCGAGGCAGCCGAAGGGCAACCTGTCGATATTGGGGCGCTGCAACGCTTTGCGACGGACACAGTGATGGATAAGGGCGATCACCCTTTCACGCGCGCCGAACCAACTGGAAAAATCGTTGCTGTGATCGGTGCTGGTCCGGCTGGGCTTGCTTGCGCTCACCGGCTGGCAATGCATGGGCATAACGTCGTCGTAGTCGATGCGCGTAAGAAACCGGGCGGGCTGAACGAATACGGGATTGCGAGCTATAAGACAGTCAATGATTTTGCGCAGGCTGAGGTCGAATGGCTGCTCAAGATCGGGGGCATCCGGATTGAGACCGGCTCGGAATTAGGCAAAGACTACACACTGGGCGAAATCCGCGAAGATTATGATGCTGTGTTTCTTGGCATGGGTCTTTCCGGGGTGAATGACCTTGGCCTTGAGGGGGCAGATGAGCGCGTGGATGACGCCGTAGATTTCATCGCGACGCTGCGGCAAACGAAAGACCTTGCTGCGCTGCCTATTGGTCGCCGCGTTGTGGTTATTGGCGGTGGCATGACCGCCGTAGATGCGGCTGTGCAATCTAAGCTGCTCGGTGCTGAGGACGTCACAATCGTTTATCGTCGCGGCCAAGAGCGTATGAGTGCCAGTGAAGTCGAGCAAGATCATGCGACGACGAGCGGAGTACGCATTAAATGCCACGCGATGCCCCGGCGCGCAGTCGCGGGCGGTGTCGAATTTGAATATACCGAGGATGGGCCGGATGGCCTGCGTGGAACCGGTGAGACTTTTGTGCTCGAAGCCGATCAGGTGTTTCGAGCCATTGGCCAAACTTACGAAGGATGGCACGGTAAGAGTGTTCTGGAATTAGAGCGCGGGAAAATTCGGGTTGATCTGGAAGGCCGCACATCTTTATCCGGAGTGTGGGCTGGAGGTGATTGCGCGTTTGGCGGTGAAGACCTGACGGTGACCGCTGTGGCCGAAGGACGGGATGCGGCGGAGAGCATCAATCGGGCTTTGATGGGTTAGTTTAAGTCAATATGCCGCGTATTTTGCAGTTTTGCGCGGGTTTTACTAGAGTTTTGCAACAGGCGTTCAGGGTTTTGCGCGGAATTTTAAAGGAATTCTCATGGCTGATCTCTCCAGTGATTTCATCGGGATTAAATCTCCGAACCCGTTCTGGCTCGCGTCTGCACCGCCTACGGATAAGGAATATAACGTCCGCCGTGCTTTTGATGCGGGGTGGGGCGGGGTGGTCTGGAAGACGCTTGGCCTTGATCCGCATATCGTGAACGTAAATGGCCCGCGCTATGGCGTTGTGTACGGTCCGGACAGAAAAGTTATTGGTATCAATAATATAGAACTCATTACAGACCGCCCTCTCGACGTCAATTTAGAAGAAATAAAACGTGTCAAGCGGGACTATCCTGACCGCGCGATGGTCGTCTCGCTCATGGTCCCGTGCGAAGAAGTCTGCTGGACGGAGATTTTAGCCAAGGTCGAAGACACCGGCGCAGATGGTGTTGAGCTGAATTTCGGGTGTCCTCATGGGATGTCTGAGCGCGGGATGGGAGCTTCGGTAGGCCAAGTTCCTGAATATATTCAGATGGTTACTGAGTGGTGTAAAGCTGCCACCAAGATGCCGGTGATTGTAAAACTCACTCCAAATATTTCAGATATCCGGTATCCGGCGCGCGCTGCTATGGCTGGCGGCGCGGATGCTGTGAGCCTGATTAATACTGTGAGTTCAATTACTTCGGTAAATTTAGATTTGATGGCTCCTGAACCGACGATTGATGGTAAAGGGTCGCATGGGGGGTATTGTGGACCTGCTGTGAAGCCTATCGCATTGAATATGATAGCAGAAATTGGCCGAGACCCTGAAACGGCGAACCTGCCTCTCAGCGGTATTGGAGGCATTACGACCTGGCGCGACGCTGCAGAATTCATCGCTCTCGGCGCTGGTAATGTTCAAGTTTGTACTGCCGCAATGGTCTATGGGTTTAAAATTGTCGAGGAAATGAAGGTCGGTCTGTCTGATTGGATGGACGAAAAGGGTTATAGTTCGATAAGTGATTTCAAAGGCTTGGCTGTTCCTAATGTGACGGACTGGCAATATCTTAATTTAAACTACGTCACGAAAGCGCGCATCGACCAAGATGCCTGTATCAAATGCGGTCGCTGTTATGCCGCCTGCGAAGATACATCGCATCAGGCCATCTCAATGTCTGCTGAGCGCACATTCGAAGTGATCGATGAGGAATGTGTTGCTTGCAATCTTTGCGTCAATGTCTGTCCCGTAGAGAATTGTATTACAATGGAAAAACTGTCTCCTGGTGCAGTTGATTTACGGACCGGAGAGACGGTCGTCCCTGATCACGGGGACTGGACGACCCATCCAAATAATCCTACTGCTGTAGCCGCAGAATAACCCAGACAGAGCTTCGGCGCAGAAAGCTGACCAGTGACGGAACGGACTTCGCGCGGAAATGCTCTACTAGGCCACGCGGCAATGATGCTGTTCGCAGCATTGATCGCTGGCGCATTTAGCATCGGAAAACGCGCTGCTCCGTTCATTGATCCCGGCGCATTGACCGCTGCACGGTTTGTCTTAGCCGGCTGCGTTGTCGCGGTTGCTCTAGTGTTGATCGGGGTGCGACCACATCGCCTTCATCTGCGTGCACCGTGGCGTTATCTAATTCTCGGTGGTTTGATGGGAGGATATTTCGTCTTCATGTTTGAGGCATTGAAGACGGCTGCCCCGGTTTCAACGAGTGCGATATTTACCTTAATCCCGGCGATGAGCGCTGGATTTGGTTGGTTGATCATGCGCCAACGTACATCGCCTGTTGCATTGTTGGCATTGATGATCGGTGCAATCGGTGCGCTTTGGGTGATTTTTCGGGCCGACCTTGAAGCATTTTTGGCGTTCGATTTGGGATACGGTGAGAGTATATTTTTAATTGGTTGCGTCTGTCATGCTCTTTACACACCGCTGGTGCGTAAGCTGAACAGAGGTGAGCCGGTTCCTGTCTTCACACTGCTAACGATTGTTGGTGCGGCACTGGTGATAGGAATTTATGCGGTTCGGCCTGTGTTGGAAACCGATTGGCATAACTTACCGAATGCGGTCTGGATTGCGCTGGTTTATCTTTCAATATTTACGACCGGAATTACGTTTGCGCTTTTACAGTTCGCAGCACTCCATCTGCCTTCCGGAAAAGTCATGGCATATGGTTATTTAACACCATCTTTTGTGGCGATTTATGAAGGATTGGGCGGAAACGGTTGGCCGGCAGCTAGTATTTGGATTGGTGTCGGGGCAATCTTAAGTGCCTTGCTGATTTTACTGATTGCCGAGGATTAATTTGCACCGCCCGCGTTTTTTAGAGCAGTGCAAATTCAATCGCCATTAAAGTTATCAGGTAGCTTTTTTACGAGACCACCAGCCGCGTTTCTTCGGTTCGGATCGCGGTGGTGTGGGCGGCGCTTTGACTGACAAAGGATCAGATTCTACGGCGACTTTTTCTTCTTTTACAATAGCTTCCTGTTTCGGTTCAGGTGTTTTCTCAACGAGAACTGGGGCGGGAACTTCTTGGTTTGCAGGTGTTGGAGTAGCTTCAACAGGTGGTTCAGCCGGTGTCGCCGTTGCTGGATCAGTACCCTGTTGCTGATCTTTCGCAACCGCCTTTTTCGGCTTTGATCGAGGTTTACGTGGAGGACGCTCGGTTGGCGGTGTTGCGCTCGAAGCCTGTTTTTTAGGAGTGGTCGTTACGAAAAGATCAGGCAACGCATCATCTAGCGCGTCACGGCCTGACAGCATCGATGTTGCGGCTGCTTCAGCCATCTCGCGATTGCCAAGCTTTCCGCGTTCCGTGCGTTCGTTACGTTTACGCCCACCTCGCTGACCCCGGCGGTTCCGACGATTGTCGCCATTCTCCTCACTGTCGGTAGACTGATTGTCTGCCGGTTTTCCATATTGGAAAGGCTTTTCGGTCGAGTTATCATCGTTTGCATCGAGATCAATGACGCGCAGTGGGTCAGCCTCGTTTGATTTCTTCTGATTTTGGCTTCCACGCTTCCCCCGATTACGCGAACTTCCTTCTTTGTTTTCGTCATCTGATGCTGGGAGGTCGCCTTTGCTTTCGTCGCTCTCATCATCTTCGTTGAAATATGTCATGTCCATTTTGACAGCCGATGGCCGAGCGACACGACGAAGAGACACGGGAGCTTCGTCTTCTTTCATCGTTTCAAGCGTGTAGTTAGGTTGAATAAGGTGCTGATCACCTTCAATGACGATCCGTAAATTATAGCGATCTTCGATGCTCATAACGCGGTCGCGCTTATGGTTGAGCAAGAAGTTAGCGATACTGACAGGTGCTTTGATCGAGACGACTGCCGAACGGCCTTTTACGCCTTCTTCTTCGACGTCTCTTAAGATCGTCAAAGCGAGCGATTCATCAGAGCGAACAAGGCCCGAGCCGTGGCAATGCGGACATTCGGTCGTGGATGCTTCCAACATACCAGGACGCAATCTCTGGCGGGACATTTCCATTAAACCGAAAGAAGAAATACGGCCAATTTGCAAGCGAGCGCGGTCGGTTGCGAGACGATCTTTCATTCGTTTCTCAACAGCGCGATTGTTCGATGAACGGTCCATATCAATGAAATCGATTACGATTAGACCTGCAAGATCTCGCAATCGGAGTTGCCGTGCGACTTCGTCGGCAGCTTCAAGATTGGTGTTTACGGCGGTGTCTTCGATTGAGCCCGCACGTGTGGATCGGCCTGAGTTGACATCAATCGCAACCAAAGCCTCTGTAATACCGATGACAATGTAACCACCGGATTTTAGCTGTACGGTTGGATTAAACATTCCAGCAAGTTGATTTTCGACCTGATGGCGGACGAAAAGAGGTGTTTGATCGCGGTAGTGCTTCACGTTTTTTGCATGAGACGGCATGAGCATCTGCATGTATTCTTTGGCTTCGCGGCAGCCTTCTTCACCTTCGACCAAAATCTCATCAATATCTTTTGCATAAAGATCGCGGATCGAGCGCTTGATAAGATTACCTTCTTCGTAAATCAAAGCCGGTGCATATGATTGAAGAGTCAGATTACGCACAGCAGCCCACTGCCGCAGAAGATATTCGTAGTCGCGTTTGATTTCCGCCTCGGTCCGTTGGGCGCCAGCGGTGCGAATAATCAGGCCCATGCCTTTTGGCACTTCCATTTCGTTCGCGATTTCTTTGAGTTTTTTGCGATCAGCAATGTGTGTAATCTTGCGGGATATGCCTCCGCCACGAGCCGTATTTGGCATAAGGACGCAGTATCGGCCTGCCAGTGACATATACGTCGTTACAGCTGCACCTTTGCTTCCACGCTCTTCTTTAACGACTTGAATAAGAAGGATTTGTTTCTTTTTGATAACGTCTTGGATTTTGTAATCCCGTAGACGAGGCTTTCGCGCGGGGGCCACCTCATCGCGGGCATCATCGCCGCCCACTTCGTCCGGCATTTCAATAACATCATCTGCGTCGGCAGAAATCTTATCATCAAGATCAGTAGCCATTGCCATGGTTTTTGGCGCAACCTCAGCTTTTTGATCTTGCATCAACTGAACACGGGTTCCGTCGATTAGTTTAAATTCCTGCTCAATGCCGGAGCCATCGTCTTCCCGAAGTAAGCGAACTTTCGTTCCCCCGGAAATTCGAAATTCCCGCTCGATTATAGAGCCGTCGCGAGCGCGTTTTACGGCATAACCATATGAGCCACTGCGTTTATGACGTCCGCCGCGTCGTGATCCCCGTCGACGGTTGTTGTCATCTTTAGAGCCAGATTTGCCATCGCGTGACCGTCCGCGTTTTGCACGCGGCTTAGCCTCTTCTTCGTCTGAGTCATCAGAAGCGGAGTCGCGCGCCATGGCCGCTACAAGCGCGTCGCGCTCGGCTTTTGGGATTTGATAATAGTCAGGATGAATCTCGCTGAACGCTAGAAACCCGTGCCTGTTACCGCCATAATCTACAAATGCTGCTTGTAGTGAGGGTTCAACCCTCATCACTTTGGCAAGATAGATATTCCCTGCAATTTGTTTTTTGGTAATCGACTCAAAGTCGAATTCCTCAAGTCTTGTACCGTCCGCAACCACCACACGGGTCTCTTCCGCGTGGGTCGCATCGATGAGCATCTTCTTTGCCATGCTATCATCAGTTCGGACGGCGCTCCTGCGCCGGGCGGCCCGTTGTTCATTTTTTTGCTATGAATTACGGGTCGCGGTGACGCCGTGTGCGCCTCCGCCTTTCTCAAAAAATAGGATCGCGCGCTGGTGACTATAACCGCTGCGCCGTGCGTCTCCACACGATGACGTCGAGCTGTAATACCATTTTCTCGCAGCTGCGCCTGAGCGGAGGAGCGGATTGGTTGCAATGCTGTCGCGTCGTTGATCATTTGTTTCGCCTGTCAACGTGGGCTTTTGCACACGTCGGTGGACGCTTTGCGTCCGGTTCTTGATTCGAATGCCGATGCATCCGCAGTAAAATTCGGCGTCTCACGCCCACAAAATCGGATGCAAAGTTGTCGCTAGCATCCTCGCCATTGCCCAGCCCCATGGCCTGCTTGACGAAAAACATTCTTCTTTCGGCATCTCACCCACAACATGCCGGGTTCGATGGATTCATCTGTAAGCTGCGCATCAGCTTTTGATCACTCCACGATAAACCTCTGGCGAGGGTGTGCCAAATGGTTTTTTCCAAATGCAATCTTTATGTTATTACTAAGTTAATTTCAGCCTCCAAAAAGAGGGGCCGTTACTGGATTGGATCGAGCAAATGCGTGGCTACTCCCCGCTTTCACTCGCTTTATGCGCTTCACTATCGCTGATTGCAGCGTTGATTCTATTTGCTATGCCTGTTCATGCTTCACAGCCCGCTGTGGAGAAAGTGAAGGTTCAAACACATGATGGTTTTACGCGAGTCGTTCTCGAAACGACGGCTTTGATAGAACCTAATCTCTTCACGATGAGCGATCCGGAACGGTTGGTTATTGATCTCCCCGAGATGCAATGGCGAATTCCGACCCCAAGTGGCGCTGTCGATAACTCGATGGTTAAAAAGTTCAGCTTTGGTCTTTTCCAGCCGGGTGTTTCACGTTTGGTACTCAATCTTGCTGCGCCGAGCCGTGTATTACGCCGTAAACCATCCCGTTCGGGGAAAGTATTCCTCTACGAGATCGACCTTGCCTTTAAACAATCGATTAGAACCCCCACATTCCCGCCTTTGCCGCCACTGCCACCAGAAGCGGTTCCTGCACCCTCGATTGAAGAAGTGGTTTCGAACCTCCCAGTCATTGATAGTTTTCCTGTCATTGATTTGCCGGTTGCGCCGACCGTCACTCCGGCAACAAAATCTGTGTTTGAATCGCGCAGCTTTGACCCTTTGAAGGCACAGTTTGAAGCGCTTGGGGACGCTTTAAGTTCTACGATCTTTAATAAGGAAGATGAAGCTGAGCCGGATGACATCATTGAAACGATTGATGTCGTCGCAGTGGAGATTGATAGCGTACCCGACTTGGCCCCAAAAAAGATTCCGGATCTGGCTCCTGAGAAGGCGGGTGATGAGAAAGTTGAGGAAAATCCAGAGATTGCGGTTCTTCCTCAAGCCGAACCCGATATTAAAAAAGCCGAACCGAAAAAGCCTACTCACGCGCCAACGCGCGTCGTGATTGACCCGGGCCATGGCGGTCGGGACCCCGGAACTGGCTCGGAAAACGGGATTCCAGAAAAAAATATCAATCTGGCATTTGCAAACGTTCTTTCAGCACTGCTTGAAGCAGATCCGAATTACGAGGTTTTCATGACCCGTGAAGAAGATACGAGCGTCAAGTTGCCGAAGCGGGTACAATTTGCACGTCATAAAAATGCTGATTTGTTTATCTCGATCCATGCGGATTGGAGTATCAACCCTCTTGCGAAGGGGGCCACGGCTTATACGTTATCTGAAGAAGCATCAGTTCAGGCCTTGGATAGAATTGCAGCAAAAGGCGAAAAGGTCGCCGGTGTCGATTTGGCTGCCGAACGTGCAGATGTTGCCCGATTGCTCGTTGATTTGGCTCGTCGCGAGACACAAGCTCGATCAGTAAAGTTTGCAGAGCTTGTCGTTGCCGAAGTTGCTAAAGAAACGCCGGTATTACGCCGACCACTTCGAAAGGATAGCTTTCACGTCCTCAAAGCTCCAGATATGCCGTCTGTGTTGTTGGAGCTTGGTTTCCTATCCAATGAAACTGATCGTGAGCGCCTGACATCTGAAGTGTGGCGGCTTAAGACTGCTCAAGCAGTAAAGAGGGCTGTGGATAAGTTTCGGTCTGCGACAAGTACGATGGATTTCGCAACGAAAAGGTAACTATATGTGATGCACAAACGACACGTGCGACGAAAGCAGCATTAATGCTCTTACTTTCGCCATGCTTGGCATCACGCTCGGAATTGTAAAAGTCGGCAGCGTTGTAGCCGGAACCAGAGGTTTAGAATGGTCCGTTTTTTTGGATACATATTTAGCACACTAGCAATGCTCTTCGTTGCGGGTGTCATTGTTGCCGTTGGTGCTATCTGGTGGCACGGACAGGACCTACCTACTGAGTTCGCGGATCTCGAAGACTACACACCTCCTGAAACGTCGGTTGTTATGGACGATGACGGGAATACGGTTGCCCGCTTCGCCAAAGAGCAACGAGCCGTTGTCGAAATCGCCAATGTTCCAAAGCTCGTTAAAGATGCTTTTATCAGCGCTGAGGATAAGAATTTTTACGACCATCGGGGGATTGATCCGGTGGGTATCGCAAAAGCGATGGTCCGTAACCTTGACAGCTTGCGCAAAGGTGGCCGTTTAAGCGGAGCATCGACGATCACTCAGCAAGTCGTGAAGAACATGATTCTTACGAACGAGCGGAGTATCACTCGTAAAATCAAAGAAGGTATTCTGGCGGTTCGCATCGAAGATGCATTGAGCAAAGATCAGATACTCGAAATCTACCTGAATCAAATTTACCTTGGCGCACGAAGCTATGGTGTGGTTGCCGCTGCTCAGAACTATTTCGGCAAGGAACTAATCTATCTTGAGCCTGAAGAGGCTGCATACCTTGCTGCTTTGCCGAAAGCACCGTCCGCACTGCACCCAATCCGTAATAAAGAAGCGGCAGTTGCTCGCCGGAATTATGTGCTGACCGAGATGGTGGATAATGGCCATCTCGATGCACCCGTGGGTGAAGAGGCGATGAAAAAGCCACTCGTCACTCGGCAAACCAAGCAAGAGCGGATAGAAGACACCTATGACTGGGCCGCCGCTTATATGGTGGAAGAGGTCCGTGGCCAGATGCTCGCTGCGCTTAAGGCACAAGCCGAGGCGAATGGTGAAGATAAACCCGAAGTGTTTGCGGATCGCCGTCTCTACGGGGGCGGATTGCAAATCAGAACGACACTCGACAATGAAATTCAAGAATATGCATCGGATGCGTTGCGCGAAGGGCTTTCCCGTTACGAACGTCGTAACGGGTATAGAGGGCCGCTTGATACGGTTATCCCTGATGAGAAATGGCAAGAGCGTGTTGCTGGCTTAGGCCTTCCCCGAGATGTTGGTTCTTGGATGATTGGTGTGGTCCTCAAAATGACTGAGGATGAGGCGACAATCGGAATCGCTGGTGAAGACGACAAAACCGTAACCATCACGAAAAAGAACGTTGAATGGGCGCGCCGCCGCGCTCCAAATGGTCTTGGTCCTAAAATCACGAAGATGGCCCAAGTCTTTGCTCGGGGCGATGTTATTTACGTCACAGCGCTTGATCCCGACAAAGACGCTAAAGAAGATGCGCCGGTTGAGTATGGGCTGCGCCAGTTACCTGAAGCGAACGGCGCTGTTATTGCGATGGAGCCTGATACTGGCCGTGTCCTTGCGATGCAGGGTGGTTTCAGTGCCCAAGAAAGCGTTTTCAATCGTGTAACTCAGGCTTACCGTCAGCCCGGTTCGGCTTTTAAGCCGTTTATCTATGGAACTGCGTTTGAAAATGGCTTCACGCCTGCGACTGTTGTGCTTGATGCTCCGATTACCGTTTATCAAGGTGATAACCAAGAATTATGGCGTCCAAAGAACTATACTGAGGGTGAGTTTTACGGACCGATCCCAATGCGTATCGGGTTGGAGCGCTCGATTAACCTAATCACGATCCGCCTCGCGCAGAGCATTGGTATGGATAGGGTTCGGGAGACTGCGCGTAAATTCGGTGTCTACGATGATATGCCGACGTTTCTATCGTATTCGCTGGGAGCAGGTGAAACGACCCTTGCGCGCATGGCGGCTGCTTATGCGATGTTCGTGAATGGCGGTAAGAAAGTTGTCCCGAGCTTTGTTGAATCCATTCGTGACCGGGACGGCAATCCTTTCCCGATGGAAGCTGATTGGATTGTCGAGAATGCTCCTGCGGAGCGCGAGCAGGTCATGGACCCGATTGCCGCGTATCAAACCGTTTCTTTGATGGAGGGGGTTGTCCTGCGTGGTACGGCGACCCGCTTACAATTGCTCGGGTTCCCTGTCGGCGGCAAGACTGGAACGACGAATGATGCGCGTGACGCTTGGTTTGTCGGCTTCACGCCTAACTTGGTCTTCGGGTGTTACATTGGATATGACAATCCGAAATCGCTTGGTGAAAAGGCATCGGGCGGTGCGCTTTGTGGACCCGTGTTTGATCGCTTTATGCGTAATGCAATGGCAGATCGCATCCCTGAACGCTTTGAGCCGCCTGAGGGTGTTGAGCTTGTAAAGATTGACCGGAACACGGGCGAGCGTGTTTCTAATGAAGTGTTCGGACCTAATATCATCTATGAAGCGTTCCGCGCGGGTACGGCTCCTATAGATTATAATAGCACTGATTTCGGTGTTGGCGGGCTTTACGGTATTCAGGACAATCAACCCCTCTATGTGCCTCAAGGTCAATATGATCCGCAGCAAGGTCAACAAGGGCAGCAGGTTTTTCAACAGCAGCAGCCTCAGCAACCGTTACAACAACAGCCTGTTGATCCTTCATCGCCGCTTATTCAGTTTGACCCAATTACGGGGCAAATGATTTTAGCTGAAGATCCCGCAATTAGGGTGCAACCACCCGCAGGTGGGTTTGTGCCGACGCAAAATCAGCAATTTCCAACGACGCCGGTTGTGACCACGCCTCAGCAACCGGCTGTGGTTGGAAATTCATCACAGGATTTGCAGCAAGGCGGCATCTACTAAGATTGCTTGCCTTGCAGCGGATGAAGTACAGCGTTTCATGCGCTGAACTAAATCTTTATGCCTTTGCGTCCGGCTAAGTCTTGCACGAACTGCCAAGCGACACGCCCGGAGACAGACCCACGGGTTTGCCGCCATTCTATCGCTTCAGCGCGTAAATCATCGTCAGAGATTTCGATTCCATAATGGTCGCAATATCCGCGGATCATTTCGAGGTATTGCGTTTGATCGCAGGCATGGAACCCAAGCCAAAGCCCGAAACGATCAGACAAAGAAACTTTCTCTTCGGTAGATTCGCTCGGGTTTATTGCGGTCTGGCGTTCATTCTCGATCATATCGCGAGGCATGAGATGCCTGCGATTGGACGTCGCATAGAAGAGGGCGTTTTCCGGTCGCCCCTCAACACCACCATCCAGTGCGGCCTTGAGCGATTTGTAATGCGCGTCGTCTTTGTCGAAGCTCAGGTCGTCGCAGAATAGCAGGAAACGGTGATCAGGGTTTTCCCGTACGATCTTGAGCATTCGTCCCATCGTCGGAATGTCATCGCGCAAAATTTCGACAAGCAATAAGCGGTTTGATCCCTCGTTGATTTTTGCGTGGACCGCTTTGACGAGCGAAGATTTGCCCATGCCGCGCGATCCCCAGAGCAGCGCATTATTTGCGGCAAACCCTTCCGCAAAGCGCTGTGTGTTTTCCAGTAATGTTGTGAGCGCGCGATCAATGCCGTGAAGCAAATCAATCTCAACACGATTGACTTTAGAGATAGGGGTTAGCTCGTCTTGCGCGGTTTGAGCGCCGGGATGCCATACGAATGTATCAGCAGTATCGAAATTGGGCGGAGGCGCAGGCGGTGGACTGATCCGTTCAAGCGCATCAGCAATGCGCTCCATAGGGTTGTCAATCACAGGTCATCCTCGTCTTCATCATCATCGTCTAAGCCCAGGTCTTTACGGCGCTGTTGTTCTTTCTTTTCGAACATACGAACAATGTGGATTGATACTTCGTAGAGCAGATATGTCGGGATGCCCAGCGCCAGTTGGCTGATTGGGTCAGGCGGGGTCAGTAGCATCGCGGCGAACGCAATTCCCACAATGGCGTATTTACGTGAGCTTGATAGCTGTTCTGACGTGATGATCCCAACCCGACCGAGTAGCGACAAAATTACCGGGAGTTGGAAACAGACGCCAAATCCGAATAGCAGCGTTTTTGTAAACCCGAGAAACTGTTTCACCGAGTAAGTGCTGGACACCTTGATGTCTTCTGAGCCTTCAGCAAAACCGATCAACCAGTCGAGAGCGAGGGGAATGACGACGAAGTACGCCAGAGAAGCGCCGAGCACGAAAAGAAACGGCGTGGCAATGAGAAATGGGAGAAACGCTCCCTTTTCGTTAGAATAAAGGCCGGGTGCTATAAAGCCCCAGATTTGTGACGCGATGTAAGGAAAGGCGAGGAAAAACCCACCCCATAATCCGATGTTTATAACAGTGAAAAAGTATTCCTGTGGCGAGAGAACCAATAATTCGGCATCAGGCCGGATTGATAATAGGGGCTGGGATAAGAATGCGACCACTTCGTCCTGAAAATAGAGACAGAAGATCAAGCCAACCGATAAGGCGATGATTGAACGCATCAGCCGTGTGCGTAATTCAGCAAGATGCTCAATTAACGGGGCTTTTGAGGCTTCGATATCGTCTGCGCTCATTCTCAATTAGCCCTGACTTACTTTTGCCGGTTCTGAATCTGCGGTTTCGATTTCTGATTCAGGAGCGGGAGATGGCTCAGGCGGGTCCGCCTTTGGCTCATCGGAAAAGTTCTTCGACGCTTCAGCCATTTCAGACGCGCTCATCGCCGGTTTTATAGGTGGCTCTTCGTCGTCGTCATTCAAACCGATGGTCTTGTTCAACGTGTCTGAAATGCCTTTTGTGCCAGCTTTTTTGTCCATCAGCGCGCGCGCTTCTTTGAACTCTGACAAGTCTACCTCGCGGGCCGCGTCGTCCATCGAGCGTTGGAACTGTCTGGCCATACCGCGCGCTTGTCCCACAAACTTGCCGACAGAGCGCATCATGCGCGGCAAGTCTTTTGGTCCAATCACGATCAACGCAAGTGCGCCGACGATAAGCAGTTCTGGCATACTGAAATTGCCGAACATCGAGGTTTCCCTGTTCTGGATGCGGAGCGCTTAAGCGCTTTCGCCCTCTTTTTTCGGGGTCACATCGATTGGCTCAGCTTTTGGGCCGTCAATGTTGCCATCTGCTGGTGCTTCGGCGGTGACGACTTCATCGTCCTTCATGCCTTTTTTGAAGCTTTTGATGCCTTTTGCAACATCGCCCATCAGTTCAGAAATCTTACCGCGCCCGAACAAGAGCACCACGAGAATTCCCACAATGGCAAGCTGCCAAATGCTGATTCCGCCCATCTCGTTCTCCTTCAAATCATATTCGCGTTGTGCGTTAACTATTGCCCGCATCGCCGCTGTCTATTGATACATAGGAAAAGAGGCGGCAGTGCGAAAGGGAAATCGCGGTAAATTAACGTCTTTGCGTGGTTAAGTGACGTGGGTGCTGGACTGTTCTGCGTCCGAATTTGACTTCTCGACCTTAATAACTTGCGGCTCGAAGGGTGAGGCGACCTTTGATTGGTTCGCGCAAGGGAACAAAAAGCACGATTCGCGGCGTAGTGAGAGCCAAACCCGCGTACCCGAATCAGGCGTAAAAACTCCCGGTAATGTTGCGCGTAGGAGCGAATTATCGTGATCCATCCGCACTTCGATCAGGCTCCCCGGTCCCATAAATCGTGACCTCGTAACCGTGCCGGGGGCTGGAACGCCGGTTTTGATGTTCGGTTTTGGCGGATCGCCTTCATCAAGTTCGATTTTTAGGTGCTGTGGCCTGACGATAATCTCAACATCTGCACCGTCTACCAATCCGGGGGTTAGGAACAAGCCGAAGGGTGTGTCCGTCTGCCGTGAGCTAACTTCGCCGTGAATCACGTTGAGGTCACTAAAGAAAGCCGCTGTCGTGCGGTCTACAGGGTTATTATAGATGTGATACGGCGCACCGATTTGGACGATCCTGCCAGCGCGCATCAAAGCGATGCGATCAGCCATACGCAGCGCTTCTTCTGGATCATGCGTCACAAGAAGAACGGCTGCGCCCTCGTCTTTGAGGACCGCAAGCGCTGTATCTCGGACATCATCGCGGAGACGGTTATCAAGACCGGAGAACGGCTCATCCATCAGCATAACGCGAGGGCGCGGGGCTAATGCGCGGGCGAGGGCAACGCGCTGTTGCTCTCCGCCTGAAAGCTCGTGAGGGAACTTTGCGGCGTGACCACTCATTCCCACACGATCAAGATATTCCATTGCAATGCGGGTCCGTGAAGACCGGTCAGTCTTTCTGAGGCCAAAAGCGACATTCTTTGCAACGGTCAGATGAGGGAAGAGGGCAAAGTCTTGGAACATCAGGCCCACTGAGCGGCGCTCTGGTGGGTTATGGCATGTTGCGTCTGATACCGTTTGTCCGTCTATGGAGACGCTGCCACGGTCTTGATGTTCTACGCCTGCTGCAATCCGTAAAGTTGTTGATTTTCCGCACCCTGAAGGGCCAAGTAAACAGACAACTTCACCTGCTGAGACAGACAGAGAAACGTCTGCCACGGCTGCCGCTGTGCCATAATTTTTGTGCAGATGATCCAGCGCAAGTCGAGGTGTTGCCACGGTTTACCTTAAATCCCAGCATTTCACTCGGGATATAATTAAGCGCTATCGCCTTGAGGCGCAAGATATCCATTTCGTTGAGGCATTAGACGTTACGCCGCACCTTTGTCACCGCGAAAGCCGGTTGCGACCAGATACATTTCTGAACTGTCCGAGCGACTAGCAGGTGGTTTAAAGTGCCGAACGGTCTTGAAATCGTGCTTTAGGCTTGTAACCAAGTCGCCATCAGCGCCGCCCTGCAAGACTTTCGCTACAAAAGCGCCGCCTTCACTCAGTGTTTCTCTGGCAAAGAGCGCCGCTGCTTCGCATAAAGCCACGATGCGAAGGTGGTCAGTGGCCTTGTGACCCGTTGCCTTTGCCGCCATGTCGGACAAGACGATATCAGCATGGCCGTCGAGCGCTTTTTTGACGATATCGTCTGCGCCTTCATCCATAAAATCGAGTTGAATTTGTGGTGATCCGTCGATTGCCGCGACTTCTTGGAGGTCAATTCCAAGAACAAAGCCTTGTGCCTTGCCCTTTTTTGCGCCGGTGGAGTTCACACGATCTGCGGCGACGAGAGACCATCCGCCCGGTGCAGACCCAAGATCGACAACCCTCATTCCAGGTTTGAGTAGATGAAATTTATCGTCGATTTCAATGAGTTTATAGGCAGCTCTCGCACGTAAATTGTCTGCAACAGCACGTTTCACATACGGATCATTTAGCTGACGATCGAGCCATAGGGTCGAGGAGAGCTTGCGGCCACGCGCTGTTTTAACCCGTGTCCTTAGGTGCCGTTGGCCCCGCCCGGAATCGCCCTTTTTCTCACTCATGTTCTTACTTGCCTTGCTCGGCTTCGTCGCGGTTCATGAGGCCGTATAATAAGCCTTCACGCAAACCACGGTCGGCGACTCGCAGTTGCTCGGTCGGCCAATGGTCCATGATGGCGCTTAGAATGGACGACCCCGAAATTACCAATTCGGCGCGATCATCTCCGATACATGGAATAGTCGCGCGTTCCGCTCGATCCATACCAATAAGCCGGTCAATTACATCAGTCAGCGCTGTTCGGGCGATCCAAAGCCCGTCAACCTTCACTCTGTTGTAGCGCGGAAGGTCCAGATGAACACCGGCAAGCGTAGTGATCGTGCCAGAGGTTCCCAATAGTTGCATTCGCTGGAGGCGATCTGGCGTGGCCCCGGCTCCATCTGCTGCAAAAGGCGCGATAAGATCATTCGTAAAGGCGCGCATCGCGTTAAAGCGTTCCTGCTCGTTAGCAATGCTCTTATACTTCTCTGCGAGCGTTACGACACCAACCGGAAGCGAGGTCCACCTTGCGCTTTCCGCAAGAATTCGAATTTCTTCGTCTATCTTGGCTTTATCGACATTCTTAGGGGCAACGCCCAAAAGAATATCACGCCTGCGGCCCTTTGGCGTGTGCGCGAGGTCGATCCAGACGATTTCCGTACTGCCGCCGCCAATGTCAAAAACCAACAGACAATCGCGTTGCGTATCAAACAGCGGTGCGCATCCTGCGACAGCCAACCGCGCTTCATCACCAGCGCCGATAACATCAAGAGTTAAACCTGTTTCCCGGGCGACTCGCTCGACGAACTCTGAGCCGTTGACTGCACGCCTGCAGGCTTCTGTTGCGATTGCACGCGCTCGGGTGACATTGCGCTTGGCCATTTTATCGGCGCAAATCTTCAGTGCTATGATGGCTCGGTCCATCGCGGCATCTGAAAGAGCGTTATTTTCCTCGACTCCCTCACCGAGTCGGACCACCCGTGAGAACGCATCAAGTACCTTGAAGCTGTCGCCGTCAGGACGTGCGATCATCAAGCGGCAGTTATTAGTGCCGAGATCCAGCGCAGCGTAGACATGATCTTTTTGTTTACGGCGTTTTTTCGGGTTGCTGGCCTTTGGCTTTGCCGGTTTTGTTTCTTTTTTAGGAGAACCCGACGCGCGCGGCGATGCCTCAATGGACGGAATGTCGCGCGGTGCCGTCACAGTTATTGCCTCTCAATTCGCCTGTCAGTCCTGAACTGTATCAGGGGGATTGAGCGGCGTGAAGAGTCATGCAGACACGCTTTGCGCTTTCTCTTCGATTTGAGTGGGAGCATGTTCGCCATCGATTGGATGTTTCGGGTCCAGTCCAAGCGCCTGACACACTCCAAGAGCAAGATCTGAGCGGTTTAGCGTGTAAAAATGGAACGAGCGAACCCCTTGTTCGCGTAAATCGTCGCACTGACCAGCGCAAATCGCGAGTGCAAGATCGTAAGCCGCGCCGCGCTTCTCTGCTTTTGCGAAGCGGTCCGCTATTCTTTTCGGTATTTTCGCGCCGCAACGGGCTGCAAATTTAGCAATGTTGCTAAATTTTGCGATTGGCATGATGCCCGGAACGATCGGCGCATCGATGCCCGCCGAACGGCAGGTGTCTACAAACCTGTAAAAATCATCGTTATCGAAGAAAAATTGCGTGATGATCGCATCCGCTCCGGCATCAACTTTTCGTTTGAGATGCTCGATATCGCTCTGCTCGCCACGCGACTCCGGATGTGCTTCGGGATATCCGGCAACCGCAATCCGTAAATTCGTGCGCTCTCTTAGACCAGCTATAAGGTCAGGGGTGCATTGAAAGCCGTGGGGATGTGGTTGGAAGGCCTGCCCTGCGCCTTCGGAAGAATCGCCGCGTAGTGCGACGACCCAACGAGCGCCTGTAGCCTCGTAGTCTTCTGCAGCGGCAAGTGTTTCCCCTTTGGACCCTGCGCGACATGTCAAATGTCCTGCTAAGCCTAATGTTGGATTGTTGATCCGCAGGGTGTCCAGCGTTGCGAGGGTTTTGTTCTGATCACCTCCATCAGCGCCATGCGTTACCGAGATAAATCGAGGAGATAGCCTTGCGAGCGTCGAAACCGTTTTGGCCAGTCCTGCTGTCGTGACCTCAGAAGCCGCCGGGAAAACTTCGAACGATATGTCTAATGAGGATGCCGTCGCAATCATAAGGATTCTCCCGTTTGCTATTTTTATTATCATATAGAGATTTCTTTATATCGCAATATATAATATTGGGATCTATGAAGGTGTCGTTAATCGCTTCGATGCTTGTGTCGGATTTGAGATACGTGGAGTCGCCCATGACGCGCGTTCACAAGCAACGCAGAGTAACGGTGCGAAAAGAAATTAGGAGTACGACTCAATGGCTTTGGTCACGGTTGTTTTTTGGCGCGATATGCCTGCACAGGTCATCGTGAAGGCCGGGCGCAAAAATGCGAAGCGTCAGCTTTCGGAACGATTTGAACAAGCAATTGACCGTGCCGCAATGAAATCTGGTGCGGCGAGTTCAGATGCTTACCTAGAAGACTGGCGGAGAGCGGATCCGTTTGAGGTGGATGGCGCTGATCTCGAAGCAATCGCAGATGCCGAAGCGGCGAAACTTGAAGAGACGTATGATAAAGATGCTTTGCGCACTTTGATCGAAGCGGGCGGTCACGCCGCGAAATGAAGGAAAGTTTAATGGGTGTTCTCGCATCATTATTCGGTAAAAAAGATGCGCCTGTTACAGCTCCGGCATCAGACCGGATGGCTGTACGTGCGTTTCTAAAAGATTGCTCGATAGAAGTAATGCCGCGCACCGCTGCCAAAGTGGAAGACTTCAAGTCTATCTTGTCGCCGGAAACGCGGGTGTATATTGCCCATATCGAAGGAACGCCCATCGAAGAGATGGTGGCAACCGCGAAACGGCTTTCCAATGACGGCTTTGCGGTCATGCCGCATTTTCCTGCGCGGATTATTGCCGATGCCTCAGTGCTAGAGGATTGGATTGATCGCTATCAGGGCGAAGCAGGCGTCGATCAGGCGTTGTTGCTGGCGGGCGGTGTAGACAAACCGCATGGCGCAATGAGTTCTTCTATGGACCTGATCGAAACGGGTCTTTTTGATAAAAAAGGATTCAAGCGTCTCCACGTTGCCGGTCACCCCGAAGGCAATAGAGACATAGATCCCGATGGGTCAGACAATAATGTTATGGCTGCACTAGGGTGGAAGCAGGCATTTTCGAAGCGCACGGACGCGGAAATGGCACTGGCGACGCAGTTCTGTTTTGAGGCTGGTCCTGTGATTGGATGGGCTGACCGTTTGAAAGAGGACGGTGTTGATATCCCGATCCATATCGGTGTGGCCGGTCCCGCTAAACTGCAAACGATGATTAAGTTTGCTATTGCTTGCGGCGTCGGGCCTTCACTGCGTGTTCTGCAAAAGCGTGCGAAAGATGCGACGAAACTGTTGCTGCCTTTCACGCCGGATGAATTTGTCACCGACTTGGCTTTGCATAAAGCGGCAAACCCGGATTTTAACATCTCGCATGTTCACTTCTTCCCGCTAGGTGGCATCGGTAAATCCGCTGAATGGATAAACGAGGCGCGCGACGCCTGAAGATCTTCTGCCACTCTCACTATTACTAATTTTTTGCGCCCAGTTCCCCGACGTGATCGGGACTGACAGAATGCACAGATTGGAAGTTTGCTGATGACCCGCACCGTTATCGAGTCAAAAACGAAGACCGTCATAATCGGATTCGATGAACCCTTCTGCGTTATTGGAGAACGTATCAATCCTACAGGCCGCAAAAAATTGGCTGCGGAATTGGAACAGGACGATTTCTCCACCGTCGAAGCGGACGCAATTGCACAGGTTGAGGCGGGCGCAACTGTGCTCGATATCAATTCTGGTGCGGTGTTCTCGAACAAAATGGCTGAAGACCCGCGCTATGCTGACAACAACTTCGTTGAGCCGCCTTTGATGCGCGAACTGGTAATGCGGGTGCAAAAACTGGTTGATGCGCCGCTTTGTATTGACAGCTCGGTTCCCGGCGCTCTGAAGAATGGATTGGAAGCCGCTGAAGGGCGTCCGCTGCTCAATTCGGTAACAGGTGAAGAAGAACGACTTGAACTCGTTTTGCCGCTTGTGAAGCAATATAATGTGCCGGTTGTTGCGATCTCAAATGATGACACGGGTATCTCGGAAGATCCCGATGTGCGCTTTGCAGTGGCGAAAAAGATTGTAGAGCGCGCCGCGGATCATGGCATTCCTGCGCATGATATTGTGGTTGATCCGCTTGTTATGCCAATTGGCGCGATGGGCACCGCGGGCCTGCAAGTGTTTGCACTTGTGCGGCGTTTACGTGAGGAGCTGGGCGTCAATACGACATGCGGTGCATCCAACATTAGCTTTGGCCTGCCGAACCGTCATGGCGTCAATAATGCATTCCTTGCGATGGCGGCGACAGCGGGAATGACTTCGGCAATTATGAACCCGGTCCAGTTGCCTGTTTCGATGAAAAAGATTGATGAGAAAAAGGCGGCGCTGGCTGCTGCGGGGATCATTGTGCCGGATGACATTGACCCCGAAACTTTCGTCAAATTGATGGGCATGGGTAGTACCAAGCCGCAATCAGGCAAAGAGATGGAATCCATTCGCGCCGCAAACTTTTTGCTGGATAATGATCCGTCCGGCGCGGAGTGGATCAAAGCGAACAAGGTCGAAAATGCAGCGGGCGGAGCTGGTGCACGAGGTGGACGCGAGCGCAAACGTCGTCGCGGATAATCAGAGCGTTTACAGGCACAGGCCAAGTGAAGTGCCGTTTCACAATATTTGTGTCACGGCACTCCGAGAGCAAACTCTAAAAAGAATATCGATTACGTCCGCCCCGAAGGTTTTGTTCATTTCGCACCGATGGGGTGCAGACCCAAGCGCCCGAGCGGATTCCCGAGTAATCCGGTGACCATCTTGGCGAGGAGCGTTGGTACAGTTGGTGTTTTTGACAGTGGTGCGATGACGTTATCGCGCAGCATAGGTAAGATATTACTGTCCGATTGATAGACCGGGGTGAAAGCCCAGCTCATGCTTTGGAATAAGCGTACATGGAATGCCCGTGCCCAGATGTAATGGTCAAAAGCACGTTCGATGGTTTTTTCACGTTCTAGCCCTTGGGCCAATGCATAGGCATCCAGTAACGCCATATTCGCGCCTTGCCCCAGTTGAGGGGAGGTTGCGTGATAACTGTCACCAATATGCGCGAGGGCATGGGAGACGGGGTTGCTGAGTGTTGAATGGCGATACTGTGCGAAAGTTAAATCGTCGTGAGTTGCCACTTGATCCAGTAAGGGTTCTGTTTCCGGCCAAAGCCCAGCGACTTCTTTTTTCCATTGCGACAGCGGCTGGCCGCGCCAAGTGTCGACATCTTGTCCTTTGATGCTCCAAAAGAACGCTGCTTTTGGTGTCGATGATGTTTGAGATGTGCCGATTGGGACGATGCCAATCATCTTAGATGATCTATGATAGCGTTGCTCGCCGGCGTTGGGCACTAACCCTGCATCTTCGGGCCAATCGAGACTGGCCCAGAGCGCACCATATCTAAGCAGCGCGCTTCGTTTGGGGCGTAGAACGGACCGCTGGCCCATCGCATCGATAACCAGATCGAAAGGCTCGCTTTGTGTGCCATCAGCAAAGCCAACTCGCCTTCGTACTCCGTCGCGTTTTGAGGAGGTAACAATTTTGCCGGATTGAACTTGGACCCCGACGCTTTTCGCCAGGTTATAGAGTGTAGTGAAAACGGTATCCCGTTGGACGGCCAGACCATTCAACTCCTCACCAAGCGCATCATATCGTAAATCGAGAACCAATCTTCCCGAAGTAGCTTCCCGCCCGAAAAATCGCTCGATTACCGCTCCGTGCTTCTCAACTTGTTCGAGTAACCCCAATGCATCAAGGACGGCTAACCCTGTCGGTTGCAGTAAGAAGCCCGAACCAACAGGAGCAGGGTTTTCAAACTGATCATAGGCGATGACATGATGGCCTTGCCGCTTCAGTAAAATACCAAGAGCAAGGCCCGCAATGCCGCAACCACAAATCGCGACTTGCAGCGTTTTCATCAGATATCGACGTCTTCGGCGAAACGGGCGTTTTCTTGGATATATTCGAAGCGTTTCTCGGCGCGTTTACCCATCAGGCGCTCTACTAGGTCGGCGGTATCACCATCTTCGGTGTCCTCGATATGGACGCGGATGAGCGTGCGTTTTTCCGGGTCCATCGTTGTTTCTTTGAGCTGCTTGGCCATCATTTCACCAAGGCCCTTGAAACGGCCCACGTCGATTTTGCCTTTACCCTTAAATTCCGACTCGATCAGGCGGTCGCGTTCTTCTTCATCCATCGCATAGACAGATTTCGCGCCTTGAGTGATCCGGTAGAGTGGCGGAGCAGCGAGGTAAAGTTGTCCTTTTTCGATCAGTTCCGGCATCGCGCGATAGAAGAATGTCATAAGCAGTGCAGCGATATGTGCGCCATCGACATCGGCGTCCGTCATGATGATGATTCTTTCGTACCGCAAATCGTCATGGTTATATTTGCTGCCCATGCCGACACCGAGCGCCAGCAGTAAATCTTGCAGTTCCTGATTTTGGGCGAGCTTGTCGGCGCTGGCGTTTGCAACGTTGAGAATCTTACCGCGCAGGGGCAAAATTGCTTGGGTTCGCCTGTTTCGCGCTTGTTTTGCGGACCCACCGGCGGAATCGCCCTCGACCAAGAAGATCTCTGATCCTTGTTTGGTTGCATCTGCGCAATCAGCGAGCTTTCCGGGTAGGCGGAGTTTTTTCGTTGCTGATTTGCGCTGAGTTTCTTTTTCCGCACGGCGTTTCATACGCTCGTCGGCGCGGGCGACACAGACTTCGATGAGAGCTTCAGCACGTTTGGGGTCAGCGGCGAGCCAGTTATCGAAGTGGTCGCGTAAGCTGCCCTCGACCAGACGGGTGGCGTCAGCTGAAGACAGACGGTCTTTCGTCTGACTTTGAAATTCAGGATTGCGGAGAAAAACAGACGCCAAAGCGCGGGCGCTTGAAAATACGTCATCAGCGGTGACTGCTGCGCCCTTTTTGTTGCCGATCAGCTCGGCGTGGGCGCGGACGCCGCGTGTCAGCGCGTTGCGAAGGCCTGTCTCATGCGTACCGCCCATTGGTGTCGGGATGGTGTTACAATAAGACGAGGTGGAACCATCGCCATATTCGGTCCAATGCACAGCCCATTCGACCGCGCCGACTGTATCTTTGAATTTTTCTGAAAACTCCGCTCGTCCCGCGAAAGGTTGCGGCGATAGCGTTTCTTCGCCTTCCATTTCAGCCGCAAGGTAATCGGCGAGGCCGTTTGGAAAGTGAAAGGTTGCCTCTGGAGGCGTTTCGTCGCCCTCTTTGAGAAGGCTTGGATCGCATTTCCAGCGAATCTCTACGCCTTGAAACAGATAGGCTTTTGAGCGGGCCATTCTCATCAAACGGGCGGGCTTAAAAGCAGCTCGGGGGCCAAAAATCTCCGGGTCCGGCAGGAATGTGACGGTTGTTCCGCGCCGGTTTTGGGTTGAACCACGTTTTTCTAATTTTGATGTAGGCAAGCCTTGCGAGAAGGTTTGGCCGTAGACTTTTTTGTCGCGGGCAACTTCAACATCGAGATGGACGGAGAGGGCATTGACGACGGAGACACCGACGCCGTGCAAGCCGCCGGAGGTTTCGTAAGCCTTGCCGGAGAACTTGCCGCCCGCATGGAGGGTTGTAAGAATGACTTCGAGGGCTGATTTCTTTGGAAATTTCGGATGCGGATCAACGGGGATACCGCGCCCATTATCGGAAATTTTTACCGAGCCGTCCTCATTAAGCGTGACTTCAATTCGATTTGCATGACCGGCAACGGCTTCATCCATCGAATTGTCGATGACCTCGGTAAAGAGGTGATGCAAAGCGCGCTCATCCGTGCCGCCGATATACATACCGGGGCGTTTTCGGACAGGCTCCAAGCCTTCGAGAACCTCGATATCCTCGGCGGAATAGCCTGAACTGTCGGGTTTCTCTGAATCGAATAGCGGTGTTGCCATGCTCAAGCCTTCGCGTTCTTGTTGTGTTTTTAGACGCAGGGGATGGGATACCGGAAATCCTACGGCTTGAAAAGCCTGTCGCGCGGGGATACAGCCGAAGGGTAATTTTAGGGGAGAGGCTGATGAGCCGCACAGTCTATGTTAATGGCGCTTTTGTCGCCGAAGAAGATGCAAAGATTTCGGTCTTTGATCGGGGATTTTTATTTGCAGATGCGGTTTACGAAGTCTCTACCGTGCTTGACGGCAAGCTCGTGGACAACCTTGCCCATATGGAGCGGCTGAAACGCTCGCTCGGTGAGCTGAAAATGGGCTCGCCCGTGCCTGTTCATGATATTCCGGCGCTGATGGAAGAGTTGGTGACGCGGAACAATGTCACTGAAGGGATGGTGTATCTTCAAGTCAGCAGGGGCGCAGCGGATCGCGATTTTGTGTTCCCAGCAGAAGAGAAGCCGAGTCTCGTGATGTTTACTCAGGAAAAATCCGTTGCGGTTACTGGTAAATCGGAAAGCGGGATTTCTGTTGTCACGATGCAAGACCTGAGATGGGCGCGCCGTGATATTAAAACGACGCAATTGTTGGCTCAATCCATTGTTAAGCAGGAAGCCGCGATTCAAGGCGCGGATGATGCTTGGATGGTCGAAGATGGGTTTATAACAGAAGGCTCATCGAATAACGCTTTCATCATTACGGCAGACGGCGCGATTGTGACCCGGCAGCTTTCCAATTCGATCCTGCATGGTATCACCCGCCGTGTGGTGCTTGAGATTGCAGAAGCCGAGGGCCTTACTGTCGAGCAGCGCCCCTTTACAATCGAAGAAGCACAAGGCGCAGCGGAGGCGTTCTCAACCAGTGCTTCGAGCTTTGTCATGCCTGTCGTTACGATAGACGGAAAAACAATCAGTCAAGGTGTTCCCGGTCCGATCACTCGGAAACTACGTGAAAGATATATTGCGCTGGCGAGAGGCGCAGCGTGAGCAATGAAGCAGCCCCCGGTGCGGCTCCAAAGCAGTATGTAGGTTATCCCTATCCAGAGCGTGATCCTGCGAAGGAGTTGGAAGGGCTTACCATCTCTTCGCCAAGCCATCCCTTAGAGATTGATCATTTTATCTTTGGTGGTCAGCGCGATTGGACTCAGCCAACCCGTATTCTTGTTGCAGGTGGCGGGACGGGCGACGCGCTTGTCATGATGGCGCAGGTCTTTGCGGATTGGGGTGCGAATGTTGACTTGCATTACCTCGATCTGTCGGAGGCTTGTCGTAAGATTGCCGAGGCTCGGATGGCGGCGCGCGGTCTTTCGGCGACGTATCACAAGGGTGATGTGCTGACTGCTTCGCAGCTGGGGCCGTTTGATTACATTGATTGTAGCGGGGTTTTGAATCGCCTGGCTGACCCGAATGAAGGTGCGGCTGCGCTGGCCAAAGCATTAGCGTCCGGTGGCGGTTTGGGAGCAATGGTTCATGCGCCTTATGGCCGTGCCGGTATCTATGAGTTACGAGATGCCCTACGGTCACTGGGCGGAGATGATACCCCGTCACAGCAGGTTTCGCTGGCTCAGCGTTTGCTCAGCGGATTACCGCATACAAATTGCCTCGCTCGTAACCCGTTTGCTGAGGAATATCTGGCTGGTGGGGAAGCGGGGGTATTCGATCTGCTGTTCCAAGCCCATGATCGGGCTTATGATGTGGATGGTGTATACGATTTGCTCGATGGCGCAGGGTTGGAGATGGTCAGCTTTGTCATGCCCGGCCAATACAATCCGCAAATTCTTATCGCTGATGAAGAGCTGCGCTATCGGGCAGCAAGGTTAGCGCCGCGTGAGGCGGCTGCACTTGCGGAGCGGCTTGCTGGAAATATTAAGGCTCATGTTTTCTATGCTGTGCCCAAAGGGACCGGCGAGGGCCGGATTGCTAGCGTGCATGGTTCGGCAGTCCCTCATATTATCGGGGCCAAAACGGCGGCGCTCGCGCAGTCGATTTGGGATAAGGGCCGTATTGCCTTCAATATTGATGGCTTACCGATCCAGCGTAAATTGCCGCAAGATTTGGCGGGGCTTGTGACGGCTATGGACGGCAAGCGGGATCTGAATGAGATTGCGCAAATGCTGGGCTGGGATTCGAAGTCTTTTGCTACAAAGTTTCAGACACTTTACCAGCCACTCAACAATTATAATTTGCTTCGCTTCAGCGCCCGGCGCGGGCTTTAAGGAACAACGACATGGCATATCGCATTATCGCTGACGGTACTGGTGGTCCTGATGTTCTAAAGCGTGAAGAGGTTGAGGTTGGTGCTCCGGGTAAGGGAGAGTTGCGGCTCCGCCATACTGCGGTTGGTTTGAACTATCTCGATACGTATTTTCGGAGCGGGCTTTACCCTTGGCCTCCGAATGCGGAACCTGTGCCGGGCGGTGAGGCTGTTGGCATCGTCGAGGCGGTGGGCGAGGGTGTTTCCGGTTTTGCTGAAGGTGATCGGGTTGGTTATACATTGCCGGTTGGTGCTTATACCAGTCACCGGATTGTACCAGCCGTTAGGATGATGCACATCCCTGAGGGCGTGAGCGATGAGGTTGCGGCGGCGTCTATCCTGAAAGGGCTGACAGCGCATTATCTGCTGACTCGAACCTTTCCGGTAAAGCCTGAACATACAGTATTATTCCAAGCGGCGGCTGGTGGAGTTGGCCTGATCGTCGGGCAATGGCTCAAGCATATCGGTGCGACGGCTATCGGAACTGCGGGCGGCGAAGAGAAGTGTAAACTCGCGCTGGCCCATGGCTATACGCATGTCATTGATTATAACGATGGTGATTTTGTTGGTGCAGTCGAGCATTTGACCGGCGGCGAGAAGTGCCATGTTGTTTATGACGGCGTGGGTCAAGCGACGTATCCGGGGTCGCTGGATTGTCTTCGCCGCCTCGGTATGTTTGTGACGTTCGGGAATGCATCCGGTGCGATCGAGAACTTCTCGATCAAAGACATCGCTTCCCGTGGTGGCCTGTTCGCGACGCGGCCCTCTTTGTTCAATTACATCGTTACTCGCGAAGAATTGGATGAAGGGGCCTCTGCGCTGTTCGGGTTGATCGCGGATGGCACGATCAAAGTGGCGGTCAATCAGACCTATCCATTGGCAGAAGCCGCCGAAGCACATCGCGCGTTACATGCGCGTGAAACCACAGGTTCGACGGTTCTTATTCCATAGAGCGGCGCGCTATTCTGACTCGACTGTATCGACTTTGATTGTCCCTTCCAGCATCCGGTGGACGGGGCATTTATCGGCGATCTCAATCAACCGTTTGCGTTGTTCGGCTGACAAAGACGGGTCGAGCTTTACGTTGCGGGTGAAGGTGCTGTTGTACCTGTCCGCTTGTTGCCACGTCACGTCGACCTGAGCGGCATCCATTTCCCAGCCTTTGCGCTTGGCATACATGCGCATCGTCATTGTTGTGCAGACACTTAGGCCCGCGCCGACCATCTCGAATGGGGTGAAGCCGAGGTCGGTTCCGCCAACGCGCTTTGGCTCATCACCGAAAACGGTGCGATCTCGTGGTGCGAGAACCCGATTGAGAAACCCTGTCGGGTCACGCTCGATGGCACGCACGCCTTTATCGGGTTGTGGCAGGTCAGCTTTTGGGAGGGAGAGGTATTTTGCAGACCATGTTGCGATGATCGACGCGGCGTAATCCGCATCCGCAGCGCGGGTGAGCAGGTGGTCTGCGTCATCAAGGCTGACGAAACTTTTGGGGTGCTTGGCCTTCACAAAGAGAGAACTGGCGTTTTCGATCCCGACCGTCACATCAAGAGGGGCGTGCAGGACGAGCAGAGCGGCATCCAGATCAGGGAGTGCATCGTCAAGTTTTGCGCTCGCGATATCGTCAAGGAAATGCTTGCGGATTGTGAAGGGGCGTCCTGCAAGGCAGACTTCGGCCTCGCCTTCGGTTTTGATCTCATCGAGCCATTTGCCGAAATTATGCGAGACATGGGCGGGATCAGAGGGCGCGCCGATGGTGGCAACGGCCTTGATGCCGGGGATGCGTTTCGTCGCCGCAATAACCGCTGCACCGCCGAGCGAATGACCGATGAGCATAGAGGGTGCTTCGAGGTGACTTTCCAGTGCCTTCGCAGCGGCAACGAGGTCTTCGATATTGGATGTGAAGTTAGAGTTCTCGAACTCTCCCTCGGAATCGCCGAGGCCGGTAAAATCAAACCGCAAGACTGCGACGCCGCGCCCCGCAAGCCGCTGACTGATCCGACGCGAGGCCAGCAAATCTTTGGAGCCAGTGAAGCAATGCGCAAAAATTGCGACCGCACGGGGAGGTTCGATGGGCCGGTCAAGACGTCCGGCAAGGATGCTGCCATCAAATCCGGCAAATTCGAATTTCTCACTGCGCATAACTGTTCTCCTTTGCGGTTGTCCTTACAACTCCATGAGCACAAGCGCCAAGCTCTGTTACGGCAGTGTGATGCGTGTTTCAGTCATGCGTGTGGGAAAAGCTGCGAGGGACGAGGGGCGGTTGCTGCCGCGTCTCGGGAAGCTTGCATTTTCGCCTAGAAAATACTTTGGAGTCCTGAACTCCGAATACTTCGTATTTCCTTAGATTTCTTGGCCTGCTCATGCGTTTGAGGGATAAGCGCCTGACCGAGGTGGGTGCGGCGCAGCGCTACGCTTGCGCTGGACGCGCCCGCCGTGGGGCGGGCAGGCGCGTGTCGCCGCGATGCGGCTCCCACTTTCCAAGACAATCCCGTTTCGCGGAAACACTTGCTAATAGTCGCAATTAGAGGTTTGCACAGGCGTAAATTGGCGGTCAGTAAAGACCTGAAACCTGACAGCTTTCCGTCATCTCAATTTGTTAATCAGCTCGACCCCCTTGTCTGTCGAGCGCCTCCAAACGCCCGTTAGCTCAAGAACCGATCTTCGAATGGGTAGGTGGTCAGGTTTTCGTGCCCGTCTTCGGTGATGAGGACTTGGTCCTCTAATTTGATGCCGCACGGTCCGCCGACTTCGCCGTAATAAACCTCGACGCAGAGGGTCATGCCGGGTTCGAGGACACGGTCTTCGTGTTGGCCGTCTTCAAAATCGGGTGCGTAGCGAATGGAGGGGTATTCATCGCAAAGGCCGACGCCGTGGAAGACGACGCCGTAACGTTGCTCTTTGTATTTCTCCGGCAGCTGTTGCGAGAGCTTGGTCAGGTCATCCAGCTTTATACCGGGCTTTAAAATCGCCGTGTTGGTTTGGATATGGTCAAGGGCGTCGCGGTAGATTTGTTTCTCATACGCGCTCGGCTCGACATCTCCGACCATCCAAGTGCGGCTGAGATCTGCGCAATATCCGTAAGGGCCAATCAGGTCAGTATCGAAAGCGAGAATATCGCCTTCGGCCATGACACGGGGACCAGCCTCTTGGAACCACGGGTTCGTGCGCGGACCCGATGAGAGGATACGCGTCTCGATCCACTCGCCGCCGCGAATGTGGTTGCCATGCTGTAGGATAGCCCAGGCATCGACTTCTGTGATGCCGGGGCGCACCATCGCTTGCATCTCATGCATTGCCGCTTCGCAAGCTGAGATCGCGCAGCGCATGGCGTTCACTTCGTTGTCGTTTTTGATCACGCGCGCAAATTCGGTGATCTCTTGTCCGTTGTGGATTTCTACTCCGAGGCTTTCGAGGGCATCATGGCCGGGGCGCTCCATCCGATCCACGGCGAGACGGCGGTTCTCGCCCGCATGGTCGCGCATCAGAGAGTCGATGCCTTTGGCGAAATGCATCGCGTGTTCGGCGACCAGTCCTGCGCTTTCGAAAAAGAAGAATGCCGCGCCGTGGCGGACTTCTTTCACAAGCGGCAAATGCGCGCTGAGGTGATCTGAGCCGTGAAAATCATACAGCACGACATAGCCATCCGCCGACACGAAACAGGCGCGCGCCGGATTGTGCGTCGTCCAGAGCTGCATGTTCGTAGCATCCGTGATGTACCGGATGTTGAGCGGATCGAATGTGAGCAGCCCTGCATAATCGTGCTTTTGCAGCTCTCCAACAATACGAGAGAGGCGATATTCGCGCAGCTTTGGCATATCCGGCGGGGTGATGCCTTGCGCGGCCCATTCATTGAACGCCAGATCAGTTGGTCCGATCTCCACCCGATCATTGTCGAGCGGTGTCCCATCCGGTTTGAACAATGTCGTCGCCCGGCGGCGGGACGGGTCGATCTTGCGGTTTGAACTCATCACATTCATGGCGCACCTCGTTTATCTGAGAGGAGCGTGGGTGCGAGAATGAAGGCGCGCAAGCCGTTTTGCGACTTGCGGCGTCGGTTTTGACCTCAGACCGGAGCGCGTCGCGGTGATTATTTTAGCTTTTTCCAGTTTGCTATTGCCTTTGCGATCATTTTGTCCGGGCCTTTGTCGAAGAAATCACGGCCTACCGGACGCGCGAAGAGGTAAAGGTTGTTTTCGCGAATGCGCCAGACTTCTGGGTCGCCTCTAACGACTTTGCCCAGCGACATCGCACGGGCGCAGAACCCGCCAAATTTGGGTGAATAGGCTTCGGGATTGGCGCGGAAGAGGGCGGCTTCCTCTGCGGAGGCAAAACGCCATGTCGCACCTTTCCACTCTACGGTAGACGAGGCCGAGCCTTTGACGGGCGCGCCGCGACGGAAATAGGCGGTGGTGTCATAGCCTTTGATTGCGTTGCCATTGACCTTTGAAATTCGATCAGCAGCGAAGGCCGGGAGCGAGGCGAGCGTTGCGGCTCCGGCAACCGCAAACTTTAGAATGTCGCGGCGGATGAAAGACGATGATGTGTTGGATGCCATGCGCTGATCCGATCTTGTTTATCTATATGCGTTGATCAGTATGTAGCATCCGTTTTGGGATGGAAAAAGGCGAGTTACGGGAATTCTCACAGCCTCCGCCAATTGTGATGAGTTTTACCAGAGTTTCGCGAGAGATTTGTATGGGCTTTTGTGGTGGGAATCATCCTTGTGAGGCGGGCGAAAAATTTTTGTGCAGTCCGGTTTTGCCCTGCTGGACCTTTTTGCGGGCAGATAAATTTTAAGCGAAGAATCCCAGTATATGGGCGCTTTTTGTTCTATATTTCGGCAGATCGTCCGTACAGGAACAAAAAGAGTTGACTTGAGCTCGTACATCGAACACTAACAGAACATATTAAGAATTCGATGTAGGATGTTGAAATGGCTCATAAGCGTAAAGTTGCAGATAATATCTCTGGTGGTGGTGTGATGGCTGCTGCTCTCGTATTCGCGATGTTGTTACCCGTAGCGCATGGCGTTGCGCGCGTTCAGGAAGGCGGTAGCTTTGATCGTTCAGTGCATCAGGAAGTCATGCAGAATAAGGCATTGAAATTACAAGAACAAAAAGTGAATAATGGGTTGCAGGCTATGTATCAACAGCGGTTAAATGCGTTGTCTCAGCATAGCTTTGCATCCCTGCCCAAAGTTGACCCTATGCCCCGGCGCAAGCCAACAGGTCTGTTGGAAACCCACAAGCGCGCGCTCAAATCTGCCGCTGCTGAAATCGCGATCCAAGAAGGCGTTCCACCAGAGTTATTCCTTGCACTGGTCCATGCAGAAAGTTCTTTTAATCCAAAGGCTCGCAGCCATGTTGGTGCAATCGGTCTCACACAATTAATGCCCGGAACTGCACGTGAATTAGGGGTTGATCCAACTGATCCAATACAAAATTTATCAGGCGGAGCGCGCTATCTACGTCAACAATATCAAAGATTTGGCTCATGGAAATTAGCGCTTGCGGCTTATAATGCCGGGCCAACTCGGGTTGCCCGTCTGGGGCGTATTCCCAATATTCGGGAAACACAGAATTATGTGAGTAAAATCATTACGATGGCATCACTTTGATGAATTGGAATCGTCATCTCGCTTTACCAACTTCCATCCAGATATCATCGGCAAAATTAGATTTTCGTGTTTCCAAATCCAATAAAAAAGGATGGCTATGATATGAGTAATGACCAAAACCAAAATCACACGGGAGCATAAGTAGTGAATTGATGTCATTGTTAAAACTGACGATTCAGAAATGTATTCTGAGAGTGGCCCCTCGGCGAATAGTCCGTCATCTTCAGCAAATAACCCGGTGGTGATTTGAACGATCAATGCCACAATCATCGCAACAACGGAAAACGCTCCGAGTGGGTTATGCCCTGCAACGCCGCTTGGCTTTCGGTTTTTGATTGTTAATATATATGAAAACAATCGCTTAGGTGACGGAAATAAATTCTTTAAGCGGGACGGCTCGGAACCAGTGAAGCCCCAAAGTATTCTGAATGCCAATAATCCGGCAGTCACGTAACCCGCGTAGAAATGTAGGTCTATCGTCGAGAAATCCCGGTACTCGCCTAGATAAAATCCAACCGCTACCGAGCAAACCAAAGACCAATGAAACAGCCGCGTTGGCAAGTCCCAGACTTTTCGTTTTTCTAACGGCGCGCCCGAGTTTTTGGACTCAGGCGCACTGCTGCGCATATCAAAAGTCCTTTGCGCGGTATGTCTCGTGACATCCTTTGCAAGAAGCGCCTAACGCGCCAATGTTAGCGCGTAGTTGATCGAGACCGTCACCAGCAGATGCTGCGAGAGTCGCTGTAGCTTCTTTAAATGCTTTATCTTTTTCGACAATTGCAGGGTAGGTTGACCAAATAACTGGCAAAGCGCGTGTTTTGCCTTTGCGGTCTTCTTTGCTGGAGCCTGGAAGCCATACACTTGAATTGTTCATGTGCGCTAAGGCTTTCAGGTTGTTTGCATGTGCTGATGCTTTTTCAGCGTCGTAATTTACGTCACCTTTTGCCATGCCAAAAAGCGCACCTGCGTTGTGTTTCACAAGTTGGTAAAAGCCTTGGCGAGCTTTTATCGCATCATCGATATTGTCTGCGAATGCAGGCGTCATAGCTGAAGCTGCGGCTACGATAGAAAAAATGGTTAGATATGCGCGCATTTTTTGAGACTCCCTTTTCAATACTCGTTATTCGACTACCATTGCACCTTGGGTCGATCGTAAGATTTGTTTATTGTAGTGCGAAGAGCCGTTTTGTCGGTATTTTTTCTAAACTGAGCATATTGTGAACACACCTGCCCATGTTTTACTGGCGGCTGCTCTTGCGGCGAAACCGGATACGCGTTCTCGAAACATAGCGCTAATCTGCGGCGCGCTTTTTCCAGACATGATGATGTTTGTGATGGTTGCGTGGGAGCGTTTCGTAAATGGACTAAGTGCGCGAGAGATTTTTCGCGATGCTTATTTCTCAAGTTTCTGGCAAGAGATTTTCGCAATTAATAACTCGGCCCCAATTTCTGTCATAATATTGCTTGCAGGTTTGGTGACCAAAATTGAATGGCTTTGGGCCTTTGGCTTGGCTGCATTGCTCCACGCAATTTGTGATCTTCCGTTGCATCATGATGACGGACATCCGCATTTTTGGCCTTTTACAGATTGGATCTATGTCAGCCCGGTCAGTTATTGGGACCCGCGACATCACGGTGTAGCTGCCGGTGTTGTCGAAGCGGTTATTTCTTTGGGGTTTGCGGGCATACTTTTGCTTAGATTCTCCGGATATATCGCACGGGTGGCAATTGTTGTCTGGCTATTGATCGAGTTATTGTTCTCGGTCGGTGGCCATCTCATCTACGGTTAGGGTTGCACTGTGAACATATCAAATGATCGTATCCTTTTAATGCGTGCGGTTCAGGTGCTGTTTTTTACGGCGCTAGCTGTGGTCATCTTTGCGACAGTGCTGCCCGCACCGGCAATGCCGGTACAGGTTACATGGAACGATAAAATCCTACATTTTATAGCTTATTTTGGTCTTGGCCTTTTAGGAGGAGCGGGATGGCCGGAACGGCGTAGATCGTTATTGATATTGATGCCGCTGTTTGGATTAGCTTTGGAGTTCATTCAGGGTGGATTTATTCCGGGCCGCGCATTCGATTGGTATGATGCAGTTGCAAATGCTATCGGAGCTTATTTTGGCGTTATGAGTTCACTGTTGGTGCGACGGTTGTTATTCGTAACTGCTTGACCTACGCGTCGAGAATGTTCGTATGGCCGAAACGAAAGGGCCAACTATGAAGATTCTTGTGTTGCAGCATGCCGCTGTTGAGCACCCGGGTATATTTCGCAACTTTCTAAAAGAAGACGGGCATACGTGGCATGCTGTTGAACTGGACCAAGGTGAAACTGCGCCCTCGCTAGATGGATTTGATGCGCTCTGGGTCATGGGAGGTCCGATGGATGTTTGGCAAGAAGATGAGCATCCCTGGTTAAAAGAAGAAAAGCGCCTGATCCAAGATGCGGTACAAGAACGAGGGATGCCATTTCTGGGGCTTTGCCTAGGGCATCAACTTTTGGCGGAAGCATTGGGGGGAGCGGCTGGCCCAGCGCAAACGCCTGAAATCGGCGTATTAAAAGTAATGCAAACAGAAGAGGGCGCACAGAGCGTTATTCTCGATGGTTTGCCTATGGTCATGGACACTTTGCAATGGCATTCCGCAGAGGTCACCGCACTGCCAGAAGGGGCTAAGGTCCTGATGGGTTCCCCAGATTGTGCGGTGCAAGCAATGTCATGGGGACCGCGCGCATTTTCTGCTCAATTTCATATCGAAATCGAAGCGGATACTGTCGAAAATTGGGCTAAGATTCCTGCCTATCACGATGCTCTGGTAAAAGCGTTGGGAGATGAAGGTGCACAAAGCCTGAAAGCGGAATGCGACGCTCGGATGTCAGATTTCGAAAAGAACGCGGAGCGACTTTATATAAATTGGCTGCAAACGACCGCTCGAGTGTAGGCAGACATTAATTACGATAGCTTCTAACGCTGACCTTGTGACTAAAGTTAAGTTTGCGCCGCTTTCATAAGTGAGTTTCTCGCCGCGGAAAGGTGATTTTTCATCGCTTGAGCGGCACGCTCCGGTTCACGATCACGTATAGCATCGAAAATAGCGCGGTGTTCCTGATTGTATCCTTCAATCATGGAGTCGCTCAAAGTAAGAGATCGCATTTGCGCCCATTGAGAATGCGTTCGCACATCAGCGACTTTTTGCATCATCCAAACCAACAAGGGATTGCGCGTGGTTTCAGCGAGCAGAAAATGAAAGGCTTCATCCGCTTCTGAAAAAGCATTTGCGCTGCCGCCCCATTTTTCCATTCGGTGCAATGTGTGTTCAATCCTCAAAAGATCACGACCAGTCGCATGTAAAACGACGAGGCGGCAGATATGAGGCTCAAGTGCAAACCGGGCGTCTACTAACTCCAAAGGCCGTGTAGCCTCGGTTACTTTCGGGTGGCCATCGTCGTTATACGTTACATAAGTACCGCTGCCCGCGCGCCTTTCGACATACGCCATTTCTTCTAATTGACGGAGGGCTTCCCGCAATGTGCCTCGGGCAACCCCGAAAGCATCAGAAAGATCTCTTTCAGCTGGAAGTCTTTCGTTTGGTAGGTATTTAGAATCGGCAATATCGCGGCGTAGGGCGGCTACAACTTCCGCAGCATTGCGCTTTTTTCCTGTCGAATTCATAAGAACCTTCCAATTGGCTTAAGTTTCTTTGTGCCAAATTTGAACCAAAAAAGCAAATTGGTTGCGCGCTTTCATGAAATCGGTCTAAATCAGCCTTAATTTGAATGTGGCGACTCGAATCGCCACCAGACAAGCAGTCCAATTACGGACCAAGGGGAGAGACACAGTGGCGAAAGCACCTGCCAAGAAAAAGTCAGCTACGAAGAAGCGCAGCAACCGTCCGCATATGGATCTCGATGATTTCGTAAATGCGCAGGGCCGCGCTGCGAAGGTCAAAGAAGTTCGCAAGATGATCGACAAGATGGGGATTGAATACCTCTATCTGCAATTCGTTTCCGTGACCGGCAAAATTATGGGTAAGGGCATTCCAGCGGATCACTGGGAGACAGTTGCTGAAAAGGGCTTCCAGCTTGTCTATGGCGCGACAATGAACCTGTTCCTCAACCGTTCGGGAGAGTATCTTGGTTATGGACCGGAGGCTGCTGAGCTTGTCGGTATCCCTGAGCCGGAAACATTCATGCAACTGCCATGGGCTCCGAAAATTGGCCGGTTCTATTGTACGCTGTTCCGCAACCGGGAAGAAAAAGTTGATCCCGGTGGGTATCTGACCTCGGATTGTCGCGGAAATTTGCGCCGCATGCATGCGGACTTCCAAAAGAAGCATGGACGTCAACTTCGCATTGGTACTGAGCCGGAAATGATGTGGCTCAAGTTTGATGAAAACGGCAAGCCGGGCGACGGATATTCGAAGCCTTATTGCTATCACATTGACCAATTCGAGAGTCTTCGTCCTGTCACTCTGAAAGTAATCGAGTATTCCCGTAAAATGGGCCTCGATATGATTCAGGGCGATCACGAGGATGCACCGGGCCAGCTTGAGCTGAACTGGATGTTTGATGACGTGCTTCGTAATGCTGATCGTTTGACCACTTATCGCCAAATCTGTGCGCAGGTTGCGCGCGAGTTCGGCATTTTTGCTTGCTTTATGACGAAACCTTTCATGGGCGTGTCAGCCAACGGTTGCCATCACAACATGTCGTTGTGGAAGGGCGGCAAGGATGAGTTCCAGAAGATCGGGAATGATCCGAAGAACCTGCCGGGTATGCAGGACAACTACATGTACGTTAAGGGCGGCACAAATACGTTTATGCCGGATGATGATGACCCACAGATGCCGGGCAAAGATGGCTTAGAAGCGATCGGTGGCGTGGTACATCACCTGCAAGCACTGACATCAGTTGGTTGCTCAACGGTCAATTCATACCGCCGTCTTTGGGATACAGGGTTCTGGGCGCCTGTCTTTGCTGATTGGGGTTTCCAAAACCGGACCACTGGCCTTCGGGTTTCTGCACCGGGTCGGTTTGAATATCGCTCGGTCGACTCGATGGTGAATCCTTACATCATGGGGACAACCCTGCTCGCTGCGATGGATGATGGTATAGACAACCAGCTCGATCCGGGTGAACCAGAAGAACGCAACATCTATGAGGCAATCAAAGAGGGCAAGGATGTTAAAAAGCTTCCAATGACCCTTGGCGAAGCGCTGTCGCATCTTGAAAAAGACGAAGTTGTTCAGCGCGGTATGCCGGGTGAAATGTACCGGCTCTATCACGAGTATAAAACTGACGAATATGAGCGCTCGATGGCCTCGGTCACCGAACTCGACAAAGAAATGTACATGGAGTGCCTCCCCTAAGGAAGGGCGGCAAAAACACAGGAAACGGCGGGGTTTTTCCTCGCCGAACAGGAAACGTGCGGCCATTTTCAGGCCGCTTCTTTAGGAGGTTCAGCCAATGTGCGGCATTGCCGGACTTATACATCGGGGAAAAAGCTCGGGCGTCGGTTCCGAGATGACATCGATGCTCACCGCGCTTAAACACCGTGGTCCCGACTCGACGGGCTTTGCCATTTATGGCGAGCCGAACGCTGGCGATTATGTCATGCGTTTTAAGGTTGCCGAACAAGAAGACATGGCCTCAGGCTATGACATGGGTGAAAAGATTGCGGCGCGAATTGCTGAGGTTGAAAAACGCCTTGGTGAACACAAAGCTGCAATCAAATCCAGAGACGAAGTAACGCCTTACGCGATGCGCTATGTCATCTCGCATGATGGCGATACCGAAGCGATGGCGCGTTATATCGAGGATGTCGAAGGTACTGAAATCCTCAGTCTTGGAAACGCACTTGAGCTGATCAAAGACCTCGGCGATGCCAATGTTGTTGCCGATCAATACGGTCTGCGTGACTTCAAAGGAACGCACGGTATCGGACACACGCGCATGGCTACGGAATCCGATGTGGATATCCGCTCGGCGCACCCTTACTGGGCGTTTCCATACAACGACGTTGCTGTTGTGCATAACGGCCAGATTACGAATTACTGGTTGAAGCGTCGCCAGATGGAGAAAAAAGGACATCGCTTTATGTCCTCTTGCGACTCTGAATTGCTGGCGGTTTACACGGCGGATAACCTCGCTAATGGCGCGACGCTTGAAGACAGCTTGAAAGCCTCGATCGAGGAAATCGATGGTGTCTTCACCTATCTGGTGGCGACAAAAGACAGTCTCGGCATGGCAAAGGACACAATGGCTGCGAAGCCTCTGGTTCTTTACGAATCCGATGACATGATCGCGATGGCTTCCGAGGAAGTGGCTATTCGCGCCATCCTACCCCAAGAGATTGACACCTACGATCCCTATGATGAGGAGATCCGCGTATGGAAAGCATGAGCGTGATGGCCGAAGACATGGGGTATGATCCCCGTGCTGGCCAAACCCGAGACGAGAAAGAGGGAACGACGCAGGAGGATCGCGCACGTGACCTCGGCATGATGTCGGAGCAACTCAAGAACCGTTCGATGGAGGTGTTCTTTGAGGTTGGTGAGGATGAAAACCTTACCTACCCTTGGGCGGCTGATGTAGATTTCAACAAGCGGACCGAGCTGAACTGTGAAGGCAAAACGACTACTGAGGTAAACAAAGACATCAACGGATTGATGGAAGAGGGTTACGGCACGATCGTGCTGCAAAACCCTCGCGGTATGCACTCGGTCGGCGTTGGCATTCTCAATAAGCTCAATCTGATTGTCGAAGGGTCGATCGGCTATTTCGGTGTTGGTCTGATTGATGGACCGAATGTGCGGATCAATGGACGTGTGGGTTGGTCATGTGGTGAAAACATGATGTCTGGTACGGTCGTCATTGAGAAAAACGCAGGCTCGACTTTTGGTGCGGCAATGCGTGGTGGTGATCTGGTCTGTAAAGGCTCGGTTGGCTCACGTACTGGCATCGACCAAAAGGGCGGCACGATCATCGTAGGCGGTGACACCGGCGCGTTCTCAGGGTTCATGATGCAGCGGGGCCGGATGGTTGTTTGCGGCAACGCTGGCAAGAACCTCGGCGACTCGATGTATGACGGCACGATCTATGTTGGCGGTGAAGTGAAAGATTATGGGGTTGATGCAATCCCGGCTGAACTAACCGATCTCGACAAGGCATGGCTGACCCGTAAGCTAACCCAATACGATTTGATGCCTGAAAAGGGTGTCGATCACTTTACCAAAATCGTCGCGGGTAAGCAGCTCTGGAATTACGACAACCTCGAGCCAAACGAGAAAAAGCTGATCCTCTAAGAACCGTGATCGTCGCCCTCGCGTTCGACGCGAGGGTCTTCTCCCACTCGACGCGATCTTCTGATCAAGTCCGAGGATGACAAGAATAGGAGCGCCGAAATGGCTGCTGATGGAGAGACCCCGGCTCACATGATACCGGGCACAAAAAAGAGAGATACCAACCGCCTTGGGAATAGCTTTGTTTTCCCGCCAAAGGTTATGGACGACATCCACATTAAGGCCGAGCTTGGCCGTTACCGGATGCGTGGTTTCTCACTGTTCAAGAAAATTCCTCACTGGGATGATCTTACTTTCCTTCCCGGAACGCTCACCCGTTTCGTAATCGAAGGATACCGTGAGAAATGCGAAACCCGCACGGTGATTGGCCCACGAGCCAAGCGCCCGCTTGACCTTGATATTCCGGTTTACATCACCGGCATGTCGTTCGGTGCATTGTCGTTCGAAGCCAAGACTGCTCTTGCGCGCGGTGCGACGATGGCTGGTTCCGCGACGTGCTCTGGTGAAGGTGGTATGATCCCTGATGAGCGCCGCTATTCTACGAAGTGGTACTATCAGTGTATCCAGTCGCGCTATGGCTTTAACCCGCACCACCTGAAACTCGCCGATGCCTGTGAATTCTTCATTGGCCAAGGGTGTAAAGTTGGTCTTGGCGGACACTTGATGGGTCAGAAAGTGACCGACCAGGTTGCGGAGATGCGTTCGTTGCCTGCGGGTATCGACCAACGCTCGCCTGCGCGTCACCCTGACTGGCTTGGCCCGGATGATCTGGCGCTGAAAATTCAAGAGATCCGTGAAGCGACCGATTGGCAAATTCCGATTCAGCTTAAGCTCGGTGCAGCGCGCGTTTATGACGATGTTCGGATGGCCGTGAAATGTGATCCTGATGCGATCTACATTGACGGTATGGAGGGCGGCACGGGTGCTGGCCCTCACTTCGCAACAGAGGACACCGGCGTTCCCGGTATTGCTGCGATCCGTCAAGCGCGTAAAGCGATTGATGATCTTGGTAAGCGCGGCGAAATCAGCCTCGTTTATGCAGGCGGTATTCGTAACGGTGCTGACGTGGCTAAAGCGATTGCGCTTGGTGCAGATGCGATTGCGATTGGTCACTCGTCTTTGATGGCGATGAACTGTAACAAAGACATCCCCGAGGCAGACTTTGAGTCCGAGATGGGCGTTGAAGCTGGTTATTGCTATCACTGCCACACAGGACGTTGCCCGGTTGGTATTGCGACGCAAGACCCAGAATTGCGTAAGCGCCTTGATCCGGATGAAGCAGCAGAGCGGGTTTATAACTTCCTGCATACGCTGACCATTGAAGCACAGCTCTTTGCTCGTGCTTGCGGCAAGACCAATATCCACTCGCTTGAGCCGGAAGATCTTGCTGCTCTGACGATGGAAGCTTCGGCAATGGCTGCTGTTCCACTCGCTGGCACTGACCACACGGTTGGCGTCAATAACTATCACGACTTGTAAGGGGGAAAGAATAATGGCTGGAACCCAATATCGCGGTTCGGAAATCCTCGATGTCGATCAGTTTTTGAAAGACAAAGATGGTCTCGGCTCGGAACGTGAGAAAGAAATCGGGCAGCACATCGGTTATCGCTATGATGTGAATCTGGTTCCTGATTATGATCGGATGACACCTTTCTTGACAAAATATGTTGAGACAATGGGGTGGGATGATCTGAACTGGCTCGAAGATGTTCACATGGGTTATGAAGAAGGCAAACCTGCCGTCTTTGACCGGAACATCAACGGCTGGGTTCGCGTCCCCGATACGATTAATCTGCCTGATAATCAGCAAGATCGCGACATGATTGCGCGTGAGTTGTTGATCAAATTCCAGATGTCAGACCGCCATCCGCTCGTGCAATTGCGCGAAGCGTATCGGAAGTACTGATGACGGAATTTTCCGGCAATATGATCTTGGGCGGGTGTCTCTTATGATGCCCGCACATACCCTTCCGCGTACCCATGAGGGGGCGGCGATGCGCGATGGTTTTCTTCGATGGCAATGCCGCATACGCCAAATGATGATGCGTGAAGATTTGGGACGGCCTTCTGATGGGATCACACCTGAAGTAACGCTGATTGGTGAGAACGAACCGCTTGGCCACGTGATTACGGTGATGTGCAAGACGATGGCACACAGCCAGACCGAAGAATTCAAGCACATGGTTCGCAAAACTCATGATCCGGCACAGCGGCGTGATAATGCGATACGGTTATTTAGTGAGGCATACTACCAAAAGGCCGAGACCTTTTCGGATATCCTGACTTCTACATTCCCGCCGGGTTCGCCGGGAGCAAGTCAAATTCGCGCTGCGGAACGTTGCACACTTCGCTTTGAGGCATTTCGTCAACGATATGACATTGCTTGCAAAGTTTGGGTGCTCGGCGAACAAAATCCGCTTCATCAGGCGACGTACTGGCATAACTTGCTGTTTAATCCGACTTTACCTGCCGAAACTGTCGTTTTAGGCTTTGAGCCGGATTGGGCGAAATCAACCGCTGATCCAACGCCGAAAGGAGCTTAGGCTATGGCTGCAGGGTATGTTATCGCTCAAATTAACGTGACTGACCCTGAGGCTTATAAGGATTACGTCGCTGCCGTTTCTCCAATTGTTGAGAAATATGGTGGTGAATATCTCGTTAGAGGCGGGCCAGCACAGCATTTCGAAGGCGAAAGTATCGGTGACCGCACCGTTGTCATTCGCTTCCCGACGTTGCAGGCTGCTACCGAGTGGTATCACAGTGAAGAATACGCCCCGGTGCGCGCGATGCGGCAAGCGGCGTCAAACAGCCTTCAAACAATTGTTGAGGGCGCATAATTTTTCCGAAGCCGGCGCAGAACGGCAGGACAGTATGAATTGGCGATAACCCGCCAGAACAAGGGAGAAGAAGATGCATAACTTTATTAAAGGTGTAGCTGCTGCTGCGCTCATGGCGATGCCAGTTTCGGCGTTTGCTGAGGCAGAGTCGGATGATCCGATTATTATTGTTCAGAACAACTGGACCAGTCAGCTCGTTCTTTCCTACGTGGTCGGTAAAGTTCTCGAAGAAAAAGGCTATACCGTAGAGTACGCACCATCGGACAGCCAACTTCAGTTCCAAGCCATCGCTGATGGCGATATGCACTTCCAAGTCGAGGCTTGGGAAGGTTCTATGAAATCCGCTTTCGAAAAAGCTGTTGAGAACGGAATGGTTGATGCGGGAACGCACTCTGCTGCGACCCGTGAAGAGTGGTGGATTCCTAACTACGTCCTCGACAAATGCCCTGGTGCTGGTTCGTGGCAAGGTCTTGACCGTTGCGCAGAAATGTTCGCGACGGCTGAAACAAAACCAAAAGGCCGTTTTGTAGGCCCACCTGCTGACTGGGGTAAAAACTACGCTGACCGCATTGATGCTCTGGAAATGAACTTCGAAGCTATCAACGTCGGTCAAGCTGCGACGCTCTGGGCAGAGCTACAATCGGCTTATGACCGTGAAGAGCCAATCGTTCTGTTTAACTGGACACCAAACTTCATCGAGTCGAAGTTCGAAGGTCAGTTCGTTGACTTCCCAGCGCCATCTGCTGCGTGTAATGAAGTTAAAGAATGGGGTCCAAACCCGAACGCCACCGGCGATTGCGGCGCACCGCACAGCGGTTGGCTGAAAAAAGCGGCTTGGTCCGGTCTTGCTGAAAAGTACCCGGGTGCTTGGGGCGTTATGCAAAACGTTGACTTCACAAATGCTCAGATCGCTGCTGCTGCTCTTCTCGTCGACGTTGACGGAATGGAGCCTGAAGAAGCCGCTGATAAGTGGATCGAAGACAACAAAGACATCGTTGCAAGCTGGTAAGTTTGAACGTGTTGAGATTGGTCGAGCGGTTTCCGCTCGGCCTATTTGTTTCTAAATTTTCAAACGCGAGAAATTTTAAATGTCAGCCGAAGTCCAGATAAAATGCCGAAACATCTGGAAAATTTTCGGAGATAACCCGAAGCGTTTTATGAAACGCCACAAGGGAGCACCAACACCTGAGGCATTAAAAGAAGCGGGCTATATTGGTGCGGTTCAAGATGTTTCCTTTGACGTTCATGCCGGTGAGATTCTTATCATCATGGGCCTTTCAGGATCGGGTAAGTCGACACTGATCCGTTGTATTACGCGCCTGAATGATCCCACGGCGGGCGAGATGGAATACGAAGGGCGCGACTTGCTCAAAGTGTCCGAGCGCGAGTTGATCGACATTCGCCGACATAAGATGGGGATGGTGTTCCAGAGCTTTGGTTTATTACCTAACCGCGATGTTCTGGAGAATGTTGCCTTTCCTCTAGAAGTACAGGGGATGGATAAGGCGGAGCGGGTTCAACGCGCAAAAGACATGATTGAACTGGTCGGCCTGCAAGGACGCGAGAGCTATTTCCCTCGCGAGCTTTCCGGTGGACAGCAACAGCGGGTTGGTATCGCACGCAGTCTTGCTGTGGAACCTGACATTTGGTTTTTGGATGAACCGTTCAGCGCGCTCGATCCGCTGATCCGTGCTGAGATGCAAGACGAATTTATGCGTCTGCAACAAAAGCTGAAGAAAACGATTGTCTTCATCACGCATGATTTCGAAGAGGCGACGAAACTCGCTGATCGCATCGGTATCATGAAAGATGGCCGCATGGTGCAACTCGATACGCCTGAGCAAATTGTTCTGAATCCAGCAGATGATTACGTCGCAGAATTTGCACGCAATGCTCCACGAGAACGCATCGTTTCGGTCGGCACAATTATGAAACCGATTGATCCGTCTGCCGAAGGAACTGTCTTAGTGTCGGAAAAGATAGGTTCCGTCGCTCAACAAGTTTTAACGGCGAACAGACCAATGGGCGTTGTTGATGAGGCGGGCCAAATCATTGGCTCCGTGACCCGAGAGGATGTGGCCACAACAATCTTTACTCGAGATGCAGCATGACTGAGGTAACGGCGAGTACGTTCCAAAGTGAATCCTCTCAAGGCGTAAAGATGCCGTCTTATTGGGGTGTTGTTTTTGGCATCACGCTACTCGCTCTCATTTTTCATTATGTCTCTCCGGGAGTTTTGCCAGACAGATGGTGGCCGGAATGGGAGATACCTGCTGAGGAATGGTTGACCACGCGGATTGAATGGTTGAAATCCGAAGCAACCATTTTCGGGATTGCCTTTAAAGACATTACCCGTGCCATTGGCGAAGGACTAAAAGCGCCTGTGAAATGGGCGGAATATGTTCTTTATCGCGGCCATGCGAATATGTCGTGGATTTGGCTTACAGTGATTTTAGCCAGTGTCGTCACGTACTTTTCAACGCTTCGTAATGGTTTGATCGCGGCGGTATTATTTCTCACACCAATCTTAATGGCTCTCTTCTTCGGCGATGCCGCGCCTGAATCCATCACGTCATTGCCGAAGATGCTTTCGGACGGGTTGAAAGGAATTGGTGCGAAAGCTCTTTATGGACCGATCCCGTGGGTGGCAATTGCTGCAGGGGTGATCATACTCGGACATTGGATTGGCGGTTGGCGGTTGGCGCTACTCTGCGCGTTTACGATGCTTTACCTCGCTGTCTTTAATGTATGGAAAGACACAATGCGCACGATGACGATTGTCGTCGTTGCGGTTCCGATGGCTGCATTCGTTGGCGTAGTTCTTGGTATTTGGGTCACGCGCTCCAAGATTGCTGCGCGGATCATCACGCCGATTTTTGATCTCATGCAAGCCGTCCCACATATGGCATATCTTGCACCGGTTGCCGCCTTGTTTGCACTTGGCCCGGTTACGGCACTGATAGCGACTGTTGTTTTCGCCATGCCGCCAATGGCTCGGTGTACAATTCTTGGCTTGCAAACCGTGCCGGAAGAGATTGTCGAGTCCGGCAAGATGTCAGGTTGCACACGCCGCCAATTGCTTTGGAAAGTGGCACTCCCGTCCGGCAAGCGTACGCTGATGCTTGGCGTCAATCAGGTGGTGATGCAGACCTTTGCGATGGTCGTGATTGCCTCGATTGCTGGCGCGCAAGGACTAGGGCATAAATTGCTCTATTCATTGCAACAGTTAAAACTCGGAACCGCGATTGAATTGGGTATCGCGATTTCAGTTGTGGCGATTGTTTTGGACCGCCTGACACAAGGCTATGCGAACAAAGAGACGGATCATTTCGCCGTCGCAAAAACATGGGCACAGCGCCACAAGCACATGCTAATCTTTCTTGTCATCCTTGTGCTGAGCTACATCGCTGCGATTTGGTTCAGAGATGTTACAATCCCGCCGTCCAAGCTTACCTATACCGGCGCGGAAGGAAAAGTAACGCTGTTCGATCCGAAGGTGCTTGCGCGCTGGATGGATGGCGGCATTCGAGAATTCAACAAGAATGCTTTTGATTACATCAATCCGATCCGCGATTGGGTGACGCTGAACTTCCTCATTCCGGTACGGAACTTCTTCCTTTGGATGCCGTGGCCGGTTTTCGTTTTCGTAGTTGGCGCGGCTGCGTGGCGTTATGGCGGGCTTTCTGTATTATTGCTCTGCCTTGCATTGATGGCATCGTTCATCGTGACCGGATTTTGGGTAGAAACGATGAAGACCACGTATTTGGTTCTCATCGCGACATTGCTTTGTGTGATCATTGGTGTGCCTTTGGGAGTTTGGGCGGCGCGATCGGAGAGGGTGGCGAATATCCTCATGCCGATCTGCGATACACTTCAGACATTCCCGTCGTTCATATACCTCATCCCGGCGATTATGCTGTTTAGGGTAGGCGACTTTGCAAACGTCTTCGCGATCATTCCTTACGCAACGGTCCCGGCGATCCGATATACTTACTTGGGGCTGAAACGCATTCCAGAAGTTACAGTCGAAGCAGCCATTGCGAACGGAACAACTAAGCGTCAACGCTTATGGAAAGTCGAGCTGCCTATTGCTATTCCTGAGATCATGCTGGGTCTGAACCAGACAATCATGATGGCACTGGCGATGACGGCGATTACGGCGCTGATTGGATCAACCGATCTTGGCCAAGAAGTCGTACGGTCGATTTCCACACAAAACTTTGGTCGCGGTATTCTTGCAGGTTTCTTCATCGCTGCACTTGGCATTATCGCGGATCGCATTATTGGGTCTTGGGCGGACGAACGAAAGAAACAGTTGGGAATAGGCTGATGGGCTTTTACTCAAAGTTTGAGACCGGATACGAGCATGGCGGCGTTCTCGTCCCCGGCTTGCGGGTGCTACCGGAAGATATTGAGCGTCATCCGCTGCCCGCGTTAGGATCACTCGCGCTTAACTTAGACGAAGGTGATGAGGTTTCCGTCCTTGATCCTGAAGGCTTGCAACCCGCTGAACTCGTATTCTTTGATAGTGATGGTAAATCAAAAGCTGCGATGATCGGCGGCAAGTCTGCGGGAGAACCAACGGGACTGCAAACGTTGTTACTTGAAGGCGATGCATCAGCACACCGGATGCGTGAGACACTCGCGCGAAATGGATTCGACCTCGGAAAAGCGGAAGCTGCGCGTATCTTCACCAATGGATCACGCGCTGGCGACATGGAAACCTTCCACGCCAGCACCGCAGGAACTTTGATCGTCGCTGCAATCGGTTCGCGGATGCAACCACATGAAATGAATCCGCCGACGGATTTGATCGTCTATATCAAGCGCTCTAAACGGAAGAATGTAAAAGAACGACTTGTCGCGCCGGACCCGCTGGCTGATGCATTGATGGATGTGAATATCCTACCCGGACGTGCTCATGCTTATCAGGTCAAGAAAGGCCAATGGATACAAATCATAGATGTTCAAGGCCGGGAATGTTCTGACTTTCAAGCCTTCTCTCAACGAAAACTGGATATGGGCATTGAGCACGAAATCGATCCCACGACGACGCGCTCCCTGAATGGCAGCCTGTATCCTCAGCCGGGATTGCTCTCGAAATATTGGACGGTGGATCAGGAGCCGCTTGTCGAGATGATGCAAGACGGCGTAATGCGTCACGATACTTTCGGCGCGGCTTGTACAGCACGAGGGTACGAAGATGCGGGCTATCCGGGTCATGTGAATTGCACTGACAACATCAATGGCAGCACAGAAAAATTCGGGCTAAAGCCTCGGGCGAGCTGGCCCGCGCTCAATTTTTTCTACAACACGGCGCTCGATGATCATCATCAAATTTCGCACGACGATCCATACACGCGCCCTGGCGATTATTTGCTACTGCAAGCGTTAGACGATCTGGTTTGTGTCTCGACGGCTTGCCCTTCGGATATTGATGCGACGAATGGTTGGGACCCAACGGATATTCAGGTCCGGGTTTACAGTGAGAACGAATTATTTAAACGCTCGGTCGGATACCGCGCCAGCGTGGAGGCGGATTTGGAAGACAGTAAGCAAACGGGCTTTCACGAATGCTTTGCCCGACACACAAGAGATTTCATAGCCTATAATGGGTATTGGCTCCCTCAGCAGATGAATAGCCACGGCGCGATAGAAGAATATTGGGCTTGCCGTGAAAAAGCTGTGGTGATGGATTTATCTCCGCTGCGTAAATATGAAGTCACCGGCCCGGATGCCGAAAAGCTGATGCAGATGTGTGTCACGCGTAACATGAAAAAGCTCGCCGTCGGTGGCGTAGTCTATACGGCGATGTGCTATGATCATGGCGGGATGATTGATGATGGCACAGTCTTCCGGCTGGGCGATGACTTATTCCGTTGGATCGGTGGCAATGATACATCGGGGCTTTGGCTGCGCGAGCAAGCTGAGAAACATGGCTTGCAGGCTTGGGTTCGCAATTCGACCGATCAACTCCACAACATCGCAGTCCAAGGGCCTAAATCTCGCGCGATCATGGAAGAGGTTTTCTGGACGAACCCTGACAAACCCACAATGTCAGAACTCGAGTGGTTCCGGTTTACGCCTGCCCGTATCGGCGATGTGCAAGGCACTGCGGTGGTGGTTTCGCGCACGGGTTATACGGGCGAGCTAGGGTATGAGGTTTTCTGTCATCCGAAAGATGCTGTCGAAGTTTTCGATACAATTTGGGAAGCTGGACAAAAACACGGCCTTATCCCTTGTGGTTTGAACGCATTGGATATGCTTCGCATTGAAGCTGGTTTGATCTTCGCTGGATATGATTTTGACGATACCACTGATCCTTTCGAGGCTGGTATTGGATTTACAGTGCCTCTGAAATCTCAAGAAGATGATTTCATTGGCCGCTCCGCTATCGAGCGCCGCAAAGCCAATCCGCGCGATAAGCTGGTTGGCTTGGATATCGAGGGTGGTAACGTACCCTCCCACGGCGATTGTGTTCGCCTCGGTAAAGCTCAAGTGGGGGTCATCACATCCGCTGTCAAGTCACCGATCTTAGGTAAAGTGATTGCACTGGCCCGTGTTGATGTGACAGTAGCAGAAGAGGGCACGGCGTTAGAAATTGGTCAATTGGATGGCCACCAAAAACGTCTGTCCGCAACTGTTTGTCGTTTCGCTCACTTCGATCCGACAAAAGAGCGGGCCAAAGGGAACTACTGAACCAGAATAACTCCGCACACATAAGATATAAAAAAGGGCCGCTTGATGCGGCCCTTTTTCGTTAGAAGTTTCCTTCAGGAAATGCTGAAGGAACTATCCTTTAGTAATCGCCCATGCCTCTGGCACGGTTCCGTTCACGGCGATACGCACCGGACTCATGACCATGACCGATCAAGAGCGCCAGTACACACAATCCAATAGCGACCAGAAGCCAAATGCCTTCTGAAGTCGAGTACCATAGCGGCGCTTCCGCGCCTTCGGCCAAGACCGTTGCACCGTTATAGATTGCGCCCTCGGCGGTATTCCACGATGCTTCTTTAAGTGGTGATCCAAACATTTGTATCTTTCCTTATTCAGCAGGTGTGGGGTGAGAGGTCATGCCTTCAGGATAGGCAACGAGCGGTACTTTTACCGGATCGAGTCCTGCAATCTGCGAGGCATCATCAACGCGCAAGAGGCCAAAGATCCTAAGGAGCAGGGACAATACGTACCCTGGTACGAAACCGCACAGGAACATCATCAAAGCACCGACGGCTTGACCGTAAAGGGTGATTGTCGGAACGCCGACATCACCGGACAGCGCCGGATATCCACTGGCGAAAATACCGCAAGCAAGAACGCCCCAGATACCAATGAAGCCGTGAACCGTGACAGCGCCAACCGCGTCGTCAATACCCATATTCTCGATCATCTTCGCAATCGGAGCCAGCATTGCGCCGCCTGCAAAGGCAATCGCGAACGCCATCGGTGGCCAATAAAAGTCCATTCCTGAAGCCGCAGAGATGATCCCTGCCAGAGCGCCAGACATCATCCAGAATGGATCACGCGTAAACGCCCAAGCGCCGATCACGCCGCCGCCGAATGCCATCAGGATGTTGAAGGCGAGAGTCGAGAGTGTCATTTTCGTGCCGTAGATCGACGTCCACATTCCGGCATCAAACGACCACGTTTGTCCGGGGACAAGAACACAAGCCATTAGGAACCCGAAAAAACCAACGATAATCAGCATCAATCCAATGACGGTCAGAGGCATGTTGTGACCGGTCAGATCATTTGCCGTGCCATCTTGATTGAATTTACCAAGGCGTGGGCCGAGGTTGATCAGTACGCCAAG